>NZ_LNSK01000005.1:0-262594 GCF_001468495.1 Sphingopyxis sp. A083 | reverse complement strand
GATCGCCACCCGATACGACAAGACACTTCTCTCGTTCGAGAGCTTCCTCAACCTCGCCGCCTCGCGCCTATGGCTGAAGTCTTTTGTCAACACGACCTAGATAAGAATGATTTGAAGCGATTCGACCCCGTCGTCATCTTCCCTGGGCGATATGATTTGGCGGCCACAATCGACCGGCTTGAACCAGGGGTTCGCGTTACAATTGATGCAGCCTACGACGTGGAAGACGCAAAATTTCTCCAAGCGCTCGAAGGAAAAATTCATTCGTTAGTGATCTCAACGTCTTCGAGCTTGTTCTTGAACCTCGCATCGAGCGACATCTCTCCGCTGCTGGATTTGGCGAAGAGCATTGGGGTGAGACAGTTGCTCCTAAAGGAAAACCGTGGCGGCAGCAGATTGTTCGATCTTGCCACAGGCGAGGTTGAGCATTTAACCGCCACCTTAGGCGTCACAGCTAATTCGGTAGGCGTTGGAGATGCCTTCACCGCCGTATTTGGAACTTTGAATGCGAGCCCGCGAGACGCAGCATGGCGGGGGATGCAGGTAGCGACCGCCTATTCTCAGACTACTTGGCCGGACGATCTTCAACGTGACGTCGAGCGAGAACTCCGAATACCCATCGACGTGGTTCGTAGCTTGGGCGGGGTCACGCTGCCTTGGCACACGCGCCCTAGTCTAGAGATCTATTTGGCCGCACCAGACTTTTCATACGCAAACCATAGAGAAATCGATTTCGCCGTGAAGGCGTTAGAGTATCATAATTTTCGTGTCAGAAGGCCAGTCAAAGAGAACGGTGAAGCAGATCCCGCATCACCTATCGAGACCCTTTCTGCTTTCTATTTTAGCGATATGCAGTTGCTACGAGATTGTGCGGCGGTATTTGCAATACCTATCGATCGTGATCCGGGAACCCTAGTCGAAATTGGCCTTGCAATTGAGATGGGGAAGCCCGTCATTACCTTCGATCCACGCAATGAGAACATGAACACAATGGTGGTTATAGGGAGCACTACCTATTCGGCCGACCTTGACCTCTGCTTGAACGGAACGTTCGAGGCCGTGTCGAAGCTCGATCAGGCTGCTCGCACGTGAGCAAGCAGGTGTTGCTTCTTGCATCAGGGGGGTTGGACTCGACCACCGTAGCCTTTGGGTTGCACGCGGAAGAAGTCGATGTGGTCCCGCTCTTCTTCGATTATGGGCAACACTGCGTCGAGACCGAGTGGAGCCGGGTAAATGAGGTCCTTCCCGCGGAAATGAAACGCCCTATGCGGGTTAACATATCGGAACTCTTTCACGGATCGAAGTCACGCTTGATCGTCGAAGCCGACCTCTGGAACGAGGAGGTTCATGACGATGATCTGTACATTCCTTATCGAACCCTCCTATTCTACGCCGCTGCCGCTGCTAAAGCACAGACCCTCGGCATACTTGAGGTGTACACGGGTTTTATAAATAGCAATCACGCCAAAGAGATTGATTGCACCGCCGATTTCATGAACAAGCTTGACGGACTCACTGACGCGATCGGTCCAGTTCGGTTTACCTCACCTTATCGGTACGCATCGAAGGCGGAGGTAGTGCGGGAGGCCATTCGGCTTGGCGTCCCGATCGGAAAGACTTTCTCTTGCCAGGCATCAAGCGCGCTCCCCTGTGGTGCTTGCCCAAACTGCGTGGAACGCCTAGGGGCGCTTCGGCAAATGGGACTACTTTGATGACATGCCAGCCTGATCGACGCGAACTTTTGAAGGCGGCGCGCCGCGTAGCAGATTTTGCTTCGACGCATGGCGTGCCTCATTCATACGCGGCCCGTCGCGCGACATATGATCATGCCGGCGCTCTCTTGGCTGATGCCGTATTGCAAGCTGGGCTTAGCTACCGCTCGGTGGTCATGCCGCGCGTTGGACGCATTCTAAAGGAGTTTCCGGATGCAAATCGAGTGAGCGCGCTCGTTTGCCTCGTTGAGAAGAATAATACGGCCCATTTTCTTGACTGGCAGCATCCGACCAAGCTGGGTCGTTTTGACCTTTTGGTCAGCTTTCTCGATAGTGAAGAAATAGATACCATAGATGATATTCGCGTAGCGCTTGGATCCAAAAAATTCCGTGCTGACCTGATTCTATTAAATGGCATAGGTCCAAAGACGATTGACTATATGTCTTGCTTAGTTGGAATCGAGGCAATCGCCGTAGATCGGCATATTAAGACCTTTGCTATCAAGGCAGGGCTTGAAAACGATGACTACGACTACCTAAAGAACGTATTTAGCGTCGCGGCAGATTTGCTTTCCATTTCTCGTAGAGAATTCGACGCGTGGGTATGGTCGCGCGAAGCGCGCAAGCAATCGCCGCAGTTGGACCTCGCCTTCTAGTCACTTCAGTGCGGAACAAATCATAAACAAACCCCTTTCCTACATTCCTCCGCCGCGTCATATCCTGTCCGGTTTGGCTAACAGGAGGACGCATCATGCAGAACCGCACCCCAATCGCGAAGGAGGCCCGGCCGCCGCTTCCCGACTTTACGCCGGTGCCGCGCAAATATCGGCACGACGGGTGGACGCCCGAGCGGCAGCGGGCGTTTATCGGGGCGCTCGCCGATACCGGGTCGGTCAGCCGCGCTGCGGCTATGGTCAATATGGCGCAGGCGAATTGTTATACGCTGCGGCGCGCGCCCGGCGCCGAGAGCTTTCGGCGGGCGTGGGAGGCGGCGCTCGATTTCGGGGTCGCGCGGCTGAAGGATATTGCGTTCGAACGCGCGATCGACGGCTATCTGGTGCCCGTCTTCGTCGGCGGCAAGCTGATGGGGTTTCGGCGCAAGCATAATGACGCGCTGCTGATGTTCTGCCTGCGCCACTATGGGCAGGATGCGGGCGGCAAGCGGACGGTGATCAATTATTTTTCGACGCGGGCGAGCGCGGGGGCCGGGTCCTTCGAGACGCCGCTGCGCGGCTCCTCGGGACGAGCGGAGGTCGGGGGCGTCGCGGGAGCGGTGGCCGGGTCCTTCGAGACGCCGCTGCGCGGCTCCTCAGGACGAGCGGAGGTCGGGGACGCCGCGGGTGCGGTGGCGGAGGCTTCGACGACGACGGTGCGGACGGTGATCCACGGTCCCTCGACTTCGCTCGGGACGAACGGGGATGGGGTCGCGGCTCAGGATGATGCCGCGGCGCTGATCGAGGGGTTCGACGGGGTGGCGCTCGACGCGCAGGCGCAGGCCGAGATCGACGCGGCGCTGCTCGCGCTGGCCGAGCGGCAGCGCGCGCTGATCGCCGCCGCCGACGCGGGCGGGGTCGACGCGATCGCGGCGCAGTTGGACGATCCGGGCACTGCGATGGTGTCGCTGCGCGACCATGACGCGCCCTATCACGGGCCGATGCAGATGTTCGACGGGCCGCCGGTCGATGGCGAGCCGGCGCAGCGCTTTGCGGGCGAGGCCGACTGGATCGCGGCGGGCGGATACGATCCCCGAAGCCTATCTGGCGTGGATCGAGGCCGAGGAGGCGGCGGGGCGGCCGACGCCGGCGGTGCCGCTGACGCCCGCGCTGCCGCTGACCGGCGCGGCGCCGGCGCAGGCGGCGGACGGGGTGGCCGCGGTAAAGACGCGCCCGTCGTGGCGCAAGGCGCGCAAGGCCCGCGAAGCGCGGGCGGCGGAGGCGGCGGCGCGCGAATGAGGGGCGGCGTTCGCCGCGCCGGCTGATCCGTCCGTGCGGCGGGAGGAGATGCCGCCCATTGCGCTCGCCGATATATTGGCATAGCATATGCCAAAACATGGGAGGGACGGGTGAACGAACGGCCTTATGAGGTGCATGGCGCGCTGGGTTCGCCCTATTCGATGAAGATTCGCGCGGCGATGCGCTATCGCCGCCTGCCGCATATCTGGGTGCATGGCGCCGCGACGCAGGGCGGGGCGCTGGCGCATGTCCGCGCGCCGGTGATCCCGGTGGTGCGCTTTCCCGACGATAGCTGGCACAATGATTCGACCCCGCTCCTCTATCTGCTCGAGGATCGCCATCCGGGCAGCCGGTCGGTGGTGCCGCCCGATCCCGCGCGCGCCTTTCTGGCGCATCTGATCGAGGATTTCGCCGACGAATGGCTGACCAAGGCGATGTTCGGCTATCGCTGGCTGGCCGAGGTCGACCAGCTGCAGATGAGCCGCTGGCTGGCCTTCGATGCGTTCAAGGGCGGCGGGGCGGAACAGCGCGAGCGCTTTGCGGCGAGCTTTCGCGAGCGGCAGGTGGGGCGCATGGCGATCGTCGGCTGCACGCCCGCGAACTTCGCGCTGATCGAAGCGTCGACCCGCGCGGTGCTCGCGGCGCTGGAGGCGCATGTCCAGGACCGGCACTGCCTGTTCGGCACGCGGCCGTCGCTCGCCGAATTCGGCCTGTTCGGCCAATTGTCGCAGCTCGGCGTCGATCCGACGGCACAGGCGATGATGCGCGCCGACTATCCCTTTGCCTATCGCTGGCTTTCGCACATCGACGACATGTCGGGGATCGACGGCGAATGGGACGCGGCCGATGCGCCGCTGCCGCCCGTGGTCGAGGCGCTGCTGGCGGTGGCGGGCGCGGTCTATCTGCCCTTCTTGCGGGCGAATGCGGCGGCACTGGAAAGGGGGGAGGCGATGATGCGGTTCGAGGCGATGGGGCATGGCTATGACCAGGGGGTGTTCAAATATCAGGCGAAATGCCTTGCCGACCTGCGCATGCGCTACGCGGCGCTGAACGACGCGGCGCGCGGCGTGGTCGATCCGCTGCTCGAGCGGACGGGCTGCCTGCCCGCGCTGGTGTCGGCATGAGGCGCGCGTTCGCCGCCGGGGTCGCCGCCGCGCTGGTCGCGGCGCCGCTGGCCGCGCAGACCGCGGCGCCGACCGCGCCCGCATCGCCGCGCCACCCCAACATCGTCATCCTGCTGGCCGACGACTGGGGCTTTTCGGATGTCGGCGCCTTCGGGGCCGAATTCGCGACCCCGAACATCGACGCGCTGGCCCATGCCGGGATGCGCTTTTCCAATTTCCATGTGTCGGGGTCCTGCTCGCCGACGCGCGCGATGCTGCAGACGGGGGTGATGAACCACCGCGCCGGGCTGGGCAATATGCCCGAAACGATCCCCGACGCGCACCGTGGCAAGCCGGGGTACGACACGGTGATGAACCACAGCGTCGTCACGATCGCGGAAATGCTGAAGGCGGCGGGCTATCGCACCTATCTGACCGGCAAATGGCATCTGGGCAGCGATCCGACGCGGCTTCCCGAAGCGCGCGGCTATGACCGCGCCTTCAGCCTGGCCGATGCGGGCGCCGACAATTTCGATCAGGAGCCGATCAAGGGCCTGTATGACAAGGCGAACTGGACCGACAATGGCAAACCGGGGGTGCTGCCCAAGGATTATTATTCGTCGCGCTTCGTCGTGCAGAAGATGATCGATTATATCGACGCCGACCGCGCGAGCGGAAAGCCGTTTTTCGCGTCGGTCAATTTCCTTGCCAACCATATTCCGGTGCAGGCGCCCGACAGCGATATCGCGCGCTATCAGGCGATGTACCGCGAAGGCTGGACCGCGCTGCGCGCCGCACGGGCCAAGCGCGCCGCGGCGCTCGGCATCATGCCCGCGGGCGCGCCGATGGTGACGATGGCGACGACGCCCGACTGGCAAAAGCTGGACGGCGACGAACGCAAGGCGGCGATCCGCGTCATGCAGGCCTATGCCGGGATGGCGACCGCCGCCGACCGCGAGATCGGGCGCCTTGTCGCGCATCTGAAGGCGACGGGCGATTACGACAATACGATCTTCGTCTTTCTGTCGGACAATGGCCCCGAACCGACCAACCCCTATAATCGGCTGCGCAACCGGCTGTTCCTGGGGATGGAGTATGACACCTCGATCGGCAACATCGGCCGCCGCCACAGCTTCAGCGCCATCGGTCCGGGCTGGGCCAGCGCGGCTGCGGCGCCGCTGTCGGGATACAAGTTCAGCGCGACCGAGGGCGGTTTGCGCGTCCCGCTGATCATCGCCTGGCCCGGCCATCCGCAGGTGCGCGCGGGCGCGATCTCGAACGGGCTCGCGCATGTCACCGACATCGTCCCGACGCTGACCGACCTCGCCGGCGTGCCGGGTCACGGCGGCAGCTGGGGCGGGCGGACGGTCGAGCCGATCGCGGGGCGCAGTCTGGTGCCGATGCTGGCGGGCGGCGCAGGCAGCGTTCATGGCGACGCGCCGATCGGTTATGAACTGTCGGGCAATGCCGCGCTGTTCCGGGGCGATTACAAGCTGGTGCGCAATCTGCCGCCGACGGGCGATGGTCAATGGCGGCTGTTCGACATCGCCGGCGATCCCGGCGAAACGCACGATCTGGCCGCCGCGATGCCCGATCGTTTTGCGGCGATGAAGGCCGATTATGCGGCGTTCGCCAAGACCAACCAGGTGCTCGAAATGCCGGCGGGCTACACCGCCGACGAACAGATCAACCTTTATGCGTGGCGGCAACAGGGCCGCAAGCGGGCGATTCAGGCCGGACTGATTCTCGGCGGGGCGATCGTCGCGCTGTCAGCCCTCTTGTGGCTTTTCGTCCGGCGGCGGCGGGCGCGCCGTGTCGATCAGGCGAATGCCGACATGATCGGTACCTAGCGAGCGTTCCTGAAACTGGCGCGCGGCGGCGCGATAGCGCGCGCAATAATTTGCCGCGCACAGAAAGCTGCCGCCCTTGATGACATTGCGGTCGGGGTCGATCGCGCTTGCCGTCCATTCCCAGACATTGCCGATCAGGTCGTGGACGCCGTGCTTGTCGGCGGGGAAGCAGGCGACGGGCGCGCGGCTCTTGAAGCCGTCGGTGCCGAGGTCGCGGACCGGGAAGACGCCCTGATAATAGTTGGCGGTCGGCTTGCCGTTTGCATCGACAGGGACATCGCGCCGCGCGCCGCCGGTTGCGGCGGCAAGCTCCCATTGCGCCTCGTCGGGCAGCGCCTTGCCCTTCCAGCGCGCATAGGCGAGCGCGTCGTCGTAACCGACCTGGACCACCGGATCGCGGTCGCGGCCGGCGATGCCGGTCTTCGGCCCTTCGGGATGCCGCCATTCGGCCCCGACGACCCAGCGCCACCAGTTGGGATTGCCGTCGGTCGGCGCGGTAAACACCGCCGAACCGGGGATCAGCATGTCGGGCGGCGCGCCGGGCAGTTTCGGCGGGTCTTTCTCGGCAAGCGTCTTGTAGCCGGTCGCCTTCACGAATTCGGCGAATTCGGCGTTCGTCACCTCATGCGTCGCCATCCAGAAGCCCTTGACCGAAACCTCGCGCGCCGGTGCCTCTTCGGGCAGCGTCGCGTCGGCGCCCATGGTGAAGGTCGCGCCGGGTATCCAGACATAGTCGCGCGCCGGCATCGGCGGGCAGGTCGGGGTCCGCGCCTCGGCATGCTGTTCGGTCTTTTTGGCGCCGCATGCGGCCAGGGCGCCCAGTGCGGCGAAAGCGATCAGCGCTGCGCTGCGCTTCACCGATCGCCGCCTTGCGGAAGCGCGGCAAGCAGGGCTTCGACCATATGCGCGGTGACGGTCCCCGCTTCTTCGGCCGGCAGGCCCTGGTCGTGCCGCAGCGCGCGCCAGTTCTGGAAGGAGAGGGTGGCACATAGCGCCTCCGCCGCCACCTTGTTCGCAAGGACAGGCGCGGGCAGCAGGCGCATCACCAGTTCGCGCTCGACCGTGATGACGCGGCCATATTCGGCCATCAGAAAGGGCGACTGGTAGCGTTTGATATTGGCGGCGAGCCGGAACGGCAGCATCGTTTCGAACACGCGGACGCGGCGGCGGGCGAGGTCGCGCATGTTCGCACGCCAGTCGTTGTCGAGATAGGGGGCGGTGACGATCGGCATCACCCGTTCGGCGATCGTCGCCGAAATCTCGCTATAGAGCGAATCCATATCGTCGAAATGGCGGAAGACGGTACGAATGCCGATCCCGGCTTCGTCGGCGACGCGCGCCGCGCTGGGCATCAGGTCGCCGCCGGCGATCAGTTCCATCATCGCCTTAACGATGCGCTTGTGGCTCGACCGGCTGCGTTCGCGCCGACCATCGATCCGGGGCGTCACGCTTGCCGGATTCGCCTTTGCCTCGCCCTCCGCTTTCGCCGTTGTCGTCATGTCCTCCCCGCTGGCGCAGCTTGGCGCCGTGGTCAATGCCCGCTTCGAAGCATCTTGCGCCGCGCCCGATATAATGACACATATAGTGCCAATAGTTTCGGGGCAACCGAAGAGTCGGGGGGATGATGGGGGAGCAGGCTTTTCTTGTCGGCGCGATTTGGGCGGGCGCGTTGCTGCTCTGGCTCGCCTTCCTGCTGTTCTACGACGGGTTCCGCCGCCCGCTGACGCGCGCCGAGATCGACGCTTTTCTGGGCACGCTGGGCGATCGCATGGAGGAAACGGGCAACGACAGCGCCCGCCTGCGCGCCTTTCTGGAGGACGACGACGGGCGCGAATTCGTCATGGTCAATCTTGTCCGCACGCGGCCCGGCCAGATCACCGATCCGGCCAGCGGCGAAACGCGCGCGGGCAGCGAATGGCTGCGCCGCTATTCGGACCCCTTCGTGCGCGGGCTGATCGCGCGCGGCGGGCATCCGCTCTATGTCGGCGCCAAGGTCGGCGGCTATATCGACGCGTGGAACACACCCGCCGACCCCGGCTGGTCGCTGGTCGGCACGATGCGATACCGCAGCCGCCGCGACCTGATCCGCATGGCGGCCGATCCGGCCTTTCGCGCCGTGCATCCGAACAAGACGCTGGGGATCGAGACGACCTTCTCTTTCCCGACGCAGCGACAGATCGCCTTTTATGCCAGCCCGCGGGTCACAGTGGGGCTGGGGCTCGCACTCGCTGCGGCGCTTGCGCATATCGCGCTTTTGACATGGGCTTAGAGGGGGCCGGAGGGGACCGATGAAGAAACGCTGGATTGCATTGGGCGTCGTCGCGCTGATCGGCGCGGGTGGCTATTGGGGTTTTCAGGAGAATAAATATCGTCTGCCCGGGATGATCCAGGACTGGCGCGACCCGGTGCAGCCGAACCACGCCGTAGTCTGGCAGCAGGGGCCGGGTGCGGTCCCCGCCACCGCGCCGGGCACCAAGCGTCCGCCCAACATCATCCTGATCGTCGCCGACGATCTGGGCTGGAACGACATCAGCCTGAACGGCGGCGGCGTTGCAGGCGGGATCGTCAAGACGCCCAACATCGACGCGCTGGCACGTCAGGGGCTGAACTTCACCACTGCCTATGCCGCGAACGCCACCTGTTCGCCGTCGCGCGCGGCGATGATGACCGGCCGCTATCCGACGCGCTTCGGTTTCGAATTTACCGCGGTGCCGACCGCCTTTGCCGAGAATCTGGCGCATGGCGGCGGCCTTGGTCCGCTGAAGGCCGTATTCCACAAGGAACTGATCACCGACGATATTCCCGACTATCCCGACATGGGCGTCCCGCCGAGCGAGATTACCATTGCCGAGGCGGTGAAGGCGGCGGGATATCACACCATCCACATCGGCAAATGGCATCTGGGCGAAGCGCCGCGCTTGCAGCCCAATGCGCAGGGTTTTGACGAAAGCCTCGCGATTCTGGCGGGGGGCGCGAAATTCCTGCCCGACGACGATCCCGATACGGTCAACGCCAAGCTGCCGTGGGATCCGATCGACCGTTTCATCTGGGCCAATCTGCGCCATGCCGTGACTTTCAACGGCGGCAAGCGCTTTCATCCCCAAGGGCATATGACCGACTATTTCGCCGCCGAAGCCGAAAAGGCGATCGACGCGAACAAGAACCGGCCCTTCTTCATGTATCTGGCGTTCAATGCGCCGCACACGCCGTTGCAGGCAACGCGCGAGGAATATGACCGGCTGCCGCAGATCAAGGACCACAAGACGCGCGTTTACGGAGCGATGATCGCACAGCTCGACCGCCGCATCGGCGATGTCATGGCGAAGCTCAAGCAGGCGGGGATCGACGACAATACGCTCGTCATCTTCACCAGCGACAATGGCGGAGCCTGGTATACCGGCATCCCGCACCTCAATGCGCCCTATCGGGGATGGAAGGCGACCTTCTTCGAGGGCGGCATCCGCACGCCTTTCTTCATGCGCTGGCCGGGCCATATCGCACCGGGGTCTGCCCGCGCCGACGTGACCGGGCATATCGACATCTATTCGACGATCGCCGCCGCTGCGGGGGCGAAGGTGCCGACCGATCGCATCGTCGACAGCCAGAATATCCTGGCGGGGCCGGCGCATCGCCAGGCGATGTACTGGCGTTCGGGCGATTATCGCGTCGTGCGCGCGGGCGACTGGAAATTGCAGGTGACGAAGCGGCCCGAAAAGGTCCGCCTCTATAACCTCGCCGTCGATCCGACCGAACAGCATGACGTGTCGGCGCAGGAGCCGCAGCGCGTCGCGCAGCTTCGCGCGATGATCGAGGCGCAGAACAAGGGGATGGCCAAGCCGATCTGGCCGGGGCTGATCGAGGGGCCGGTGCGGATCGACGTGCCGCTCAACGCGCCGTGGAAGGACGGGCAGGATTATATCTACTGGACCAATTGAACCGTCCGGTCGCCGCAGGAGGGAAGGGGTCAGCGTTCGATCTTGGTCACCAATATGACCGACGTCGTCGTGCGTTCGACCCCGTCGAGCAGGCCGATCTCGTCGATCAACTCGTTGAGCAGGGCGCTGTCCTCCGCCTCCAGCATCGCGATAATGTCATATTCGCCGCTGATCGCGTGGATCGCCTGAACCTGGGTGAAGCCGGCGAGGGCGGCCTCGACCTCGCGATGATAGCGCGGCAGCGTCTTGATCATCATATGGGCGCGGACGCGGCCGGCGGCAAAGGCTTGCCCCAGCCGCACCGTATAGCCCGCGACGATATTATCCTCTTCCAGCCGCGCGAGCCGCGAATAGACCTGGCCGCGCGAGATGCCGAGTTCCTTCGCAAGCTGTGCGATGGTCTGGCGCGCATCGTCGCGCAGCAGGGTGAGCAGGCGATCGTCGATCTCGTCGAGACTGACGGTCATCGGCGCCATCAGTCCGCCCATGCCTCGTCAGCGAAGATCGCCGTCTGTGGTTCCGCCCCGGCCGTCATCCGGCCACGATACATGCCAAGGTCGTTGAGCGCAAAGACCGGACGGCCGTCGGGGCCCATCGCGATCAGACCGCCGTCGCCGCCGATCGCACCGACCGCCGCGATGGTCGCCTGCGCCGCGTCGTTCAGGCTTTCGCCTTTCCACGCGACGCGGTCGCAGACCTGCCGCGCCGCGCTTTCGCGGATGAAATATTCGCCCGATCCCGTCGCCGAAACCGCGCATCGGCCGTTGCTGGCATAGGTGCCCGCGCCGATGATCGGCGAATCGCCGATGCGGCCCCAGCGCTTGCCGGTCATGCCGCCGGTCGAGGTCGCGGCGGCGAGATTGCCATCGGCATCGATCGCAACCGCGCCGACGGTGCCGAACAGATGCGTCGGGTCGAGCGCGGCCTGATGCTTCTTGCGCCAGGCGAGCAACTGCTGCCACCGCTGATCGGTCCGGAACCAGGCGGGATCGACCTGTTCGAGCCCCTGTTCGACCGAGAAGCGGTCGGCGCCGTCGCGCGCCAAGAGGACGTGCGGGCTCTTGTCCATCACCGCGCGGGCGAGGTCGATCGGGTGACGGGTGCGCGTGACGCCCGCGACGGCACCGGCCTTGAGCGTCGCGCCGTCCATGATCGCGGAATCGAGCTCGTTGGTGCCCTCGGCGGTGAACACGGCGCCGCGGCCAGCGTTGAACAGCGGATTGTCCTCGAGCACGCGCACCGCCGCCGCGACCGCGTCGAGCGCCGGGCCGCCCTTGTCGAGCACCGCCGAGCCGGCGCGCAGCGCGGCGTCGAGGCCGGCGCGATAGGCGGCTTCCTTGTCGGGGGTGAGCGATCCGGGCTTGATGACCCCGGCGCCGCCATGGATCGCGAGCGACCAGCGCGGAACCTCGACCAGTTCGCCCGCGCGCGCGGCGTAGTTGCGCACGAACACCGGCGCATCGACGCGGCCCGAGGGCAGGTGAACGACCGAGCCCGGCCCGACCCCCGTCACCTTGACCCGCGGCGCATCGAGCGGCCTGCGGTCGCTGACGTTGCGCAGCCCCGATCCGTCGACGACCCAGGCATAGCCGTCGGGTGCGGTCGCATAGATGCGCCCCGACCCGTCGGGTTCGACCGCGAGCGCGGCGCTTTCATCGACGCCGAGCCCGATCATCGCGGGCGCGTCGGCAGCGCGTCCGACCTGCGCTTTGGCGACGAAGGCGAAAAGGCGGCCGAGCCGGTCGCGTTCCTTGAAATGCGTATCGGTGACGACGCCCTTGAGCAGCGCCAGGTGCAGGAAATCGCCTTCGATGGTGTTCGCGGGGCCGAGCGGATCGGCGAGCGCTTCGGGGCTCGTGATGCTGCCGTCGTCCATCGCGCCATAGAGTTTTTCGCCCTGCATCGCGAGGCCGGCGCTGGTCCCGGCGAGCGGCTTGCCCGCCGCGACATGCGCGTCGATGATCTCGTTGACCGGCGTGCCGCGCCAGAAGCGCACATAGCGCGACTGATCGCCGCCGGCGATGAAGATGCCGTCGGCCTTGCGCAGCCGGTCGAGAATCTTCTTGTCGGTCGCTTGCGAACGCGCGTGGAAGACGAAGATTTCGACCGACTGGATGCCGCCGATGTCGCGATAGAATTCCTCGCCGATTTCCTTGCCGTAAGACGCGCTGAGGACGACGATGTGGCCCTTGCCGGCCTTGCCGAAGAACCATTTCATCGCGTCGATATTCCGGTCGCCTCCGCCCATCAGCAGCAGTCCGCCCGATACCGGACCCGGCGTCGGCGTGTTCAGCGCGCCATAGACATAATGTTCGTAGGGCTGATCCTTCGCCGCCGCCGCAAGCGGTGCGGCGAGAAGGAGCGCGGACAGCAGCACGGCGACCCGTTTGAACAGTCTGATCGGCGGCATCGGCATATCTCCTTCGGCAACTCTGATCGATGGATGTTACATAATCGACACGCAAAATGACAATATGATTCCTGTTTTCGTCATAATGATTGAAATTTTCGGTCTGTTCTGGCTGATAGGGCGCGTCTCGTGACAGGGCATTGGGGGCGCCGATTCGCGCCGCAGACAGGATAGGGGCTTTTCGATGGAACATCTCGGCCGACGGTCGCTTCGTATCATTCTAGGGCTGGGCGTCTGCCTTCCCGCGCTCGCCACGCCGGCGCTGGCGCAGGACGCGTCGGACGAGGGCGCGGTGCAGGAGATCATCGTCACCGGTTCGCGCATTCCCACGATCAAGGATCAGGGGCCGTCGGCGGTCACGACCATCGATTCGGATGCGATCCGCGCCAACGGCTATACCAGCGTCCCCGAACTGCTCGCGGCGATGACGCAGAACAGCGGCGAGACGCAAAGCCCGCAGTCGGGCAGCAGCGCCGACTTCACCCCCGGCGCGCAGCAGGTCGATCTGCGCGGGCTCGGCCCCAACCATACGCTCGTGCTCGTCAACGGCCGCCGCATCGCCGATTTCCCGCTGCCTTATATCGGCCGCAGCAACTTCACCGACATTTCCAACATCCCGGTGGGGCTGATCGACAAGGTCGAGATATTGTCGGGCGCAGCCTCGGCCATCTATGGTTCGGACGCGATTGCGGGCGTCATCAACTTCAAGATGAAGGAAAATCTGGACGGCCTGACGCTCGACTATCGTCACGGCCGCACCCAGCATGGTGGCGGCATGTCGCATCGCTTCACCGCGACCGGCGGCTGGTCGACCGACCGCTTCAGCATCGCGGCCGGGATCGAATATCTCGATCAGCGTCCGCTGTGGGCTTATGATCGTTCGATCCAGGACAGCACCGACGACAGTCCCGGCAGCACGATCGCGCGCCGCACCTTCCTGCGCTACAGCATCGAGAACGACAGCTATATCGATCCGGGTCCGGCGGCCTGCGCCGGGGTTGCGAACCTCAACGGCGGTTCGACCATCTATACGTCGCGTCCGCGCTACGGCGATTATGATCCGGCGATCGACGATTATGGCCCCGGCTATTACTGCGGCAGCAAGACGTCGATCGGCTACGGCACGATCGTTTCGGGTCGCAAGGGCTTCAACAGCTTCGGCACGATGTTCTACGAACTGTCGGACAATGCCAAATTGTTCGCCGACTTTCAGTTCGGGATCAGCAAGGTCCGGCTGATGTACGATGTCACGAGCTGGGCGTTCGAAAGCTCGTCGTCGAGTTCGGACAACAGTTTTTACAACGCGTTCGACGATACGATCGACGACTGGTCGCGCCAGTTTGCGCCGGAAGAAACCGGCGGGCTGGAAATGCAGCGCAGCAAGCAGACGACCTACAGCATCACGCCCGGTATCCGCGGCAATTTCGGCAATGCCTGGAATTACGAGGCATCGTTCAATTACAGTCGTTACCAGTCGGTCGTGCGCTGGCCCCAGATCGTCAATTCCAAGGCGATCGCTTTCTTTCTGGGCGAACAGCTGGGGGTCGACGAGGACAGCGGCTATCCGATCTTCAACGCCGATCCCGCGCGGCTCTACACCGCGCTGACGCCAGCCGAATATGACAGCATTTCGGCCGATACGGTCTATCGTCCGTATAGCTGGACCAGCAATTTGCAGGCGACGCTGACCAATGGCGAGCTGTTCCAGCTTCCGGCCGGTCCGGTCGGGGTCGCGGTGGTCGCCGAATATGGCAAGCAGGGCTATAATCTGCGTCCCGATCCGCTGGCGCTCACCGACTATTATTACAGCTGGAAAGACAGCGACGGCGCGGGCAAGCGCAGCCATGCCGCGATCGGCGGCGAAGTGCGCGTGCCGGTGCTCGATTTCGTGACGCTGACGGGTGCCGGCCGTTATGACACCTTCGGCTTTGCCGGCCGCGATGTCGGCAAGTTCACCTATAATGGCGGGGTCGAAGCGCGACCGACGAGCAGCCTGCTGCTGCGCGCCGCCTATGGCACCGCCTTCCGCGCGCCCGACCTCCACTATGTCTTTACCGGGCCGGGCAATGTGCAGAGCAGCGTCGATGACTATTATCTGTGCGCGGTCGAAGAGCCCGACGAGGATATCGGCGATTGCAGCTATTCGGGGACCGGCGTCGTCGTGAACCGGACGGGCAACCGCAATCTCGACGCCGAAACCGGGCGCACGCTGACGGGCGGTATCGTCTTTTCGCCGTCGAGCCGCCTGCATGTTTCGGTCGATTATTTCCGCGTGACGCTCGACAATCAGGTCGACGATCTCAGCATCGATACGCTGGCCCGGACCGAGGCGGATTGCAGCGTGCTGACCGAGGGCGGCACGCCCAAGCTCGATCCCAATTCGCCGACCTGTCAGGACGCCTTCGCGCGCATCACGCGCTTTGCCAGCGGCGGCAATGCGGGGCAGATCTCGTCGATCCGCGTCAATCCGATCAACATTGCGCGCGAAAAGACGAGCGGGATCGATATCGCCTTCCGTGGCAGCCTGCCGACCGGTATCGGCACCTTCACCCTGTCGCTCGCACACAGCCATGTGTTCAAGCACAGCTTCCAGCAATATCCCGGCGATCCGTTCGTCGACAAGCTCGCGGTCGATAGCGGCTATTATCTGCCCCGAGACAAGTCGAACGGCAGCATTTCTTATGAAAATGAGGGTTTTCAGCTGACCTTTTCGGGCACCCGCCTCGGCAAGCTGCCCAATTATGACGAGGATGCGTTCATCAAGGCGAGCTACCTCTTCAACGCGACCATGCAATATGACTTTACCGATCATCTGCGCGGCTCGCTGACGGTGCGCAACCTGTTCGACACGAACCCCGTCAAGGACCCGACCTGGTCGAGCTATCCCTATTACAACACCAGCTGGTTCGACAGCATCGGACGCAGCGTGTTCCTGCAGCTCACCTACAAATTGGGAGGATCGGCGCTCTGACCGGTCGCGGCGAGGGCGTGCTTCCGTCCCCGCCGCCCTCCGCTTAGGCGCTTGTGAAACAAGGCGGACGCGCGTTAAGGGGGGCCATGGCTAATGGCACCGGTCCCCTTGGCGGCGGCAATGCGCGCCCGACGATGGCCGACATCGCGCGCGAGCTGGGCGTCGCGAAGATCACCGTTTCGCGCGCGCTTTCGGACAGCCCGACGGTCAAGGAAAGCACGCGCCGGCTGATCCGCGATACCGCCGAACGCATGGGCTACCGGCTCAATATTTCGGCGCGCAATCTGCGGCAGCAGCGCACCCGGACCATCGCCGTCGTCATCGAAATGGCCCCCTCGCACGACCGCCTGATGAGCGAGCCTTATCCGCTCTCGCTGCTCGGCGGGATCATGCAGGAACTGACCGCGGCCGGACAGAATATGGTGCTGACGACGATCGAACTGTTCGCACAGCATCCGCCGTCGGCCGACGGGGTCATCCTGCTGGGGCAGGGTGTGCATGACGACGCCGCCGCGGCGATCGAGGCGACCGGGCTGCCGTATGTGGTCTGGGGCGCGGCGCACGGCCCGCCCGGACGCGTCGTCGTCGGCAGCGACAATCGCGCGGGCGGCCGGCTCGCCGCCGACTATCTGCGCGCGCGCGGGCGCCGCGCGCTGCTGTTCCTTGGTGAAACCCAGCATGGCGAGGTCGAGGATCGGCTCCAGGGCTTTGCCGACGCGCTGAAGGGCAGCGACGCCGCGGTGATCGACCGGATCGCCTGCGCCTTCACCGCCGCAGCGGGGTGCGAGGCGGTCGATCGGCTTCTGGCCGAGGGCACTGCCTTCGACGGCGTCTTCGCGGCGAGCGATGCCATTGCGATGGGCGCGATCGAAGCGTTGCAGGCGCGCGGCCTGTCCGTACCCGGCGACGTATCGGTCGTCGGCTTCGACGATTCCCCCGGCGCAGCGATCGTATCGCCGAAACTCACCACCATCCGGCAGGACTGGGCGGTCGGCGGCGAATTGCTCGCCAAGAAGGTGCTCGATCTCGTCGCGGGCAAGGGCGCCGATTCGCGCGCCATGAGCGTGGAACTGGTCGCACGCGAAAGCTGAATCACTGCGCGAATGCGCCGTAGTTCGCGCGACCTTTCCCCTAATGGTATCGATAACTTGACATCGATACCATTTTTGCACCACAAGACGGCTTCGATGGAGCGCGCGCCGGCCGAGCGTGCGCCGCGGGTGAGGATGACAGTGGCAATTTCCAGCGCAGCTTCCGATACGATGCGGCTTGTCCGGCACGGCGGCGACGCCGTCGGCGATCAGGCGGCCGCGCTGTTCGCGCTCGCCAACGGCCTGGTCGGCGTCGAGGGCGTCGCCGACGAATGCGCCGCCGCGCCCTGCGCCTATCTTCCCGGCGCCTATGTCAGCCGCCCGATCGACTATCATGAAAGTTTTCCCGGCTACGCGACCGCGACCGACACGCGGATCAAATGCCCGAGCCCGGTGGCCCTGCGCCTGCGGATCGACGGCGCGCCGGTCGATTTTGCTGCTGCCGAGCGCCTCGAAGCCGAGAGCCTGCTCGATCTTGCTTCGGGACAGCTTCGCCGCCGCACCCGCTGGCGTCTCGCCGATGGCCGGACGATCGAGATTGCGGCCGTTCGCATTGTTCCGCTGGACGGCGATGCCTGCGTCGCGACGCGTCTGTCGGTCTCGCCGGTGGATTTCGCCGCGACGATCGAGATCGATCTGATCTTCGGCACCGATGCCGATGGCGGCAGCGCCGACGCCGCCGACGATCCGCGTATTTCCGGGCGGCTACGGCCGGTCTGGACCGTTCAGCCTTCCGAACCGGGCGACACCCCTTCCGTGGTCCGGTTTGCCCAGGGTGCCGTCGAACTCGCCTATCGCCAGCGGGTCGCCAGCATCGATGCGCCGGTGGTGCGCATCGACGGCGGCCATATGGTGCGCGGCGCGTTGGTCGCCGGCGGCACGCTGAGCGTCGACCGGGTGGTCGCCATGACCTGCACCCGCGGCCACCCGGTCGACATCGCCGCGCTGCCCGAACCGCAGCCGTTCGACGCCATTGCGGCGGCGCAGCAGCGCGCGGTCGACCAATTGTGGGCGCATGCCGATTTTGCGATCGCGGGCGACGACGCGCTGACGCAGGCGCTGCGTTTCGACCTGTTCCAGCTCCACCAGTCGGCCAGCCGCGACCCCGAACACAGCATCGCGGCCAAAGGGCTGTCGGGCGAAGGCTATGAGGGCCATTATTTCTGGGACGCCGAATCCTTCATGCTCCCGGTGCTGGCGCTCCAGATGCCCGACCGGGCGCGCACCCTGCTGCAATATCGTATCGGCAAGCTTGCGGCGGCGCGGGCGCATGCGCGCGGCATCGGCCATGCGCGCGGCGCGCTCTATCCGTGGCGGACGATCGGCGGGGCCGAATGTTCGTCGCACTATCCGACGGGATCGGCGCAATATCATATCAACGGCGACATCGCGCATGGCGTCGCTTTGTATGTCGCAGCCACGGGCGATAGCGACTTCCGCCATGCCGCGGCCGAAATGCTGTTCGAAACCGCGCGGATCTGGCCCGAGATCGGCGCCTTCGACCCGCGCCGCGGCGGTGCCTTTTGCATCTATGGCGTGACCGGGCCCGACGAATATTCGGCGCTGGTCGACAATGATTACTACACCAACGCGATCGCGGCGCGCCATCTTGCCTATGCTGCCGACACCGCCGACTGGCTGGCGCACACCGATCCCGAGGCCTTCGCGGCGCTGGCGCAGGCCATCGGCCTCGATGGCGAAGAAGTCCCGATGTGGCGCCGCGCCGCCGAGGCGATGTGGTTGCCGGTCGATGCAGAGGCCGGGGTAAGCCCGCAGGACGACGCCTTTCTGGGACGCCCGAAGCTGGCTGATCTGGCACCGCTCGACGAGCGCGGGCCGCTGCTGATGCGCTATCACCCGATGATCCTGTTCCGGCACCAGATCGCCAAGCAGGGCAATGTGCTGCAGGCGATGGCGATGGATCTCGTGTCGTTGCCGCTCGCGCTGCAGCGGCGCAATTTCGACTATTACAGCCGCGTCACCGCGCATGACTCGACATTGTCGTCGGTCGCCTTCGCGATCGTGGCGGCGCGGCTCGGCGAAGATGCGGAGGCGCTCGATTTCCATCGCGAAGCCGCCTTCGTCGATCTGGAAAATCGCCACGGCAACACCTCGCACGGCCTGCATATGGCGGCGCTGGCGGGAAGCTGGCTGGTGCTTGCGCACGGCTGGGGCGGTCTGCGGCTCGGCGGCGATAGCCCCGCCTTCGCGCCGCGCATCCCGGCCGGGTGGACGCGCTATCATTTCCGCTTGATGTGGCGCGGCAGCGTGATCGAGGTTGCGATCGATGCCGAAGGGGCGACCTATCGCCGCCTGTCGGGCGCGCCGGTCGAGATTGTCGATCACGGCCGCCCGGTTCGTCTTGCCGACGCGGCGGTCCGGATGGCGCGCCCGGCGGTGCAGGGCGTGATCTTCGACCTCGACGGCGTGCTGACCGATACGGCCGAGGACCATTACCATGCGTGGCAGGCACTCGCCGACCAATATGGCTATGCCTTCGACCGCGCCGCCAACGACCGGCTGAAGGGCGTCGATCGCGCGGGATCGCTGCGCCTTATCCTCGACGGCGCGGGCGCGTCGGTCGACGACGCGCGCTTCGAGGCGATGCTTGCAGAGAAGAATGCGCTCTACCGCGCGCGGCTGACCGCTTATTCGCCCGCCAATCTGTTCGACGGCGTGCGCGCGCTTTTCGCGGCGCTGCGCGGGGCGGGCATCAAGATCGGCCTCGCCTCGGCGAGCCGCAATGCCGGCGACGTCGTTCGGTTGCTCGGCATAGCCGACCAGTTCGATTTCATCGCCGACGCAAGCGCGATCGCGGCGAACAAGCCCGCGCCCGACATATTCCTGGCCTGTGCCGACGGCATGGGCCTCCCCCCGGAACGCTGCATCGGTATCGAAGATGCGCAGGCCGGAATTTCAGCCATCCATGCGGCGGGCATGGTGGCGATTGGCATCGGGTCTGAAGAGGCGCTGCCCGACGCCGACGTGCATGTCCCCGCCATCGGGGCGCTTTCGGTCGACCAGATCCTGTCAGCAGAACGGGAAGCGGCGAGCGCGGGCAACCTTTCAAAGAAAACAGGATAAGTGGAGGAACAGCCATGTTGAAACGGACCTATCTGCTCTCGTCGATCGCGCTCATCGCGCTGCCGGCGGCGGCCCATGCCCAGGAAGCGCCTCAGCCCGCCGACGATGCGGCAGGCAATGAAATCGTCGTCACCGGCACCGCCGGCGGCGGGGTCAGCCGCCAGGCCGCGGCCTTTGCCATCACCAGCATTTCGGCCGATGCCATCGAACAGGCTGCGCCGAACAGCACCGCCGACCTGCTGAAGGTCGTGCCGGGCGTCATGGCCGAAAGCTCGGGCGGCCAGAACGGCGCCAACATCTTCGTGCGCGGCTATCCGTCGGGCGGCGACGCCGAATTCGTCACGCTGACGACGCAAGGCGTGCCCTTCTTCTCGCCGCCGACGCTGTCGTTCCTCGAAAACACGCAGCTTATCCGCATCGACGAAACGATCGCGCGGGTCGAGGCGGTGCGCGGCGGCACCGGCGCGCTGTTCGCCAACGGCCAGCCCGGCTTGACCGTCAACTTCGTCCAGAAAGAGGGCGGCCCCGAATTCGAAGGGCTGGTGAAGGCCAGTGTCACCGATTTCGGCGACGTGCGCGGCGACCTGCGCCTGTCGGGTCCGCTCGGCGACAACACGACCTTCATGGTCGGCGGCTATTATTCGAGCGGCCACGGCATCCGCAATCCGGGCTTCACCGCCGAAAAGGGCGGGCAGATCACCGCCAATATCCGCCATGACCTCGACAAGGGTTCGATCCTCGTCTTCGCCCGCTACCTCAACGATCATGGCCAGTGGCTGCTGCCGATCCCGGTGATCCGCGACGGCGACAAGGTGCGCCAGTTCGGCAATATCGACCCCGGCACCGGCGTGATCGCCGGCCCCGAAACACGCCTGTCGGTGCTTCCCGACGGCACGCGCGCCGACCTTGGCGACGGTCGCGGCGCCAAGCTGATCAACCTCGGCACCAATTTCGATTACGAGATCGGCGACGGGCTCCAGCTGCGGTATCGCGCGAGCTACCTGAAGGGCGATGCCGATACGACCGGGCTGGTTCCGGCGAGCACCGCGATGTCGGCCGCCGACTATGCGGCGAGCCTCGGCAGCACGATCGGCAGCCTGACCTATGTCAATGGCGGCGATGCGGTCGCCAATGCGGGCAGCCAGCAGGTGATCCGCGCCGGCACCTGGATCGTGCGCAAGCAGATCGAGGATTTCACCAACGACCTCAACGTCGAATGGGACAGCGGCAACAACAAGTTCACGCTGGGCGCCTATTTCTCCGACTTTTCGTCGAAGGACCAGTGGAACCTCGGCAACATCCAGCTGCTGACCGCCGAAAACAACGCGCGGCTGCTCAACCTGACGCTCGCCGATGGCCGCGTCGTGACCGATCGCGGCTTTACGCAAGGCAGCTTCTTCAACGTCAACGCCGCCTATGACGGCCGCGAATATGCCTTTTATGCGGTCGACGAGTTCCAGATCACGCCCGAACTGCGCTTCGACGCGGGCCTGCGCTATCAGCATTACAAGGCAACGGGCACGCTGGAAAACAATGCGACCGTGCTCGACGCCGATGGCGACCCGAACACGCTTTACGACCAGAATGTCGCGGTGCTCGACGGCACCTTCCGCAATATTTCGTACAGCAAGGGCGCCTGGTCGTCGACGGCGGGCCTGAACTACGACTTCTCGTCGTCGGTCGGCGCCTATGTTCGTTACAATCGTGGCAACACCAATCCCTTCTTCGACAATCTGCGCGACGGCATCCGCGTCTCGCCGCGCGTCGACAATTTCGAAGGCGGGGTGAAGGTGCGGACCGACATGCTGTCGCTCTATGCCACCTTGTTCCACACCAAGTTCGAAGGCCTTGTCACTACCGTCATCCAGAACGGCGCTCCGCAGGCATCGATCGGCGGCGCGCGCAGCACGGGTGTCGAACTGGAAGGACAGCTTCGGCCGGTCGACAATCTCACGCTCGCCTTCTCGGGTACGTGGCTCAATGCCAAATATCGCGACTTCTTCACCAACAATGGTGCGACCGACCTCAGCGGCAACCGCGTCCAGCGGCAGCCGAAGTGGCAATGGCGCGTGACCCCGGCCTATGAACTGCCGTTCGGCAACGACGGCAAGGTCGGCGTCTATTCGACCTTCACCTATATCGGCGATCGTTTCTCGGACACCGGCAACACCCAGTCGCTGCCGCATTATTTCAAGATCGATGCCGGCGTGACGGTCGACGTCAACCGTGCGCTCAGCTTTGCGGTCACCGCCGACAATCTGACCAACGAGATCGGTCTGACCGAAGGCGATCCGCGCACGCTGGGCCAGAATACGGCTGAAGTGCTGAACGCCCGTCCGATCCTGGGCCGGTCGTTCCGCTTCAGCGCCGCCTATAAATTCTAGGTCATCCCTCCCTGGGTGGTCGCGGCCTCTTCGCGACCACCCCTCTTTGCGGCAAAGGACTTGGCATGGCCCGCACGCGTTTGATTGCCGCAATGATTCTGACCTATGTCGCCTTCGCGATGCTGCTCAACAGCGTCGGGACGGTGATCCTGCAGTCGATTTCCAGCTTTCATGTCACGAAGCCCGAGGCGAGCACGCTCGAAGGTTTCAAGGATATCACGATTGCGATCGTTTCCTTCCTGACCGCGAGCTATCTGCCGCGCATCGGCCTGCGTAACGCGCTGATCGGGGCGCTGCTGCTCGCGATCGCGGCCTGTACGGTCATGCCGCTCGCGGGAAGCTTTGGCGCGGCGCAATTGCATTTCGCGATGGTCGGCGCGGCCTTCGCGGTCGCGAAAGTCGTCGTCTATTCGATGATCGGCCTCGTCACCGATGACGCGCGGCACCACGCAAGCCTGACCAGCCTGATCGAAGGCATGTTCATGGTCGGCGTGCTGTCGTCCTATTGGGTATTCAGCGCCTTCATCGACCCGGAGGGGCTGCGCTGGCTCAACGCCTATTGGGTGCTGGCGGTGATCCCGGCGCTGGCGCTCGCCTTCATCCTGCCCGCGTCGCTTGACGAGCGCCGCACCCATGCGGGGGAGGAGGCCGCCGACGAGCAGGGACCGCCGCTCGTGGCGATGCTGCGACTCGCGGCGCTGCCGCTGGTGCTCGTCTTCATCGTCTGCGCCTTTGTCTTCGTGCTGATCGAGCAGGGGATCGGCACCTGGCTGCCGACCTTCAACAACGAGGTGTTGCACCTGCCGGCGCAGATGAGCGTCCAGGCGGCGAGCCTGTTCGCGGCGTGCATCGCGCTCGGCCGTTTCGGCGCCGGCGCGGTGATGGCGCGTTTCGACTGGTATCCCGTCCTGAACATCTGCCTGGCCGTGCTCGCGGCGCTGATCATCCTCGTGCTGCCGCTCGCCGATGGCCTGCGTCCGGTGCCGATCGAAACGTGGCGCGATGCGCCGGTCGCGGCCTTCCTCTTTCCGATGATCGGCTTCGCGCTCGCGCCCATTTATCCGACGATCATTTCGGTGATGCTGAGCGCGATGCCGAACCGGCATCACCCGTCGCTGATGGGGCTGGTCGTCGTCTTTTCGGCGCTTGGCGGCACGACGGGGTCGCTGATTACCGGCGCGCTGTTCGCGCATCTCGACGGGCGCACCGCCTTCACGCTGATGCTGGTGCCGACGGCCCTGCTCGCCGCCGGCCTGTTCCTGCTCCGCCGCCGCATCCGTGCCAGCGAAACGGCGACAGCGCAGCCCACCTAACCGAGCGAGGGCAGGTCGAGGCCCTTTTCGCGCGCGCAGTCGATCGCAATGTCATAGCCCGCATCGGCGTGGCGCATGACGCCGGTGCCGGGGTCGTTCCACAGCACGCGCTCGAGCCGCCTGGCCGCTTCGGGGGTGCCGTCGGCGACGATCACCATGCCGCTGTGCTGCGAAAAGCCCATGCCGACGCCGCCGCCGTGGTGCAGCGACACCCATGTCGCGCCGCTCGCGGTGTTGAGGAGCGCGTTGAGCAGCGGCCAGTCGCTGACCGCGTCCGACCCGTCGCGCATCGCTTCAGTTTCCCTGTTGGGCGAGGCGACCGATCCCGAGTCGAGATGATCGCGGCCGATGACCACGGGCGCCTTGAGTTCGCCCGACGCCACCATCTCGTTGAATGCGAGCCCAAGCCGGTGACGATCGCCGAGCCCGACCCAGCAGATGCGCGCGGGCAGGCCCTGGAAGTGAATCTTCTCACGCGCCATGTTGAGCCAGTTGTGCAGATGCGCGTCGTCGGGCAGCAGTTCCTTCACCTTGGCATCGGTCTTGTAGATGTCCTCGGGATCGCCCGACAGCGCCGCCCAGCGGAACGGACCGATGCCGCGGCAGAAGAGCGGGCGGATATAGGCGGGAACGAAGCCGGGGAAATCGAAGGCATTTTCGACGCCCTCGTCCTTCGCGACCTGCCGGATATTGTTGCCATAATCGGTCGTCGGCACGCCCGCGGCCTGAAAATCGAGCATCGCGCGGACGTGCACCGCCATCGACGCCTTGGCCGCCTTCGCGACCGCCTGCGGGTCGCTTTCGCGCTTCTCCATCCACTCGGCGACGCTCCAGCCGATCGGGAGATAGCCGTTCACCGGGTCGTGCGCGCTCGTCTGGTCGGTCAGAAGGTCGGGGCGGATGCCGCGGGCGAACAGGTCGGGCAGGATTTCGGCGGCGTTGCCGAGCAGGCCGACCGACACCGGCTTTTTGTCGGCGCAGCTCTTTTCGATGATCGCCATCGCTTCCTCGATCGTCTGCGCCGCGACGTCGAGATAGCCGGTGCGCAGCCGCATCTCGATCCGGCTCGGCTGGCACTCGATCGCGAGGCACGATGCGCCCGCCATTACCGCCGCGAGCGGCTGTGCACCGCCCATGCCGCCAAGCCCGGCGGTGAGCAGCCATTTGCCCGCGAGGTCGCCGCCATAATGCTGGCGCCCCATTTCGACGAAGGTTTCGTAGGTGCCCTGCACGATGCCCTGCGTGCCGATATAGATCCACGATCCCGCGGTCATCTGCCCGTACATGGCGAGCCCGCGCTTATCGAGTTCGCCGAAATGCTCCCAATTCGCCCAATGCGGGACGAGGTTGCTGTTCGCGATCAGCACGCGCGGCGCGTCGGGGTGGGTGCGAAAGACCCCGACCGGCTTGCCCGACTGGACAAGCAGCGTTTCGTCGCCTTCGAGTCGCTTCAGCGTCTCGACGATGCGGTCATAGCTTTCCCAGTCGCGCGCGGCGCGGCCGATGCCGCCATAGACGACCAATTCCTCGGGGCGTTCGGCAACGTCGGGATGAAGATTGTTCATCAGCATGCGCAGCGGCGCTTCGGTCAGCCAGCTCTTGGCGTTGAGCCGGTCGCCGGTCGGCGCCTTGATGACGCGGCTGTTGTCGAGGCGGGTCATGGATATCCTTTCGCAAAATCGAGGGTCGCGGCGATCACTTGCTGCAGCGTCGGCAGGATCGCGGGATCGGAGTGGAGCGGGCTTGGCCAGTTGCCGGGGTCGAAAGACGCCGGTTCGACCATATAGCCGCGCTGGGCGAGCTCCATCTGGATCGCGTGGATGCCCGCGTCGGGGTGGCCGTAATGGCGCGTTGTCCAGCCGCCCTTGAAGCGGCCATTGACGACATGGCTGTGGCCGCTCGCGGCGCAGATGCTTGCAACCACGGTTTCCAGCTCGGGCGCACAGGTCGCGCCGCCGTTGGTGCCGATGTTGAATTGCGGCAATTCGCCGTCGAACAGGCGCGGCACATGGCTGCGGATCGAATGGGCGTCGTAAAGAATGACCTTGCGATGCTGCGCCTTCAGTCGCTCGATCTCCGCCGCGATCGCATCGTGATACGGGCGGTGATAGAGGCCCAGCCGGCGGACGACTTCGGTCTCGTCGGCCGCGCCGAAGCGATAGAGCGGGTCGCCGTCGAAGGTCGTCGTCGGGCAGAGCTCGGTCGTCGCTTGCCCCGGATAGAGCGAGGCGCCCGACGGATCGCGGTTCATGTCGATCACGCTGCGCGAGATCGCGGTCGCGATCGTCGTCGCGCCCAGATCGCGCGCGAAGGCGTAAAGATCGGCGATCCACCAGTCGGTATCGAACTGCGCGCGCCATGGCGAGACGAACTGATCATCGAGGCCCGCAAGATCGGTGCCGCCGTGCGGGAAGGCGACGATCAGCGGGGCGTCGCCGCGGTGGATGCGCAGCCAGTCCATCAGCCGATCCCCGGCAGCTCCGCGGCCACCGCGGCGGCGAGGCTGCCGGTGCGGATCAGCGCGGTCGCGGCTTCCATATCGGGATGGAAATGCCGGTCGTCGTCGAGCATGGGGACGACCGCGCGCAGATGCCCGCGCGCCGCCTCGAGCGCGGCGCTCGATGTCAGCGGGGCGTGGAAGTCGATGCCCTGACAGGCCGCGAGCAATTCGATGCCGATCACTGCGCTGACATTGTCGGCCATGTCGAGCAGGCGCCGCGCGCCGTGCGCCGCCATCGAGACATGATCCTCCTGATTGGCCGAGGTCGGGATCGAATCGACGCTGGCGGGATAGGCGCGCTGCTTGTTCTCGCTGACCAGCGCGGCGGCGGTGACCTGCGGGATCATGAAGCCCGAATTGAGGCCCGGCCGCGGGGTGAGGAAGGCGGGCAGGCCCGACAGCGCAGGGTCGACGAGCATCGCGATGCGCCGTTCGGCGATCGACCCGATCTCGCACAGCGCCAGCGCGATCATGTCGGCGGCGAAGGCGACGGGCTCGGCGTGGAAATTGCCGCCGGACAGCGCCTCGTCGCTATCGGCGAAGATCAGCGGATTGTCCGAAACGCCATTGGCCTCGATGCGCAGCGTCGTGCCGGCCTGCCGCAGCAGATCGAGCGCCGCACCCATCACCTGCGGCTGGCAGCGGAGGCAATAGGGGTCCTGCACGCGCGGATCGTCTTCGGCGTGCGAGGCGCGGATCGCCGAACCCGCCATCAGGCCGCGCAGCGCATCGCCGACCTCGCGCTGCCCCGCATGACCGCGCAGCGCATGGATGCGCGCGTCGAACGGCGCGTCGGAGCCTTTGGCGGCTTCGGTCGAGAGCGCGCCGGTGATCAGCGCCGACTGGAACAGCGTTTCGGCGCGGAACAGCCCGGCGAGGGCGTTGGCGGCCGAAAATTGCGTGCCGTTGAGCAGCGCCAGGCCCTCTTTGGGGCCAAGCTCGAGCGGTGCCAGATCGGCGGCGGCAAGGGCCTCGGCCGCGGGCAATATCTTGCCGCCGACCGCGATCGCGCCGACGCCGATCATCGCGGCCGCCATATGCGACAGCGGGGCGAGGTCGCCGCTTGCGCCGACCGAACCCTGCGACGGGACAACGGGGGTCAGGCCCTTGGCCAGCATCGCTTCGAGCAGTCCGACCGTTTCGCGCCGTACCCCCGAGGCGCCGACGCCGAAGCTGGCGAGCTTGAGCGCCATCATCAGGCGGATGACGGGCGTGGGTGAAGCGAGGCCGGTGCCGGCGGCGTGGCTGAGCACGATGTTGCGCTGCAGGACCGACAGCTCGTCGTCGGCGATCCGGACGCTCGCCAGCTTTCCGAAGCCGGTGTTGATGCCATAGACCGGGGCGCCGCGCGCGACGATGCGTGCGACCGCCGCGGCGCTGGCGTCGATCGCGTCCCAGGCCGGCGCAGTGAGCCGCGCCGCCGCGCCTTCGTAAATGGCCCGCCAGTCGGCCAGCGTCATGCCGCCCGGCGTGATGACAATCTGCGTCACGTCGTCTGTCCCATCCATATCCGCTGGTGCAGCGGGTTGAGGCCCATGCGGCCGACCAGATCGGACGGCCGTTCGATATCCCAGATCGCAAGGTCGCAGCGCTTGCCCGCCTCGATCGTGCCGATGCTGCCCGACAGGCCGAGCGCCTGCGCGGCATGGCGCGTGACGCCGAGCAGGCATTCGTCGGTGGTGAGCCCGAACAGCACCGCGCCCATGTTCATCGTCAGCAGCAGCGAGGTGAGCGGCGAGGTGCCGGGATTGCAATCGGTTGCGAGGGCGATCGGCACGCCCGCCGCGCGCAGCGCCGCCACCGGCGGCAGCTTCGTTTCGCGAAGGAAGTAAAAGGCGCCGGGCAGCAGCATCGCGACCGTTCCCGCATCGCGCATTGCGGCAATTCCCGGTTCGTCGAGATATTCGAGATGATCGGCCGACAGCGCGCCATGCCGCGCGGCGAGCGCCGCGCCATGCTGGTTGGAAAGCTGCTCGGCGTGCAGCTTTACCGGCAGGCCGTGCGCGGCGGCGGCGGCGAACATCCGTTCGGTCTGCGCGGGCGTGAAGCCGATATTTTCGCAAAAGGCGTCGACGGCATCGGCGAGTCCTTCGGCCGCGATCGCGGGCAGTATCTGCTCGCACAGCAGGGCGATATAACCGTCGGCGTCGCCCACAAATTCGCTCGGCAGGGCATGGGCGCCGAGAAAGGTCGTCCGCACCGCGACCGGGCGCGCGTCGCCCAGCGCCCGCGCTGCGCGGAGCATCTTCGCTTCGTCGGTCAGGGTCAGGCCATAGCCCGACTTGATCTCGATCGTCGTGACGCCCTCCGCGATCAGTGCGTCGAGGCGCGGCAGCGCGCTCTGGACCAGCGCCGCTTCGCTCGCCGCGCGCGTCGCCGCCACTGTCGAGGCGATGCCGCCGCCGGCGCGCGCAATCTCTTCATAGGAGGCGCCCTTCTGGCGCAGTTCGAACTCGGCGATGCGGTCGCCCGCGAAGACCAGATGGGTGTGCGCGTCGATGAGCCCGGGGGTGATCCAGCGACCGTCGCAGTCGATGACATCGGCGGCATCGGGGGCGTCCGCCGCGGCGCCGACGAAGGCGATCCGGCCGTCGCGCATGCCGATCGCGCCGACCTCGACGACGCCGAGACCGGGCAGGTCGGCGCGCATCGTGGCGAGACGGGCGTTGGTCCACAGGCGATCGCAGCGCATGCCCTCTCCTCCGGCTTGTGGCATCGACTCAATAATGTATATACATAAATCCGAACGCGGAAGATTGTCCAGACGGGATGAAGCGATGGCGCTTTGGTGCGAACAGGCATGGCTGGCGGAGGGCTGGGCGGAGAATGTCCGGCTGACGATCGTCGACGGCCATATCGGTGCGATCGAGGTGGCGGCGCCGCCGCAGCCGAGCGACGACCGGCACGCTATCCTGATCCCCGGTCTGCCCAATTTGCACAGCCATGCCCTTCAGCGCGGCATGGCGGGCCTCGCCGAGCGCGCGGGCGAAGGCGACGACAGTTTCTGGACCTGGCGCGAGGTCATGTATCGCTTCGTCGATCGCCTCGATCCCGACGGTATGCGCGCGATAGCGGCGCTCGCTTATGCCGAAATGCTGGAGAGCGGCTTTACCCGTGTCGGCGAATTTCATTATCTGCATCAATCGCCTGACGGCCGGCCCTATGGCGATGTCGCGGCGATGGCACAGGCGATTGCGGCGGCGGCCGATGAAACGGGGATCGCGCTGACCCTGCTTCCCGTCTTCTATGCCCATTCGGGGTTCGGCGGCGCGGCGCCCACTGCGGCGCAGCGGCGCTTCGTCAACGACCTCGACAGCTATGCCGCATTGATCGAGGCGTCGCGTGCCGCGGTTGCGGGACTGGGTGATGCCATCGTCGGCGTCGCGCCGCACAGCCTGCGCGCGGCGACCGCCAGCGAACTGACCGCTGTTGCAGCAATGGCGGCCGGCGCGCCGGTGCATATCCATATCGCCGAACAGATGGCCGAGGTCGAGGCGTGCCAAGCCTGGAGCGGCGCCCGGCCTGTCGAATGGCTGATGGGAAACGCCGATGTCGGCGCCGACTGGTGCCTCGTTCACGCGACGCATGTCACCGAAGCCGAATGGCGCGCGATCGCGCAGAGCGGGGCCGTCGTCGGGCTGTGTCCGATCACCGAGGCCAATCTTGGCGACGGTCTGTTCCCGGCACGCGAGTTTCTGGCGGGCGGTGGCCGCTTCGGGGTCGGCTCGGATTCCAATGTCGAGATCGACGCAGCGGCCGAACTGCGCCTGCTCGAATATGGTCAGCGGCTGGCGCATCGCGGCCGCAATCTGCTCGCGGGCGGTGCGGGGCGTTCGACCGGCGCCGCGCTCCACCAGGCGGCGCAGGCGGGCGGGAGACAGGCACTGGGACAGGCGGGGCACGGCATTGCGACCGGCGCGGCGGCCGATCTTGTCAGCCTGACTGCGGCCGACCCCGCGCTCGCCGCGCGGCGCGGCGATGCGATCCTCGACAGCTGGATCTTCGGGCGAGGCGGCCGCCTGGTCGACTGCGTCTGGCGCCGCGGCGTCCAATGCGTCGCGGGCGGCCGCCATGTTGCGCGCGCGGCGATCGACGCGCGCTATCGGGACGCGATGCAGGCGCTGCTCGCATGAAGCAGAGCGGCGCTCTCCATGCGCAGATCCGCCGCGATATCGAGGCGCGGATCATGTCGGGCGAATGGAAGCCCGGCGACCGCATCCCCTATGAACATCAATTGATGGCGACCTATGGCTGTTCGCGGATGACCGTGAACCGGGCGCTGCGCGCCTTGGTCGAGGCGGGACTGATCGAAAGCCGCAAGCGCGCCGGCACTTTCGTTTCGCATCCGCGTATTCATCGCGCCGCGCTCGAAATCCCCGACATCCGCGACGAAGTGGCGCAGCAGGGCGAGGATTATCGGCTCGACCTCGACCGCCGGGAGATCCGCCCCGCGAACGAGGAGGATCGGCGCCTGCTTCAGATCGACGGCGGGTCGGTGCTCGCGATCGAGTGCCGCCACCATGCCGGCGGGCGGCCCTATGCGCTCGAGAGGCGCCTTATCAATCTGGCGGCAGTGCCCGGCGCGGCCGAGGTCGATTTCGCGGTCGAGCCGCCGGGATCGTGGCTGCTCGCGCATGTTCCCTGGACCGAGGCCGAGCATCGCATCACCGCGGTCAATGCCGGGGCGAAGGAACTGGTCGCGCTCGGCATCGCGGCGGGCGCGGCCTGCATGGCGCTCGAACGCTGGACGTGGCGCGGCGCCGAGCGCATCACCTATGCGCGGCAGGTCTATCCGGGCGACCGCTACGCGCTTGTCGCGCATTTTCGGCCCTGAAGAGGAATGGTCATGGATTTTTCGCGTCTCGAAACCAGCAGCAAGATCGGCGACGGCTGGCGTTATCCGGCGGCGGAGCCGCGGCGCAGCGGCTGGCTGGACGTCGATGCCGAGGCGGGGCACCGCATCTATTGGGAGGAATATGGCGCCGCGGGCGGCGAGCCGGTGATGGTTCTTCACGGCGGGCCGGGCGGCGCCTGCTCGCCCGAGATGGCGCGCTTTTTCGATCCGGCGCGCTATCGCATCATTCTGTTCGACCAGCGCGGCTGCGGCAAGAGCGAGCCCAATGTCGCCGACGCCGGCCCCGCCGCGGCGCTGCGCCACAATGATACGCCGCACCTGATCGACGACATCAACCGGCTGCGCGACGCGCTGGATATCGCAGGGCCGATGCATGTGTTCGGGGGCAGCTGGGGCAGCACGCTCGCGATGGCCTATGCCATCGCCTTTCCGCAGCATTGCGCCAGCCTGATCCTGCGCGGCATCTTTCTGGGATCGGCCGAGGATCTTGACTATCTGTATCAGGGCAATGCTGCGACCTGGCACGAGGCGCCCTATGCGCTGACCGCGCCCGGTGCCTATATCAATTATCCCGACGAATGGGCCGAACTGCTCGGCGTGCTGTCGGTCGCCGAACGGCGCGATGTGATGGCGTCGTACAAGGCGATCTTCGACATGGTGCCGCAGACCGACGCCGAACGCGAGCGGCAGCTGCATGCCGCGCTCGTCTGGTCGCTGTGGGAAGGGACGATCTCCAACCTGATTCCCGAACGTGGTGCGACCGGCAAGTTCGGCGATGCCGACTTCGCGCTATGCTTTGCGCAGATCGAGGCGCATTTCTTTGCAAACGACCTGTTTCTGGAACCCGGTCATCTGATCGGCGGCGCGTCTACGCTCGCGTCCATCCCCGTGCATATCGTCCACGGCCGCTTCGATGAGGTGTGTCCGCTGACGCAGGCGTCGCGGCTGGTCGCGGCGCTGCGCGACGCGGGGCGCGAGCCCGCCACTTACGTCGTCACCAATGCGGGACACAGCGCGATGGAGCGCGAAAATGCGCTCGCGCTGACCGCGATCATGGACGGATTGCCGCCGCTGCGCTGAATTATGTCGACAGCAGCGCGAGGATGACGCCGCCGACAACCAGCAGCAGCCCCAGCGTCTCGTGCCAGCGGACGGGCTCGCGCAGATAGAAATGCGCAAAGGCGATGGTGAACACCACCTCGACTTGCCCGACGACGCGGACCAGTGCCGCGGGGGCGGCGGCGAAGCCGGTGTACCAGCACGCCGATCCGAGCGCCGATAGCAGCCCGACCTGCGCCGAGGAGCGCCACGTCCGGCCGACCGCGGCGAGCGTTTCGCGGTCGCGCGCGATGATCCACGCAAGATGCAGCGCGCTCTGCATCGCCATCACCACGACGAGGGTGACGAGCGCCGATCCCACCGTATCGACGCCCTGCAGCTCGGCGGTGGCAAGCTTTATCGCGACGGCGGCGCAGGCGAACATCGACCCCGCGCCGAGCCCGAACAACGCGGCCGGCTGACCGAGCGAGCCCGCAATTTCGCGCAGCGTCAGCCCGCGTCCCGCAAGCGCGAGGATCAGTACCCCGGCGACCCCTGCAACGATCCCCGCCCAGGCAAGCAGCGGCAGCTGTTCGCCGAGGAACAGCGCGGTGACGAGCGCCGCCTGCACCGCTTCGGTCTTGGAGAAGGCGGTGCCGACGACGAAGCCGCGGTGGCCGAAGGCGGTGATGAGCAGGATCGTCCCCGCCATCTGGGTCACCGCGCCGACCGCTGACAGGCCGGCGAAGGCGAGGCCGAGCGCTGGCAGCGCCGCATGGCGCGCGCCGAGCCAGGCGACCGCAAAGGCGAACGCAAAGGGCAGGCCGTAGAGATAGCGCACCAGCCCCGCGCCGCTGACGCTCAGTTCGGCGCGCAGCCGCTGCTGCAGCGCAGTGCGCCACGCCTGAAAGAGCCCGCCGAACAGCGAGGCGGGAAGCCAGATGGGGTTCATGCGGCGGCGGCGTCAGGCGGGCTGATTATACATCTCCGTCGGCCCCGGATATTCGCGGCCGTCATCTTCGCCCACCTCGCGTGCGACCAGCGCGTTGACCATCTTGTTGAGCCGCAGCACATTCGCCTTCTGCTTGGGATCGTACGCCAGATTGACGATCTCGCCCGGGTCGGCGTGGGTGTCGTATAGCTCGAGATCGTTCATTGCGGCCAGCGTCTTCCAGTCGGTCGGCGTGTGATGATGCGCCGGCGCGAAATAGCGCGCGAATTTGTAGCGGCCGTCATGGACGCCGCGGTGCAGGCGGCGCTTCGACAGATCATATTGCTTGCTGTAATCGGGTTCGCCGCTTGGCAGCTTGGCGGCGCGGTCCTTGGTCGGCTCCCAATAATGGACGACCGCGTAGTTGAAGAGGTGGCCCGTCTTGTCGCGCTGCGTCGGCAGCGTCGGCGATCCGAGCAGCGCCGACACATCCACTCCCGGCAGGCCGGGGAAACGGTTCTGCTGTTCGTCGGTGGACAGGCCGGCGAGCGTCATCAGCGTCGGGGCGATATCGATCGCGCCCATCAGTCCCTTGGTCGACCGCCCGCCGGGGAAATCGGGGTGGGCGATGATCATCGGGATATTGGTTTCCTCGCGGTACATGGTCGCGCCCTTCTGGCGCATCCCGTGCGCGGCGGCGCGCTCGCCATGGTCGCTGGTATAGATGATGATCGTATTGTCGATCTGGCCGCTTTCCTTGAGCGCCCAGAGCAACTGGCCGAGCCGCCGATCGACGTCGCGCAGGCAGTTATAGTAATAATTGTTGAAGCGGTGCCACGAGGCGAGATCGTCGTGCGCCATCTTGCCGTAGAAAACGTCGTTCAGCCGGACGATCGCGCGATGCGCCTCGGGCTTCGTCGACAGATCGTCCCTGCTGAAGCTTTCGGGCAGGTCGAACTTGTTGTCGACCTCGTAGATCGGATCGCCGGGTTCGCGGCGCAGCGGCCCCAATATGTTCGGATCGGGGCGGCTTTCGGCCTGCTTGCCCGTCGCGTCATAGAACATGATGTCGTGCGGATTGACCAGACCGACGACCTGGAACCACGGCTTGCCGCCAGCCTTGTCGTTGCGTGCATAATCGAAGATCGCGCGCGCCGCGTCGCCCGCAACATACATGTCGGCCTTGTAGCCGTCCCATGTCAGCCCGACTTCCTCGCCATCGAAGCCGTAATCGTGGAAGCCGTATTTCTCCATGGCATTTTCGGTCGTCGGATAGATGCCGCCTGGAATCCGAGTCCAGTTGCGCTCGTAATTGATCCGGCTGAGGTGCCATTTGCCCTTGTAGCTGGTGTAATAGCCCGCCGCCTGCATCATGTGGCCGAGCGTCGGCATGGTTTCCGCCGCCACCGGATAGGGGGCGTTGTCGCTGTTGAGGAACAGGCCCGTCTGCTGCGTATGGTGCGCCTGAAAGATCGTCGAGCGCGACGGGGTGCAGGGGGTCGTGTGCACATGATAATTTTCGACGAGCATCCCGCGTTCCATCAGTTCGCGGTGCGCGGGGAGCTTTTCGAGCAGGCCCTCGGGATAGCTGGCGACGCTCTGTTCCTGATCGGTGACGATCATCAGGACGTTGAGCTTCTTGCCGTTCTTCGCATAGGTCGGCATTGCGAGGCCTGCGGCGGCGAGTGCCCCCATTCCCCCGACGAACGTGCGGCGGTTCACATCCCAAGCCATCTCAATCTCCCTTGGCCAGCAGTCCCGAAACGCGATCCGCGGCGCTTCGGCAAGGAAGCGCCGCGGACGGATTGCGTCAGAATTTTAACGACAGGTCCACCCCGAATTCGCGCGGCGGCTGATAGAATTGCGAGATCGGGGTCGCGCCGGCGTTGGTGGCGCCCGAAATCACTTCCTGATCGGTCAGGTTGGTGCCGTAGAGCGTCACCTTCCATTTGTCGTCCTGTCCCGCGACCGCGATGCTGGCGTTGAGCAGCACCACCTCGTCACGGTAATAGCCGTCAAGGTTGCTGCGGCCCCAGGTGTTGAAGCGCGACGAATAGCGCGCGTCGCTGTGCAGCTTGATCTCGCCGAACGCCATCGGAATGGTGTAATCGACCGACAGGCTGCCGCTCCATTTGGGCGCATTGGCGAGGTCGAGGCCGCTCGAATCGGTCGGGACGGCGAAGGTGCCGTTCGGCACCCCGTTGATCAGGATCGGCACCGCCGGTCCGCACTGGCCGGGTTCGGGTGCGCCGTTGGTGAAGACCCCGTTCGTATCCGCGCAGAAATCGGTGTAGCGCGCATGCAGATAGGCAAGGTTCGCGCCGATGGTGAAATTGGGGGCGGGGCGCAGCAGCGTTTCGATTTCGAAGCCCGATATTTTGGCGGCCGCGATGTTGGTCGTGATATTCTCCGCCCGTACCGCGCCCATCTTCGTCACCGAGCTTTGCAGATCGCGATACTTGTTGATGAAGCCCGACACGTTGAAGCGTAGCAACCGGTCGAACAAGTCGGTCTTGGCGCCGATTTCGAACGCGTTGACGCGTTCGGGGTTATAGGGACCGATATTTTCGGGGATCGTCCCGCGCGAGTTGAAACCGCCCGATTTATACCCCTGCGAATAGTTGGCGTAGACCATGGCGGCGGGCGAGAAGCGATATTCGGCGGTCAGGCGCGGCGTGAATTCGGCCCATGACGCCTTCAGGCTGCTCGTGAAGGACGAAGCCTGGTTGCCGTTGACGAACACCTGCGAGGCGATGTCATATTTCTTGCGGTCGTGGCTGTAGCGCCCGCCAAGCGACAGCGTCAGCCCCTCGACCGGATGCGCGTTGACGAGCGCGAACATCGCATAGCTCTGCGTGTCCTGATGAAGCTGGGCGAGCGTCGTCGTGGTCGGGGTGGCGAGCACCGTGTTGAACTGACGCCATTTGTCGGCCTGATAATAGAGGCCGACGACGAAATCGACGGGCTCGCCGGCCGGCGACACGTAGCGCAGCTCTGCGCTTTTGGATTCGCCCGAAAAGTCGCGGGTCACGTCGAGCTGCGGGGCGGGATTGATCAGCCCGTCGAAGTCGCCGCGGGTGATATAGGTGAGGTGACGATAGCCCAGAACCGAACTGATCGTGCCCCAGCCCACGTCGAGGTTCGACGACCAGGATCCGCCATAGCTTTCGGTATTTGCATAGGGATCGAACAGCACCGCCGCTTTGCGCACGTCGGTCTTCACCGCGTCGGGCAGCAGATCCCAATTGGGATCGCCATTGTCGAGGACGTGCGGCGCCGGACCGGTCGTCTTTTGCTTCAGCCAATCGACGACCAGCGTCGAATCGAACGGCCCGCCATGGTCATAGTTGAGCGCGCCGCGCACCGCCTTCACATTGGCGCCGTTGAGGCGGTTGCCGGTGATGACGTTGCGGCTGTAGCCGTCATAGTCGCGGAAATTGACCGAGATTTTGGCGGCCAGCGCGCCATCGGCGAAGCGGCCGCTGTTGAGCTTGCCGCGGAACTGCTTGAGCCCGTAGGATCCCAGGCTGACGCGCGCTTCGCCGCCGAAATCGTCGGTAGGGCGCGCGGTAATGACGTTGATCGTGCCGGCGAGGTTGTTCTTGCCGAACAGCACGCCCTGCGGCCCCTTGAGCACCTCGATCCGTTCGACGTCGAACAGGTCGAGCATCGTGCTCGACACGAAGGGAATATAGACGCCGTCGATGATCGTGCTGACCTTCGGATCGGCGTTGGGATCGGGATCGGCGGTGCTCATGCCGCGGATCGAGATCATCGGCACATTGGCGACGAGGCCCTGCGTCTGCAGAACCACATTGGGCGCCAGGCCGTTGAGGCTGGTGATGTTGGTGCTGCCGCTCGCTTCGACCATCTCGGCATTGAAAGCCGAAATCGCGATCGGGACATTCTGCACGCTTTCGCTGCGGCGCTGCGCGGTGACGACGATGTCGCCATAGCTATTGTCTTCGGCGCCGGTGGCGACTTCCTCCGCCGCGGCGGTTTCGCCGGTCTGGGCATGCGCCGCCGTTGGTGCGGTGCCAAGCGCGACCATGGCGGTCGAAAGCAGGAACAAGCGCGTCGTCATCATATCCTCCCACATGATGGCCGCATCGATCCGCTCCCGCACGCGCCAGCGCGGCGGAAATGCGGGTTCGCATCCGGCCTTGTCAGTCCATGAAACGGGGTGATGCTGTGGCAGGCTGCCCATTTTGCCGCCGGCGCCGGGCATCGTCTTGTGCCCGATTATCGTGCCGGTGGAGCGACTCTATCCTCCGTTCCCACCGCATGCTTAGCAGGACTGAAAAATACTTCAACTACTAAGTATTGTGATTTTGTGACAGGCTGGCCCCACGCAAAACCGCTTGATTCGACATGCTTGCTCGCCATATAAGTTAGAATCCTAAGTAAATGGCAGCAGTGAGAATCTGCTCGGCGGGGAGCAAGGACAGGGTGACGTCTTTCGAAAATCCGGGCGCGGTGCAGGCGCCGAATCGATGACCGGCCCGCGCACGCTCTACGACAAGATATGGGACGCGCACGCCGTTGCCGAGGACGATGGTGAAACCCTGCTCTATGTCGATCTGCACCTGTTGCACGAAGTGACGTCGCCGCAGGCCTTCTCCGCGCTCGAGGAGGCGGGGCGGGGGGTCCGCCGGCCCGAGCGGGCGCTCGCGCTGTCGGATCATAATGTCCCGACCGAAGGACAGGCCGCCGGGCCCGCCGGAGTGGCCGATATCGAAGCGCGCGCGCAGCTCGAGGCGCTGGTCAGCAACACGGCGCGGCACGGCATCGAGAATTTCGCCATGGGAGACCCGCGCGGTGGCATCGTCCATGTCGTCGGCCCCGAACAGGGGCGCTCGCAGCCCGGCATGACGATCGTGTGCGGCGACAGCCACACATCGACGCACGGCGCGTTCGGCGCGCTCGCCTTCGGCATCGGCACCTCCGAAGTCGAACATGTGCTGGCGACGCAGACGATCCGCCAGCGCCGTTCGCGCAACATGCGGATCACCGTCGATGGCGTGCTGCGTCCGCATGTCCAGGCAAAGGATCTGGCGCTGCATCTGCTCGCGGCGATCGGCGTCGACGGGGCGACGGGTCATGTCATCGAATATGCGGGCAGCGCGATCGGGGCGCTGTCGATGGAAGCGCGGATGACGCTGTGCAATCTCAGCATCGAAATGGGCGCGCGCGCCGGACTGATCGCGCCCGACGACACGACCTTCGCCTATCTCGCGGATCGGCCGGCGGTGCCGAAGGGCGATGCCTGGACCGCGGCGCTGGCGCGCTGGCGTGCCTTGCCGACCGATGCCGGGGCCGCCTTCGACCGCGAATTGCGCATCGATGCCGACGCGGTCGCACCGATGGTCAGCTGGGGCACCAATCCGTCGCAGGTGATTGCGATCGACGGCGTCGTCCCCGATCCCGCTTGCCTGGCCGATCCCGACGCGCGCGCGGTTGCCGAGCGCGCGCTCGCCTATATGGGCCTGACGCCGGACCGCCCGATCGCCGGGACGCCGATTGATCGCGTCTTCATCGGAAGCTGTACCAACAGCCGCATCGAAGATCTGCGCGTCGTCGCGGCGGTGGTCGAGGGACGCCGGGTCGCAGACCATGTGCGCGCCATGGTCGTGCCGGGGTCGGGGCTGGTCAAACGACAGGCCGAGGCGGAAGGGATCGACCGCATCCTGCGCGCAGCGGGCTTCGACTGGCGCGAGCCCGGCTGTTCGATGTGCGTCGGGATGAACGCGGACCGCCTTTTGCCTGGCGAACGCTGCGCGGCGACGTCGAACCGCAATTTCGAGAATAGGCAGGGGCGCGGCGGCCGCACCCATCTGATGAGCCCCGCGCTCGCGGCGGCGAGCGCGATTGCCGGTTGCATCGCCGATCCGGCGATCCTGACCGATGAAGGATCGGGCTAGGCCGCCGTTTCGAAGCGGGTGATCGCGGCCTCGTGCCGCAAGGTGCGCGCGATGTCGTCGCGTCCGTCCAGCAGCGTGCGGCGATCGTCGGGGTCGATGGCAAAATCGATGCCTTCACCCGACGCCAGCGTGAGACGCTGCTCGACGAGGTCGACGGTCATCGGCGCGAATTGCGCGAGCGCGACCTCGTCGCGGAGCCGGTCGCAGATTGCGGCGGGCAGCCGGATCAGCAGCAGGCCGTTTTTGCGCGCATTGTTCGAAAAAATATCGCCGAAGCTCGGCGCGATCACGCAGCGGATGCCGAAGTCGCGGAGTGCCCACACCGCATGTTCGCGCGACGAGCCGCAGCCGAAATTGCGGTCGGCGATCAATATCTGCGCGCCGCGGGTTGCGCCGCGGTTCAGGACGAAATCCTCACGCTCCACGCCATCGGGCGTGTAGCGCAATTCCTGGAACAGATGCCGCCCCAGTCCGGTTCGCGACAAGGCTTTCATGAAGCGCGCCGGAATGACCATGTCGGTATCGAGGTTGGCGATCGGCAGCGGCGCCGCCACGGCAGTCAGCCGGTCGAACATCCGATTATCCTTTCCATAACTTAGAAAGCTAAGTATATGGGTTGCCCCTCCCTGTCCAATGATATTGGTATATCGAAGCATATTGCCGGGCAAATCATAGGCCCCTAAGGTTCGGGAAAAGGGGAAGAGAATTGGCGAAGAAGACCCAGACGTTTCGGCATCCGGCTGAATATTACACCAATCCCGAAAACAGCATCGGCTATCTGGCGCGCATCGTCTTCCGCTCCTTTTCGCGGCTGCTCGAGCGCGGGACGCTGACCTATGATGTGTCGGCGGGGCAATGGCGGTTCCTGCGCCAGCTGTGGCGCGAGGACGGCATTACCCAGCGCGAGCTCAGCGAGCGTGTCGGCATGCGCGAACCGACGACGGTGGTCGCGCTCAAGGGGCTGGAGAAGGCGGGCTTCATCACCCGCAAGAAGACGTCGGACGACCGGCGCAAGACCTTCATCCATCTGACCCCGCACGCCCGCAAGCTCGAGCTGATCCTCGCGCCGATGAATGCCGAGGTCCATGAAATCGCGACCCGCGGCATGACCGATGAAGAGGTCGAAACGCTGCAGGCGCTCATGCGCCGCGTGATCGAGAATCTGGCCGACGAAACCGCCAAGCTGTCGACGCTGTCCGACATCAAGGCCTGACCCCTTTCGCAACGGGCTTGCGGACGTCCGCGATAATAGGTTAGTATTCTAATTATTATCGCGGGGAGGGTAAATTGCCGAAAATTGCGGTTGTCGTCGGAAGCACGCGCGAAGGATCGTTCAACCGGGCGCTGGGCAGGCTCGCCATTCGCGCGCTCGAGGCAGAAGGGGCCGAGGTCACCGACGTCGATCTCGCCGGCTACGACCTGCCGCTCTATTCGGCCGCGATCGAATCCGGCGCCTTTCCCGCCGATGCCGAGCGGCTGAAACGGGTCTTTGCGGCGCAAGACGGGCTGTTGTTCGTCTCGCCCGAATATAATGGCTCGGTATCGCCGCTGCTCAAAAATGCGATCGATTGGGCGTCGCGGCCGACCGGCGACGAGGGGCTTGTCGCGCTCGTCGCCTATCGCGGCAAGGCGGCGGCGATCATGTCGGCCTCGGTCAGCCCGTTCGGCGGGTTGCGCGGCCTGATCCATCTGCGCCAGATCCTGTCGACGGTGCAGGCGCTCGTGATTCCCGAACAGGTGCTGATCCCCAACGCGCATGCCGCTTTCGACGAGAGCGGCGCGTTGAAGGACGCGCTGCCCGCATCGCTGGTCGACATGACGGCGATGCGGCTCGCCAAGGTGGCGGCCGCGCTCGCCGCCTGACCCTAGACCGGGCGGCGTTCCTTGTTGTCGCCCCAGTCGGCCTCGAGCGTCGCGAGCAAGGCGTCGAAGCGGTCATGGCCAAGCCGATCGGCCAGCTGGTCGGCGAGCTGATCCATCGCGCGCTGCGCGTCCTGACGCATCCGGGCGCCCGTTTCGGTGAGCGAGACGATCATGTGCCGCCGGTCGTCGGGATCGGGCGCCAGTTCGACCATGCCCAGCTTGACCATCTGGTTGATCGTGCTGTGAATCGCCTGCCGCGAGACGCCCAGATTGCGCGCGATGTCCGACGGGCGCACGATGCCGCTGACGATATTCGTCATCACCATCGATTGCGGGCGGCTGATGTCGGGCCAGCCGCGATCGTGCAGCCGCGCCTGCAGTCCTTCGTCGAGCCAGCAGAAGCGTTGGAACAGAGCGATGATAAGCTGGTTGGTGCGCATGGAGTGACGCGATATTCCCCGTTTTCGGCGGCACGCCGATGGCGCGCACGCTAGGGTCAGGACCCATTGATTCCACGATCGAGGCGGCGAAATGGCGAAGATATCGGGTTCGGGCGGGTGCAGCGGGTAGCATCGCTACTCGCAAGGCCGCGCGGGCCTGAGATCGAAGCCATTTCGGCGTCCCTGCGGGATTTGACCGATTTTGCCCACGGCGTCGTCGAAAAGTTTCGAAATATATTCATATTCCTTCGCCTTTTCTCCTCGCCCTGAGCAAAATCGCTTCAAACCTCGAACGCGGAATTAATGGGTCCTGACCCTAGAAGAAGCGCGGGGGCTAGGCAAGGCGGGGTTGAGCGTGTAAAGACAAAATACTTAGTATACTATGTTTTTGGGATGAGCGAGGAAGAGGCGCCGCCGATGGACGGATTGATGCAGAATGTCCCGCTGACGGTCGACCGCATTTTCGACCATGCGGCGGCCTGGCACGGCGCGCGCGAAGTCGTGTCGCGCGACGCCGAAGGACGCGTCACCCGGTCGACCTATGCCGCGATCCACGCCGATGCAAAGCGGGTGTCGAACGCGCTGGTGGCCGCCGGGATCAAGCCGGGCGACCGCGTTGCGACGATGGGGTGGAATGGCGCGCGGCACCTGGCCGCCTGGTATGGCGCGGCGGGGATCGGGGCGGTGCTTCACACGCTCAATCCGCGGCTGTTCATGGAGCAGATCGCCTATATCGCCAATCATGCCGCTGACCGGTTGCTGATTGCCGATCCGGCGGTGGCCGATCTGGTCGGCGAATTGCTGGCGCAGGTGCCGTCGATCGAGCAGGTGATCTTTTTCTGCGATCGCGCTGCGCTGCCGCAAACACACTATCCCGCGCTGGCGTTCGACGACTGGATCGCGGGCTATCCCGCCGAACATGACTGGGGCGGGTTCGACGAAAACAGCGCCTGCGGCCTGTGCTACACCAGCGGGACGACGGGCAATCCCAAGGGCGTGCTCTATTCGCACCGCTCCAACTATATCCACATGCTGATGACGCTGCAGCGCGATGCGCTGGCCTTGTCGGCGCGCGACACGGTGCTGCTCGTCGTGCCGATGTATCATGCCAATGCGTGGGGCGTCGTCTATTCGGCGCCCGCGGTCGGTGCGAAGCTGGTGCTGCCCGGACAGCGGATGGACGGCGAATCCATCTATAATCTGATCGAGGAGGAGGGCGTGACCTATTCGGCCGCGGTGCCGACGGTGTGGCAGATGCTGCTCCAATATATGCAGGAAAATGGCAAGCGCTTCACGACGCTGGAACGCGTCACGATCGGCGGGTCGGCGTGCCCCGAATCGCTGATCCGCACCTTCCGCGACGATTATGGCGTCGATGTCATCCAGGGGTGGGGGATGACCGAAACGTCGCCGCTCGGCACCGTGTCGGTCCCCAATGCCTCGGTCGCGGCGAAGGGGGACGACGCGCAGATGGCGTACAAGCTCAAGCAGGGGCGGTTGCTGTGCGGGCTGGAGATGAAGCTGGTCGATGATGCCGGCCACCGCCTGCCGCACGATGGCAAGACGCCGGGGCGGCTGATGATCAAGGGGCCGACGATCGCGCGCGGCTATTTCGGCGGGGAAGGCGGCGATGTGCTCGACGATGAGGGCTTTTTCGATACCGGCGATGTCAGCACGATCGACGGCGAAGGCTATATGCAGATTACCGACCGCGCGAAGGATGTGGTCAAATCGGGCGGTGAGTGGATCAGTTCGATCGAGATAGAGAATATCGCGACCGGCCATCCCGCGGTTGCCATCGCCGCGGTCGTCGGCATCGCGCATCCCAAATGGGACGAACGGCCGATCCTGCTCTGCGAGCTCAAGCCGGGCGCGCAGGCGCGCGCCGACGATATTCGCAGCTATCTGGATGGCAAGATCGCCAAATGGTGGATGCCCGACGATATAGTGTTCGTCGACGCCATCCCGCTCGGCCCGACGGGCAAGATCGACAAGAAGGCGATCCGCGCCGGGCTGGAGGGGTATGAACTGCCCTTCGAGGTGAGCCGTTAATATGTTTCCCACGCTCGTCATCCCGGACTTGATCCGGGATCCATTCTCGCGACGCTGGTTAAATGGATCCCGGATCAAGTCCGGGATGACGATTATGAGATATAACAGGCAGGAGAGAGACTGATGGACCCGAACGGGATTGCAGGACTGGACGCACAATTCATCGGCCGCACGTCGCCGACCGCGCCGCGGATTCAGGCGGGCGGCCATCCCTGTCAGGGCATCTATTGGACCGAGGCGGGCAAGCGGCCCAAGGTCGCGATCATCGCCACCCATTATAATGTCGATTTTTCCGAACATTATATCGCGCCCTATTTTGCCCGCGCCGGTTTCGGCTTTCTTGGCTGGAATACGCGCTATCGCGGGTTCGAGGACCAGTTCCTGCTCGAACATGCCATCCTCGACATCGGGGTCGGGATGAAGTGGCTGAAAGAAGAGGCCGGGGTCGAACAGATTGTGATCCTCGGCAATTCGGGCGGCGGCTCGCTGATGGGCGCCTATCAGGCGGAAGCAATCGCGCCGACCTTGACCGACCGGCTGCCGTCGATCGGCCAGGATGCGCTGGCGCAGCTCATCAAGGGCGATCTCTATATCAGCTTCAACGCCCACCAGGGACGTCCCGAAGTGCTGACCGACTGGATGGACGCGTCGGTGATCGACGAGAATGATCCGACGCTGACCGATCCCGAGCTCGACCCGTTCAATCCCGACAATGGCCCGCCCTATTCGGACGCCTTCATCGAAAAATATCGCGCCGGCCAGCGCGCGCGCAACCAGCGCATCACCGACTGGGCAAAGGCCGAACTCGCGCGGCTAAACGCGGCGGGAATCCCCGACCGCATCTTTCCGATGTTCCGGTGCTGGGGCGATATTCGCTGCGTCGATCCGGCGATCGACCCGTCGGACCGCAAGCCCAACTGGTGCTATCGCGGCGACCCGGCAATCGCCAACCGCACCCCCAGCATCGGCCGCGCCAATACGATCAAGACCTGGCTCAACATGTGGAGCCTCGAAACATCGCCGTGCCAGGGGCAGCCGCACCTCGCCAAGCATGACACCCCCGCGCTGGTGGTGCAGGGGCTCGCCGACACCGGCGTTTTCCCCAGCGATGCGCGCAAGATTTTCGACTTCCTCGGCACCGCCGACAAAAGGCTCGAACTGATCCCCGGCGCGCATTATTTCGAGGATTCGATCGAGGAACGGCAAAATGCCGCCGATCTGGTCAGCGGCTGGATCCGGGAGAAGCTGTAAGTGGACACGGCGACCGCCGATATCATTGCAGGATTGCGCGCGGCCGGGCTGGCGGGCGAGGGGGAGGTCGTCCTCGAGCCATTGACCGGCGGCGTGTCCTGCGACGTGTGGCGGGTCGACGGCCCGGCGGGGCCGATCGTGGTCAAGCGGCCGCTCGAACAATTGCGTGTCGCCGCCGAATGGCACGCGCCGGTTGAGCGCGGCGCGAGCGAAGTGCGCTGGTTGCGCCGGGCGCGCGGCGTCGATCCGCATCTGGTGCCCGAGGTGCTGGCCGAATTGCCCGGCCACGGCTTCGCGATGCGCTTCCTGCCGGATTGTCCGGTGTGGAAGGATGAATTGATCGCGGGCCGCGTCAATCCGGCGTTCGCGGCGGCTGTCGGTCGCGGCATCGTGGCGGTCCACGCCGCGACCGCGAACAGCGCCGCCGACCGCGACGCCTTTCCGACCGATGCGATGTTCCGCGCGCTGCGCGTCGATCCCTTTCTGCTGTTCGTGGCGCAAAAGGATGCCGAGCTTGCGTCGGCGCTCTACGCGCTCGCCGACGACCTCTCGTCGCGCAAGGTGGCGCTTGTTCACGGCGACGTCAGCCCCAAGAATATCCTCGTCAGCGCAGCCGGGCCGGTTTTCCTCGACGCCGAATGCGCGGTCTATGGCGACCCGGCGTTCGATCTTGCCTTTTGCACCACGCACCTGCTGTTGAAGGCGGTGTGGCTGGGCAACGGACGGCTCGGTGAGGCGGCGACGGCGCTGGTCGAGGCCTATCGCGCCGGCATCGATTGGGAAGATGCCGACGCGCTGGCGCTGCGCGCCGGAAAGCTGACCGCTGCGCTGCTGCTCGCGCGGGTCGAGGGCAAATCCCCGGCGCCCTATCTGACCGATCCCCATCACAAACAAATCGTGCGCGATCAGGCGCGCGCGTTGCTGCTCGCGCCGACGCCCATCGATGCGCTCGTCGCAAACTGGAAAAGGACCAAGGAATGACGTCGCCTATCGCTTCGGTTACCGGGCGCCAGCTTTGGGATTCGCGTGGCCGCCCCACGGTCGAGGCCGAAGTTACCCTCGAATCGGGCGCGGTTGGTCGCGCCATCGCGCCAGCCGGGGCCTCGCGCGGCGCGCATGAGGCGATCGACCTGCGCGACGGCGGCCCGGCCTTCGGCGGCTATGGCGTCAATGGCGCGGTTGCCGGGATCGGGGCCGAGATCGCGCCCGCGCTGATCGGCATGGATGCGGGCGATCAGGCGGCGGTCGACAAGGCGCTGTGCGCTCTGGACGGCACCCCGAACAAGGCGCGGCTGGGCGCGAACGCCGTCGTTGCGGTGTCGATGGCGGTGCTGCACGCCGCCGCCGCCGACGCGCGGCTGCCGCTGTGGCGCTACCTCGCGGGCGACACGAAAGTCCGCATCCCGCTGCCTGAAATCCAGATCTTCGGCGGCGGCGCCCACGCCGGGCGGCGCACCGACGTGCAGGATTTCATGATCATGTGCCCCGCGGCGGGCAGCTTTCGCCGCGCGCTCGAAATCACCGACGATGTGTATCGCACCGCGGGTAGGCTGATGGAAGCCAAGGGGCCGCTGTCGGGGGTCGCCGACGAAGGCGGCTGGTGGCCGAATTTCGCCTCGAACGAGGATGCGCTCGATACGCTGACCAAGGCGATCGAGGCCAGCGGGCACCGCGCCGGCGAAGACGTCTTCATCTCGCTCGACATTGCGGCGAACGAACTCGGCGATGCGTCGGGCTACAGCCTCGCGCTCGACGAGGGGCGGTTGACGAGCGAGGACATGGCGGCGCGCATCGTCGAATGGGCGGGGCGCTATCCGATCCTGTCGATCGAAGATCCGGCGGGGCAGGATGACTGGACCGCGATGGCGGCGGTCACCGCGGCTATCGGCGACCGGGTGCAAATCATCGGCGACGATGTGCTCGTCACCAATGCGGCGCGCGTCGAGCGCGCGGGCGATGCAGCGGTGTGCAATGCGGCGCTGATCAAGGTGAACCAGGTCGGCACCGTCACCGAAGCGAAGGCCGCGCTCGACGCCGCGGTCGCGCGCGGCTGGGGCGCGATCGTCTCGGCACGCTCGGGCGAGAGCGAGGACGTCACGATCGCGCATCTGGCGACCGGCTGGGACGCGGGGCAATTGAAGGTCGGCAGCTTTACCCGCTCCGAGCGGATGGCGAAGTGGAACGAGATGCTGCGGATCGAGGAAGCGATGGGCGCCGATGCCGAATTTGCCGGCTTTTCGGCCTTTGCGGGGTCGATCGGGCGGGTCGCGGCATGATCGTTCTCCACGCCCGCCCAAGCCCCGGCTTCCGCGCGGCGGTCGATGCCATCTTCGGCGCGGGCGTTGTTACCCATGTCGATGAAGCCGCACCGCTCGACGCGGTGGCTGGCGAGATCACCGCGCTGCTCCATGTGCTGACCCCCGTTACGGCCGATTTCATCGCTTCGGCGCCCGGGCTCAAGTTGATCCAGAAACTCGGGGTGGGCGTCAACACGATTGCGCTCGACGCGGCGCGCGAGCATGGCGTCGCGGTGTGCAACATGCCCGGCACCAACAGCCAGGCAGTCGCCGAAATGGCGCTGTCGCTGATGATGGCGGTGCTGCGCCGCACCTGTTTCTTCGATGCGCGAACGCGCGCGGGAGAAGGATGGACCGCCGATCCGTCCGAACTCGATTCGGTGGGGGAGGTCGGCGGGCGCACTGTGGGGCTTGTCGGGTTCGGCAATTCGGCGCAGCTGCTCGCGCCCGTCCTCGCCGCGCTGGGGGCGCGGGTCGTCTATACGGCGCGGAGCGAGCGCGACGGGCCTTATGAATTTCTGCCGCTTGGCCAGTTGCTCGCGGAGAGCGATATCGTCTCGCTGCACATGCCGCTCACCGAAGAGACGCGCGCCAGCATCGACCCGTTCGCGATGAAGCAGGGTGCGATACTCGTGAACACCGCGCGCGGCGAACTGGTCGATGAGGAGCGGCTGGTCGCGGCGCTGACCGCGGGCCATCTGCGCGGCGCGGGGCTCGACGTGTTTGCGGAGGAGCCGTTGCCGCGCGGGAATCAGCTGCTCGGCCTGCCCAATGCGGTGCTCGCGCCGCATATCGCATGGCTTACGCCCGAGACGCTCGTGCGCAGCCTGACGGTGGCGCATGAGAATTGCCGCCGGCTGGGGGCGGGCGAAGCGCTGCTGCATCAGGTGGTATGAAATATTTCGTCATTGCGAGCGAAGCGAAGCAATCCAGCGCGGTTTACGCCTGCTATGGATTGCCGCGTCGCCTTCGGCTCCTCGCAATGACGACGCTTTAGGATTGACCCCATGACTCTTCCGATCGTCCTCATCACCGGCCAGCTGTTGACCGATGCCGTGTGGCAGCCACTCCTTGATGCCTGGACCGACCGCGAGGTGATTGTCGCCGACAACCGCAGCGACGATACGATCGCGGGCTTCGCGCAGCGGCTGCTCGACAATAGCCCCCCGAAATTCACGCTGGTCGCACACGCCATGGGCGGCTTCGTTGCCTTCGAGGTGATGCGCCGGGCGCCCGAGCGGGTTGCGAAGCTGGCGCTGATCTCGACGCTCGCCTCGGCCGATGGTCCAGCGCAGACGGCGCGGCGGCAGGGCTATATCGATCTCGTCGAGAATGGGCAGTTCGATCAGGTGGTCGAGGAGCGCATCCCGATCCTGTTTCCCGAAGAAAAGCGCAGCGACGCGCGCCTGCTCGGCATTGCGCGGAAGATGGCGGCGGACACTGGTGCCGACACCTTCCTCGCCCAGCAGCGCGCGATCATGGCGCGCATCGACAGCCGCCCACTCCTCGGCGAGATTGCGGTGCCGACCTTGCTGATCTGGGGTGATAAGGACGGCATCACGAGCCGCGCGCACCATGACGAGATATTGGACGCGATTCCGGGCGCGAAGCTCGAGGTCATCGCGGGGGCAGGGCATCTGCCGATGGTCGAGGCACCGGAGTTGGTGGTGCCGTTGTTGGCGGATTTCATCGACCAATAATTTCCTGTCATCCCCGCGAAAGCGGGGACCCAGAGCGTGCGTCAACTGAGCTAGCCCCTGGGTCCCCGCTTTCGCGGGGATGACAATATTACTTCAGCTCCGCCCTAACCAGCGCCGCCCCGTCGACCATCGCCTTTAGCTTGGCCTGGCTATGGTCGCGGCTGTGATATTTCATCCCGCAATCAGGCGCGATCCACAGCCGTTCGGCGTCGACATAGCGCAGCGCCTCGCGGATGCGTCCTGCGACCACCTCGGGCGTCTCGACCTCGGGGATCGACAGATCGAGCACCCCATACATGATCGTCTTGGTCGGCAGTTCGGCGAGGATCGCGGGGTCGAGCCCCGGCTGCGCCGCCTCGATCGAAATCACGTCGATCGCCGACGCTTCGAGTTCGGCTAGGAAATCATAAGCTTTGGGCTTCGGCCCCGTTGCCCCCGCGCTGTGGTGCACCATCGCATAGCCGAAGCAGATGTGGAGCGCGGTCGTGCCGCCGACGCCATCGAGCGCGCGGTTGATCGCCTCGATCGCATAGGCGTTCGCCTCGGCGGCGCGCGCCTGCAGATAGGGTTCGTCGAGCTGGACGACATCGACGCCGGCCGCGAAGAGGTCCTTCACCTCGGCATTGACCGCATCGGCATAGTCCATCGCGAGCGATCTGAGGTCGGGATAATAGCCATTCTCGGCCTGCTGCGTCATCGTGAAGGGGCCGGGCAGGGTCAGCTTGACCGGCTTGGTCGAATGGCGACGGAGAAAGGCGGCGTCCTGCGCCTCGATCGGCGCCACGCGGCGGATCGGGCCCGAGACGAGCGGCACCGGATTGGCGTTGCCGGTGCGGTCGATCGCGGTGCCATGCTGTTCGGTGTCGATCCCCGACAGCGCGGTCGCGAGCCGGTTCGAATAGCTTTCGCGGCGCATCTCGCCGTCGCCGACGATGTCGATGCCTAGCTCTTCCTGATCGCGGATCGCCATCAAGGTCGCGGCTTCCTGCGCATCCGCCAGCCAGGGTTCGGGGATGCGCCACAAAGTCTCGGCACGCACGCGCGGCGGCAGGCTGGCCTTCAATCGTTCGCGGTCGATCAGCCAATCGGGTTGGGGGTAGCTTCCGACGATCGTTGTCGGCAGGATGGGGTGATCGAACAAGGCGGATCCTCTCGCTTTTTTGCTGGCCAAGTATTTGCTTAGTATTCTATCTAATTCAAGATCAAAGTGACGATGGGAGAGCGAAATGATCGATCTGGAGGCCATTCGGACGCTGGCCGATATTCCGGCGGCGCAGGCGCGCGCGCGTGGGCGGGCGGTCGCGGTCAAATATGGAGATCGCGAAACGAGCTTTGCCGAGCTTGATGCGCGGTCGAACCGGGTCGCGAACGCGCTGCTGGCGTCGGGGGTCGCGCCCGGCGACCGGGTTTCGGTGCTGACCAAGAACCACGACGCCTGGTATCCGCTCTTCTTCGGTACCGCGCGTGCGCGCGCCTGCCTCGCGCCGATCAACTGCCGCCTCGCCGCGGGCGAGATTGGTTTCATTTTGGGCGACGCCGCCCCGAAGCTGCTCTTCGTGGGCGAGGATTTCTTCGACACCGCGCTGGCCGCGGTCGCCGGGCTCGCCGACAAGCCGCGGTTGGTGGCGCTTTATGGCGCGCACCCGGACTTTGAAGGCTTCGACGCCTGGCTCGGCGATGCGGCCGCGACCCCGCCCGCCGACGCGCCGCAACTCGCCGACGATGTGCTGCAACTTTACACGAGCGGCACCACCGGGCGGCCAAAGGGTGTGGTGCTCGCCAACAAGAATTACCGCCGCTTCCTCGAAATGGCGACCGAGGTCGACGGCTTCGCCTATAGCGAGGACGAAACGGTGATGATCGTGATGCCGCTGTTCCATGTTGCCGGGACCAATGTCAGCTTTTCGGGGCTGGCGCAGGGCGGGCGGCTGGTGCTGGTCAAGGATTTCGCCGCGGACGATGCGGTGCGGATGCTGACCGAGGAACGCGTTGCGCACGCCTTCCTCGCGCCCGCGATGATCCAGATGATGCTGCAACAGCCCGCCGCAGCGACAGGCGACTATTCGGCGTTGCGGTCGATCGCCTATGGCGCCTCGCCGATCGCGGAGGATGTGCTGCGCCGCGCGCGCACGACCTTCGGCTGCGATTTCGTGCAATTCTATGGCATGACCGAAAGCTCGGGCGGCGGCTCCTACCTCTCGCCCGCCGCGCACGACCTGCCCGGCAAACTTACCTCGTGCGGTCAGCCCTGGCCGCAGACCGAGATGGCGATCCTCGATGGCGAGGGGCGGCCGCTCGGCGACGGTGAGATCGGCGAGATCGCGATCCGCGGCGACATTGTGATGAAGGAATATTGGAACCGCGCCGAGGCGACCGCCGAAACCGTGATCGGCGGCTGGCTGCACACCGGCGACGTCGGCTATCGCGACGCCGACGGCTTTTACTTCGTCCACGACCGGATCAAGGACATGATCGTGTCGGGCGGCGAGAATGTCTATCCGGCCGAGGTCGAAAGCGCGATCATGGGCTGCCCCGGTGTCGCCGATGTCGCGGTCATCGGCGTGCCCGACGACAAATGGGGCGAGGCGGTCAAGGCGCTGATCGTCCCCGCGCCCGGCGCCACGGTCGAGCCCGCCGATGTCATCGCATGGGCGCGCGAGCGCATCGCTGCCTACAAGGCGCCGAAGAGCGTCGAGACGATCGACGCGCTGCCGCGCAACCCGTCGGGCAAGGTGCTGCGCCGCGAACTGCGCGCGCCTTATTGGGAAGGCCGCGACCGCGCTGTGGGCTAGGGCCCCGACTCTAGGGGCGCCCTACAATATTTCGTGGATCACATGGCGCACGCCGAAGTCGGTGCGCTCTCCCACGCCGACGGCGAGCAGGCCGTTGAGCCAGTCGTATCGGGGACTCGCGGTCTCGAACACGGGCGCGATTCGCAGATAATAAAGTGCGGGATCGACATCGGGCGCGGCAGGGTCGGCGAAGGCGGCGCGGACGTCGTCGGGGATCAGGCTGCGCCCCGTATAGCTGAGGTAGATGAGCGCGCCGTCGTCGGTCTGCCACACCGCGCGCGCGTCGAAGGTGCCGACCGACGCCGCCTCGCCCAGCCGCCCGCTGCGCGACCAATTGCCGCCACCCGGAAGAACGATGCCGTTGATTCGCGGTCCGAAAAATCGTCCGCCGGTGATATAGCCGAGCCGCTGGTCGCCGAACGGCGAGGCGCCGATCCCGATCAGGCCGCCCCCCACCTCGAACTCCACGGTGCACAAGGGGCGGCTCGCAAGCGCGCTCTGGCGATTTTCGTCGGGCATAATCGGGAATCCTCTCTTGAAACTCTGGACAAGTATAAAACCATTAGTATACTAAGGGTCAATCAGATTGACGGATCGGACGAAGAAACCGGTACCGTTGCACTAGGCTCTATGGGAGGGTGAAGATGAAGGCTCGACATTCGAATCTGCTCGCCGGCGTCGCGACGCTTGCGATGCTGGCCACCGCCGCGCCGGCGATGGCACAAACCGCCGACGATGGCGCCGAAACGGCCGCCGGGGCAAGCGGCAGCGGCAATGAAATCATCGTGACGGCGCAAAAGCGCGCCCAGAACATCCAGGATGTTCCGATCTCGATGGAAGTCGTCAGCGGCCAGCGACTCGACGATTTCAACTCGAACGACATCAAGGCGGTGATGAATTACACGCCGAACGTCTTCGTCCAGTCGACCGCGGGCAATGACGTGATCTACATTCGCGGCTTCGGCTCGCCGCCGGCGAACTTCGCGTTCGACCAGTCGGTCTCGCTCTATGTCGACGGCGTCTACGCCGGCCGGTCGCGTCAGGCGCAGGCACCCTTCTTCGACCTCGCGCGCGTCGAGGTGCTGCGTGGTCCGCAGGGCGCCCTGTTCGGCAAGAACACCGCCGCGGGCGCGGTCAGCGTCGTGTCGGCGGGGCCGACCGACCGCTTCGAAGGCAAGCTGACCGCCAATTATAACTTCGATTTCAAGGGCACCGATTTCTCGGGCTATCTGTCGGGGCCGCTGACCGACACGCTGAGCGCGCGCCTTGCGATGAAGGTGCTCAACCAGCAGGGTTATATCCGCAATCTCGCGACCGATCATGACGATCCGGAGATCAAGCAGCAGCTTCTCCGCCTGACGATGAAATGGGAACCGTCGGCCAATTTCGATTACACCGCGAAGGTCGAATATGCGAACCGCGATGTCGTGGGCGGCATCACCGTGTCGAGCCCGCTGACCAGCGCGCAGGATCCGCACCTCACGCGCTATCTCGACAAGTCGGCGCTCGGCGATGAAGGGACGAAGACCAAGTCGGTCATGATATCGGGAACCGGCAACATCGCGATCGGCGACTATACGCTGACGTCGGTGACGGGTTACAGCTGGTTCAACGCCAATATCGTCAACGGTTTCGATCAGACGATCCCGGGCGGCGGCGGCGCGTTTACCAACAATTCGGTCTACAACAGCTTCCCCGAGCGCTTCGAGCAATTCTCGCAGGAAATCCGCCTGCTGTCGCCGACCGGCCGCACCTTCGACTTCATCGTCGGCGCTTATTATGACCATGGCAAATACCGGCTCGACCAGCTGCAGGGCTTCAATATCGCCGACCTGTTCGGTTCGCCCTATTTCGGCCGCATCGACAGCCGCTTCAACCAGACCTCGGAAAGCTGGTCGCTCTTCGGACAGGGTACGCTGAACCTTGCCGACACCTTCCGCGTGATCGGCAGCCTGCGCTACAGCCACACGAGCAAGGACGCCGATTTCGCTTCGCGGCTGGTCTATGGCCCGTTCGCGATCCGCCCGATCTCGAGCGCGGACGGTTCGCTCAGCGAAGGCAATGTCGATCCGTCGGTCACGGTGCAGTTCGACGTCGCGCCGCGCATCATGCTCTATGCGACCTATGGCCGCGGTTCGAAGTCGGGCGGCTTTGTGTCGAATACCTTGGGCACAACGGACGCGACCTTCGCATTCAAGCCCGAGCGCTCGACCAACTATGAAGCGGGCGTCAAATCGACGCTGTTCGACGGCAAGGTCGTCGCCAACGTCTCGGTCTATGACACCCAGTTCAAGAATCTGCAGGTTTCGGTCTATCAGCCGGCAAGCTCCAGCTATCTGACCGGCAACGCCGCGAGCGCGACGTCGAAGGGCATCGAAGGATCGCTTGCGCTCTATCTGTCGCCCAACCTCGATATCACCGCATCGGGTGCGTATCAGGACATCAAATACGACGATTATCCGGGGGCTGCCTGCCTTGCGTCGCAGCCGAGCACCTGCACGCCGGCGACCAACAATCTCGCCGGCTATCGTCTCGCCTACACGTCGAAATGGACCGGCAATGTTTCGGCGCACGGCCGCGTGCCGCTGGGCGACGATCTGAAGCTCGACATTACGGGCGTTGCGGCGGGCCGCTCGAAATATTTCGACTCGGACAATCAGAGCCCGATTTTCGGCATCCAGAAAGGCTATGTGAAGCTCGACTTGCGTGTGCAGCTTTCGGATGCGGACGAGCGCTGGTTCCTGGCCTTCGTCGGCAAGAATCTGACCAACGAGCTGACGACGGGCAGCGCGTTCAACCTGCCGGCGCCGATCACCGCGGTTCCGCGCGCGATTCTCTACCTCGAACCGCCGCGCAACCTGTCGATCGAAGCCGGCTTCAAATTCTAGCAGTCCCACTAGAATGCCGACGGACGCGACCGCTATCGACGCTTTCCTTGACCGGGAAGCGGCGGTGGCGGTCGTGACCGCTTATGCCGCCGCACTCGATGCGCGCGACTGGGGCGCCTACCGCGCGCTGCTCAGGGACCGGATCGCGATCGACTATGGCGCGATCGGGTCGATCGTCGCGACAATCGATGCCGATGAATGGACGCGCCGCTGCGGCGCGCTCGAGGGTTTCGACGCGACCGCGCACCGGTTGCACAATTTGCGCGCCGAGATCGAGGGCGATCGCGCCGTGGTGACGGGTATCGTCGATGCCGCGCACTTCATTGCCGTCGATGGCGTCGCGCTGATGGGCGACCTGGTCGGTCATTACACCCACCATCTGATCCGCGACAGGCGATGGCGGATCGCGGGTGTCACGCTCACCGTTGCGGGCTACCCGGCGGGGAAGCCCGCCTTCGACGCCGCATTTGCCGCCGCCCGCGCCCGTTTTGCCGAAAGAGGAATTGCATGATCGAGGTTTATTTCACCCCCACGCCCAACGGGCACAAGGTTTCGATCATGCTCGAAGAGACGGGCTTGCCGCACCGCCTGCTCAAGATGGATGTGCTCGCGGGCGATCATCTGACCCCCGACTTTCGGCGCATCAATCCCAACGGACGCTTGCCCGCGATCGTCGACCATGAACCGATCGGCGGCGGGGCGCCGCTGCCTGTCTTCGAAAGCGGCGCGATCCTGCTTTATCTTGCCGAAAAGAGCGGCAAGTTCCTGCCCGAAAATCCGCGCCGTCGCAGCCAGGCGCAGCAATGGCTGATGTGGCAGATGGCCAGCTTCGGGCCGATGCAGGGGCAGGCGCATCATTTCATCCGCTACGCACCCGAAGGCCAGACCTACCCGACCGAGCGCTACCGGAACGAGACGGTTCGCCTGCTCCACGTTCTGAACGGACGGCTGTCCGAGGCGGACTATCTGGCGGAGGAATATAGCATCGCCGACATGGCGGCCTGGCCCTGGGCGCGCGCGGTGCAGTTGATCGGACTGACGCTCGACGATTATCCCGCCGTTGCCGACTGGTTCGCGCGCGTGGGCGAGCGGCCGGCGGTGATTGCCGGGACCGACGTCAAAAATGCCGCCAATCTTGCGAGCGCGCGGCCGGTGCTGACCGAGGAGCAATGGTCGAACCTGTTCGGCAAGAATATGCTCGCCGCACCGACGCGCTGACCTCCTGCGCCATTGCGAAGAGCGAAGCGACGCGGCTTCGCCCGCAATGACGAGCGTGGATCAGACCGTATCGGCATGACCCCACTGATATTCGATCTTTCCGGCGAGCCGCCGCACCGCGAGCCAGTCGCCCCCGGCCAGGCCGTCGTCCTCGATCAGCGCGATGACGCCGCCCGCGATATCCTTGGGTTCGCACGCTTCATTATTGGCGAGCACCTGCTCCATCCACTCCGATTTGCCGCCCGCGCCCGTGGTGTCGAGGATCGGCGTATCGACAAGGCCCGGCAGCATCCCCGCGACGCGGACGTTGCATTCGGCCTTCAGCGGCGCGCAGCAGCGCGTGAACATCATCACTGCCGCTTTGGTCGTCGCATACATCGCATCGTAGAATCCGGTGCCGAGCGCGACGGTCGACACGGTGTTGACGATCACCCCGCCGCCGCGGCGGCGCATCGCCTGCACGGCGATCTGCGTCGCGGCGATCAGCGAGGTCACATTGACGTCGATGATCCAGCGGATGCGCGCCGCGTCGACGTCGGGAAATTGCGGCAGTCCCGATACGACCCCGGCATTGTTGTGGAGAATGTCGACGTCGCCATGCGCCGCGAACCAGGCTTCGGTCGCGGCGATGTCGGACAGGTCTAGGCGGTGGACCGTCGCCCGCGCGCCCGCCGCCTCGACGCGACCCGCCGTTTCGCGCAGGTCGATATCGTTGACGTCGACAAGTGCGATCGCGGCGGCACCGCGCTCGGCAAGCGCGACGGCGGTGGCGCGGCCGATGCCGCTCGCGGCGCCGGTAACGATGGCGGTTTTACCCTTGATATCCATTGCTCTCTCCCGTTCGATGTCGCCTTACCGTAAAGCACATTGACAGATAAACTTAAATACCTAAGTATTTTGACCCGACAAGAATCACATGTTTGGGGAGAGCCATGACGCAAGCCACCGCCCTTGATGCGGGCGCCGCGCCGGCCGACCGTTCGATCGCCGTCCGCCGCAATTTTGCGCTCGCGATGCTGTTCCTGGTTGGCACGATCAACTTCGTCGACCGTCAACTGCTGTCGGTGCTCGTCGAACCGATCCGCGCCGATATGCAGTTCAGCGATACGCAGTTCGGCTTGCTCACCGGCCTTGCCTTCGCGCTCTTCTATGCGGCGATGGGCGTCCCCGTCGCGATGATCGCCGATCGCTGGAACCGGGTGAAGCTGATCGGTATCGCCTGCGTGGTGTGGAGCGGCTTCACCGCCGCGTGCGGCATGGTGTCGAACTTCTGGCAACTGGCGCTGATGCGCTTCGGCGTCGGCGCGGGCGAGGCGGGGGGCACCGCCCCGTCGCTGTCGGTGATCGCCGATTATTACCCGCCAGATCGCCGTCCGCTGGCGATCGGCCTCTTCACGCTGAACGGTCCGTTCGGCGTGTTCGTCGGCGCCGCCTTCGGCGCCTGGGCGGCGGCCAACATCGGCTGGCGCAATGCCTTCCTGGTCATCGGCGTCGTTGGCGTCCTTGTCGCGCCGCTCTTGATCTGGCTGGTCCGCGAACCCGCGCGCGGCGCCATGGACAAGCAGCAGACGGCCGACGAAGCGCTGCCCTTTCGGCAGAGCCTTGCGATGTTCGTGCGCCGCCGGTCGCTGCGCATGGTGATGGTCGGCAGCGGCCTTGCCGCCTTCGTCAGCTATGGCATGCTCAACTGGATCCCGGCCTTCCTGATGCGGACGCAGGGCATGCCGCTCGATGCGATGGCGACCTGGTTCGCGCCCGCCGCCGGCATTACCTTCGGGATTGGCATCCTTGGCGGCGGCTGGCTGGTCAGCCACGTCGCGAAGCGATCGCCGCGCGCCTATGGATCGATCCCCGCTTTGGCCACCGCCGTCCTGATCCCGAGCTTCGCCGCGGCGCTCCTCGTCGATAGCTGGCAAGTGTCGCTTGCGCTGTTGATGATCCCGATGGCGGCCTGCACCGCCTATGTCGCCCCGGCGCTGGCGCTGGTGCAGAATCTGACCCCGCCGCGCAGCCGCGCAACGGCCGCGGCGGTGCTGATGCTGATGTTCAACATCGTCGGCCTCGGCCTCGGTCCGCTGTTCATCGGCGTGGTGAGCGATCACCTCAAGCCGGCCTATGGCGACGAGAGTCTGCGCTGGGCGCTGCTAGCCATTCTTCCCTTCGCCGTCGCCGCAGGGCTGGCCCAGTTCGCGATGACGCGCCACCTCGATCAGGATTTCGCCGAATGACCGATGTTGCAGGCAAGACGGCGTTCGTCACCGGCGGCGCCAGCGGGCTTGGCCTCGCGACGGCGCGGGCGCTGGCGGACAGGGGGGCGCGGCTGGTCCTCGCCGATATCGACGGAGCGGGCGCGGAAGCGGCGGCGGACAGCCTGCGCGCTGCGGGGGCCGAGGCGATCGGGTTGCAGCTCGACGTGACCGACGAGGCAAGCTGGGCCGATGCCGGTGCTGCCGCGCAGGCTTTCGGCCCGGTACGCATCCTGTTCAGCAATGCCGGTGTGGGCGGCGGTTCGGGCCCGTTCGAGGATTATGACACTGACGTCTGGCGCTGGAACTATGCCGTCAACGCCCATGCGCATCTTTATGCCTGCCGCACCTTCCTCGGTGCGATGAAGGCATCGGGCGAGGCGAGCCACCTCGTCATCACATCGTCGATGGTTGCGATCGTGCCGCCGCCGATCTCGGTCGCCTATATCAGTTCGAAATATGCGACGCTCGGCATCGCGATGGCGCTGCGCAACGAGCTTGCGGGCACCTGCGTCGATATTTCGGTCCTGATGCCGGGGATGTCGGCGACGCGCATTGTCGAAGCGACGCGCGATCTGCGCCCGGCGCAGGTCGAGGTCGGCCGCGCGGCGGCGACCAGTCAGGCCATGCAAGGCGTGCTTGCGGGCGGGATGGACCCGGCGAAGATCGGCGCGCGGGTTGTCCGGGCGATCGAGAATGGCGACTATTGGATTTTCACCCATCCCGAATGGAAGGCGATGGCCGAACTGGTGACGCGCGACATGCTGACTGCCTTCGGCGAATCCGCCGATCCGGATTACAAGGGCGACGATATCGACGGGCTGATCGCGGCCAATGGCGGCCGGATGTTCGGCGCGCGGATTTGAGGAGAGACTGATGAACGAACAGGACGACATTCGTGCGATGGCGACGCGCTTTTTCGACGCGATCGAGCAGGGCGATATCGAAACGATGCAGAACAGTTTCACGCCCGATGCCGAGATATGGCACAATACCGACGAACTGATCGTGACCCCGGCGCAGACGGCGCAGACGCTGACCGGGATGGTCGCGCGCATCAAGGACCGCGAATATGCCGACCGACGCCTGACCACCTTTCCGGGGGGATTCGTCCAGCAGCATGTGCTGAAGGGGCGCCGCGTTCACGACGACGGCCCGGTGCGCCTGCCGTGCGCCATCATCTGCGAGGTAGAAAACGGCCGGATCACGCGCCTCGACGAATATTTCGACAGCGCGCACGTCGCCGAATTCCGCAAATTTGCCAACGCCTGAGGAGTCCCTTTCATGCCCGTCTTGCGCCAGGTGCCCCGGTCCGAAGTGACCGACGAGATCGTTCTCGCTTATTATCAGCGCCTGTTCGGCGACCGCGACCCGGTGGCCGAACCCGGTACCGCGACCGGCACGCCGGGCGATTGGTGGACCGTCTATGCGCTGTCGCCCGACATCTTCAAACATGCGGTCGACGGTTTCGCGGTCTATCGCAATCCGGCGCGTTCGATCGACCCGGTGCTGCGCGAGCTTGGGCAGACGCGCGCGGGCTGGGTGAAGGGCAGTCAGTTCGTCTTTTCGCAGCATTGCAAGTCACTGCGCGGTCTGGGGGTCAGCGAAGAGAAGATCGCATCGATCGCCCATTGGCAGGTCGCCGACTGCTATAACGATCAGGAACGCGCCGTCCTCGCCTATGCCGATTGCCTCAGCCAGGCGAACGGCCGCGTCCCGACGGCGGTGTTCGACAAGCTCAAGACCTTCTGGAACGACGAGCAGATTTTCGAATTCACTTACATCACCTGCCTTTATGACATGCACGCGGTCATCACCCGCGCGCTGCGCATGGAATTCGACGCGCGCGAAGATCCGATCGTCGAGGTCGCGGCCCCCGAAGGCTTCGATGCCGCCGACTTCCTGAGCGCGCCGCGATCGAAACCCGAATGAGCGACTTCGGCGCGCCCGAGGTCGTCGCCACCGGCCTGCGCTTTCCCGAAGGGCCGGTGCCGATGCCCGACGGGTCGGTGCTGCTCGTCGAGATTGCGCGCGGCACGCTGACCCGCGTCGCCCCGGACGGAAGCCTGTCGGTCGTGGCCGAGCCTGGCGGCGGGCCCAATGGCGTGGCGATCGGTCCTGATGGCGCTGCCTATGTCTGCAACAATGGCGGGTTCCAGTGGACCCGGGCGGGGCCGCTGCTCTTTCCCGGTCATGCCGCGCACGACGCCGCCTGCGGCTCGATCCAGCGGGTCGACCTCGCCAGCGGGGCAGTGACGACGCTCTACGACAGTTTCGAGGGCGAGCGGCTGAAGGGGCCCAACGACATCGTCTTCGACCGCTCGGGCGGTTTCTGGTTCACCGACCATGGTCAGGTGCGCGGCAGCGGCCGCGATCATGGCGCCATCTACTACGCCGGCATCGACGGCTCCTCGATCACGCGCCAGCGCGCCGAGATGATCGGTCCGAACGGCATCGGCCTCTCCCCCGACGGCGGAACGCTCTATGTCAGCGAAACCATGACCGCGCGCGTCTGGGCGATGGAGGTGGTGGCACCGGGCCAGCTCGCGCCGCCGCCGCCGTGGGCGCCGGGGCGGTTCGTCGGCACGCCGCCCGCCTTCCGCCTGCTCGACAGCCTTGCGGTCGAGGAAAGCGGCCGCATCTGCGTCGGCACAATGGTCGAAGGCGGCATCACCATCTTCGATCCCGATGGCGGCGGGTCGGAGTTTCTGCCGCTTCCCGATATCGGCGTGACCAACATCGCGTTTGGCGGGGCCGATCGGCGCGACGCCTATATCACCGCCTCGACCACCGGGGCGCTCTACCGCGTCCGCTGGCCGCGCCCCGGACTGGCTCCCGTATAATCGTCAATTAAGTTGACGGTTATACGGGAAGCTGCTAGAAGGATCATGAGAGGATGGCCATGAAATTCTACAATAGCGTCGGCCCCAATCCCCGTGTCGTGAAACTGTTCATGGCGGAAAAGGGGATCGAGTTGCCGCAGGTCGAGGTCGATCTGCGCGGCGGTGAAAACCGGCGCCCTCCCTATAACAGCAGCGTGAACCCGGCGGGGCAGACCCCGGCGCTCGAGCTCGACGACGGCACGGTGCTGACCGAGATTACCGCGATCTGCGAATATCTGGAGGAGCGCTTTCCCGATCCGGCGCTGATCGGCACGACGGCCGAAGAGCGCGCGGTGACGCGGATGTGGACGCGGCGCGTCGACCTAAAGATTTGCGAACCGCTGACCAACGGCTTTCGCTTTGCGGAGGGGCTACCGCTGTTCGAACCGCGCATGCGCTGTCTGCCCGAAGCCGCGGCGGGGCTGAAGGCGGTGGCGCAGGACGGGCTCAAATGGCTCGATCCGCTCATCGCCGATCGCGCGTTCATCGCTGGCGACCGGCTGACGCTCGCCGACATCATGCTCTTCGCTTTCCTCGATTTCGGCGCAAGCGTCGGTCAGCCGCTCGACCCCGAAAACAAGAATATCCTGCGCTGGTACCAGGGCATGAAGGCCCGGCCCGGCGCCAATTCGAACTGAGACGCAAAGGAGACGGATAATGGCAGAAGCAAACAAGGAATTCGAATTTTGCGGGGTCAACCACCTCGCGCTTGTGTGCAAGGACATGGCCAGGACGGTCGAATTCTACCGCGACATCCTGGGCATGCCGCTGACCAAGACGATCGACCTGCCGGGCAATCGCGGCCAGCATTTCTTCTTCGATATCGGCAACGGCGACAGCCTGGCCTTCTTCTGGTTCGACGGTGCGCCCGAAGCGGTGCCGGGAATCTCGGCGCCCGAAGCGCTGCCGACGCAGGGCAATTTCATGTCGGCGCACGGATCGATGAACCATATCGCGATCAACGTGCCCGCCGAGCGCTTCGATGAATATTACGACCGCCTCGTCGAAAAGGGCGTCAAGGTCACCAAGATCCTGAACCACGACAATTCGCCGACGCAATCGTCGGACGAGATGAACGACGATGTGTTCGTCCGTTCGGTCTATTTCTTCGACCCCGACGGCGTGTGCCTCGAATTTGCGGCCTGGACCAAGGTGTTCGACGACAGCGACGTCGCGCACGACCCGGTCCGTGCGGACGGAACGAAGGTCGAAGGCATGATCACCGCACGCAAGCCGGTTCCCGCCGAATAAGCCGAAATAGCGAAACACTCCTCGGGCCCGGCCGCTGCGCCGGGCCCATTTTGTGCCCGAGCGCTAATCATTCGGCGCGCGGCGCGGCGCCTTGGCGCGGAGGAAATTGCCGAGCGCGACGAACAGCATTTCGCGCGCGTCGCCGCCCAGCATTTCGGCGCTGAGCCAGTCGAACGCCGCGCGGTCGTCGCGACCGGCGGCACCGACCAGCGCCGCGAGCAACGCTTCGTCGAAGCTGGCTCGCGGGCAGCAGGGCGGGGCGACCGCGAAGGGGTCGGGCCAGCAATGACCGATCGCCTCCACGACGAGACGGTAGCGGCGCGCCGCGAGGATGTTGCCGCAGCGCCGTTCGAGTTCGGGCATCGGGTCGCGCTCGCTGCGATGGCACAGCACGCAATAGCGCAGCGCGAGGACCGCCTGCGCCGCATCGACCGGCAGGTCGCGCACGAACGGCTGTTCGGTCAGGCGGCGGACGAGCGTGCTGGTTTCCATCATTCCTCCCATCGACGGCCCAAATCCGCGGCGCATCGGCATGCAGCCCGGTTCCTCCGAAAAAGATGCCGGCTGCCGCAGGGCCGCAGCAGCCGGCAGGAGGGGACTGCGTAAACAGTGCTATTGATAATCAGTCGCAAAAACAAGCGAAAAATGAGGCGCCCGCAGGCGCCCCCAAAAATCCTCGGATTTTGGCCGGTCCGGCGTCAGTCGTCGCCGGCGGGCTTCGACTGGAGCTGGACGTAATTTTCCATTCCCATGCGCTCGATCATCTCGAACTGCTTTTCCAGCTCGTCGACATGATGCTCTTCGCTTTCCAGAATGTCGGCGAACAGATCGCGGCTGACATAGTCGCGCACGCTTTCGCTATGCGCGATCGCGTCCTTGAGCAGCGGGATCGCTTCTTCCTCGAGCGCGAGGTCGGCCTTGAGGATCTCTTCGACCGTTTCGCCGACGCGCAGCCGTCCGAGCAGCTGGAAATTGGGCAGGCCGCCCAGAAACAGGATGCGGTCGGCCAGCTTGTCGGCGTGCTTCATCTCGTCGATCGATTCCTCGCGCTCGAAATGCGCAAGGCGCGCGACGCCCCAATTGTCGAGCATGCGATAGTGCAGCCAATATTGATTGATTGCCGTCAGCTCGTTCTTGAGCGCTTCGTTGAGAAAATCGATGACCTTGGGGTCGCCCTTCATTGTCCGTCCTGTCCTTGTCGGGTGGGGTAAGAAGACAGGATTATAGGCGCCCGGACCCGTTCAGGCCAAGCCGAAAAGTGGCGGAAATCTTGGAAAAATTCAGGCGGTCGCAGTAATGTCGCTGATGATATTGCGAGCGAAAGGCAGGCATTGGCCGCATTTGGGTTTGCGACCCAGTTGCGCATAGGCGGCCTTGGCGCAGCGCAACTGGCCGTCCTTTGCGACGTCGCGCAAATCGCGTTCCCTTATTGCGTTGCAGACACAGACGACCATGTGCGAATCCTTCTCAACAAGGCTGATCTAGGGATGGTGCGAGGGATTCGCAACAGGAAAGTTGCGAGCGGTTCGCATTTCCCTGATGCGGCCGATTTGCCGCGCTGGCCCCTTGCCCGCGCGGCGATTCGCGGGCATAGGCGCGCCCATCCTCCCCGGCCCGAACCCGCCCGGCCGAAACATGAAGGTACGCGCCCATGAAAGTGAATGTCTATGTGACGCTCAAACCCGGGGTGCTCGACCCACAGGGCAAGGCGATCCATCATGCGCTCGAAGGGCTGGGCTTCGGCGGCGTGGCCGATGTGCGCGCCGGACGCTTCATCGAACTCGACGTGGCCGACGGCACCAGCGATGCCGATCTCGACGCGATGTGCGCAAAGCTGCTCGCCAACACGGTGATCGAAAACTACCGCATCGAACGCGCCTGACCGCCGCGAAGGAGCCTTGCTCATGAAGACCGCCGTCATCGTCTTTCCCGGCTCCAACTGCGATCGCGACATGGCCGTCGCGCTCGAAACCGTGACCGGCGTCAAGCCCGCGATGGTTTGGCACCGCGAGACGGCGCTTCCGGACGGCACCGATTTCATCGCGCTGCCTGGCGGCTTTTCCTATGGCGATTATCTGCGCTCGGGCGCGATGGCGGCGCGGTCGCCGATCCTGCGCGCCGTCGCCGACGCCGCGGCGCGCGGCGTGCCGGTGCTGGGCGTGTGCAACGGCTTTCAGGTGTTGACCGAGGCACAGTTGTTGCCCGGCGCGCTGATGCGCAACGCGGGCCTCAACTTCGTCTGCCGCACGGTGCCGTTGACCGTTGCCAACAGCCAGTCGCTGTTCACCGCCGCCTATGGCGCGGACGAGACGATCCATATTCCGATCGCGCATCATGACGGCAATTATTTCGCCGACGCCGACACGCTCGACCGGATCGAGGGCGAGGGGCGCGTCGCTTTTCGCTATGCCGACAGCGTCAACGGTTCGGCGCGCGCCATCGCCGGCGTGCTCAACGATGCGGGCAATGTGCTCGGCATGATGCCGCACCCCGAACGCGCGATCGACCGCGCGCATGGCGGCACCGACGGGCTACGCCTGTTCGAGGCCGCGCTCGGCGTTCTCGCCTGATATGACCGCTTGCGCTGGCGCGTCGGCGCGCGGCTCCAGCCAGCGGCCGACGATCAGCAGCATCGTCGGCCAGAACATCGTGTTCCAGATATCGTGCCAGTGCGCCGCGTCGGGCTGGATCGCCGAGCGGCCGATCTCGGCCTGAAGGTCGAGCCATTCGCCGCCGCACGCCATGACAAGTACCGCAACCCAGGCGATCAGTCCGCCACCGCGCCGCCGCCAGACCAGCCGCACCGCCAGAAACAGCGCCAGCCCGAAATAGATATGCAGCGCATCCTTGCCGAGCCCGACCGAGGAGACGATCGACAGCTTGTGCTCCTCGAACAGCGCGGCGAGCAGGGTCAGCGTCACGCGGGTCAGACCTTGGCGCGGAAGGGGGTAAAATCGGTTCCCTCGTCAAACACGTCGACGCCCTCGCGGCGCTTGAGCGTGCCGACCACCAGATAGGTGACGGGGGTCAGCGCCGCCTCCCAGGCGGTTTTGATGAACCATTGCGACAGCACGACCTGATAAAGCTGCTCGGGCGGCCAGCCGGCGAGTCCGTAAAAGGCGAGCGGGTAGAAGATCAGGCTGTCGAGCCCCTGGCCGACGATCGTCGACCCGATGGTGCGCATCCACAGATGCCGGCCCTCGGTCCACAGCTTCATGCGCGCGAGGACATAGCTGTTGGCGAATTCGCCGACCCAGAAGGCGGTCATCGAGGCGATGACGATGCGCCAGCTGTTGCCGAACACGAATTCATAGGCTGCTTGCCCCGGCCAGTCGCGCGCCGGCGGCAGCGCGACGACGACCCATGCCATGAACGCCATGAAGACGAGCGCGGCGAACCCGGTCCAGATCACCCGGCGCGCCCGCGCATAGCCATAAACCTCGGTCAGGACGTCGCCGATGATATAGCTGATCGGAAAGAAGAGCACGCCAGCGCCAAAGGCCCATTCGGTGCCCCAGGGCAGGGTGACATAGCTCGGCTTCGATGCCCCGATGATGTTGCTGAGCAGCAGGATCGCGACAAAGGCCGCCATCACCAGATCATAATAGCGGAACTGGTGCACGCTGGCGGCGCGGACGTGCGCGGGATGGGCGGGCGGCGGAGACTCGGTCATCGCCGCATTGCTTAACCGGCTTTGCAGCCCTCGCAAACCACGCTATTCGCGCGATCCACAGCCTTGGTGCACGCGCCCGTAGCTCAGCTGGATAGAGCACCCGCCTTCTAAGCGGGTGGTCGCAGGTTCGAATCCTGCCGGGCGCACCATTTCCGTTCAGCTTTGGGCACTGGGGCCGTAGGCGTCTGCGAAGCGATCACTGCGCGCTCGAGAGCAGCGTTTCGCCCCATGATGCGGATTTCACGATCACCGACCTCCACTTGGTCCACCAGCAGGTGGACGTATTCTCGACGCACCTTTTTGTCGGGGCCGCGTAGCTTGCGATTCAGCAACTCGCCAAACTCTGCAACCACAGCAGGCGTTATCCGGCGATCGCTCGCGTCCAGTTGGCGTTCGAGCACGACAATGTCAGCTTTCGCGCTGACGCGCTGAGCGCGGATATTGGCCAACTCGGTCGCAACCTGTGGGTCATCGGGGCTGAGAACCTCGTTGCGCACGAGCTTGATGACTCGGGCACTCTCGCCCTCAAGCTGGGTCAACCGAGCGCGAAGACGCTTGAGGTCGGTCTCACGCTCAGCGACTGCTGTCGCTGAGCGATCGAGCCACGTCTGGAGCAAAGCGCTCAGTCGCTCAGGTTGAGTCAGATGCTCGGACACCGCGTTGACTACAATGTCATCGAGCGCTTCCATCGGAATGCGGCGGCCTGGGCAGGCGTCGGGCCCCTGTTTCACGCGCGCCGAACATGCGTAATAGCGATACCGACCGGACTTGCCGGTGCTGGTCATCATCCCGGCGCCGCAGCCATCGCCACCGCAGCCGCACGTGGCGCGCTCGGTTAGAAGATTGGTATTGGTCTTGACCGCGGCCTCTCCCATGCGAGGATCGCGATCGGCCATCTGTTTGCGGACGGCGTAGAATACGTCCTCGCTGACGACTGGAGGCACCGGGATCGGCACCCATTCGTTCTCGGGCCGGGCTTCGCCTGTGCGCGAATTGCGTCGGTTGAAGAGGACGTAACCGATGTAGGCGGTGTTCGTGAGAATTCCGTGGACGTTAGAGACACTAAAGCGCTTCCCCCGCAGCCGCTCGCCACGATCGTTGAGCAACTGTGCCAGCACCGTGAGGCCGATCGGACCTTCTGGAGTGCCATTGTGATAGGTGTCAAAGATCCACCGAATGAGATCGACTGTTTCGGGGTCATGCTCGAGCCTCTTGCGGTCCTTGCCCCCGTCCTGCGGCACAACGAACGTCCGGAAGCCGAGCGGTGGCGTCTGACCGTTCCAGTAGCCCCGCACCGCATTGGCGAGCATTGCGCGGCGCACATGCTTGGCGTTCTCGGCTGAATGATATTCGTCAAATATCGCCAACATCGCAACGGCCATATCGGAGGCGGGGTCGTCTCCGAAGTTCTGGGTGATCGAGAGGATTCTTACGCCGCGGCGCTTCAGGCGCTCGCGATATTGCATGAAGTCGAGCGCATTTCGGAAGCCGCGCGACAAGGAGTGAACGAGGACGATATCTGCCGGCCGGCCCTCGCTATCGACCATCGCAATCATTTCGCGGAAGGCGCGACGCTCGTCCGTGGTGGCACTGCCGGACTCGGAGAAGACCCGCACCCGCGTTGCCCCATTTTCCTCAATCCAGCGATCGGCGGTCGCGATCTGATCGGGGAGCGAAATATCGTTCTTCTCCTGCCGCGTGGTCGACACACGGGCATAAACGACGACCCGCTTGCCCTCAAACGATGTCCCTGCCGCTACCATGGCTCATTTCCTTTCGAGCAGGGCGGCGAATTCGCCGCCGAAAAGCCGGTCGATTAGTGCGACTTCGGCATCCAGTATCGCCCTCCGGTTCCGCTTCGTTTCACCTGTGGCCAGCACTGGCGATGATGGCGTCATTGCACCAACATTCCGTCCGGGCCACTCAGTGGGGGCCGGTCACTTGGGATTCTCCGCAGATTGATATTCATCAAATATCGCCATCATCGCAATGGCCATATCGGAGGCGGGGTCGTCTCCGAAGTTCTGGGCGATCGAGAGGATCCTGACGCCGCGGCGCTTCAGGCGTTCGCGATATAGCATGAAGTCGGTCGCATTTCGGAAGCCGCGCGACAAGGAGTGAACGAGGACGATATCTGCCGGCCGGCCCTCGCTATCGACCATCGCAATCATTTCGCGGAAGGCACGACGCTCGTCCGTGATGGCGCTGCCGGCCTCGGAGAAAACGCGCACCCGCGTTGCCCCATTTTCCTCAATCCAGCGATCGGCGGTCGCGATCTGATCGGGGAGCGAGATGTCGTTCTTCTGCTGCCGCGTGGTCGATACCCTCGCATAGACGACGACGCGCTTGCCCTCGAACGATGCCCCTGCTGCTATCATGATTCATTCCCTTTCGAACAGGGCGGCAATCTCGCACCCGAACAGCCGGTCGATCAGTGCGACCTCGGCATCCAATGTTGACCATGAATCGCCGAGGGCCGTCGTGACAAGCCTCTCTGTGCTTTTTGTTCGCGCGGCAGCCATCGAAGACAACGACTGCGTCGTGGCCGATGGTTGGTGAGAAGAGGAAGAAGACTGACCCATGCGTCGGTCGTGCCGATGTCAAGGTTCTGGCTCAGCGGGGGGCACTCGCGAATCTGGCGCAAGTGCTTCGCTGATCGCGGATGCTGTATGGCTAGCTGCCGCCGATTAGAGCGGCACCCAGACTGTTACGGCTTCTTCTTCGTGCGGAGTAGTCGCGCCCACATTGGATCCGTTGATAGTGGCGATACGCGCTGCCCTTCAAACTGAGCGCCCATAGAGGCCGCGGTAAAAGGCGTCATTCCAATCAGAGATCCCGGAAGCGGCGATTTTCGATTGTGGCCAATTGCTCCGTGATGCGCCTTGATCCCGTGTTGTTTGGCGAGCTTGGCCAAGATTTCTGGTGGTGTCCCTGAGGGGCGTTGCCGTAAGGGAAGCGAATTGCCGTGCAGCGCTTTGCTGTGTTCGCGCACAGCCACTTTCTCAAGCTTAAGATACTGTGCGATATCGTCGCCGACATCATCGAGCCACAGATGCGCCTGACTGCGCGCAGAATAACCGAGCTCGCCGGGTTTCGGCAGCCCGCCTATCTCCGCGAGAGCTTTCTCTTGAAGCGAAAGACCAGACTTGGCGCCTAAATGGTTGTCAATCGTCAACGGCTCGATCTGCTTGGGGAGCCACTCCTCAAACCGAAACTCCTTCTTTTCTGCCTTCGACAGAACCTCGCCCAGCAATGCCTTGGCGGCGGGCCGACTCGCTTCGGCGGTCCAGCGGAACCGGATGGCTGTGATGGCGCGGGCCACGGGGTTCGCCTTACGGAAGTTAGTCGCAACGGGCAATTGGGGGCCGGAAGGTCGGTAACACCGATTCCATTCGCGGGCGGTTTCGGCTATCTCGAGCAGCCGCACCGCGGCGTTAAGCCGCCAGGCGACCCCCCAGAATATGCTGGTTCGCCGCGGTTGGATCGAGCTTCCTTTCCCCTTGCGGGGTTCGGGCAGAAATTGCGGGTGCGCTGCAAAACCGGCGCGCAGGGAATTCGCCTCAACTTCCGTTGAGGGTGCAATATCGATGCCCTCTAGCTCGCCTGCGACGAGCGCAATATGCGACGCTGCTGTCTGCACCCACGCCTCCATGGCTGGGATGTCTTCAGCCTCGATAATGCTATCTGGCAGCCCGAGTGCCAGCGTTTGGAACGGGGCGTAGCTGATGGCGCGACTGGCGGCGACCGTCTTCCCCGGTCCGAAACTGGTGCCGACGCGGTCGAGCAGCTTCTTGGTGGTGAGTTCGGTTTCGCCATCGAACGCACACTCGACGAGGCCGGCATGGTTCATGGCCGTGCGGGCCAGCTCCGCATACAAAACGGCTGTATGGAATGGAGGGAGATAATCAGCTTCCTCATCACGCCACATCTTGCGCACCATTTTGGGCCAAGGGTAACTGACAATGTCAGGGTCATATGTGAGTGCCGCTTTGAAGTTCTTGGCCAGAACCAGCCGGAACAAGTCGGGGTCGTGCCGACGCAGCTCATCAAACCATAGGGCGAGATCACGGGGTGGGTGACCGATCAGAGTCATCAAATAGCGCGATGACGGGCAGATGCCATGGCAGTTTGAAACGAGATACGGATTGTCACCGATCGGATCGCCCGCGTCGCTTGGCCGGACGAGGCTTTGCCGCCATATGCCAGCGAGCAGTTCCTGGACGGTCATGCCCACGTCCAAGATGGGCAGCATGTTAGGCGGCAGTTGCGAGTCATCGAGCAGATGGCGATGAGCTATACGGGCCATGCCTGTCCCGTCTGTATCAGGTTTGGTGGTTGCGTTCATGATAGCTCGGCTCGAAGCAAACGGGGCCGATCTGTCACCACCTCGCCGAAGCGGCTCCCAATAGTCCCAACCGCGACGCACGGCGCAGCCGGCATCAATCGCGGGGTCGATGCCCGCCTGCTGCACGTTGTTTATGAGGTCGGAGATATAGCTCATGTGGTGCTCGATTCTCCGTCTATATGGAGCAGAGAAGGTAAATTCCGGATTTCGGCGCGCAGGGCTTTCAGCTCCTGTCCGATGATCGCGTCTTGATCTGCAAGCCATTGCTCCTGCGCCCCGAGCAAGGCTTCAAGATTGGCAGCATGCGTCGCGATGTAGTCCCAAATCTTAGACGCATCTTGTTGGTTGGTTTCCAGTTCGGCTTCGGCTCGCTGGATGACCTCGATTTCGATCTCGATAATCTCGACGAGGTGGGCGTAGTCGCTGAACCGCTGGTAACGGTCGCCGACGCTGATGTCGCGGGGCTGGTCAAGGATATCCGTCATCACACCGTCTCTTCGCCAAGGACCGGCGCGCCAGCATCGTCGTCATTCTGGTCGGTCGGGTTCAGGCTTGTCGCCGAAGGCAGCACCTCGTCGGCGAGCCGCGGGTTGCCGCCGTGCCTGGCAATCCAATCATGCGCCTCGCCGCGATTCATCCGAACCGGCGGTTCGACATCTTGCGCCGCGGTGATGCGCGTGATGAGAAAGCCCTGGCCGCGGGTCGGCGGCTTCTTACGCCAGGTTTCATGCTCGGGATGCTCGCGCTGCCAAGCCGCGAACGATGCGTTCTCTGACGCATAGTCGCGCCTAGCGCGCTCAAGAAGAAACGTGTCGCCCTTGACGGTCCAGTCGGAGAGGTTTGCCGCAACCGCGGCAACCTCGATCGCGAGGTTGGAGGCTCCCGGCATCCCTTCGGCGAACGGCGCAAGCGCCTGCACATAGTCTTGGAACGGAAGCCCACGCAGGTACACGCGCGCTGATGCCATTTCCCCGTTATAGCCCGCCTCTCGATCGAGCCAGGCAAGCGACATCCGGTGCCATGTCTCACTCTTCGTGGTAGACGAGAGCAGGCGCCCCTTGGCCGTCCGGGCGGCGCGCTTTAAGCTCGCGAGCTTTTCCTCCAGCTTCTTCTGGGCGGCGAGTGCTTCCTCATACTCGCGCCGGCGGCGCATCTCTTCGCGGTCATAATCCAAGTCATTTCTCCTCGTTCGTGATCGAACGGGAGGGGTATGGATAGTGCAACGCCGCCGCTCAGCGGGGGGCACTCGCATCCGCTATGAAATCGCTGCGCCGGAGATCGGCCATGACTGCGCAATTGTTGACGTGCTCACTCAACATAATTCCCGGATGTTCAGCATCCGAATGGAGTGCTCCCCGCCGAAGAAGTGGCCGCGGAGTGACAGATCGAAATTGAGCACAGGAAGAGAAGTAGGGGGGTGGGAGTGCGAAAGAAACGTTGACCGGGGTCAACAGGCCCATGGCTTTCGTCCCACCCCCCTCTTTCAAGTGAGCAAAATGGCGCAAAGCATGCAGTTGATCGGCGAAGATGGCGTAATGGCCCAAGCCGATGCGCGGGCCTTCGCCATGCTCATGGCGCCGAACCGCACCGCGCGCCGATTGATGGCAGCGGACCGCACGATCGCAGGCGCGATCAATCGCGTTGCCACGATGCGGCGCAGGCGCGAGGCCGGGGCCGAAAGAGCTTACGCCATCGCTGACCGAGCGTTGCAGCGCGAGCTTGCCGAAAGCATTGCACCGGGTTGGGGGCGCACGTTTCGGGTAAAGATGCAAAGCCCGCCATTCAGATCGGCATCCGACCGTAAAATCAGCAGATCGAAAATGGCGCCTTCCGCTGCTCGCCCGCTACGTCGATATCAAACCCCGCTGATCGATGCTCGCGGCCGTGTCGCGCTTTATATGAACGTCACCTACAAGGGCTTCAACTCGAAGGGTTGGCGTTCCGGCCTTGCCGCAACCCACGTTGAGTATATTTTTCGCGATGGGTCGCTCGAAGAGGGCGATGTTCAGTTGGCCCATCCGATCAGCAACATGGGTGAGAGCGTCGAAGAAATCGAAGCGGCCTGGCGCATGCTGGAGGCCGTCGAGGAAGGCTATCGGGCCAACGCCAAGGTCCAGTATCGTGTGGTGCTGAACTTGCCGCATGAACTGAGTGCCGGGCAGCGCCGTTCGTTCGTATACGAGTTCTGCGAACGAACTTTTGGTCGGCTCGGTTTGGCCTACGCTGCCGCTCTCCATGTGCCGGACGAATTGAGCGATCAGCGCAATGTTCACGCCCATATCGTGTTTTCGACCCGGCCCTGCGAACGCACCGAATCCTATCAGTGGGACGTCGCGGAGGAGAAGGTCAACGGTCTTACCGACAAGGCGGGCCTGTTCCGGCTGCGCGCACTCTGCGCGGCGCATATGAATCAAGCCTGTCGCCACGCGGGCCTAGCAACACGCTTCACGCATCTCAGCTATCAGGCGCGCGGTTTGAATGCCCAGCGCCAGGAGCGGGTGGGGCCGCAACGCATGGCGGCATTTGACCGCGGCGAAACAGTCGCGGTGATCGAAAGCAACGCTCGCATTGTGACGCTCAATGAGTTGGGCGTCGCGACCGACAGCACCGCCAAAAAACTTGTCCTAGCCGAGCGTGAAACCGCGCTGCTGGCGCGTAGCGTCGAGATCGCGGCGAGACGGCGCAATCTTGCCGCGCAGCGCGATACGCTCGCCGAACTTACGAGACGTATTCGCGCCGTCACTATTCCCTCGCGTCGCCGCCCCTTACCGGACGTCGCAATCGTCCGCGACATTGCGTCGGGCGCTGCCAGTATTCGAACGGCAATTCAGGCACGGGCCGATCATTACGTGCCAAAGGGCCGCGCCGACGTGCAGAGCATCGCGGCCACCATCAGACGGATGATGGCGCACCGGAATTTGTTGGAAGCGCGCCGCACAGGGCTGGACCAAGCGGTGGAGCAGCTTAGGGCTTTGCGGCGGCGGCTGGATCAGAAACGGCTGGCCACCGCGGCTGCTACCGCAGTTGCGGCCAACGAAGCAGGTCGCGCGGTTTTGCTCGGGGCGAAAGTTGCGCCATATCAGACTGGCAAGCTCGGACTTGAGTTGGATTTATCGCGGCTCGATGCTTCCGAGGCCGCACGTGTGCAGGCTATGGATGACAATGCCCGCCGCGCGGCGCTCTCGGAGCGCCATCGCAATGATCGTCGACGTGCTGCAGATATTGCAGCGGCAGCGGCAGCGGAGGCCCAACAGGCGCAGCACCAGCGAGCATGGATTGATTTCGTGGAGGAGCTCCGCCTGAGGCGGCGCTACATTGCGATCAAGGACGGAAAGCCGGTGTGGCGTCCCGCAATGCTTGGCCGCCATGGACTTGAACCCTCCGCAATCCTGCCGACAGAACTCGAGCGTGATATTCAGGAAATTCTGCAGCGGCAGAGTAGTGAAATCTCCCAGATTTCTCAATATTGCGCGTCGTCACCGGGCAGCATCCGCAAGGTCGGAACTAAGTGGGCGGTCACTGAAAGCGCACCGCCGCAAATTCGCGACCTTGTAAGAGCTTGGGAAGAAGAACCCATGGTCCAGGCGGCACTAGAACGTCTGGCGAATATGCCACCTCAACCCCAACTTAATCCGGTCGCCACAACCTTGCCGTCACGTGCACCATCTAATGAAATGTCTGCAGTCACACCTGATCGATCAACGACGGGCAGCGCGGGAATTCCTGGGGACGGACGTCCTTCTGCAGCTGAACGGTCCAGTAGCCCTCCAACGCCGCCGCAAAGCCTGTCGCCCTACGAACTGATGCTGGTCGCCGCGGCCGAAGCGCGTGCGAAGCACGATGCACGATGGCGCCGTTCACGGCGCCTCGATATGCCGGATACGTTGATTGCGCTGGGTTCGTCGGGCGAACGAAAGCCTGGTCCTAAAGGGCCGAGAAAGGGCCTCCGCCCATTTCCGCCTGACATAGATTTCGGGCGGTAAACAACCGGACCTCATTGACCGTGCGCTATGACCAGAGCCGCTAATTGGGGGGGGGGGGGCTCATTCAGGAATTGCTGCTGCTCGTCCCGTGGCTCTACTCTCGGCGATTGCCTGTTCGCGGGCGTCGCAAAGTTTGATCGCCGAAATTTTGAGTCCCCAGACACCCCTATGAAGAGCTGGGCAGAAGCACTCTAGATCGTCCCCTTCCAGATACCACACAGCGATGGGGCAACTGGTGCAAGCGGCTTCTGGCTCATGGATCGCATAGCGCGGGTTATCACTCTCCCGGTCGGCCTCCAGCATTTTGAGCGTGGGACTGACGTGATCGCTCGAAAGCGGTGCGAATGATCCGCGGTCAATGGTCATTACTTGCCGTCCAACTCCTCGGTGTCCGCGTGCTTATCGGCAATCGAACTTAAAAGTCCGTTTCCCATTCTGACGGTTCACGCATGTGACCGGGATGGAAAAGCGGCCGCGACCGCGTGTTCTGCAACTGAGCGATGGCTAGGAAACAGGGCGTCGCGCCACGACGATCATCGGCTACATCCCCAGAATGTTTCGCGATTACTATTCGCAACCGATGCCGTCCCATACAACCGTTGGTGTGCAATCGAAGGATTGACCGACGGGGACGACCCCGGCGGATAGAGCAAGCCTAAATATCCTTGCGGTTCTCATCATTCGGGCCATGGCTCTTCAACGCCCCAGTCGCCCCAGAAGCAATAGTTTTGCGGCCGCCCGTCGGTCGATATCCCATGGGGCTGGACTTGTTCGACCAAGGTCGCCCCACCAGCGGCGCGGTTCGACGAAGATGTTGAGACAGGTCGACGATAGCGTGTTTCAAAGTCAACCCTCGGTGGAATCGGGCGAAGCGGCCATTATCCGACTTCCAGTCGCTGTTAATTTTCTGTTAATGATAATCGGGGTCGCTCCTCTGGGGAAAAAACATGTCAAAAATCGTCTCGCGCGACGCCTATCTGGCGCTCGCGAAAATCATAGAGGATGCTCGCCGCGATGCCGGTCTCACACAAACAGAATTGGGCGCGCGCATGGGGGTCGGGCAAAAGTTCATATCGATGATCGAAATCGGAGGACGACGAGTCGATGCTCTCGAACTGCTGGCATTTGAGCGCGCGCTTGGATTGGAGAAATTCGCGCTTTTGAAACGCGTATTGATGTGCGGGGATCGTCGAAAAGCTCAGAGCTCCACGGAAATTCGATCCAAAATGGCGTAAATATAGAGGGTAGATTAAAATGTTCTATTGACTCGGTTTGAGACTCCCTTAGCCTCCACGGCATCGTCAGGGAACTGCCTGTCGGTGCAACTGCGAAAGGGAGCAGCGCATGTCCTATGTAAATGATCAGGCACAGTTTTCGCCCGCTGGCGAAATCCAGGAATTGAGCTTCGATGAGATCGAACAGGTCGATGGCGCCAAGGCCACGGTATCGACAGTACTCGCCGTGGGGGCAGCTATCACCGGCGGCGCAGCGCTCGTACTGGCTGCTCCTGCAATTGTCGGAGTGACGGGAACCGCCGCTGCGGTATATGGTGCGACCTCTGCCGTTATGGCTCTTGGGTCGGCGCTCGCGGCCCTGAGCGAATAATTTGCGTGAAGCTGGGAGTGGCTGCGCCACTCCCAGTATAGCTTGGAGCTTGGTATGGCAAAAATAGTTGTAAAGAGTTTCTTTCGCGCACAGGAGTTTAATTCGAGATTTGAATTTAACCCCATGTCGTTTGACGCTTTATTCCTTTTTTTGATTTCCGCTTTTTCGGTTTTTGTTTATCCAATGGAACTCCCTGTAGAGAGCCCCATCTTAATAAAGGGGATTATGGTTAGCATAGGGTCTATATTTGTATTGGGCTTGATTTGCTCCATATCCGCCTTGCCGCGATCCGGAAAAAGTGAAAAGTTGAATGATGGAAATATCGTGGTCGCCAATTTCAAATATTATATATTGCTGTGCTTTGGACTCATCATTCTGTCATTTTTCATTCAAAGACTTATTTCTTAGGCTATTCGCCCCCTGATCGCCGCAAGATGCTTCGATGCACTTAATCCTCTTTGTTTCATGAATTGGTGGTTCGGGATTTTTCGTTGTTCCGTCTAGAGGTTCTATCCCAACGAGCCGAACATCTTTCGGGGGACGTTTCTATAGCGGTGCCAGTGCCGTGGCAGAGCATCGGCTATCTGCTGTTTGGCGGCGTAGCGGTTGCCGTCGCCTTCCTGTCGCTTGCGAGCTATTCGCGTGTCGAAACCGTCACCGGCACGATTACGCCCGACAAGGGCGTTGCGACGATCCTTCCAACACGCAGCGGCGTCATTTCATCCTTATCGGTCCGCGATGGACAGACGGTCGAAGCAGGCGCCGAACTCGCGTCGATCCGCGCCGAGGAAGACAGCGCGAGCGGCGTTTCGACGGCCGCGCAGATAGCGGCGGCCGTTGCCAATCAGGACGCCAGCCTTGCCGCGCAAATGACTGCCGCCAATGCCGCGTCGGACGCTCAGCTTCGCCAGCTGGCTGCGCAGCGTTCTGGCCTCACCGCCGAGATCGCCCAGCTCCAATCGCAAATCGGCCTGCAACGCGACCTGATCGAATCCGCGCAGAAGGATTATGACCGCGCCAGCAAAATCGCTGCGCGCGGTTTCATCAGTCAGCGCGACTTGCAGGTGCGCGAAGAGACATTGCTCGCCCGGCGGCAAGGCTTGTCGCAATTGACCCAATCGCTCGCGACGAAACAGTCCGCCCTAGCGGAAGCAGAACGTAGCGCGGCACAGGTGAGCGCGCAGGCGCAGGCGCAACATGCCGGCATCGCGGCAAGCCGAGCCGAGGTTGCCCAGCAAGCGGCGACCACGGCGGGATCGCGCGCCTATGTCTTGCGCGCACCTGTCGCGGGTAAGATCACGGCGCTCACCGCACGCATTGGACAGCCCGCCAGCACCCAGACTCCGCTGATGACCATTGTGCCGGCGGGGTCGGTGCTGCGCGCCGAACTGGCGGTGCCGAGTGCCGCGATCGGCTTCGTCAAGCCGGGGCAGACGGTGCGCCTGTCGGTCGATGCTTTTCCCTATCAGCGTTTCGGGACGGTGAAGGGGAAGGTGCTGACCGTCGCGACGAGTTCGATCGGCGTAGACGGTCCGGGCGGGACAACGATCCCCGTTTACCCCGTCATGGTTGCGCTCGACCGGGCGGCGGTATCCGCATTCGGCCGCGATGAACCCTTGGTGTCAGGAATGACGCTTTCCGCCCGCATCGTGACCGAGAAGCAATCGCTCCTCGAATGGCTGTTTGAGCCGTTGTTCGCCGTGCAGCGGCGATAGGCTGGGCACGGGGGCAAATATCATGCTCGATCTTGGATTCCTGACCCGCGCGCGGGTGCGCCTCGTGCGCCAGACCGAGATCGCCGAATGCGGCCTTGCATCACTGACGATGGTCGCCAATTACCACGGCCTCGACATCGACCTTGGCAGCATGCGCCGCCGCTTCGCGCCGAGCTTGCGCGGTGCAGCGCTCCGTTCGCTGATCGGGATCGCCGACAAGATCGGGCTGACGCCGCGCGCGGTTAAGCTGCCGCTTGAACAACTCGCCAACCTCCACGTCCCTTGCATCCTGCATTGGGATATGAACCATTATGTCGTGCTCGAACGGGTGAAGGGCGATCGGGCTCTGATACACAACCCCGACGGGCGTTCGAGGTGGATGCCGATGGCCGAGGTGTCCGACCACTTCACCGGCGTCGCGCTTGAGCTTCGTCCGAGCGATAACTTCGAGACCGGCAAGCAGCGCGAACGGCTCAAACTGTCGCAGCTCTGGCGGCGCATGACGGGCATGAAGCGCGCGCTCGCACAGGTGCTCGTGCTCAGCCTCGTCCTGCAAGCCTTCGTGCTCGCCTCGCCCTATTATATGCAGATCGCGATCGACAATGCGCTGCCCGCGCTCGACAACGACCTGCTGACCGTGCTCGCACTCGGCTTCGCTCTGTTCACACTGATCAACGTAGGCGCGACGCTACTGCGTTCGTTCGTGCTGCTCGTCGCGGGCACGTCGCTCGGGTTCGGGCTTGCCTCGAACATTGCGCGACGCCTGTTCCGCTTACCGATCGACTGGTTCGAGAAGCGGCACACGGGCGATATCCTCTCGCGCTTCCAGTCGATCCTTCCGATCCAGAATATGCTGACCCAAGGCGCGGTCGCCGCGATCGTCGATGGCGGGATGGCGATTCTGACGCTCGCGCTGATGGTCTGGTATAGCCCGCTGCTCGCCTTCGTCGCGCTGGTGGCCTTCGCGCTCTACGGCCTGGTCCGGTTTGTTTCCTTCGCCTTCGAACGCGAAGCGCAGGAAGCCGCGATCATCACCGGTGGCAAGGAGCAGACGACGCTGATCGAAACGCTGCGCGGGATGACGACGCTGCGCCTGTTCGGCCGCGAGACCTTGCGCCATGCCCTCTGGCAGACGCGGCTCACCGATGCCGTGAACGCCGACGTGCGCGTCGCGCGCATTGCCATCTGGCAGCAAACCGCGAATATCCTGATCTTCGGGATCGAGAATATCGTCACCATCTGGCTCGCGATCGGCTTCGTGATCGAGGGCGCGGGCTTTAGCGTCGGCATGGTCTTCGCCTATATGGCTTACAAGACCCAGTTCATTCAGAAGGCGGCGGCACTGATCGACCAAGGCATCGCCTTCAAGATGCTCGGGCTGCATCTTGAACGCCTGTCGGACATAGCCTTGTCTGACGAAGACAAGAGCTTCGGTGCCAGCGCCGACATCGAGACGCCCCTTAAGGGCCGGATCGAACTGCGGGACGTCTTTTACCGATACGCCCCGAGCGATCCGCTCGTCCTCGAAGGCGTCAATCTCACCGTCGAGCCCGGCGAGCATGTCGCGATAACCGGCCCTTCTGGCGGCGGCAAATCGACGCTCGTCAAGCTGCTGCTCGGACTTGTCGAGCCCGATAATGGCGATGTCGTCGTCGATGGCCTTCCGCTCGCGCGCTTCGGCTACAAGAGCTTCCACGGCCAGGTCGCGGCAGTTTTGCAGGAAGATAGCCTGTTCGCGGGCACGCTCGCCGACAATATCGCGCTGTTCGACGAGGCGGTCGATATGGAGCGGGTGGTCGCCTCCGCCGTTGCGGCGTCGATCCATGATGATATCGCGAAAATGCCGATGCAATATGAAACGCTGGTCGGAGATATGGGTTCGACACTTTCCGGCGGTCAGAAGCAGCGTGTGCTGCTCGCACGCGCGCTCTACCGGCAGCCCAAAATCCTCGTCATGGACGAGGGCACCGCGCATTTGGACGCGGCGCACGAGCAAGCCGTCAACGCCGCCATCGGCGCGATGGGTATTACCCGCATCATCATTGCGCACCGCAAGGAAACGATCGAGATTGCCGAGCGCATTCTCGTGATGGTCGCAGGCCAGCTTCACGAAATCCCGAGAGAGCAACTTGCCCCCCGACCCGCTTTGCCGGAGCAAAGCGACACCAGCGAAGGACCGTCCGAATGAAATATATGAGCCGCGCGACACTCGCCGCACTACTGCTGCTGAGCCAGCCTGCATTCGCTGACGAGGCTCCCCAGCGGCAGGACGATAAATGGGTCCAGGATTATACGGGTCGGCAAGCCGATCCCGCCGTCCGCTTCGGAACACTTCCGAACGGCCTGCGCTATGCGATCATGCGCAACACCACGCCGGCTGACGGTGTTGCGATGCGGATGCGGATCGGCTCGGGGTCGATCGAGGAACGCGACGAGGAACGCGGCCTTGCCCATTTCCTCGAACATATGGCGTTCCGCGGCAGCACCAATGTTCCCGACGGCGAGGTCGTGCGCATGTTGCAGCGCCTCGGACTCCAGTTCGGTCCCGACACCAATGCCGCCACGTCGCAAGAGCAAACGGTGTATATGTTCAACTTCCCCAAGGCCGACGCTGCCTCGCTCGACACGGGGCTTATGCTGTTCCGGGAGATTGGCGGACGCCTCAAGCTCGACGACACGCTCGTCGAGGCCGAAAAGGGTGTGATCCTGTCCGAAGAGCGGCTGCGCGACACGCCGCCTTATCGCGCTCTCAAGGCCAACCTCGGCAATGCGCTCGCCGGAACGCGCGCTGTCCAACGCTGGCCGATCGGCACCATCGAGACGATCAAGGCGGCGACCGGTGAGCGCTTGCGGCGCTATTACAACGCCAACTATCGTCCCGACAATGCGACGCTGATCGTCGTCGGCAACATCGACCCGGCAAAGGTCGAGACGGAGATCAAGGCGCGCTTCGCCGACTGGCGACCGGCAGGGACCGGGGACGATATCGATCTCGGCACGCCCGCCCCCAAAGGATCGGCCGCCGAGCATGTCGAAGCGGGCACGCAAGACCTTGTGACGCTGAGCTGGATCGGACCGGTTGATCGTCGGGCGTTTACCGAAGCGGTCGAGCGCGAGCGCTTCATCCAGCTTGTCGGATTGACGGTGCTCAACAATCGCCTCGCCGACCGGGCTGCCAAGCCCGGAAGCCCGTTCGTCGCGGGACAGGCGGCGCAGGTTCCCGCTCTCGTCGGCACGGCATCGCTCACCCAGATTGCGATCGTCGGCGCGCCGGACAAGTGGCGCGAGGCGGTCGATGCCGTCGCCGAGGAGCAACGCCGGCTCGTCGAGACAGGGATCGGTGCGGCCGAACTCGAACGTGCGAAGACGGTGCTTGGCACCTATTTCGAGACGCTGGCGTCGCAGGCGGCGACGCGCGAAAATGCCAAACTCGCCGATACGCTGCTCCAGACCGTGAACGAAAGCGCCCTGTTCACCAGCCCGGCGCAAGACCTGGTGCTCGTCAGGGATGTCCTTTCCAAGCTGACGGCCGACGAAGCGACCACCGCGCTGCGCGCTGCCTTCGTGGGCAAAGGACCGATATTGTTCCGGTCCGCGCAAACAGGACCGGCTACCGTCCCGGTCCTGAGCGCTGGTCTTGCCCAGGCCTATGCCCGCCCGCTTGCGGCGCAGGCGCAACAGGCCGCGATCGTCTGGCCCTATACGGATTTCGGCAAAGCCGGCACGGTCTTGTCGCGGAGCGAGGATGAACAGCTTGGCACGACGCTCGTGACCTTCGCCAACGGCGCGCGCCTCCTCGTCAAGCGCACCCCGTTCGAGGAAGGCAAGATCAGAGTTGCTGCCTGGTTCGGCGCCGGCCGCAAAGGCGCGCCCGCTGAACTCGCGCGCGCCCTTTGGGCGGTCGATCTTTTCTCGGTCGGCGGGACCGGCAAGCTCTCCACCGGCGATGTCACCCAATGGGCGCAGACGAGCGGCAAGTCGATCGCCATCGCTGCCACTGCTGATCGCGGCGGCTTTGCGCTGACCGGCACCACCCGTCCTGCCGATTTCGAGAGTCAGATGGAACTTCTCGCCGCCTTCGCCAGCGATCCGGGGTTCCGGCCCGAGCTTGGCGAGAAGATAGCCGCGGTCGCACCAATGGTTGCGGGACAGGTCGAGGCCAATGCCGGTGCCATGTTCAACCTCGAAGTCGATCGCGTCACGACCGGGGGCGATACGCGCTTCGCCTCGCTGCCTGCCCCGGCGGACCTTTCAGCCACCAAGGCCGACGATGTGGTGACGCTGCTGCGCCCCGCGCTCGCCGGTCCGGCCGACGTGACGATCGTCGGGGACATCAGCGTTGATGACGCAATTGCAGCGACCGCGAAGACCTTTGGCGCGCTCAAAGTGGAGAATCGTCCGGCAAGCACCGATGTGCACATTGCACCACTTGCCGCGCGCAACACCCCTTATGTCGTGACCCACAGCGGCCGCGCCGATCAGGCCTTCTATGGCGTCTATTGGCCGATGCCCGATTATCAGGCCGACCCCGCGCTCAGCTACACCGCCGATGTCGCGTCGGCCATCCTCCAGTCGCGTCTCGTCGATACAGTGCGCGAGAAGATCGGGATTACATATTCGCCGCAGGTCTCGTCGCTCGCTTCGCTGCAATTGCCGGGACAAGGCTATATCGGCGCGGCCATCGAGACGCCCGAGGCGAACTTTACCGCTTTCCGCGCGATTCTCGATCAGGAACTTGCCGCTATGGCTGCCAAGCCGGTGAGCGACGACGAATTCGAGCGCGCGCTTCAGCCCTTGATCGAAAGCGCGACGAAGCGGCTCGAAAACAATGAATATTGGATCGGCCGTCTTCCGCTTATTCTCCGCAATCCCGCGTTGAAGCAGTCGGTGACGGATGAAGTTTCTGGCTTGCAAGCGGTGTCGGCTGCCAAGGTTCAGGATATGATCCGCCGCTTCGTCACAGTCAAAAAGCCGCTCGTTGTAATCTCCAAGGCAAAATGACGAATTGCTCCGCTGCGTTCGATGGACGAACGCAGCGGAGCAATGACCCGGAGCGCCAGCCCCGCTGCCTTCGGATGATCGGCGCAGCGTGCTATCTGCTCTGAACTGAAGCCTTGTATCGCCTTATGGCGGATCACGCATGTGACCGGGATGGAAAAGCTGCCGCGACCGCGTCTCCTGCAGCCGGGTGAAGAGGGGAGGAAAAGCCTCGCCTCCGCTCGGCGGGTAGCAAACAGGAGAAAATCCATGACCATCGATAACGACGCCGCCTCGTTCGAGGCGGCGCTGCGGCTCTGCGCGTCGTGCGCGGATGTCTGCATCCTTCGGCGCGTGCGGCCGATTGCCGAACTTGTGAACGACGGACCGCCGATTGGACGGACGCGGCGCATTGCGATCGTCGATACCGAAACGACCTCGGTCGATGTCCAGACCGCCGAGGTCATCGAAATCGCTGCTGCCGTGGTGCTGGTCGACGACGCCGGTGAAATCCGCGCCATCGAGACAGCGCTTCGCGGCCTCCGCGATCCCGGCATTCCGATCCCGGCCCAGGTGCAGCGGCTGACCGGCATATCTGACGACAACGTGGCGGGACGGGCGCTGAATGTGCCGCGCTGGGAAGCACTGCTCGGCGGGTCTGACCTGATTGTCGCGCACAACGCGGCCTATGATGCTCCCATTGTTGAACGCCTGTTGCCCGGGATCAAGGGGCATGCCTGGGCCTGTTCGATGCGCGAAATCGATTGGGCGGCGCATGGGTTCGATGGCGCAAAACTCGGTCACCTCCTCATGCAGATCGGTCACTTCAGCACCGGGCACCGGGCGGACGCCGATGTGATCAGTCTCGCGCATCTGCTGACCTATCGTCCGGACGGCGCGCGCCCGCTGATCGCGGAGCTGCTTGCGCGGGCAGCGCAGCCGTCGCTGCGGATCGAGGCAACGGGCGCGCCGTTCGACAAGCGCCATCTCCTCAAGGCGCACGGCTATCGCTGGGACGCGCGCGAGAAGGTATGGTGGCGCGAGATCGCCGAAGCTGCGCATGAGACCGAGGTTCTATGGCTTTCGCGCGATGCGGAACTCCGCGCAACGCCGCGCGTGACCCAACTCAGCTGGCACACTCGTTATCGGTAAGGGGACGGCCTCGCTGCTCAGGTCGCGCGAGCAGCGAGGCCAGCGGGCGTTCAAATCCACAACGCTCGCATGAACAGGAGGTCGCAACCTCGCCGTTCCCACAGCCGCTTAGCCTCCAATTTTCAAAATCCGGTAAATCAACAGCCTGCGGCCATTGCTGGCGCCTGCAGGCGCAAGCCTCCGCCGATGCGGCGGGATTGAGCACCGTGAGAGAGCGGAAAAAGGCTCCGGCCAAAGCGGCCGTCACCCAAGAGTAAGGAATACAGCATGAACGACACCATGATGCAGGCGCTGCAGCAGGAGAAACACGCCTGGGCTCTGCGCCACGAAATGGGCTTCCCGGCGGACCACAAGCTAACGCCGTCAATCGAATTCGGCACCGGCGGCGCGATCGACGGGTGCATCGTGCGTGAACTGGTTCTCCGCGCGATGGAGTGTGACCAGGACATTATTTATGCTGGTTCGGCACATGTCGGCATGTCCGGGCCGCGTGAATATCTGGCAGTTATGCGCAACCAGCATTTGATCCACATCTTTCGATGCCGACCCTGGTCGGGCGACAGCAATGCGCCGGTCATCCTCGTGTCGGAATGCGGGAAAGTCACGATCCGGCTCGGCAGTGATGGCGCGTTCGAGTGTCTGGCGGGAGCGCCCTCCGACATCGCGGTCGGACATTGTCGAGCCTTGGCTCGCATCGAACACGTCGCCGCCGAGACGCGCTCTCGGATCTAGACGCACACGTCCCAGCCGCGCGCCAGCGACAAATAATCGGGGCCGGTGCCGGCACCCAACATTCTCAACCCACTTAACATCGCGGCAGGCCGAGCCTGCCGCGCATTCCAAGGAAATTTCTATGAAATACGAACCCCGTATCGGCGTTGAACGCCGACCGCGCAGCTATATCGTGCTCGACGTCGAGTCCGCCGTCATCGATGAAAGCGGTCATCGCCGTTACCAGGCCACAGAGCGATATAGCCCCGGCAACGACAACAACCAGCCCGCGCGCCGCGGCTATACCCGCAGCGAAGATCCGCTGACTTGCCCGCGCTGGGTGTTCCAGACCATCGTCACCGCGTCTGTCATGGTGCTGACCGAGCATGCCGACGGTAATCTGGACATCGCGCAGTTCGTTACCTTGAGCCAGCCGGACCATGACGAGCGCGCAATCGTGGCCGGCCTGTTCCAGTTGCTGCAGACCTGGCCAGACGCCGAGCTCGTGACGTGGGCGGGGATGGTGCACGACATTCCGCTGATCATGATGGCGGCCTACAAGCATGGCCTGACCCTTCCCCGCAGCTGGCGCTGGCTGTCGTTCGGCGGCAACGATCCTGCTCGCCACCTGGACTTCGCTCGCATCGTGACCGGGGGGTTCAAGATGAAGCCGATCCATCTGGCCGAGGTGTTGGCAGCGCTCGATATCCCGGCCAAGATGACGGCGCCGGCGTTTGCAGTCACGGGACTCATTTATGCGGGCGCGTGGGACTCCGTGCAGGAAGCCTGTGAATGCGATACCATTGGCGTTTCGTTGCTACTCGCACGCTGGCGGCGGTGCCATGATGGTCGCGCCGATATCAATGTCGCGACGGATCGCCTCCTTCGCCGGATAATCGAATTGCGCGAGGGGCGTGGCTATGTCGCAGAACTGCAAGCGCGGCGACGACGGTTTCTGTGGGAATCGGTCCGCCGGGTTTTGGCGGCCTAGGTCAAAGCACCTTCGAGACGGTCACGCTCAGATCTCATGAACCTAAAGGCTTCTCCTGCGGTTGAGGTATTCAGGCTTGGGGGGGTGGCTCTTCGGAGCGCTCAGCATCGCGCCATCGAAGGCCGCAAGTTGCTCCCCAAGCACTGAATCGTCGCCGAGCCATTATCGGCAAGAGAAGGAAATGCGGCACTCAGGTCGCCGAAAAATCTCTGCGTCTTGTAAAGCTGAATGTAGTCCTTCGTGTATTTATTGCTACTACTAAGCCGGCCATAGGTCGCTCTAGGCGGCGCGATGTCGGTCACGGCTGCTGCCGGCGCTGCTTGTTCGCCGCTCGATTTGGCCGAACCATTCGCCTCTTTCTTTGCCACTTGCGTCTCCCTTAAACGTGTTCCGGATCATCGAGGGACGACGTCGAGAGCGGCCCCCTTAGCCCTTTGGGTAACCGCTTTGCGGCGGCTGTCAACGACGGCGCGTAGAACCTGCGCAAATGATCGACATGTAAATTGCAGCCATTTTGGAGTTATTATCGTCAACCTTATTTACTGTTCTCGCCGGTGTTTTTGGAAAAGGCGCAGAAATGCGACGTTGCAGCGCGGTTAATATTCTGTTCGCTCCGATCTCCGGACCAATGCATAATGAAAATCAGCAAGAAATTGCGGTTGCATGATTGGCGGGTTGTGGCATCAACCGTATGTCGGGGTAGGGAATCTCGGCTGATTCCACATGCTTATCGTCAGGCTAAGTCTGGCGATTGTTAGCGTGTGCCTGAGGGGCGGGGGCGGTGCGATGCAAGTAATTCTGCGGGTCCTGTTGTGAAGAGCAAGGCCGCCACGTCCGCCTTGGTAGCAGTGCCGCCAGCGGCGCCTAAACTTGTTTGGAAAAGCGGCGATGATCGCAAAGGATTGACGGTATGAGGCGGCGCGACCTGATAGGGGCGATGGCCGCATGCGGCTTGCTTGCGGCTTGCGGCAGTGAGCCCGGATCATCCGGGGCGGCAGGAAAAGGCACTAATACGCTACGTTACAAGATGACGGTTGAGGTGGACACCCCTCATGGCATCAAGAGCGGATACGCAATCCGCGAACTAACAAGGCGGAGGCCTTCTGACTCCCTAGGAATTGGTCAAGATCGTGGGTCAACGAAATTGCGTGGTGATGCCGTGGTCGTTCGCCTTCCCGATAATAGGGAAGTATTCGCATTGTTAACTGGTGTGTCTGGAGATGTGAACTACTCAACACAAATTATCTACTGGTCTGAATTGTGGGGAAAGCCGGAAGGGGCTTCGTTGGAGCTTTACCCAGCGATACCGAGGATGGACAGTTTAGACAGCGGAAATGCGCTGCCCATGCTGGTCCGCTTCGCAGTCCAGAACGATTCGCGAACGGTTGAGCAATTGAGACCCGAGGAGTTTGAAAGAGTATTTGGTGCTGGGGTGAAGATAAGGAGAATTTCGGTCAGCATAACTGCCGATCCAGTCACCAATTTCCTGGAGAATCACCTAGAAGGTCTGGGCATTAATAAGAACGAGAGTCTTGACGGGGATTTTCGACCTACGACCAGACCAACTTTGGCTCAGAAGCTTGGGTATAACGATTTTACTAGGGAGCAATAGAGATGAATAGGGATCTGTTTATCACTATTCTCTCTATGGACTCATATAATCGAGGCTATGGACAATCTATCAGAGAGGATAAGCTTCGGGGTAGTCGGGTCGGGGAGGAAATTGGTCACGTTGCAGCTGCTAACTGTCGCGTGGCTGGAGGATTTGGTGCATGATTTCCCGCCGAGGCTTCGCCTGCTCGATAGCGTTGATTTTGCCGCTTCTGGGAATGTCTGCCTGTGACCAGCCAATCGACGCTGGCCAGTTTGCATCATTTTATGAACCTTATCGTTTTCGTCTTGTCATCAACGTGGAAACGCCGGACGGTCCTAGGGTTGGCAGTGGAGTCATCGAAGTAAGATGGTCGGATTCCAGCTTCAAGGTAATCGGAGAAGCTGTACCCATTGATTTGCCGAACGGAGAGACATTGTTCGTTCTGCTCCAATCGCGAGGCGACGTCGATTGGGCAAGCAAGTCGGTGACTTGGATTCCGGAGGATTTGCGTAAGTCGTGGGCCATGCCCAAATCCGAAGGCGGTCCACCTGCAAGCGAACGCGGTAAATTCTTCTGGCACAATGTGGCCGCCTTCCGTGGCACAGTTCCAGTCCCGAGAACGAGGAAGTTGCCGTCATCAGTTGTAGAAAACTATCCTCTGATTGTGCGTTTTGCGGACGCAAACGATCCTTCGACAATAGCAGAAGTTGACCCAGATAAATTTTCTAAAAGTCTTGGTTCTGGATACAGTCTTGTGAGTATAATTGCGACGTTTACGGATGCTCCAGTTTCTACAGGGATTCGCAAACGCCTTCCATGGATTGATGATTATGATCGTCGAGACGCTCGTCTGAATGGAAGTACGAGCGTAGCGATTGCGACTAACGACTTGGCCGACAATCTTGGTGCTGGCGCGTTTAGTGTAGGAACTCCCCAATGAACCGCAAAGTTTTTCTGTCGATATTGGCGATGGATGCCTATGCGCAGATATTCCATATCGTATGACGAGTATCCATTCAACATCTTGTGAATTCGTCATTGTTTGCCCCCAACGATAATTGCCTCAGGTGACTTATGCGCCTCAACCTCCCGGCGACTTTGTGCTGCATCATGTGCCGGCCGATGGAGGGTATTCTGAAAAGCAATCCGACATTAACGTCGCCCTGTCTGTCATCTGCGACGGAGAGGATGACGTTTACGATGGCGCATTCTTGCTTTCGGCGGATTCCGATCAAGTGGCGACAGCAAAATTCTTCAAAGCTCGCTTGGAAGAAAAGGGCAAAAGGCTTTTTGCAGCGATCCCACCCGGTCAGACCTATCCGCCTGACTACAAAGGGCTTGGCGTCCCGCGTCGAAACATCTCGCTTCCAATGATCGAACGATGTGTAATGGGCGCACAGGTCGAAGGTGCTAATGGACTTATCAATCGCCCGCCGGAATACGACCCTCCGGCCGATTGGGTTCATCCAGATGATCGCCCGAAAGGGAAGCCGCCTAAAATCCCGGCTGGGACCAAGTGGCGCACCGTCGCCAAGGGCTAAATTCAAACTAATACAACTACCGTAGCGACGGCGCACTGGCGCAAGCTTGAGGAGCGCGTGGGCACGGGTGTGGGCAATCCCTTTCCGCTGGTTCTTGTTAGTCTTCCCTACGATATGGTCTCTTTTGGGGGCGGGCAGGAGCTTCTCGCCGAAGCCGCGATGCTCGAGCAGACACACCCTGAGACGGCGGATGGCCTGAACGGCTGGCGGTTGACCGCACCGCACCCGGTCGGGGTTGGGAAGGTTTGCGAATGGCGCGCAGTTGAGTTGTGGCGACTTTGGTGAACGTGCTTGTCTTGCTGCCGCTCCTAATTCATTCACATAGCATCGGGGCGTCACGTCGCCGTCGAGCGGTCGGGGTGAGGATGATGCGGGTAGCGCGGATCGTAATTCAGAATTTTCGCACCTTCGCGTCGCTTGACGTGAATGTCGCTGATGATCTGTGCTGCATCATCGGCGAGAACAACACCGGCAAGACTGCTATCCTGCGCGCGATCCAGATTTGTCTCGACAATATGTTGCCGTCGAGTTTCCGGTCATTGCTGCGCGAGGACATCCACTCCGCGATCGATATCGCCGAGCCGAGCCAAGTTCTGATCGGCATTGAGCTGACTGGGTTTGAGGGCAGGGTGAACGAGGAGGCACTGGTCAGCACCTGGAAGACGGCCGCGGATCGTGCGCGCATATTCTACCGCTTCCGCCCGCGCCCGGCTGTCCGGGAGCAGCTTGCGAGTGGTGACGTCATACCCGGCACTTTGACCCTTGAGGACTATCAATGGGAAATCCGCGGCGGCGGTGATCCTGCGATCGACCTCACCGAGATTGCCTGGAATGACGAGGGGATCGGCGAGTCCGTGCGCTTTGCTGACCTGCAATCCTACCTACTCGTCCAACTCCCCGCGCTCCGCGATGTCGAGAATGATCTACGCAATCCACGCCAGTCACCGCTTATCCGCTTGATCGAGGCGTTCGAGATCGATGCGGCTGAGCAGGATGCCCTGATTGCCATGCTTGACCAGGCCAATCATGCAATCGCGAACTCGCCGACGATCGCCGAGATAGCAGGAGCAATCGACACGCGCTTCAAAGATGTCTCCGGCCCCGCGTTCGAGATGGACGCCACGCTCGGTCTATCCGCCGCGACCTTCCGCGCGATTATTCGCAACCTGAAAATCATCTTGTCGGACTTGTCGCTTACGTCGTTCGAACCCGGCCGAAACGGTCTTGGCATGAACAATATCCTCTACATCGCGATCCTGATGGAATATCTCCAGCGGCGGATCGCACTCAACCGATCGGCCGGCCAACTGATCCTGATCGAGGAACCCGAAGCGCATCTCCATCCTCAGTTGCAATTCTCGCTGATCGCGGCGTTGCGCGCGATCGGCGTGCAGACAATCCTGACCAGTCACAGCACGCAGGTGACCTCACAAGTACCGCTGAGCAGCATCATATCCCTCACCAAGCGAAATGACGCGACCATTGCTGCTGGCAATCTTGCGCTTAATGCGGCGCTGAGCGCGCCAGAGATTGCCGATCTCGAACGCTATCTTGACGCAACAAAGAGCGCATTGCTCTACGCCCGCAAGGTCATGCTGGTTGAAGGACCAGCCGAGATGTTCCTGATCCCGGCACTGATCGAGCAGGTGCACGACGTGAAGCTCGAGCGGCTCGGCATTTCGGTTATCGCAATTCATGGCGTCCATTTCGGCGTCTATGCCAAGCTGTTCCGCGCTGGCTCCCTTGAAAAAAAATGCGCCATCGTGGCCGATGCTGATATGAAGCCTTCCGACGCAGAAGACTTCGATCCGGAAACCGACGCGCCCGACCTCGTGGCGCTGCAAGGCGATTTTGTGTCCACATTCGCGGGCGCTACGACTTTTGAACGCGAGTTGGTATCGGTCGGGCGTCTGCCGATGCTGATTGAGACCGTTCGTGCTCTCGGCGCGCCGCAAATCCTCGCGCAAATGGAGAATGGGCTTGAAAGGCTTGCGCTCGGGGGAATGGGCATCGCTGACGAAACGGCACTGCGCGTTGAACTGGGCCGTATTACGCTCAACACCGCCAAGCGTTTTGGCAAGGCCCGTTTCGCGCAGATAGCATCGCGCTACGCTAATCTTGCGACCGATCTGCCGCCTTACATTGAGCAGGCCTATGAGTGGCTCATCGAATGATCGGGCTGACACCCGAACAGCGCGAGGCGGTCGAACATGACGGCAATCTGTTGCTCACGGCTTGCCCGGGCAGCGGCAAGACGCGCGTCATTCTCGCTAAGCTGCTGGCGCTGGCCGATCAGGTGGTGGGCACATCCCAGTTCATCGGCTGCATCACCTATACTAATGCGGCGGTCGACGAGATCGAGGCCCGGTTGCGCACCTATGGCAACAATGTGATCGCAGACCGCTGTGAAATTTCGACGATTCACGCATTCTGCCTGCAATTCATCCTGCGTCCCTATAGCTGGCTCATTCCCGAAGTGCCGACATCGTTTCAAGTGCTGTCCCGCGAGAACAGCTTGTTCGAACAGATCGTAACGGCGGTCGAGGATGCGTTCGGCCGCATGCCAGCCGGACAGGTGTTCGAGGATTATGAATCGCTTCGCATTGACGTGAACGGCGAACCCTGCGGTTCGGGTATAGAGACGGGCATCGTCACTGCCGAATCCGCCGCTCTCTATTGGGAGTGGGTCCGCGCGCACGGATACCTCGATTTCGCGATGATCCTCTACTATTCATGGAAGATTATCGAACAGCATCCGTTCGTCGGACGCGGTATCGCGAGTCGTTTTGCTTGGCTGCTGATCGACGAATTCCAGGACACCACCGACATCCAAATCGCCATCTTCGGTGCTCTCCGAAATTTTCTCCACACCCGTTTCTTTCTTGTTGGTGACCAGAACCAGTCGATCATGCGCTTCGCCGGCGCTCGTCCCGAACTCGCAGAACAGTTCGGCGATCAGATCGACGCGCACCGAGATACATCGCTGACCGGCAACTTCAGATGCGGGACGGCGATAGTCAGCGCTGCATCAACACTCATTCCGACCGTTCCGGGTATGCAGTCGGCGGGCGATGCAGCCCAGCTCGAAGCGCAAGTAAACTATGTCCATGTCGCCCGGCCGATCGACGCCATCACAGATTATTTCCTGCCCGCCCTCCAGGATGCCGGCATCCCGCTCGGCAAGGCCGCGATCCTTGCGCCATGGTGGACGCATCTCATCCCCGTCGCTCGTGTTCTCCGCGAATTCAACGTTCCGGTCTTCGGTCCAGGTGCGCGCCCGTATAAGCGTCGGCGTCTGCTTGCCGGACTTGCCGAGCAACTTGGAGCCTGCGCCGAGGCGGGCAATTACCTCGGGGTTCCTGGGGTCGAGCGGGCACTGTTCCGGCTCATCGGTGATCTCACCGGGAACTCGCGCTACGATATGTTCAGCTATCAAGGGCGTCGCGTGGCGCTTGGCATGATCTATCTTGCTCGTGAGCTTGCCGACCAGCATCTGGGCGGTGTCCCTTGGCTGCGCGCCCTCGCCCGCGAGGCTGGTGACTATCTCGAGCACGAGGAATGGTTGCCGGCCAGCGCCAAACAGCCGCTGATCGATTCCGCCGAGGAAATGCTGTCCGATATGCAGGCCAGCAAGGTCGATCTTGCAAACCTGCTGATCTCCGATATGGGGCTGTTCGCCAATCCCGAGCATGCGCTCAAGCTGATCACGCTGCACAATTCCAAGGGGCGCGAATTTGACGGGGTCGCTCTGATCTGCATGAACTATGGCAGCATCCCGCATTTCTCGACATCAACGCAGGAGGCGTATGACGAGGCGCGACGGCTATTCTATGTTGGCTTGACCCGCGCCAAACGCATCCTTGTCATCGCATCCGATCAGTCTCACTGGAAGAACACACCAACCCCGTTTATCTCGGAGGCAGGCCTTGGATGAGCGCCTGCCCTGAGCCGAGCGGTCCCCGCGCCGGAAGGTCCATGCGAGTGTGGTCTAAATTTGACCGACAGGTAACAACAAAGCGCTTGTGGGCGTTGGCCAAGCAGCCCTCATAACGCTCTTGCAAGCAGAATTTCCCAACGATCTGAGTGCCCATCGCTTTGACGTCGGGTGCGCCATTTTCCGTTGCTCTTTATGGTGCGACATTGCCGCTCGCGGTCGGCTACGACATTTTCGTTCCGACCGGAAACGACCGATTGCGGACATCTTCTTCATCGTCATCCCGGACTTGATCCGGGATCCATTCACTCAGCGTCGGAATAATGGATCCCGGATCCAGTCCGGGATGACGACTGAGGTGAGCCCAGCGTGTATATGTGTTCCCCGGTGAAGGCCGGGGCCCATGGCTTTACGGCACCGACGTCAGCGTTCGACGCTCTGGACCCCGGCTTTCGCCGGGGTACACAAAGCGGCTCACCGCAACGCCCGCTCTCCACCCCGTTCGAGACATTCAGGCGCCGCCGCCAGTAGGGGGTCCCCCCGGCCTGGCGGGCATTAGCGACGCGGCATTGATCATCCTCGCTACGCCGGGCGCGCCAATCCCTTCCCATATTCAGGTATCGCAACGGCGCTCGCCCGCCTCACCGTGCGGCATTTCATTTATTCACGCACATGTGAGTGAGTGTTGACATCGCAGCGGACCGCGGTCATAAATCCGCGGCAGAGACGGCTTCGATAAGGCCGTCCAGGAGGGAGAGGTTTCATGAAGGCACCGTTGCTCGTGTCCGCTTCGGCGGTCGCCCTGTTCGCGCTACCCGTTGCTGCCCAGGCCCAGTCGTCCGACGCGCCGCCGCCCGCCGACGAGGCGGCACGGGACGGCGCGCGGCCCAGCGAAGATATCATCGTCACCGCGACGCGCCGTAGCGAGCGGCTGCAAGACGTGCCGCTCAGCGTCACGGCGTTCGGCCAGCGCGAGCTCGATGATCTGGGCATCGTCGGCTATGAAGGTATCGCGCAGAATACGCCCGGCATCGTCGTCAACCGGCCGACGCAGAATTTCAACAATTTCACTGCCCGCGGCATCAACACCAACGGCTATTCGGCGGGGCTGCAGAGTGCGGTCGCCATCTATGTCGACGAACTGCCGATCTCGGCGAACGGCAATTCGACCATCCTCGATCCCAATCTCTACGATGTCGAGCGCGTCGAGTTTCTGCGCGGGCCGCAGGGGACGCTGTTCGGATCGAACTCGCTCGCGGGTGCGATGCGGATCATCACCAAGAGCCCCGACCTCAATGCGTTTGCCGCCTCGGCGAGCGTCGATCTGGGGCTGACGGGATCGAGCGCGCTGCGCCAGCGCTACAATGCGATGGTCAACGTGCCGATCATGCAGGACGAAATGGGTCTTCGCATCACCGGCTATTATCGCAACGAGGACGGCTGGGTCGACAATATCGGCACCGGGATCAAGGATTCGAACAGCCTTGAAGCCTATGGCGGCCGCGCGATCCTGCTGATGCGGCCGAGCGACCGGATGAAGGTAAAGCTGCTCATTTCCTATGAGAACAGCAAGCCCGCCGATTCGGGCCTGATCAATCCGACGCTTGGCAAGTTCGTGCGCAATTCGGACCGGCCCGACCTGTTTCAGGGCAAGCTCACCAACTATAATCTCACGGTCAATTACGAGTTTGATTTCGCCGAGCTGATCAGTTCGACGACGCTGTCGACCTATGATGCGTCCTTCTATGTCGACCTGGCCGGCACCTATGCGCAGGCTTTTCCCTTCGCGCTCGACGCCTATGGCTATGACGATCTGTTCGTTCAGGAAACGCGGCTCGTCTCGCGCGGCGACGGGCCGTTCCAGTGGGTCGCGGGCTTCTTCTATTATGATAAGCGCCGGAGCGTCGATTTCGCCTACCGGTCGAGCCCCGAATATCTGGCGGCGAAGAATATCGTCGGGCTGCCCGACGAATATTATCAGCGCTTCAACAGCTATACCGACCAGAGCGAGGTCGCGGGCTTCGGCGAGCTGACCTACAAGTTCAGCGACAAATTCTGGATCACCGGCGGGCTGCGCTACGGCAATACGCAGGTGCAAAGCTTCACCCGCGGCGGCGGCTACAACAGCAATTACCTGACCATCGCCTATTGCCTTTCCTTCCCGGCGGCGTGCGGCTTTTATGTGCCGCCGCTTGCGATCACCTCGATCCCCTATGCCGAGGGGCTGAAGGTTTCGGACGACCGCCTGTCGTGGAAGGCGAGCGCGTCGTGGAAGCCGAGCGAGGATCTGACGACCTATGTCACGGTATCGACCGGCTTCCGTACCCCGGTTGTCAATGCGCGCGCCGGGCTGGTGAGCACGATCGATCCCAATGATATCGTCATCCCCAGCGGCGCCCGTTCGGACAGCGTGACCAACTATGAGGCTGGGCTGAAGGGCCGGTGGCTGGGCGGCGATCTGACCGCCAATCTTGCCGCCTACTATATCGACTGGAAGAATATCCAGGTCCAGGCGAACCGCGTGTCGGATTCGATCCAGTTCGCGACCAATATCGGCGGCGCCGAAAGCTATGGTCTGGAGTTCGAGATCATGGCGCGGCCCATCCAGGGCCTCAGCCTCGCGGTCAACGGATCGTTCAACGAGGCGAAGGTGACCAAGCTGACGGCGGTCGAGGCGGCCATTTCGGGCGCCGAAGTCGGCACCCGGCTGGCCTCGCCCCATTTCCAGGGCTCGGCGACGCTGCGCTATGATTTCCAGATGGCCGGCAGCAACAGCGGCTTCGGCGCGGTGAACGTGTCGCATGCGGGGTCATTCCCCAACCAGTTCCCGAACGTGCCGGGCAAGCCCAATGTGGTCAGCCCGACGTTCGATTATACCGAGGCCTGGACCAACGTGAACCTTTACGCGGGGGTCAAGCTCGGCGCGCTCGGGCTGACCGCCTATGTCGAAAATCTCTTCAACGACAGTTCGATCACCTACGTCCATCCCGAAGCCTTCCTCGACGGTCGCTACGCCCGGATGCGCCCGCGCACCGTCGGCGTTCGCGCGGACTATCGCTTCTGATCGGCCGGAGCAGGAGAGACATCATGCCCCGCTTGCGGATCTGCGCGCTCGCGCTCTCGCTTCTTCTCCCGGCCCCGATCGCGGCGGCGGCGGACGCCGATCCGGTGGTCGCGGCCCCCGCGGGTAGCGTGCGCGGCGTTGTGGAACGCGACGTCCGCATATTCCGCGGCATTCCCTATGCCCAGGCCCCCGTCGGGGAGCGCCGCTGGCGCCCCCCGGCGGCGGCGGCGGACTGGGACGGGGTACGCGACGCGAGTCAGTTTGGTGCCGCGTGCATGCAGCCCAAGCCGCGCGCCGGGAATATCTATGCGGGAAGCTTGCCCGCGATGAGCGAGGATTGCCTGTCGCTCAACGTCTGGGCGCCCGAAAATGCGAAAAATGCGCCGGTGTTCGTGTGGATACACGGCGGATCGCTGATGTCGGGATCGGGCGCCGAACCGCTTTATGACGGCAGCGCGCTGGCGCGGCGCGGGATTGTCGTGGTGACGATCAACTATCGGCTCGGCATGTTCGGCTATTTCGCGCACCCGGCGCTCAGCGCAGAGGCGCCCGATCATGTGTCGGGCAATTACGGCCTGCTCGACCAGATTGCGGCGCTGCAATGGGTGAAACGCAACATCGGCGCCTTCGGGGGCAATGCGGCAAATGTCACCGTCGCGGGCGAATCGGCCGGTGCGCTCAGCGTCATGTATCTGATGACGGCACCCGCTGCGCGCGGCCTGTTCGCCAAGGCGGTGGCACAGAGCGCCTATATGGTGTCGGCACCCGCACTGCGCGACCGGGTCAACGGCATGGTTCCGGCCGAAGAGCAGGGGAGTGATCTGGCCGCCAAGCTTGGGGCGACCGACCTTGCGGCGCTGCGGGCGCTGCCCGCCGAGACGATCGCCGACAAGGTGCCGACGACGGGCTATTTCCCCTTTCCGGCGATCGACGGCAAGACGGTGCCGCGCCAGCTCGTCGACAGCTTCGATCGCGGCGAACAGGCGCCGGTGCCGATATTGGCGGGTTTCAACAGCGGCGAAATCCGGTCGCTGCGCTTTCTCCTGCCGAAGCCGCCGGTCGATGCGGCCGCTTATGAGGCGGCGGTTCGCGCTGGCTATGGCGAGTTCGCCGACATGTTCCTCGCGCGCTATCCGGCCAAGACCATCGACGAAAGCATGCTCGCGGCGACGCGCGATGCGATGTACGGCTGGACCGCCGAGCGGCTGGTTTCCGACCAGGCGGCGGCGGGCAAGGGCGCCTATTTCTATCTCTTCGATCATGGCTATCCCGCGACCCAGGAGTGGAATCTCCACGCCTTTCACGCGTCCGAACTGCCCTATGTATTCGGCACCGCGTCGCGGACCCCGCCGTTGTGGCCGAAAATTCCCGACACGCTGGCCGAGCGCAAGCTCAGCGAAGCGATGGGCGATTATTGGGCGAGCTTCGCCGCGACCGGCAAGCCGCAGGCCAAGGGTTGGCCGGACTGGCCCGACTATGCCGACGATCGCGGCTTTCTGCATTTCGCGGACACACCGCGCGCTGGCCATAATCTCTTCCCCGGCACCGCGGCGCTGCACGAGGCGGTGGTCTGCCGCCGCCGCGCGGCGGGCGATATAGCGTGGAACTGGAACGTCGGCATTATCGCGCCGCCGCTGCCGCCGAAGGCCGAGGGGTGCCAATGATCGACGGTTCGATGCAGTCCTATGCCCTGACGCTCGACAAATTCCTCTCCCATGCCGCGAAATGGCATCCCGGCGCCGAAGTGGTGTCGGCGGGACTGGACGGCGGCGTGCGGCGCATTGCCTATGCGGCGCTTCGCGACCGTGCGCTGCGCGTTTCAGCGGCGCTGGCGGCGCTCGGGATCGCAAAGGGCGCGCGCGTCGCGACGCTGGCCTGGAATACGCAGGGCCATGTCGAGGCGTGGTACGGCATTATGGGGATGGGCGCGATCTGTCACACGCTCAACCCGCGCCTGACCCCGGCGCAGCTCGGGTCGATGCTGCGCCAGTCGGAAGCGTCGGTGCTGCTGGCGAGCGCCGACCTTCTGGGTCTGGCACGCGACGCGACGCGCGGCCTCGGCGCGCCGCCGCGCATCCTGCTGCTCGACGAAGCCGAAGGGGAGGATGCGCTCGAGCTGCATATCGCAGGGGCTTCCGCCGACGTTCCGTGGGGCGATTTCGACGAGAACACGCCCTCGGGGCTGTGCTTTACATCGGGCAGCACGGGCGCGCCCAAGGGCGTCACCTATACGCATCGTGGTTGCTATCTTCACACGATGCGCCAGCTTCAGGCCGACGTCCTCGGCATTACCGCGCGCGATGCGGTGATGCCCGTCGTGCCGATGTTCCATGCCAATGCGTGGGGAATTCCCTTCACCGCGCCCGCTGTCGGCGCCAAGCTGGTGCTGCCCGGACGGCACAGCGACGGCGCGCATCTTGCCCGGCTGATCCGGGCCGAAGGCGTTACCGCGGCGGTCGGCGTGCCGACGGTGTGGCTGGGGCTGGTCGAGCATCTGGAGGCCGAGGGCGGCGAGGTGCCGACGCTCGAGCGTATCCTGGTCGGCGGGTCGTCGATGCCCCCGGCGCTGATGGACCGGATCGAACGGCGGCTGGGTGTCGAGGTGCAGACGAGCTGGGGCATGACGGAGTTGTCGCCGCTGGGGACGGCGGCGCTGCCGGGCGACCCGGCACGGCGACCGGATCTGTCGGGGCGCCCCGCGATGGGCATCGACCTGCTGCTGACCGACGGCGATGGGCGGGCGCTCGCCGAGCAGCGCGGTGCCGAGGGGCATTTGCGCGTGCGCGGCGGTTCGGTCGTCGAACGCTATTTCGGGCAGAGCGAGCCGGCGACCGATGCCGATGGCTGGTTCGACACCGGCGACCTCGCGCGGATCGACGCTGGGGGCAATCTGACCATCACCGGGCGCGCCAAGGATCTGATCAAATCGGGCGGCGAGTGGATTAATCCCGCCGAGATCGAGGCGATCGTCGCAGGGCTGCCGCAAGTGTCGCTCGCCGCGGTGATCGGACGCAGCGATCCGAAATGGGGCGAGCGGCCGATCCTGCTCGTCGAAACCTGCGACGATGCGATCAGCGACGCCGATCTTCTGGGTTCGCTCGATGGCCGCGTCGCATCCTGGTGGGTTCCCGATGCCGTCGTGCGTCTGGCCGCGATGCCGCTCGCGCCGACGGGCAAGATCGACAAAATGCAATTGCGGGCGGAATATGGACAGGTGTAGGCCCACGCGGTCGCACCCGATTGAACGAAGCCCCGGAAGGAAGTGAATTTGGCGTCGAAGGCAAAGACTGCGGCAAAGCGGCCATCGAAGGCGGAGCAGCGCGCCGAAATGATGGAGCAGATTCTCGACGTCGCCGAACTTCTGTTTTCGAAGCATGGCTTTCACGGCGTCACGCTGAAGGATGTCGCAAAGCAGGTCGGCGTCCACCACACGCTGCTGAACTATTATTTCGACGACAAGCAGACGCTGTTCGATGCCGTTTTCGCGCGCCGCGCCGTCGTTACGATCGACCGGCGGATGCAGGCACTCGACGATTATGAGCGCGCAGCCGCGGGCAAGCCGACAGTCGAGGGTGCGCTGCACGCCTTTCTCGACACCGACCTCGACCTCTATATCCAGGGCGGCGAGGGGTGGAAGAATTACGGGGCCTTTGGCGCACAGGCGTCGAACAGCCCCGAAGGCGCCGAATTCATGGACAAATATTTCGATCCCGTGGTCTTGCGGCTGATCGACATATTGAAAAAGGCGCTGCCCGACGCGGCCGAGGAAGATATTTTCTGGGGCTATCACTTCGTCACCGGCGCGCTGATGCTCACGCTCGCGCGGACCGGGCGTATCGATAAATTGTCGCACGGCCTGTGCCTGTCGGACGATTATGAAGCGGTAAAGCACCGGATGGCGCGTTTCATGGCGGCGGGTTTCCGCGAAATTTGCGAGCAGCGAAAGCAGGATAGGGGCTGACAGGCCGATACGCCGCAGTTCGATGGGGATTCGCGGTACGCATAACTAAATTCACTCACTAGTGAGTTATGATTTGAAAGCGAGAGGGCGGCGATGAAGAGGGACTTGCAGGACCGGGTGGCGATCGTGACCGGAGCGGGCGGCGGGCTGGGCCGCGCCCACGCGCTGATGCTGGCGCGGCACGGCGCGCGCGTCGTCGTCAACGATCGCGACGCCGCCGCCGCCGAAGCCGTGACAGCCGAGATCGTCGCATCGGGCGGGCAGGCGATCGCGGCGCCCGCTTCGGTCACCGACACCGCTGAGGTCGCGGCGATGGTCGATGATGCGACCGCCGCATGGGGCGGCATCGACATATTGATCAACAATGCCGGCATCCTGCGCGACAAGAGCTTTGCGAAGATGGACATCGATGATTTCCGTCTGGTCGTCGACGTCCACCTGATGGGCGCCGCCATCTGTTCGAAGGCGGTGTGGGACCAGATGCGCGCGCGGCGCTTCGGACGCATCGTGATGACGACCTCTTCGTCGGGGCTCTACGGCAATTTTGGCCAAGCCAATTACAGCGCTGCAAAGATGGCACTCGTCGGCCTGATGCAGACGCTCGCGCTCGAAGGCGAGCGACACAATATCCGGGTCAATTGTCTGGCGCCGACCGCGGCGACGGCGATGACCGACGGCGTGCTCGCGCCCGAAGCGCTGGCGCGGCTGGCGCCCGAGGCGGTGAGCCCCGGGCTGCTCGCGCTGGTCGGCGATACCGCGCCGACGCGCGCCATCCTCTGTGCGGGGGCCGGGCATTTCGCGAGCGCGCATGTCACGCTGACCGACGGGCTGTTCGTGGGCCGCGGCGAGGATGCGGCCGCGCGCGTGGTTTCGGAATGGGACCGCATCACCGATCGCCGCGGCGAGGTCGTGCCGGCCCATGGCTTCACGCAGGCCGAGCGCGAACTGGCGAATGCGGGTTTCACGGCGCCGACGATGGCGGTGCAACGCTGACAATCCCCGGGGCGTGGCGGACGGGCCGGTCAAGAGCCCGCCGTCGCTGCCGGGATGAAGGGAGAAGGATATGACGACCGACAGCCAGGCCGCGCCCGAAGCGGGCAAGGGCCAGAATGAGAAGCTGGTGATCGCCGCTTCGTCGCTGGGGACAGTGTTCGAATGGTATGACTTCTATCTCTATGGCCTGCTCGCCACGGCGCTTTCGCATCACTTCTTTTCGGGGGTGAACGAAACGACGGGCTTCATCCTTGCGCTGATGGCGTTTGCCGCGGGGTTTGCGGTGCGGCCGTTCGGCGCGCTCGTCTTCGGCCGCGTCGGCGACATCGTCGGCCGCAAGAATACCTTCCTCGTCACCATGGCGATCATGGGACTGTCGACCTTCGCGGTCGGCTTTCTGCCCGGCTATGACACGATCGGGGTAGCGGCACCGATCATCCTGATGCTGCTGCGTCTGTTGCAGGGACTGGCGATCGGCGGCGAATATGGCGGCGCCGCCGTCTATATCGCCGAACATGCCCCGCCCGGAAAACGCGGCCTCTACACCAGCTTCATCCAGACGACGGCGATGATCGGGCTGATCCTGGCGTCGACCTTTGTCGTGTCGCTGCGATTGTTCATGGATGCCGATACCTTCAACGCCTGGGGCTGGCGGCTTCCCTTCATCTTTTCGATCGTGCTGCTGTCGGTCGCGCTGTGGATACGCCTGCAGCTTGAGGAAAGCCCGGTGTTCCAGCGGATGAAGGCGGCCGGCGCGACGTCGAAGGCGCCGCTGAAGGAGGCCTTTGGCGAATGGCGCAATTTGAAGATCGTGCTCATTGCGCTGTTCGGGGCGGTGGCGGGGCAGGCGGTGATTGGCTTTGCCGCGCACCTTTATCCGCTCTTCTACCTCGAACGTATCGCGCGGGTGGACGGCGCGACCGCCAATTTCCTGGTCGCGACGGCGCTCCTCATCATCATTCCAAGCTTCGTCTTCTTCGGCTGGCTCAGCGACCGTATCGGCCGCAAACCGATCATGATGACCGCCTGCGTGATCGCGGTGTTCGTCTATTTCCCGCTCTACAAGGCGCTCGTCGTTGCCGCGAATCCCGCGATGGCCGCGGCGGTCGAACGCGCGCCGGTCACGGTCATTGCCGATGCCGGCGAATGCTCGTTCCAGTTCGACCCGATCGGCAAGAACAGCTTTGACCAATCGAGTTGCGACATCGCCAAATCCTATCTGGCAAAGAACGGCATCAACTATGCCAATCGCGATGCGCCGGCGGGAAGCGCCGCGTCGGTGCGCGTCGGCGACCGCGTGATCGCCGTCGCCGACCCGGTGGGGCTCGACAAGGATGCTCGGGCGGCGGTGGTCGCCGCCTTCGGGCGCGAGGCGAAAACGGCGCTCGATGCGGCGGGCTATCCCGACAAAGCCGATCCGGCGCAGGTCAACAAGACGAAGGTGATTCTGATCCTCTGCGTCTTCGGGCTGCTCGCGACGATGGTCTATGGCCCGCTCGCCGCGCTGCTCGTCGAGCTGTTCCCGGCGCGCATCCGTTACAGTTCGCTGTCGCTGCCCTATCATATCGGAAACGGCTGGATCGGCGGCTTCATGCCGACGATCGGCTTCGCAATGGTCGCGGCGACGGGCAATATCTATCAGGGGCTGTGGTATGCGGTCATCATTGCGGCGGTGACCGCGGTCGTCGGCATCCTGTTCCTGCCCGAAACCTACAAGCGCGACATCGAGGCATGAGCGGGGGCGATGCCATTGCGCGCCGCGCGCTGATCCAGGGGGCGGTCGGCGCCGCCGCTGCGCCGGTGCTGCTTGGCAACGCCCCGGCGCCGGCGCGGCACAAGCCCGCGCCGAAGGGCTTTCTGTGGGGCGCGGCCATCTCGGCGCACCAGAGCGAAGGGAATAACACCAACAGCGACGCCTGGCTTGCCGAAAATATCGAACCGACGCTGTTCAAGGAGCGGTCGGGTGACGCGTGCGACAGCTATCACCGCTACGATCAGGATTTCGCGCTCGCGCAGCAACTCGGGTTGAACTGCTACCGGCTTGGCATCGAATGGGCGCGGATCGAGCCGAGTGAGGGGCATTTCTCGAACGCCGAACTCGACCATTATGCCCGGGTGCTGACTGCCTGCCGCGCGCGGGGGCTCGCGCCAGTGGTGACGCTGAGCCACTTCACCGTGCCGCTGTGGTTCGCGAAGCGCGGCGGGTTCGAGGTCGCCGACGCGCCGCAGCTCTTCGCGCGCTATTGCGCCAAGGTCGCCGAGCGGCTCGGCGGGCTGATGCATCTCGTGACCACCTTCAACGAAGCCAATATCGGCTTGCTCGTATCGCTGTTTCCCCAGTCGGAAGCCGGTGCGGAGCTGCAACGGGCGGCGCAGGCGGCCGCGGTCGCCGCAACCGGATCGCCCAAATTCTCGCGCCTCGCCTTCGCCGATCCCGCGGTTACCACCCCGCTGATGCAGGAGGCGCATCGTCGGGCCTATGCCGCGATCAAGGTAGCACGGCCCGAACTGCCGGTCGGCATCACGCTCACGACGCAGGATATCCAGTCGGCGGGCGCGCCGTCGCTCGTCGCCGATTATGAGCGGCGGCTCTACGGCAACTGGATCGATGTCGCCCGCGACCACGCCGACTTCTTCGGGGTGCAATGCTACACGCGGCTCGTCTTCGACGAAAAGGGCATGGTGCCGCCCCCGAAGGACACCGAAAAGACGCTGTCGGGTTATGAATTTTATCCGCAGGCCTTGGCGAATACGATCCGCTGGGCGCACCGGACGATCGGCAAGCCCATCTATGTCACCGAAAGCGGGGTCGCCGTCGCCGACGATGCGCGCCGCATCGCCTTCATCGACGCGGCGCTCGACGGGGTCCGCGCCTGTCTCAACGAAGGCATTGCCGTCCACAGCTATATCTACTGGTCGCTGCTCGACAATTTCGAATGGACGTCGGGCTATGCGGTACCCTTCGGGCTGGCCGCGGTCGATCGCGACACTTTCGTCCGCGCCCCGCGACCCAGCGCGCATCACTTCGGCGCGATCGCGCGCGCGAACCGGATCTAGGGTCAGGACCCATTAATTCCACGATCGAGGCGTCGAAATGGCGAAGATATCGGTCCTTTGCGGGTGCAGCGGGTAGCATCGCTACCCGCAAGACCGCGCGGGCCCGAGATCGAAGCCATTTCGACGTCCCTGCGGGATTTGACCGATTTTGCCCATGGCAGCGTCGAAAAGACTTGAAATATCAACATATTCCTTCGCCGTTTCTCCTCGCCCTGAGCAAAATCGCTTCAAACCTCGATCGTGGAATCAATGGGTCCTGACCCTAGAATCCTGACACTAGCCCGGCGCGGCCGCGGCAAGGAGCAGCTTCCGGAAGGCGGCGGTCGTCGCCGCGACCGCACCCGCATCGACGCAGCGCGCATCGTCGCCTTCTACATGATGGAAACGATGGACGCCGAAAATGCCTGCGACCGATGGGTAGCCTGCGGCGATGATCGCGGTGAGTTCGCCGGCCGACAATTTGTCGCTGGGGTAAGGGCTTTCAAGTCCGGCAAAGCCCGCGAACAGGCGCCGCGCCGTCGCAAGCAGCGGGGGGCTGACGACCAGATAGCGCTGCGAATCGGTGCCAGCCAGCGGGGCGAGGCCGAACAGGCCTTCGTGCCAGTCACGCGCCGCGAGGTTGGCGCCAAGGTGGAGCCAGAAATGCGTCGCGTCGGGCTTGGGGGCCACCGCCTTCAGCGCCTCCTCGGCGCCCAGATTTTCATATTCATGGCCGCTGTTGCACAGGAAAGCGAGGTTGTGGTCGGGGAGCAGCGCCGGGATGCCGCGGGCCAGGTCCAGCCATGCGGCAATGCCGCCGCCGCGCTCGCCTGCACAGTCGGTCCAGCCCGAACGCGGCGTCGATACGACCACCCACTTCGCCTTGCCGCGGTGGAGGCGCCCGATGACGTTGAAGGCGCTCCGCCGTCCACCCTCGCCGGTCAGGCGCACCGTCGCCGCGGCATGGCGCATCGCTGCCTCCCAAAAAGGTACGGCGTCGGCAGGCGCGAGCAGACCGACCGGACCCACGAACATCGGCGCGCGGCCATCGGCATTGAGCGCGATGATCTTGCCCGTCGGCCCGTTGGTGACGATCACCGCCGCCTTGGCGCCCGCCGCGAAGGCGGTCTCGACGGGCGCGCGGACCGGCTTGGCGAGCGCCGACGACCAGCGGCCATAGGGCAGGTCGACGAGCGCGATCGCGCCCGCCAACGGCGCGTCGGCGCGGCCCTGCGCATCGACGCGCACCAGCGGCCCCGTCACGCCCCCGGCGGCGGTCGGCGTCACGATCGGCTGCGGCATCAGCGCGGCGCGGATGTCGCCGACGACCATGTCGCACGCTCCGGCGTCGAAATGGGGAACAGAGATGGCCGGCTTTTCGACCGCGTAGCCCGCACGCGCGAGCTGATCGGCGAGCCAGTGGCCGCACGCATTGTCGCCGGCGCCGCCTGCGCGCTTGTTGCCGAAACCGATATAGGCGGCGAGGTCGCTCGCGATCGTGTCGCTCGTCGCCGCAGCCGCGTGCGCGGCGCCGGCGGCGACGGGAAGGGCGGTTGCGGCGGCGATGAAATGGCGCCTTGTCGGATCGGTCATCGGCTCTCCCTTGCGGCTGTTCCGCCGCCATTGCTTGGCCGCGTTGCCATGTGATGCGAGGCCGGCGCCCGTCAATGACGATCGGCCGCTTGATATTCACTCACAAGTGAGTGTAAGTTCTTCGCCGGACGATGGCAAGCATCGCCGCCGGGAAGAGGAAATGCGCTGATGGGCCTGTCGCCGCTTGGAAAGATCGTCATCAGCCTGTGCGCGGTCCTTGGTTTGTCGGGGGCCGCACCCGCCCCCCGCGAGGCGCCGACGGCGACCGTCGGCGAAGGACGCGTCGCTGGCACATGGCAGGACGATGTGCGCATATTCCGCGGCTTGCCCTATGCTGCGCCGCCCGTCGGCGAGCGGCGGTGGCAGCCGCCCGAAGCGCCGCCATCCTGGTCGGGCTTGCGACAGGCGGCCGAGTTCGGACCCGACTGCGTCCAGCCCGCCTATCCCGCCGACAGCGTCTATTTCGAAGCGCCCCGCCCCCAGAGCGAGGATTGCCTGACGCTCAACATCTGGGCGCCGGCGGAGGCGAAGAAGGCGCCGGTGATCGTGTGGATTCACGGCGGATCGCTGCAATTCGGCGGCAGCGCGAGCCGGATGTACGACGGGCGCGAATTCGCCCGGCGCGGGATCGTCTTCGTGTCGATCAACTATCGCCTCGGCGTCTTCGGCTGGTTTGCGCACCCGGGGCTGAGCGCCGAGTCGCCGCAAAATGTCTCGGGTAATTACGGCCTGCTCGACCAGATGGCGGCGCTCCGCTGGGTCCAGCGCAATATTGCGGCCTTCGGCGGCGATCCCGCCAATGTGACCGCGATGGGAGAATCGGCCGGGGCGCTCAGCGTCTCCTATCTTCTCGCCAGCCCGAAAGCCCGCGGCCTGTTCGCGAAGGCGATCGTCCAGAGCACCAATATGCGCGCGATGCCGCGCCTGCGCGAAGCGGCGTTCGGTCTGCCATCCGCCGAAGCGAGCGGGCAGGCTTTGGGCGAAGCGCTGGGCGCTGCCGACATCGCCGCGCTGCGCGCCGTCGATCCCGATGCTTTGCTGGCGGCGGCGGTGCGCGCCCGTTTCCCGGCGCAGCCGGTCGTCGATGGCGTGGTCGTCCCCGACCAGCTCGTCAACATCCTCGACCGCGGCGCGCAGATGAAGGTGCCGCTGCTCGCCGGCTTCAACAGCGGCGAGGTGCGATCGCAGCGGCGGCTCGTGCCGGCCATGCCGGGCGACCCGGCGGACTATGCGGCGGCGGCCGCGAAGCGTTACGGCGATCTCGCCGCCGCCTATCTCAAACTGTATCCGGCGTCGGGCGGGACGGAGAGCATGCTCGCCGCGACGCGCGACACCATCTACGGCTGGGCGACCGAACGTCTGGTCCGCGCGCAGACCGCGGCCGGAGCGCCGGCTTATCTTTACGTCTTCGATCATTGCTACCCGGCGGCCCGCGCGCGCGATCTTTGCGCCTTTCATGCGAGCGAACTACCGTTCGTCTTCGGCCTCGCCGGGCGCCCGGTCGCGGGGTCCCGCAACTGGCCGGCAGCGGAGGGGAAGGCCGAGGAGCGGCTCGCGGAGCAGATGATTGACTATTGGACCAGCTTTGCCGCGACCGGAAAGCCGGTCGCGCCTTCGGCAGCCCGCTGGCGTCCCTACGGCGGCCAGGAATATGCCATGCGCTTCGCCGATCGTCCGCTACCCGAACGCAATCCCTTTCCCGGCAGCTTCGAATTTCACGAAGACCGCATGCAGCGCCAGCGTGCCGACGGGCTGCAATGGTTCATACCCTAGCGCCATAGCCGAAGGGGGCTGCGGCTCGCCCCCTCGATCGACGCGCCGATACCGGCACGCCCGTCAAGGGCTGGTTTGTCGCCTGACGATCAGCCGCGCCAGTAGAGCCACGCGGCCCACAGCCAGCCGGCGATCAGCAGGGTGCCGCCCACGGGTGTCACCGCGCCCAGCCAGCGCGGTCCGCCGAGCGCCATCGCATAGAGGGTGACGGCAAAAAGCCCGCCGCCGATCAGCAGCATGATCGCCGGGCCCCGTGCGGTCCCCATGATCGCGAGCGCCGCAACCGCGTGGACCAGTTGATACAGGCCGCCGGTGCGCAGCCAGTCGGCCTCCTGCGGTCCCGCCGCGCCATGCGCCCCGAAGGCACCCGCCGCGACCGCCAGTGCCGCCGAAATCGCCGCGAACAGTCCGATCATCTCCGTCTCTCCTTTGTAGCCATAATCTTAGCGCGCCGAGCGCGCCGATGGAATAAGCCGCGCCGCGGGGGCGTAAACCGGGCATGAAGCATGATCTGGAATCGAGCCGGGTCGCGGGGCGTTCGCCCGCCGGCCGGCCGCTGCGCATCGCGCTCTTCTCGGGCAATTACGACTGCGTGCGCGACGGCGCCAATCGGGCGCTCAACCGCCTCGTCGCCTATCTGCTCGATCGCGCGGGCATGGCGGTCCGCATCTATTCGCCGACCGCGCCGACGAAGGCGTTCGAATCGGTCGGCGATATTGTCTCGGTGCGCTCGGCGAGCATCCCGGGGCGCCCCGAATATCGCCTCGCGCTTGGCTTCACGGGCGCCGCCCGCGCCGATCTCGAGGCGTTTGCCCCCGATATCGTCCATCTCTCGGCGCCCGATATCTTGGGCCGCCAGGCGCAAAAATATGCGCGGGCCGCGGGCATTCCGGTGGTCGCGAGCCTCCACACGCGCTTCGAAACCTACCCCGAATATTATCATCTCGGCTTTCTGCGCCGGCCGATGGAGGCCTATCTGCGGCGCTTCTACGGCGATGCCGATCATATCCTTCTGCCGACGCCGCCGATCCTCGACGAATTCGCGGCGCTCTACGGCCGCGACAATGTGTCGATCTGGTCGCGCGGGGTCGACCGTACCGCCTTTCATCCCGCGCTGCGCAGCAACGCCTTTCGCGCCCGGCTCGGCTATGCACCCGGCGATGTGGTGCCGCTTTTCTTCGGGCGGCTGGTGCTCGAAAAGGGGCTCGGCGTCTTTGCCGACGCGATCGAGGCGCTCCGCGCGCGCGGCTATAATGTGCGCCCGATGATCGTCGGCGAAGGACCGGCGCGCGACTGGCTCGCGCGGCGGCTGCCCAATGTCGCCTTCCTCGGCCATCTGGCCGGCGCCGACCTTGGCTGCGCGGTGGCGAGCGCCGACATATTGGTCAATCCCAGCGTGACCGAGGCTTTCGGCAACGTCAATCTGGAGGCGATGGCATCGGGGATCGGGGTCGTGTCGGCCGACGTCCCCAGCGCCTCGTCGCTGATCGTGCATGGCGGCACCGGCCTGCTGGTCCCGCCGCACGACGCCGCGGCCTATGCCGATGCGATCGCGCAGCTTATCGACGAACCCGCGCAGCTCGCGGTGCTGCGCCGCGCCGCCGCGACCGCCGCGGACCGCTATTGCTGGGACGATATTCTCGCCGGGGTCGCGGCGCTCTATGGCCGGCTCGCCGGAACCGCTACTGTCGCGGCACTGGCGAGAGTCGCCTGAGGAGTTTCGATGCGCAAGGGCCGCGACGCCGATCCCGATATCGACGGCGATCTCGCCGCGATGCGGCGTTATGCGCGCTCGCTCGCGCGCGACGATCAGGATGCCGACGATGTGGTCCAGGATGCGCTGCTGCGCGCGATCGAACGGCGCGATACCTTTCGGGCCGGGGGCAATCGCCGCGGCTGGCTGCTCGCGATCGTCCACAATGTCTTCGTATCGGGCACCCGGCGCCGCGCGGCCGAGGCGCGGCGCAACGATCGTTTCGCCGATACGCTGGCGACGCAGGCCGACGCGGCGCAGGAACATCATGCGCGGCTGCGCGAAATCGCGCACAGTTTCGCCGCGCTTCCCGACCATCATCGCGCGGTGCTGCACCTGACCGCGGTCGAGGGCCTCAGCTATCAGCAATGCGCCGACCTTCTGGCCGTCCCGATCGGAACGGTGATGTCGCGCGTTGCGCGCGCGCGCGCGGCGCTCCGCGATCTCGAAAATGGACGCGAGGACACGGACGGACGGCGCCGCGCCGCGCCGCTGCGACTGGTTGGAGGACAGGATGACTGACGGGCCGAACGAAAGCGAACTCACCGCCTATGTCGACGGGCAACTCGATGTCGAAGGGCGTTTCGCCGTCGAGGATCATCTGCGCCGTCACCCCGACCTCGCCGCACGCGTGATGGGCGATCTCGGCGCACGCAGCGCCTTGCAGCTTCTGGCGCAGGACAAGCGCGCGATGCCCGCCGCGGTCGCGGCGCTCGGCCGCGATCTGGCAGAGCCGGCCCGGCGCTGGGGTCGCTGGATGTCGGTCGGCGGCACCTCGGTCGCCGCAGCGGTTGTCGCGCTGCTGTTCGTCGCAACCCAGGGACCGCCCGCCTATGTCGATTATGCGATCTCGTCGCACCGCATCGCGATGATGCGCGCCGGGCTCGATTCGCAGGCCGAAACGCCGCATTACGACGCGCGCGAGATTGCGAGCACTACCAATATCGCGATCCCCAGCGTGCCGAAGAGCTGGAAGATCACCGACGTTCAGCTTTTCCCGACCGAGCGCGGCCCGGCCCTGCTCGTCGCGGTCCGCACCCAGGCGGGCGATCCGCTGTCGCTCTTTGCGCTGCACCAGCGTTCGGGGGCGCCCGAACGCCCCGACGCGGTGCGCGAAGGCGCGCAATCGGTGGCCTATTGGCGCCGCGGCGACATGTCCTATGCGCTGGTCGGCAACACCGGGCCGGGCGCAATCGACGCGACGGCGGAGAAGCTGGCGCGCAGCTGGTCCTGACGATGATGCAGGCAGCGCGACATGTGTTCGAAAGATTGACAATTCAAGGCGTTTTTGATCGATAAAATCGATCATGGCGGCGCGGATTTCCAATTTCCGCACTGCAACATAAATCGCTAGGGGAGGGCTCCACAAACAAAAGGAGGCTCTCCATGTCCGTGCTCAACACCACCATCAAGCCCTTCAACGCGACCGCGTACAAGGACGGCAAGTTCGTCGACATCAGCGACGAAACCGTCAAGGGCAAGTGGGCCGTCTTCTTCTTCTATCCGGCTGACTTCACCTTCGTCTGCCCGACCGAGCTCGAAGACCTCGCCGACATCTATCCGACGCTGCAGAACATGGGCGTCGAAGTGTTCGCGGTGTCGACCGACACGCATTTCTGCCACAAGGCGTGGCACGACACCTCGCCGGCGATCGGCAAGATCAATTACTATATGGTCGGCGACCAGAACCACAATCTGTCGAACAATTTCGAAGTTCTGCGCCAGGGCGTCGGCCTTGCCGACCGCGGCACCTTCGTGCTCGACCCGCAGGGTGAAATCCAGCTTCTGGAAATCACCCCCGAAGGCGTGGGCCGCAACGCCGCCGAACTGCTCCGCAAGATCAAGGCGCTGCAATATTGGGTCAGCCACCCCGGCGAAGTCTGCCCCGCCAAGTGGGAAGAAGGCGCCGAAACGCTCGCGCCCTCGCTCGACCTCGTCGGCAAGATCTAAGGTATAATCGTCCGTGTGTCCCCGCGAAGGCGGGGACCCAGAGCGTTAGGTCGCTACACTTGCGCTCTACAGCCCTGGGCTCCCGCCTTCGCTGGAGCACACGGATTTTCTTTGAAACCAGGCAGGAACTTTCCCCATGCTCGACGCCAATATGAAGCAACAGCTTCAGGGCCTTCTCACGAACCTTCGTGAACCGATCGAACTGCTCTCGTCACTCGGCGACGATGCGAAGTCGGCCGAGCTGGCGGCGCTCCTCGATGATATCGCCGCGCTGTCGGACAAGGTCAGCGTGACGCGCACCGACGATGATGCGCGCCGGCCCAGCTTCCTGATCCGCCGCGCGAGCGACGCCAATGTCGCGGTGCGCTTCGCGGGCATCCCGCTCGGCCATGAATTCACCTCGCTCGTTCTCGCGCTGCTCCAGGTCGGCGGCCACCCGCCGAAGGTGAGCGCCGAGGTGCTCGAGCAAGTGGCGGCGCTCGATGGCGACTTCCACTTCGAAACATATTTTTCGCTGTCGTGCCAGAATTGCCCCGACATCGTGCAGGCATTGAACCTGATGAGCGTGGTCAACCCGCGCATCACCCACACCGCGATCGACGGCGGGCTGTTCCAGGCCGAGGTCGAGGAGCGCAAGATCATGGCGGTGCCGACGATCTTCCTGAATGGGCAGAATTTCGGTCAGGGCCGCATGGAGCTCGAACAGATCCTCGCGAAGCTCGACACCGGTGTCGAAGCAAAGGCGGCCGAAAAGATCGCTGCCAAGGACGCGTTCGACGTGCTCGTTGTCGGCGGCGGCCCCGCGGGCGCCGCGGCCGCGATCTACGCGGCACGCAAGGGCATCCGCACCGGCATCGCCGCCGAACGCTTCGGCGGACAGGTGCTCGACACGATGGCGATCGAGAATTTCATTTCAGTCCAGCACACCGAAGGGCCGAAGCTCGTCGCGCAATTGGAGAGCCACGTCAAAGACTATGACGTCGACATCATGAACCTGCAGCGCGCCGAAAAGCTGATCCCGGCAAAGACCGAGGGCGGGTTGCACGAAGTCGTGCTTGCCAACGGTGCGTCGCTCAAGGCGCGCACCGTGATCCTCTCGACCGGTGCGCGCTGGCGCCAGCTCGGCGTGCCGGGCGAGGATGCCTATCGCAACAAGGGCGTCGCCTATTGCCCGCACTGCGACGGCCCGCTTTACAAGGGCAAGCGCGTCGCGGTGATCGGCGGCGGCAATTCGGGCGTTGAGGCGGCGATCGACCTTGCCGGCATCGTCGCGCACGTCACCCTGATCGAATATGACAGCCAGCTCCGCGCCGACGCCGTTCTTCAGCGCAAGCTCACGAGCCTGCCCAACGTCAAGATCATCACCTCGGCGCTGACCACCGAAGTGCTCGGCGACGGCGAAAAGGTGACGGGGCTTGCCTATAAGGACCGCAATTCGGACGAACTGCATCAGGTCGAACTCGAAGGCATCTTCGTTCAGATCGGCCTCGTGCCGAACACAGAATGGCTCAAGGACAGCGTCACCCTGTCGCGCCACGGAGAGGTCGAGGTCGACCATCGCGGCGAGACGAGCCAGCGCGGCATCTTCGCCGCGGGCGATTGCACGACCGTCCCCTACAAGCAGATCGTGATCGCGATGGGCGAAGGATCGAAGGCGGCTCTGTCGGCTTTCGACTACATGATCCGCCTGCCGGTGGGTGCGGAAGCCGAGGCGGCGTAAGGCCATATTTTCGTCATGCCGGACTTGATCCGGCATCCATTCGCGGCGCAAGCTCGCATGGACTCCGGATCAGGTCCGGGGTGACGAGAGAAGAATGACCGACAAGAAGAAACCCCCCGCGCCAATTCCGCTCTGCCGTTTCGAGGAACTGGCCGAGCGCGAGAACAGGCTGCGCGACGAAGCGGCGCGCAAGGCCGCAAAGCCGACGCGCAAACCGCGCTAGCCGGCCGTCATTGCAAAGCGCCGCGGCGGCACGCCCACCGCGCGCGCAAAGGCGGTGCTGAACGCGCTCGCCGACCCATAGCCCACACGCTCGGCGATTTCGTCGATCTTGCCCGCGCGGCGGCGCAACATGTCCTTGGCCAGGCTCATGCGCCAGCTTTGTACATACTCCATCGGCGGCACGCCGACGGTGCGCGCGAAACGGTCGAAGAAGGCCGATCGCGACAGCGCCGCCGCCTTCGCCAGCGCCGCGACGGTCCAGGGGTGCGCGGGGGCATCGTGGATGCAGCGGATCGCGCTCGCCAGCCGCGGGTCGCCGAGGCCGCGTAGCATCCCCGGCGGCGCCTCGTCACCGCCCGCGGCCCGCAGCGCCTCGACCAGCAGTATCTCGACCAGCCGCGCGAGCACCAGATCGCGCCCCGGCCTGTCGCCGCCCGCTTCGCTGCGCACCATCTGCACCAGCGCCGCCAGCCGCTCGGCCCCGCGCAGATGGATCAGGGCGGGAAGCTGCGATACCAGCAGGCCGGCGTCGGGCGAGGTAAAGGCGAAATAGCCGCCGAGCATCCGGACATCGGGCTCACCGTCGGGCTCGCCATGCCGCATCTCGCCCGAAAAGCCGGTGGTGTCATGGGGATCGATCATGACCGGATCGCAGGTAGCCCCTGCGTCGATGGCCGACATGGTGAAGCCCGGCGTCGCAGGCAACAGCACGAAATCGCCGGCAATCAGCGTGACCGGATCGGCGCCATCGACCGTCAGTCGGCAGCGACCTTGCAGCACCGTGCAAAAGCTCGGGTCGCCGAAGGATGAATAGCGCACCGCCCACTGCCCGCGTCCGCCAATCCCTTTCGCGAAGACCGTGCTGGGGCGCAGCAGCGCGATAAGATCGGAGAGTGGGTCGGCCATATCCGGACTATCTGTAATAAATTGCGGATTTCACATTATAGATCGTATCGCGTTCTCTGCCTAGATCCTTTTCATCCCCTGATGAAAGGAAGAATGATGAAACGGATTTTGATCACCGGCTGCTCGTCGGGCTATGGCCTCGAAACCGCACGCCATTTTCATGCGGGCGGCTGGGCCGTGATCGCGACGATGCGCAACCCGGCCGCCGCGCCGCTCGAACCTTCGGCGCGGCTTCGCCTGCTGCCGCTCGATGTGACCGATGACGACAGCATCGCCGCCGCCATCGCCGCCGCCGGGCCGATCGACGTTCTCGTCAACAATGCGGGGATCGGCCTGTTCGGCGCGCTCGAACATTCGCCGCTGCGGCGCATCCGCGACGTCTATGCCACCAACAGCCTCGGCACTATCGCCATGACGCAGGCGGTGATCCCGCAGATGCGCGAACGCCGGTCGGGAACGATCGTCAACGTCACCTCGTCGGCAACGCTTGCCGCTTTCCCTTATGCCGCCGCCTATACGGGCAGCAAGACCGCGATCCAGGGCTTCACCGGCAGCCTCGCGCACGAACTCGAACCGCTGGGTATCGGGGTGAAACTCGTCGAGCCGGGCTATGGCCCCACCACCGCCTTTAGCGCGAACACCGATGTCGCGCTCGCCGACGTGCTGCCCGAACCCTATGGCAGCCATGCTGCGCCGATCCTTGCGGGCATGGCGCAGCCCGCGCTCTTCACGACCGAGGCCGACGTCGCCGCGGCGGTGTGGGACGCGGTGCACGACCGGACGGGCCGCAGCCATTTTCCGGCGGGCGCCGATGCGTTGGCGATCGCCGCGGGGGCCTAGAGCATTTTCCAGTCAGGTGGAATTACCTGACGCTTCAGAAAATGCGGAAAAACTGGAATCTAAAGCGGTTATCGATCCGATACAATCGGATCGATAACCGCTTTAGATATGGCGGGCGCTTACTCGGGAAGCGCGGGCTTGACGGCGATACCGTCCAGAAAGCCATCGAGCCGCTTGATGTCCTCGGCGGTGAAATGCAGCCCCAGCTTGCTACGCCGCCACAAAATGTCGTCGCTCGTCTGCGCCCATTCGCGGTCGATCATCCAGCGGATTTCGGCGGCCGACAGCCCGTGCGCGATCTCGCCGCCCAGATCGTCCCAGCTTTCGGCCGTACCGAGCCACGCCCGCGCGTCGGTGCCATAGGCCTTGACGATGCGGTCGACCGTCGCGGCTGAGAGGAAGGGGTGAACAAGCCGATAGTCGGCCTTCAGCGCCGCCGCGCCGTCGGTCCGAAAATCGCCGCCGGGGAGCGGCGCGCCGGCGGTCCAGCGCGCCCCGGTCAGCGCGGCGACATGCGCCGCCAGATCGTCGACCGCATCTTCGGCGACATGGCGGTAGCTGGTGATCTTGCCGCCATAGATGGTGAGCAGCGGTGCGCCTTCTTCCAGGTCAAGGTCGATGCGGTATCCGCGCGTTGCCGCCTCGGCCTTGCCCGATCCGTCCTCGACCAGCGGCCGCACCCCCGAATAGGTCCACACGACATCGTCGGGGCCGATCTGCGCGGCGAAATACTGGTTCGCTCCCTCGCACAGATAGGCGATTTCCTCGGCGCTCGCATGCACGTCGGCCAGCGATCCTTCATGATCCTGATCGGTCGTCCCGATCAGCGTGAAATCGCGCTCATAGGGGATGGCGAAAAAGATGCGTCCGTCGGGAAGCTGGAAGAAATAGGCGAAATCATGGTCGAACAGCTTGCGCACCACGATGTGCGATCCGCGCACCAGCCGCATCTGATAATCGGGCGGCGCGGCGGCGCGGCGCAGCAGGTCGAGCACGGCGGGGCCGGCGGCGTTGACAAGACTGCGGCCCGTAAAGCGATAGGCTTGGCCGTTCGCACCCGTCGCCTCGACCACCCATAACCCGTCCTCGACGCGCATCAGGTCGGCGCGGGTGCGCGTCTTGATCCGCGCCCCGCGGTCGGCGGCGTCGCGCGCGTTCAGCGTCACCAGCCGCGCATCGTCGACCCAGCCGTCCGAATATTCGAAACCCTTGGCATATTGCGGCTGCAGCGGCGCGCCCGCCGGATGCCGCGCCAGGTCGATCGACCGCGTCGGCGGCAATTTCCGGCGTCCGCCGATATGGTCATAGAGGAACAGGCCGAGCCGCAGCAGCCAACGCGGGCGCAGACCGTCGCGATAGGGGAGGACAAAGCGCATCGGCCAGATGATGTGCGGCGCGATGCCCCACAATATCTCGCGCTCGGCCAGCGCCTCGCGCACCAGGCCGAATTCATAATGCTCGAGGTAGCGCAGCCCGCCGTGGATCAGCTTGGTCGAGGCCGAGGAGGTGCCCTGCGCCAGATCGCCCTGTTCGATCAGCAGCACCCGCGCCCCGCGCCCCGCGGCATCGCGCGCGACGCCGGCCCCATTGACGCCGCCGCCGATCACGATGACATCATAGGGGATGGGCGCGTCGGTCATGGCGCGTTCCTATGCCAGATGCGGGCGGCTTGCCAATGGCGATGCAAAGCTATGCGGCTTACGTATGCGCGTTGCAATCGCCAGGGGCTTTCGCCACCGTCCCTGTCCGTTATCCAAGGGGATATTTGTGAGCGTCAAAGTCGAAACATTGGTGCTGTTCGGGGCGACGGGCGATCTTGCCCATCGCATGCTCTTCCCCTCGCTCTACAATCTGCACATGGACGGGCTGCTCGACGATTCGATGACGATCGTCGCCTCGGGCCGCTCGCAGATGGACCGGGCAGGGGCGCACGCGATGGTGCGCGCCGCGCTCGACGACCATCTCGCGGGCGATCGCATCGACGAAAGGGTGATCGCCGCCTTCTTGGACCGGATCGACTATTGTGCGGTCGATGCAGGTGCGGGGACGGGGTACGACCGGCTGGCCGAAATGCTCGGTGACCGGATGAACCGTCCGATCGGCGCCTATCTGTCGACCCCGCCGTCGATGTTCGGCCCGATCGCGCAGGGTCTTGCCGCCGCCGGGATCGCCTGCGCCGAATGCCGGATCGCGATGGAAAAGCCCATCGGCCACGATCTCGCCTCGTCGCGTGCGGTCAACGAACAGGTCGGCAGCGCCTTTGCCGAGGATCGCGTTTTCCGCATCGACCATTATCTGGGCAAGGAAACGGTCCAGAACCTACTCGCGCTGCGTTTCGCGAATATGCTGTTCGAACCCCTGTGGAACGCGCAGGCGATCGACCATGTCCAGATCACCGTGGCGGAAACCGTCGGCCTCGAAGGCCGCGTCTCCTATTATGATGGCGTCGGTGCATTGAAGGATATGGTGCAGAACCATATGCTCCAGCTTCTCGCGATCATCGCGATGGAGCCGCCGGCGAGCGTCTCGGCGACCGCGGTGCGCGATGAAAAGGTCAAGCTGCTGCGGTCCTTGCGCAAGATGCGCGCCGACGATGTCAAGGCGCACAGCGTCAAGGGTCAGTACACGAGCGGCGCGGTGAACGGCGCGGCGGTTGCGGGCTATGCCGACGAGCTTGGCCATCCGTCGAACACCGAAACCTTCGTTGCGCTCAAGGCCTATATCGACAATTGGCGCTGGAAGGGCGTGCCCTTTTACCTGCGCACCGGCAAACGGATGCCGCAGCGCAAGTCGGAAGTGCTGATCCAGTTCAAGCCGGTGCCGCATAACATCTTCGCGCGCGTCGGCGCGGGCCGGCTCGACGCCAACAGCATGATCATCAACCTGCAGCCCGAAGAGAATATCCGGGTCAAGGTGATGGCGAAGCAGCCGGGGCTCGACCGCGACGGGGTGAAGCTCAAAGAGGTCACGCTCGACGTGTCGCTCTCGCACAGTTTCGAGGGCGAGCGGCGGCGCATCGCCTATGAACGGCTGCTGCTCGACTTCATCGAGGGCGATCAGACGCTGTTCGTACGCCGCGACGAGGTCGAGGCGCAGTGGGAATGGGTCGATTCGATCCGCGATGCCTGGGCGTCGGTCGATCTGGCGCCGCAGACGTACACCGCGGGAAGCTGGGGCCCGTCGAGCGCGATCGCGCTCATCGAACGCGACGGAGCGAGCTGGCATGACTAGTTTTTTTGATCGTCATCCCGGCGAAGGCCGGGATCTCGACCTCGCATTTTGCTGCAACGGTGAGACCCCGGCCTTCGCCGGGGTGACGAGGTAAATATGACCACCCTCCACCCCACGATCGCCGCCGTCACCGACCGCATCACCCGCCGCAGCGCCCAGCGCCGTGCCGCCTACCTCGATCTGATGCAGCGCCAGCGCGAGGCCGGAACCAACCGCGGCAATCTGTCGTGCGGCAACCTTGCGCATGGCTTCGCGGCGTCGGGCGAGGACAAGCCCGCGATCCGCGCGGGCGCCGAGATGAATATCGGCATCGTCACCGCCTATAATGACATGCTGTCGGCGCATCAGCCCTATGGCCGCTACCCCGAACAGATCAAGATTTTCGCGCGTGAAGCCGGTGCGACGGCGCAGGTCGCGGGCGGCGTTCCCGCAATGTGCGACGGGGTGACGCAGGGACAGGCGGGCATGGACCTGTCGCTGTTCAGCCGCGACAACATCGCGCAGGGCACCGCGATTGCGCTCAGCCACGCGATGTTCGAAGGCGCGCTGCTGCTCGGCATCTGCGACAAGATCGTTCCCGGCCTGCTCATCGGCGCGCTGCGCTTCGGCCATCTGCCCACGATCCTCATTCCGGCCGGGCCGATGCCGTCGGGCCTCGCGAACAAGGAAAAGGTCCGCGTCCGTCAGCTATATGCCGAGGGCAAGGTCGGCCGCGACGCGCTGCTCGAGGCGGAGGCGGCCAGCTATCATGGCGCGGGCACCTGTACCTTCTATGGCACCGCCAATTCCAACCAGATGATGATGGAATTGATGGGGCTGCACATTCCCGGCAGCGCCTTCGTCAATCCGGGCACCAAGCTGCGGCAGGAACTGACGCGTGCCGCGACGCACCGGCTGACCGAAATCGGCTGGACCGGCGACGATTATCGCCCGCTCGCGCGCTGCGTCGATGAAAAGGCAATCGTCAATGCCGCGATCGGCCTGCTCGCGACCGGCGGTTCGACCAACCATGCCATTCACCTGCCGGCGATCGCGCGCGCGGCGGGGATTATCATCGACTGGCAGGATTTCGACGAGCTGAGCCGCGCCGTGCCGCTGCTCGCGCGCGTCTATCCGAATGGCGCGGGCGATGTGAACAATTTCCACGCCGCGGGCGGGATCGGCTATGTCGTGCGCGAACTGCTCGGCGCCGGACTGCTCCACGGAGATGTGCTCACGGTGGGCGGGTCAATGGCCGATTATTCGGGACAGCCGGTGCTGGTCGACGATGCGCTTCATTGGGAGGCCGCACCCGAAACGTCGCGCGACGATACGATGCTGCGTCCCGTTTCCGCACCTTTTTCGCCCGACGGGGGCATGCGGCTGCTGTCGGGCAATCTTGGCCGCGCGATCATCAAGACGAGCGCGGTTGCCCCGGATCGCTGGACGATCGAAGCCCCGGCGTGCCTCTTCGACGATCAGGATCAGGTGCTCGCTGCATTCAAGGCGGGCGAACTCGACCGCGACTGCGTCGTCGTCGTGCGCTTCCAGGGGCCGCGCGCCAACGGCATGCCCGAACTCCACAAGCTCACCCCCGCGCTCGGCGTGCTGCAGGACCGCGGCTACCGCGTCGCGCTGCTCACCGACGGCCGCATGTCGGGGGCGAGCGGCAAGGTGCCTGCGGTGATCCACCTCTCGCCCGAGGCGCTGCCCGGCCCCGACGGGATCAGCGGCCCGCTCGCCTGTTTGCAGGACGGCGACATGGTGCGCGTCTGCGCGGTAAAGGGCGAGGTGACGGCGCTCGTTGATCCTGCTGAATGGGCCGCGCGGACGCCCGCCATCGCCCCGCCGCCCGCACTCGGCGTCGGGCGCGAGCTGTTCGCGCTGTTCCGTCACCACGCCGACGAAGCCGAAAAGGGCGGCTCGGCGATGTTGGCGGCGATGGAAACAGTCGTCTGAGTTGCAACCGTTCGCCCTGAGGAGCCGCTGAGCTCGTCGAAGCGGCATCTCGAAGGGCCTCGCCGGCGCTTCGAGACGCGACCGAGCCTTCGTCAAGCTCAGTCCCGGTCGCTCCTCAGCACGAACGGAAACATTTCAATACGCCGCATCGGCGCCGGTGAAGGAAACAGAATGTCCGACAAGTCCATCGAACAGATCATGGCGCTAGCCCCCGTCATCCCGGTGATCGTCATCGACCGCGTCGAGGACGCCGTCCCGATGGCCGAGGCGCTCGTCGCGGGCGGTCTGCCGGTTCTCGAGGTCACGCTGCGCACCCCTGCCGCGCTCGCTGCGATCGAGGCGATGAAGGCGGTGCCGGGCGCGGTCGTCGGCGCCGGTACCGTCCTCGATCCCGCGATGCTGGCGGGCGCGATCCATGCGGGCGCCGAATTCATCGTTTCGCCGGGGCTGACCGACAATCTCGGCAAGGCGGCGGTCGCGAGCGGCATTCCCTTCCTCCCCGGCACCGCCAATGCCGGCGACATCATGCGCGGCATGGATCTTGGCCTCTCGCATTTCAAATTCTTCCCTGCCGCGACGAGCGGCGGCATCCCTGCGCTCAAGGCGCTCGCGGGGCCGTTCGGGCAGGCGCGCTTCTGCCCCACCGGCGGCATCACCGCCGCGACAGCACCCGAATGGCTGGCGCTGGACCCGGTGCTGTGCGTCGGCGGCAGCTGGGTCGTCCCCGCGGGGCCGCTCGATCCGGCCCGGATCGAGACACTCGCGCGCGAGGCGTCGGCGCTCAAACCCTGATTGTCACCCCGGCGAAGGCCGGGATCTCGCCGGTGCGCAACGATGCCGGGTTGAGACCCCGGCCTTCGCCGGGATGACGAAATTGGGACGGGCGCTCACTCTTTCGCGCCATTGATTAACCCCATTTTACCTGTCATCGTGCAGGGATAAGGCGGTACAGCCGCCAGTGGGGGAGATGCGCGTGCCAAGGCCGCAGCCGCATTTGGAAGAAGTTCTCGCGTCCGAACCCGGATCGCATATCGCCGCGCTCTTCGATTTCGACGGAACGATCATCGCCGGCTATTCGGCGACCGCGATGCTGCGCGAAAAGCTGCAGCGCCGCGAAATGTCGGTCGAGGAGATCGCCGAGACCGCCAATGTCATCGCGCAGCACAGCCTTGGCGCGATCGGCTTTTCGGGGCTGATGAGCGGCGCCGCCAAATTCATGAAGGGCGTCGAAGAGGAAAGCTTCGTCCAGTTCGGCGAAGAACTCTACAAAAAGCATATCGCGCGCAAAATCTATCCCGAGACGCGCGCGATCATTGAGGCGCATCAGGCCAAGGGACACCGCGTCGCGATCATCTCGTCGGCGACGATCTACCAGATCGAACCGACTGCGCGCGACCTTGGCATATCCGACATCAAATGCTCGGCCTATGAAATCGAAGATGGCGTGTTTACGGGCGACATCATCCGCCCGCTCTGCTTCGGCGAGGGCAAGGTGATCGCCGCCGAGGAGCTTGCCGCCGAATATGGCCTCGACCTCGATCAGAGCTATTTCTATTCGGACAGCGACGACGACATCGAACTGCTCGAACGCGTCGGCAAACCGCGGCCGCTCAATCCCAATATGAAATTGAAGGCAATCGCCGACGAGCGCAATTGGCCGGTGCAGCGCTTCGCGAGCCGCGGCACGCCGTCGTGGGTCGACTATACGCGCACCATCTACGCCACCGGCTCGCTGATCGGCGCCTTCGCCGCCGGCTTGCCGATCTGGGCGCTGACGCGTTCACAGCGCGAGGCGGTCAACTTCTCGATGGGGCTGTTCGGCGATTTCGCCACCGCGATCACCGGCGTCGAGCTCGAGGTCGAGGACGAACGCCACCTGTGGTCCTCGCGCCCGTGCATCTTCATCTTCAACCATCAGAGCAAGGCGGACGTGATGATCCTCGCCAAGCTCATCCGCCGCGACATGGGCGGGGTGGGCAAGAAAGAGATCAAGGACATCCCCATATTGGGGAAGCTGATGGAATGGGGCGGCACCGTCTTCGTTGACCGCGCCGACGGCAAGAGCGCGATCAAGGCGATGGAACCGCTGGTCGAGGCCATTCAAAAGGAAGGCAAGTCGATCTGCATCGCCCCCGAAGGGACGCGCAGCCTGACGCCGAAGCTCGAGCCTTTCAAAAAGGGCGCCTTCCACCTCGCGATGCAGGCGGGCGTGCCGATCGTCCCGATCGTCATCCACAATGCGACCGACGTCGCGCCGAAGAACGAATTCGTGATGCGCCCCGCGACGGTGCGCGTCACCGTCCTGCCGCCGGTCGATACGTCCGATTGGCAGGTGAAGACGCTGAACGCCCATGTCCGCGACGTGCGCAACATGTTCCTGCGCACCCTCGGTCAGCCAGAGGAAAGCGTCGGCGAGTCGGTGGCGGCGGAAACGAAACCCAAACCGAAACCAAGGCCGAAGAAAGCGGCTGAGAAGAAGCCGGCGCCCAAGGAAAAGGCGGTCGCGAAGAAATCCTCCCCCCGAAAGGGAAGGAAAGCCTAACGCATGCCTCACATCGTCATTGCGAGCGAAGCGAAGCAATCCAGGGCGGGTTACGCCACGCTGGATTGCTGCGTCGCTTCGCTCCTCGCAATGACGGTGGTTTAAGGCCATGGCCGACGGCACGCCCCGCAGCGAATTCGTCGCGGAGCAGCTGGCCGACCGGCTTTACATCATCGACGCGCGCAACCGGATCGAGCGGCAGATTTTGCTCGACTGGATCCATGCGACCTCGGTCGATCCGGGCGGGGAAGGGGCACCGATGTGGGTCAGCCTCGCGATCGCCGACGACGATCATGCCCTCGACCTCGACGCGCTCAAGGCGCGGCTGGCGGGTGATCCTGCGCGCAGGGTGGTGCCGCTGCGCGTCGCGTGGCGCATCCCCGGTTTCGAGCGCGATCGCGCGCTGAAATTCCGGCATCTGATCTTCGGCGACCCGCGCCGGCCGGGGCCGCTGCGCGCGCGGTTCATCCTGTGGCGCGATCGGCGCCGGGCGCAGATCCTCGTCGGCGAAGCGGCAACGCAGACCGAGCTGAAGGCGCGCTATCTCGCGCAGACCGGCGGCGGTGACGGCTGCGAGGAGGGGAGCAGCGAATTTGCGGGCTTCGTCGCGCGGCAGGCGGGGCTCGCGCTCGACGTCGCCGAACGCGGCATCCGCGGCAGCCGCTACAAGGTGCCGCGCTTCGTTGCCGACTCGCTGCGTACCAACCCCAAATTCCGCGCCGCGCTTGCCGATCTTGCCGGCCAGCTCGGCCGTCCCGTCGCCGATCTCTACCGCGAGGCGCGCCCGCTGATGAAGGAGGTTATCGCGACCCCCAGTGCGCTGTTCCTCGACCTGCGCGCGCGGCTCGACCGGATGATGTTCGGCGGCTATGCGCCCGAGATGGAGGTCGACGCGGCCGAGCTTGCAAAGCTGCGCTCGGTGCTGCGCGAACATCCGACCGCGATCCTGTTCACGCATAAAACCTATATCGACGGCGCGACCCCCAGCCGCCTCGCCTATGAAAATGACCTGCCGATGCTGCACAGCTTCGGCGGCGCCAATCTCGACTTCGCGATCATGGGCCAGTTCTTCCGCCGGTCGGGAATGATCTTCATTCGTCGCAGCTTTCAGGATCAACCGGTCTACAAGCTGGTGCTGCGCCACTACATCGCCTGGCTGCTCGCCAAGCGCTTCCCGCTGTCCTGGGCCTTCGAAGGGACGCGCTCGCGCCTCGGCAAGCTGATGCCGCCCAAATATGGCCTGATGAAATATGTCCTCGACGCCGCGCATGCGACCGGGACGCAGGGGGTACATTTCGTGCCCTTCGTCACCAGTTTCGACCTGATCCGCGATGTCGAGGAATATGCCGCCGAACAGACCGGACGGACCAAGAAACCCGAAAGCCTCGCCTGGTTCATCGGCTATATGAAGAGCCTCAAGGAACCGTCGGGGCGCATCCGTCTCGACATCGGCGATCCCGTCGTCATTCCGGAGGCCCCGGCCCCCGACGACCGGCGCGCGCTGGAGCGTATCGCCTTCGCCGTCGCGGTCGAGGCGAACCGCGTCACCCCGCTTACCGTCACCTCGGTCATGTGCCTCATCCTGCTCGGCACCGCGCCGCGCGGCGTGACCGAGGCAGAGATGATCGCAACGATCGCGCGCATCACCGCCTGGGCGCGCGAGCGCGGCATCCGCCTCAGCCGCGAGCTCGAAGGCGGCGACGCCGCGGCGCTCGCGGCGACGCTCGACACGCTCGTCGAGGGCGGCCTGCTCACGCGGTTCGAGGCCGGCAGCGAGACCGTCTATTCGATCGACCCCGCCAAGCATCCGATGGCGAGCTATTATCGCAACATCATCGCGCATCATTTCCTCGACCGCGCGATGATCGAGCTGGCGCTGTTCGAGCTGCGCGATGCCGACAGCAAGGATTCGACCGCCGCCTTCTGGGCGCGGATCGACCGGCTGCGCGATCTGTTCAAATTCGAATTCTTCTACCCGCCGCGCGGCGAACATCTGGCCGCGCTGGAGGCCGAACTTGCGCGCATCGATCCCGCCTGGGCCAAACGGCTGGCGAGCGGCGACCGCGGCGTGGCGCAGCTCATTCGCCGCTGTCAGCCGATGGTCGGCCATGCGATCCTGCTACCCTTTGCCGAGGCCTATTCGGTCGTCGCCGACATTCTGGCGCGCGCGCGCCCCGGCGATCCGGTCGATGAAAAGGCGCTGCTCGATGCCGCGCTGATCGAGGGGCGGCAGGCCTGGCTCTTGCGCCGGATCAGCAGCGAAGCGTCGATCGGAAAATTGCTCTTCGCGAACGCCCTGTCGCAGATGCGCCACATGGGGCTGGCGGAAACCGCGACCCCCGACGGATTGCGCGCGCGCCGCGCGCTGCTCGTGGAACTCCGCGGGCTCGCCAACGTCATGGAATCGATGCGGCTCGCCACGCTCGCGCTCGCCGACCGATTGCCGGGGACGGGAGAATGACATGACACCGCCTTCGTCATGGCGAGGAGCCGCAGGCGGCGCGGCAATCTCCAGCCTTTGCCCCGGCGCCCGGCTGGTGACGGGAGATTGCTTCGCTCCGCTCGCAAGGACGGGATCATCGATGTTGGATGGAGGTTCGCATGCTTAAGCAACTCAGCGCCCAGGACGCCCAGTTCCTCTATACCCAGACCGCGAACAATCTGACGCATATCATGGGTATCTATATCTACGATCCGTCGACGGCGCCGGGCGGCTTCGTGCGGTTCAAGGACATCATCGCGCACGTCCAGTCGCGCGTCGACACATCGCCGCTGTTCAAACGTCGGCTCCACCGGCTGCCGCTTGATCTCGATCACCCCTATTGGGTCGAGGACGAACATTTCGACATCGAAGCGCATATGAGCCACGCGCGCCTGCCCGAACCCGGCGACTGGCGGCAATTCTGCATCGCGGTCGCGCGCTATTTCTCGAAGCCGATGGATATGAACCGGCCGCTTTGGGACATTTACATCATCGAGGGGCTCGACCGTATCCCCGGCATCCCGAAGGGCAGCTTCGCGATGCTCCACCGCGTCCATCACGCCGCGGTCGACGGCGCATCGGGCGCGCATGCCTTCATCGCGATGAGCGACATCGACGCCAAGGGGACGCCGGCAATCCCCGGCGCGCCGGTCGAGGATCTCGGGCGCGCGCCGTCGAGCGCGGAGGTCGCCACGCGCGCCTGGACCGCGTCGATGCAATCGCCGGTCAAGTTCATGAACGCGCTGCTCAAGGTGTCGCCCTCGCTGATGACCGCGGCGCGCAAGTCGATGCTCAGCGATCAGGGGATGACCGCAGGCGTCCCCGAAACGCGCTTCAACGCACCCGTCGGCCCGCACAAGATGTTCGACGCCACCCGGGTTGCGCTCGCCGACATCGCGAAGGTGCGGGCAAAGGTGCCCGGCGCCACGGTCAACGACGTCATCCTTGCGACCTGCGCGGGCGCGCTGCGCAAATATCTTCAGGCGCATGGCGAGCTGCCCAAGGAAAGCGTCGTCGCGGTCGCCCCGATCAACCGGCGCGGCAAGGGCGGCAAGGCCGACAGCCCCGGAAACCAGGTGACCGCGATGAGCGTGCCGCTGCGCACCGACATCGCCGATCCGCTGAAGCGCCTCGCTGCGATCCGCGACTATACGGTGGAGGCAAAGGAGGCAAAGGCGGGCGTCAGCGCCCGGATCATGACCGACCTGTCGCAGCATATTCCGGGCGCGACGATGGCGGCGGTCGCGCGCATCCTGACGAGCGAGCGCTTCGCGGTGCGCGGCACCAATCTTTTTATCTCGAACGTGCCGGGCGCGCAGGTTCCGCTCTATCTCGCGGGGGCGCAGCTTGTGCAGCAATATGGCGCGGGCCCGCTCGCCAACAATATGGGGCTGTTCATCGCGACACCCAGCTATAACGGTCAGGTCGGCTTCTCGATCATCTCCGAACGCGCGATCATGCCCGACATCGCCTTCTTTCGTAAGTGCATCGACGAGAGTTTCGCCGACTTGCTCGCCGCGCAGCCCAAGCCCGAAAAGGCGGCTGCCGGGCCCAAAGCCGCTACGGCAAAGCCGAAAGCGGCGGCAAAGCCCGCGGCCAAGGCAAAGCCGACGGCGAAACCTGCCACAAAGGGCAGGGCGAAACCGGTTGCCAAAGCCGCCGCTAGCGGCAAGAATCGCAAAAAATAGGCGATGTTGCAGGACCACCGAATGATCTTTTCCCCGACGCTCAGCGTGGACGCCGATCTGGCGAAGGCGCCCGACTATGCTGCCTGGACCAGAGCGGCGATTGCTGCCGACGGCAAATCGGGGATGCAGGCGTGGCGCGACGCCGACGAAAGCAAGCATTTCGACTATCGCGCGATCCGCGCCCGCCTCGAACGGCTGCGCAAGCTGTCGGCGGCGGGCGATGTGAAGGGGCTGCTCTTCGTGCTCAACGAAGGCATCCACGGCAATATCGACGGCATGGGCCACGAACGTCTGTATCAAAAGGCGCGCTTCGGCACCAAAAGGCTGATCGAGGATTATGTGGCAGAGGTCGTCTCCGCGCTCGGCAAGATCGCCGCGGCGCGCAGCATCCCGCGCGACGAAAAGCGCGATTTCTTCCGCCGCGCCCAACATTGCTACGGCCGCTCGGCGCTGCTGCTGTCGGGGTCGGGCAGCTTTCTCTATTTCCATGTCGGCGTCGTGAAAGCGCTTTGGGAAGAAGGCGTGCTGCCGACGATCCTCGCGGGATCGAGCGGCGGGTCGATCGTCGCCGCGGTCGTCTGCACGCGCAAGGATGCCGAAGTCGGCGCCTTTCTGGCCAGCGACAAGCTCGCCAGCGCCGACCGCGATCCCGAAGTGCGCCGCCTCGCCCCTGATGAGGTCGCCGCGCGCCTCGCCGAACTCATTCCCGATCTGACCTTTCAGGAAGCCTATGAAGTCAGCGGCCGGCATCTCAACGTGTCGGTCGCGCCGGCCGAAAAATATCAGAACGGCCGCCTCCTCAACGCGATCACTGCGCCCAATGTGCTGATCCGCGAAGCGGTGCTTGCCTCCTGCGCGGTGCCCGGCGTCTTTCCGCCGGTCATGTTGATGGCGCGCGACGAGGCGGGCAAGCGCGTGCCCTATCAGCCCGACCGGCGCTGGGTCGACGGGTCGGTGACGCACGACATTCCGACCAAGCGGCTCGAACGCCTCTACGGCGTCAACCATCATATCGTCAGCCAGGCGAACCCGCTCGCGCTGCCTTTCGCGACCGACACGCGCAAGCAGATGGCGCCGATCGAGGCCATTCAGCATGCGTCGATGGCGACCTTCAAGGCGTGGCTCAACGCCAATATGGTGATCTTCCAGAAGCCCCTCGAACTGGTGCCGCCGCTCAACAGCCTCGCCAATATGGCGCGCTCGCTGATCAATCAGGAATATACCGGCGACATCAACATCATCCGGCCGCCCAAATTCTGGTCGCCGACGAAGATTTTGTCCGATCTGTCGCAGGACGATATCGACGAACTGATCGACACCGGCATGCGCACCGCCTGGCCGAAGATCGAGATGGTGCGCACCCAGACCGCGATCAGCCGCGCGCTCGACGCCATCCTCGCGCGCATCGACAAGGGCGGCGACGACGGCCCCGGCCACCGCAGCGCGGCGCTCAAAAAGCCGGTCCGGTGAGCGGCGCGGGGGTGATGCTGCCGCCGGGATCGGCGGGCGCCGGCGCGATGCTGCACGTCACCCATTGGCTTCCCGCCGCGGCGCCCAAGGCCGTGATCCTCCTCGCGCACGGCTATGCCGAGCACGCCGGGCGTTACGCCCATGTGGCAAAACGGCTCACCGACGCCGGCTATGCCGTCTATGCGGTCGACCATTGGGGCCATGGCAAGTCGGATGGCGAGGGGGGCTATGTCCCGCGCTTTTCGGCCTTCACCGACGGCATGGCCGAACTGCTGACGCTCGTCGAGGTCAACCATCCGGGCGCGCCGCGCCTGCTGCTCGGACACAGCATGGGCGGCCTGATCGCGACGCTGTTCCTGATCGATCGGCAGGACGCCTTTGTCGCCGCCGCGCTGTCGGGTCCGGCGATTGTCCCCGGTGCGCCGCCCTCGCGCTTCACCGTCTGGATCAGCCGCTTTCTGTCGCGCTTTTTTCCGCGCCTCGGCGTATTGGCGCTCGATCCGAACGGGGTCAGCCGCGATCCGGCGGTGGTCGCCGCCTATCTTGCCGATCCGCTCGTCTATACGGGCAAGATCGGCGCGCGGCTCGGCAAGGAATTCATGGACGCGATGGCGGCCGCGCAGGCAGGCGCACCGAAAATCAGGCTGCCGATCCTGCTCCAGCACGGCGACCATGACAGCCTCGCCTCGGTGGCGGGGTCGCACTATCTGTTCGACCATGTCGCCTCGACCGACAAGCGCCTCGAAATCTATCCCGGCCTGTTCCACGAAATCTATAACGAGCCCGAACGCGATGCGGTGCTGGACGATCTGATCGGCTGGTTTGACGCGCATGTTCCGCGGCCATAGCCAAAGTCCGTTCGTGCTGAGCTTGTCGAAGCACCGTCCTTCTGGTGAACGCCGAAAGAAAGAACGGCCCTTCGACAAGCTCAGGGCGAACGGAAGAGGGAATTAGACAATGAAAATCCTTCTCATCCTCCTCTTCGCACCCCTGATCGCGCTCGCGATCTTCTATTTCGTCTTCCCCGGCCGCCTCGTCGCGATCGGTCGCGCGCTGCTCCGGCGGCGCGGCGGCACGGTGCAGAAAAGCGTCACCGTCGACGGCCGCGCCTGGCCCTATCTGGAGGGCGGCGATCGCACGAAGCCGACGCTGCTGCTCGTCCACGGCTTTTCGGGCGACAAGGATAATTGGTCGTTTCTCGCCCCCTTTCTGACGCGCGACTATCACGTCGTCGCACCCGACCTTCCCGGCTTTGGCGAGAATGAACGCAACCCCGATCTTGCGTATGACATCGAAGCGCAGACCGCGCGGCTGAAGGCATTCGTCGATGCGCTCGGACTGCGGCAGCCGCATATCGCGGGCAACAGCATGGGCGGCTGGATCGCGCTGCGCTACGCGCTCGACTTTCCCGATGCGCTCGCCAGCCTGATCCTGATCGACAATGCCGGGGTCGCGGGCGCGAACGAGAGCGACCTTCAGAAACAGGCCGCGAACGAGGATTATAACCCGCTCGTCCTGGCGGGTATCGAGGATGCCGACCGCCTCGTCGCGATGGTCGTCCACAAACCGCCCTTCGTGCCGTCGCGGATCAAGCCGGTGCTCTATGCCGACGCGCTCAAATATCGCGATCAGCTCGATACCGCCTTCTGGGTTATTGCGACCGAGATGCGCGACCGGCCGCTCAACGACCGGCTGGGCGAGGTGACGGTGCCGACGCTGATTATCTGGGGCCGCCACGACCGGCTGATCGACGTCAGCTGCGTCGCCGTGCTCGAAGCGGGCATCGCGAACAGCCGCGCGCATGTGCTCGATCATGTCGGCCATGTCCCGATGGTCGAGGACCCGAAGGCCACCGCCGCGCTGATGAAGGATTTTCTCGGGCCGCTCGATTAGCCGCCGATTACGTCGGACTTGATCCGCCGGTCAAACCATGCGTCATTGCGAACCCGGCAAAGCCGGGTGAAGCAATCCAGACTGGTTCGGGCCAGCACTGGATTGCGTCGCTTCGCTCGCAATGACGAGCAGGGAGAAGGAGGGGCTATGCGCCTGAAAGTGGGCCTCCTCGGCGGGGGGAGCTGGGGGACGACGGTCGCCGCGACGGTATCGCGCAACGCGCCGATCATCTTGTGGGCGCGCGACGCCGAAACGGTCGACGGCATCAACCGCGATCAGGAAAACCGCAAATATCTGCCCGGCATCCGCCTGCCCACGGCGCTGCGCGCGACGGCCGATCTCGGCGAAGCGGTGGCGGGCGCCGACGTCCTCGTCATGGGCGTGCCGTCGCACAGCTTTCGCGCGGTGCTGGAGGAAGCCCGCGATCATCTGCGCCCCTGGGTGCCGGTGATCAGCCTGACCAAGGGACTCGAACTCGCGACCGGCAAGCGGATGACCGAGGTAATCGAAGAGGTGCTGCCCGGCCATCCCGTCGGCGTGCTCACCGGCCCCAATCTCGCGCGCGAGATCATGAGCGGCCAGGCGGCGGCGAGCGTACTGTCGATGGAGGATGAAATCGTCGTGCGCGCGCTGCACCCGCTTTTCCATTCGGGGCTGTTCCGCGTCTATACCAACACCGACCTGCTCGGTTGCGAACTCGGCGGGGTGCTCAAGAATATCATCGCGATTGCGGTCGGCATGGGCGACGGGCTCGGCGCGGGCGACAATACGCGCGCCGGGCTGATGACGCGCGGGCTGGCCGAAATCACCCGGCTCGGCGTTGCGATGGGCGGGCGCCCCGAAACCTTCGCGGGTCTGACCGGCATGGGCGACCTGATCGCGACCTGCACCAGCCCGCTGTCGCGCAACCGCCACGTCGGGGTCGAACTCGGCAAGGGGCGCCATATCGACGCGATCATCGCCGACATGCACATGGTCGCCGAAGGCGTGAAAAGCGCGCCCACGGTGATGGCGCTCGCCGATCGCCACGGTATCGCGATGCCGATCGCGCGCGACGTCTTCGACGTGACGCAGGGCAAACGGACCGCGCAGGACGTGTTCCGCGGGCTGCTCAAATCGAGCGTCGGTGACGAAGCGCATCCGGGGTAGGGGCGTCGGACGGAGGCGCCGCCTCGCTTGCGGGGACGGCCGTGGACGATTCCGCCGCGAGGCGTGTCGAATCCTCGTCGGTCCGTGAAGAAAAGCCGGTTCTCTTTCGTTCTTTCTCCTGACCAGCAGGGTCCACCAAGGAGACGAACGATGAAAAAATGGACGACTTTGGCGGCGCTTATGGCTCTTCCGGCCGGTGCCGCAATGGCGACGGTTCCCTATGGATCGATGCCGCCGGGTTTCGATCGCCCCCCGGTTCGCAGCGTGCCGATTGCCGGTGTCTACAATAAATATTGGTACAATTATCGCACCGATATTCTTGAGGCTGAAAAGGAGCTCAAGAGCGACTTGGGCCGCGCAACCGACCGCGAGGATCGCTGGGATGCATGGGACGAATGGGCGACCGAAGTCGTCGACGCCGACAAGGATTATACCAAGGTGATGCGCAAGAAGGGCTATCCTGTGGGGCGCGTCTCGATCGAAGGCTGATTGTCGAAACGATTATGTCTCAAAAGACGGCGGGCGCTACGCGTCCGCCGTCTTCATTCTATACCCCGCCTTCGGCCAGGAGCGCCTTCGCTTCCTCGCCCTGCCAGTCGATGGCGCCGACCACGCGCCACAGTTCGCGCCCGTTCGCATCGTAGAGGATGCTCGTCGGCAGCGCGGTATTCGCTGCGTCCAACAAGGTGTTCTGCGGATCGAGATAGGGTTGCAGCGCCTTCAGCCCCGCCTTCTGGAACCAGGGATCGACGACCGCGGCACCCTGCAGATCCTGCGCCACCGCGACGACCGTCAGCTTGCCTGCCTTTTGCGCGGCAAGCGCATCGAGCGTCGGCATTTCGGCGACGCAGGGCGCACACCAGGTCGCCCACAGATTGACCAGCAGCGGCTTGCCGCGAAACGACGCGACGGTCACCGGGACGTCGTCGGGGCCGCGAAAGGCGGCGGCCGGCCCGGCTTTGCCGGCGTTGCCGCGCTCGACGACATGCTGAAAGGTGGCGGGGTCGCGGCCATGCGCCGCTTCGCCGGGCGAAATATTTGCTTGCCCTGCACCTGCTTGCTCCGAGGCCTCCTTTTGCCTATCGCACCCCGCGACGGAACCGGCGATCAGCAGGGCCAGCACGGCAAGACGAAGATTTGGAACGCGGCGGATGGCGAATACTCCCGATAGCAACAGCATGTGGGGCGGCCGCTTCGGTGGCGGACCTGCGGCGATCATGCAAGAGATAAACGCCTCGATCCCCGTCGACAAACGCTTGTGGGAAGAGGATATCGCCGCCAGCCGTGCGCATGCCGCGATGCTCGGCGCGCAGGGGATCATCGCCGCCGCCGACGCGGCAACCATCGATCGCGGGCTGGCGCAGATCGCCGAAGAGTTCGCCGCGAACGGTGTGCCGGTCGATCTCGCGCTCGAAGATATTCACATGACGGTCGAATCGCGCCTCAAGGAACTGGTCGGCGAAGCGGCCGGGCGGCTTCACACCGCGCGCTCGCGCAACGATCAGGTCGCGACCGATTTTCGCCTCTGGGTGCGCACCGCGTGCGACCGTATCGATGCCGGGCTGAAGGCGCTTCAGGGTGCCCTGCTCGCGCGCGCCGACGAACATGCGGGCAGCATCATGCCCGGTTTCACGCATCTGCAGGTCGCGCAGCCGGTGACGCTCGGCCACCATCTGCTCGCCTATGTCGAGATGTTCGCCCGCGATCGCGGCCGCTTCGCCGACGCGCGCGCGCGGCTCAACGAATCGCCGCTCGGCGCCGCGGCGCTGGCGGGCACCAGCTTCCCGCTCGACCGCGCTGCGACCGCAGCGGCGCTCGGTTTCGACCGGCCGATGGCGAACAGCATCGACGCCGTATCGGACCGCGATTTCGCGCTCGAATTTTGCGCCGCCGCCTCGATTGCCGCGATTCACCTCTCGCGCCTTGCCGAAGAGATCGTGATCTGGGCCAGCCAGCCCTTCGGTTTCGTCAGCCTGCCCGACGCCTGGTCGACGGGCAGCTCGATCATGCCGCAAAAGCGCAATCCCGATGCCGCCGAACTGGTGCGTGGCCGCGCCGGCCTGCTGCTCGGTGCGTTCCAGCGGCTTTCAGTGATCGTGAAGGGGCTGCCGCTCACCTATTCGAAGGATTTGCAGGACGACAAGGAAACGGTGTTCGGTGCCTTCGACGCGCTCGCGCTGTCGCTTGCCGCGATGACCGGCATGGTCGATACGCTGGCCTTTCGCACCGACCGGATGCGCGCGCTCGCCGCATCGGGCTTTTCGACTGCGACCGATCTGGCCGACTGGCTGGCGCGCGAGGCGGGGGTGCCGTTCCGCGAGGCGCACCATATCGTTGGTGCCTGCGTGAAACGATCGGAAGAGCTTGGCGTTGAATTGTCGGCGCTTCCGGCGGACGAAGCGGCGGCGATCCATGCCGCGGTCACGCCCGCCGCGCTCGCGGCGCTGACGGTCGAGGCGTCGGTCGCCAGCCGCATGAGCTATGGCGGCACCGCGCCCGAACGGGTAAGGCAGGCCGTTGCCGCGGCGCGCGCGGCGCTGGAGATTTAGGTGATGGCAAAGATCCGCACGACGATTTTGCTGGCCGCTTCGGGCGCTGCGCTCGTGACGCTTGGCGCGTGCGGCAAGAAGGAAGATCTGAAGCCGGTGGCGGGTTCGGCCCCGCCCGCGCTGCCCATCGGGGCACAGCGCCAGCCGACCACGGAGGAGCTCACGACGCCTGACGCGCAGGCCCGGCCCGCGCGCAGCGACGACCTTCTTAAACGATCCGAAAAGCGCGAACCCGACGATTTCGACTTGCCGCCTCCGGGCTGAGTTCAGGACCTTTTCCATGGATCATTTTGCTTATCGTGACGGCGTTCTCTACGCCGAAGACATCCCCCTGCCGCGCATTGCCGAGGAAATCGGCACCCCCGTCTATGTCTATTCGCGCGCGACGCTCGAACGCCATGCGCAGGTGTTTCGCGACGCGCTCGCCGATATTCCGCGCAAGCACATTGCCTTCGCGATCAAGTGCAACCCCAACCTCGGCGTGCTGCGTGTCCTCGCGCGGCAGGGCTATGGCGCCGACGTCGTGTCGGGCGGCGAGCTCGAACGCGCGATCGCGTCGGGGATGGCGCCCGAAGACATCGTCTTTTCGGGCGTCGGAAAGACGCGCGCCGAGCTGGCGCTCGGTCTCGACCGCGGCATCGGCCAGTTCAATATCGAACATGAACCCGAAGGCGTCGCGCTCGCAGAGATCGCAGCGCGGAAGGAAATGACCGCGCAGGCGGTGCTGCGCGTCAATCCCGATGTCGATGCGGGCACCCACGCCAAGATTTCGACCGGCAAGGCCGAAAACAAGTTCGGCGTCGGCATCGACGTTGCGCCCGAAATTTTCGACCGGCTCGCGCGGCTGCCTGGCCTCAAGCTGCGCGGCATTGCGCTCCACATCGGCAGCCAGCTCACCAGCCTCGACCCGCTGGAGGCGGCGTTCGTCCGCGTCGGGCGGCTGATCGCCGATTTGCGCGCTGCGGGGCACGACATCACCCATGTCGACCTCGGCGGCGGGCTCGGGGTTCCCTACAAGGAGGGCGACAACCCGCCGAGCCCCGCCGATTATGGCGCGATGGTCGCGCGCGTCACCCGCGACTGGGACGTCACCTTGATGTTCGAACCCGGGCGCGTCATCGCGGGCAACGCCGGCGTGCTGCTCACCGAAGTGCTGTGGGTCAAGCCGGGGGCGCAGAGCGATTTCGTCATCGTCGATGCGGCGATGAACGATCTGGCACGTCCGGCGCTCTACGACGCATGGCACGATTTCCAGGCGGTGCGCCCGAGCGGCGAGACGATGACCGCCTCGATCGTCGGCCCGGTGTGCGAAACCGGCGACACCTTCGCGCGCGACCGCGTGATCGACAAGGTTGCGGCGGGCGATCTCGCCGTTTTCCGCACCGCGGGCGCCTATGGCGCGACGATGGCGTCGACCTACAACAGCCGCAGCCTGGTTCCCGAAGTGCTCGTCGATGGCGACCGCTATATTGTCGTTGCCGACCGTATCGCCGCCGGCACGATCATGGCCGCCGAACGCGTCCCCGACTGGATCGACTGAACAAGATTGCGTTCGGCAAGAATTCCATCGAAATTATGTGTGTCCCCGCGAAAGCGGGGATCCATCTCCTGCCGCTTGGAATTGGCACTTGCCGGAGATGGGCTCCCGCCTTCGCGGGAGCACAGGGTTTGCAATGGTTGAAGGATATTGCCGATGCACCAGCTTCCTCTCTTCCTGAACCTTGCCGGCCGCACGGTCGTTCTGGTCGGGGAGGGGGAGGCTGCCGATGCGAAGGCGCGGCTGATTGCGCGCGCCGGCGGGCGGATCGTGCCGCAGTGGGAAGACGGCGCGGCGATTGCCTTTGTTGCGCTGGACGAGGGCGCCGAAGAGGCGGCGGCGGAGTTGCGCGCGCGCGGCCTCCTCGTCAATGTCGTCGATCGGCCCGATCTTTGCGATTTCACCACCCCCGCGATCGTTGACCGCGCGCCGGTAACGATCGCGGTCGGCACCGGCGGTGCGTCGGCCGGGCTCGCCAAGGCGGTGCGCCAGCGGATCGAGGCGTTGCTGCCCGCCACCCTCGGCAATCTTGCGACCGCGCTGTTCGCCGCGCGCGGCGCGATGAAGGCGCGCTGGCCGGACGCCGCCGACCGCCGCCGCGCGATCGATACCGCGCTGGCACCCGGGGGCGCGCTCGACCCGGTTGCCGGGCCGGACGAACAGACCGTCGCTGCCTGGCTCGCCGCCGATCATGTGGCGGCACCCGCGCGGCTGGAGGTGATCGCGCTCGCCAGCGACGATCCCGACGATCTGACGCTGCGCGCCGCGCGCCTGCTGGGCGAGGCCGATCATATCTTCCACCCCGCTGCGACGCCGCCCGCGATCCTGGCTCGCGCGCGCGCCGATGCGGTGCGTCACGTTACCGAAACGCCGCCTGCCGATCCGCCACCCGGCCTGTCGCTCTGGCTCGCACCGGCGATTACGCGAAGTTAATTGGGCTTCGCTCCGGCGCCTTCCTAGCCCTGTCGCCGGCGGCATCGACGCCGCCGTTTCAGACAGGAGGGATTATGGAATTTCCGCCCATTGCCATCGACGCGCTGCCGCTGCTCGACACCGCGGTCGGCCTGTACGGATCGACGATCGGTCCCGACACGACGACCGACGGGTCGGTGTTCGACATCGCCGTGACCATTGCAACCATCGTGCGCGGTTGACCGTGCGCCGACGCGGAGCACTGCCTCTGCGTCGGCCCGGATCGCACGCCATGTCGCGCCACGATCATTTCCCCCGCCACGACCCCGCACGCTGCGAGGCAGCCCGCGAGGCCACCGATGCTCTGGCGGAGGACTGGCGCGCCGAAGACACCTGCCCCGGCGGCCTGATCGCCGCGATGGACGCGCTCGCGGATGCGCCGCCTGCCGCCGCGATCGACGCGCTGCTGCCCTGGCTCGCCGATATCGGCTGGCTCCGCGCGCGGCTCGCCGCGGCGCTGACGCTGATCGCCGCCGATCCCTTCGCGCGGCCGCCGCTGCGCCTCGTCGGCGGCGGCGACGGGCCTTGCGGGTTGGTACTCGCCGAGCGCGGCGCGATCCGCCTGTCGCTGCTGCTTCAGCCTTTCACTGCGGGCGCGGCCGATCCCGTGACCGCCAGCTTCCGTGCCGGGGCTGCCGCGATCCGTATCCTGGCGGGCGGCAGCGCCCGGCTGCGTCGGCACCGCATCGTCGGCGCGGCTGCTCGGCCGGCCTTCACCGCGGCGGGGGCGGGATGCTGCGAAAGCGATCCGCCGCAACCGCTGTCGAAAGACATGATCCTGCGCCTCGACACCGCGCGCGAGGCGATAACGCTCGTCGGTGCGAGCGGCGACCTGTTGCTGCTCGACCTCGCGGTCCACCCGCCGTCATCGCTCCCCGTGCAAACCTATGACATTGCGAGCGGCCGGCTGGTCCATGTCGCCAGCGCCCGCAGCGACGCCAGTTTTCGGCAGATGGCGCTCGCGCTGCTCGGCGCCTTCGGCCGCCGCGACGCCGCGCCGCTCTTTGTCGAGGCGACGCGTGATGACGATTTCGCCGCGCGCTGGTCGGCGATGCGCCAGCTTGTCGCGCTCGATCCGGCGGCCGCCCGCGCGCCGCTCGCCGCAATGGCCGCCGCCGACCCGCACCCCGAAGTTCGCGCCGCCGCCAGCGCTTCGCTCGCGCTCTACCCGTCCCTCTGCGCCGCCCAGGATGCCCATGCCCCAGACGATCGCCCCGCCGCCGACGCCTGAATATGATCTCGAAGAGGTCGCCGCGGGGCTCGACGAAAGCGGCGTTGATCTGGGCGATCCTGCCAGCGTCGATCGCTGCGCCGCGCTGCTCGGCGGCCTTGCACGCAACCGCGATTTCCTCGCCGACCGCCTCGTCGCCGACCTCAAGGCGGCGCACGCGGGCCAACTCGCGGCGAACCGCTATTCGGCGCAGGTGGTCCTGCTCCACCGCAGCCGCCGCGGCCACTTCCTGCGCGCCAACATCTGGCCCTCGGCAAGCGACGAGGCCTATCGCACCAGCGGCGCGCGCGCCTTCTCCTATGGCGTGCCGCACGACCATAATTTCCACTTTCTCACCGCCGGCTATTGGGGTCCGGGCTATGTCAGCGATTATTATGATTATGACGCCGAGGCGGTCGATGGCCGCCGCGGCGAGCCGCTGAACCTGCGCTTCGTCGAACGCAGCAGCTTGGGCGAGGGGCGGATGCTCCTCTACCGCGCCCACCGCGACGTCCACAGCCAGCTTCCGCCCGAACGGCTTTCGGTCAGCCTCAACATCATGGACGAGGGCGAGCAAGTCCCGTGGCGCGACCAATATCTGGTCGATCTAGGCACCGACGCCGCGCGGTGGGGCACGATCGCCAGCCGGCCGACGCTTACACCCACCGAAGCGCTGCTCCGCTGCGCGGTGCATCTGACCGACAACGCCCGCGACATCGCCGACCATATGGCGGTCAGCCATCCGGTGCCGCGGGTGCGCGCCAGCGCCATCGCCGCGCTCGCCGCCGTCGCAGACGGGACGGGACGAACGGCGGCGCTCGAACGCGGCCTGCGCGACGCCGATGCGCGGGTCAGGGACGATTGCGAACGATGGCTGACGCTTTAGGCCCGCAGATTAGGCCCTCAAACCCCCGGCAGGCTCTCGATTTCGGGCGCCCCGGCAAGGCAGGGGCCGAGTTTCGCGCCGAGGGTGCGGAAATGGTCCGACGCGCGGTGTGCGGCGACCGCGGCCTCGTCGTCATAGCATTCGAGCACCTTGTAAACGCCGGCTTCGGCGGTGCGGAACAGCTTGTAAAAGCTGTTGCCCGGCTCGTTCGCGCGCACCGCGGGGGCCAGCTCCGCAAACACGGCTTCGAATTCCGCTTCCTTGCCCGGCTGCACGCGCAGCGTGGCGATAACGCCGATTCCACTCATATCGTCTCTCCCCAGAAAATAGTCAGGCTCAAATGGCCGGGCTCCAATGGTCAGGCGCGCAGGTCGGGATCGACGTCCCAGCCCGCTTCGACCTGGATGCCGAAGCTGTTGAGCATCATCGAAACCTGCGTGTACTGGCCGACGGTCATCACCAGATCCATGCGCCCCTTGTCGCCGAGCGGCGCCAGCGCCGCCCAGGTCGCGTCGGCAACGAAATGGTCCGCGGTCAGCTCGTCGGTCGCACGCAGCATCGCGCGGTCGATGTCGCTCCAGCCCGCCGCGTCGGGTCCGGCCTTGATCCGCTCGATCTCGTCTTCGGTCAGGCCGCAGTCGAGCCCGATGCGCTTGTGCTGCGTCCATTCATAGCCCGACCGGCAATTATAGCCGGTGCGCAGGATAACGAGCTCGCGATCCCGCGGGGCAAGCGCATTGCGCTTCGACAGGATATAATTGCCCCAGCCGAGGAACGCGGTCAGCGCCTTGGGCGCCTGCGCCAGCGTGCGGAAGATGTTGAGAATCCTGCCGCCGCCCACCTTGCCGCCATCGGAGGCAAGAAAGGGTTCAAGCGCTGCGCGCTGGTCGGCATCGAGCCGGTCCAAATCGACCGGCTCGATGCGCGGAGCATTCAGACGCAAATCAGAAGACCTCGAACAGGCCTGCTGCGCCCTGGCCGCCACCGATGCACATGGTGACGACGGCATATTTGACGCCGCGGCGCTTGCCTTCGAGCAGCGCGTGGCCGACGCAGCGCGCGCCGGTCATGCCGAAGGGGTGGCCGATCGAGATCGAACCGCCGTTGACATTGAGCAGGTCGTTCGGAATGCCGAGCTTGTCGCGGCAATAGAGCACCTGCACGGCAAAGGCTTCGTTGAGTTCCCAAAGGCCGATGTCGTCCATCTTGAGCTCGAAGCGTTCGAGCAGCTTCGGGATGGCGAAAACGGGGCCGATGCCCATTTCGTCGGGCTCGGTGCCGGCAACGGCCATGCCGACATAGCGGCCCAGCGGCTGAAGCCCGCGCTTTTCAGCGACCTTGGCCTCCATGACGACACAGGCCGACGATCCGTCCGAAAGCTGGCTGGCGTTGCCCGCCGTGATCGTGTGGCCTTCGCCCATCACCGGCTTCAGGCTCTGCAGCCCTTCCAGCGTGGTGTCGGGACGGTTGCACTCGTCCTTGTCGGCGACGACGTCCTTGAAGGTGACTTCCTTCGTTTCCTTGTTCACCACCGCCATCGTCGCCTTGCAGGGGACGATTTCGTCGTCGAACTTGCCGGCGGCCTGGGCCGCGGCGGTGCGCTGCTGCGACTGGAGCGAATATTCATCCTGCGCTTCACGGCTGATGTTGTAACGCTTTGCAACGACTTCTGCCGTGCCGATCATCGGCATGTAGATGTCCTTGTGCATCGCCAGCAGTTCCTGGTCGGCCTCGAAGAAGGTCTTGCCGCTGCCGCTGACCTTCGAGATGCTTTCGACGCCCCCGGCGACGCAGATGTCCTGGCGGTCGACGATGATCTGCTTCGCGGCGGTCGCGATCGTCATCAGGCCCGACGAGCACTGGCGGTCGATCGACATGCCGGGAACGGTGACGGGGAGGCCGGCGCGCAGGCCGATCAGGCGCGCGACGTTCATCGTCTGCGATCCCTGCTGCATCGCGGCGCCGAACAGGACGTCGTCGATCTCGCCCCCTTCAACCCCGGCGCGCTCGACCGCGGCGGCGACCGAATAGGCGCCCAGCGTCGGCGAGGTCGTGTTGTTGAACGATCCGCGCGCCGCCTTGGTCAGCGGGGTGCGGGCGGTGGAAACGATGACGGCGTCACGCATGATAAACTTCCTTCTGCTTGGTTCCGGTTGTCTTTTCGGGGGAGGTTCGGCCGGAATGCCGGTTTATATGTCAGACGAAGAACTGGCTGATCCATTCGGCCATCAGCGCGGGCTTTTCCTCGCCCTCGATCTCGACCGTGAATTCCAGCGTCTGCTGCCACTGGCCCGGACGCTTTTCGTCGAGCTCGAGCAGCTTGAAATGGCCGCGCACGCGCTTGCCCGAGCGCACGGGGGCAAGGAAGCGCACTTTGTTGCCGCCATAGTTGACGCCCATCTTGACGCCCGCGGGGCGCGGGCAGTCGGATTTGGCCATCAGCATGGGGAAAAGCGAGAGGGTCAGAAAGCCGTGCGCAATGGTACCGCCGAAGGGCGTCAGCTTCGCCTTTTCTTCGTTGATATGGATGAACTGATGATCGCCGGTCGCGTCGGCGAACTTGTTGATCATCTCCTGATCGACCAGCACCCATTCCGACGTGCCGAGCGGCTTGCCGACCAGTTCCTTCATTTCCTGCGGCGTCATCGCGCTCATCCTTTATCCCCTCTATGTCTGTCGAGGGGCGCGTTCTAGGCCCGCGGGGCGGGGTAGCACAAGGGCCTAGGGCTTTGCGCTACGGCGCCGTAGCGTCAGGACTGGGCGGGCTTCGGCGTCTTCATCGTGACGCTTTCGGCATAGGGGAGAATCATCGTCCCGTCGGGCGCCGCGGTGAAGGTCGTCTGCGTCGGATAGGCGAAGTCGTAGCCGGCGTTGGTCATCTCTTCGAAGACGCGGATGCCGATCGCGGTGCGGGCCGCGATGACCTCGTTATAGTCGGCGCTCGGAATGTCGGCGACCAGCTCGAAGTCGAGGCTGGAGGCGCCGAAGCCGATGAAACTCGACCGGACGAACTCATGCCCCTCGGCCTCGACCTGCGCCTTCAGCAGGTCGGGCAGCGCGCGCAGCATCGCGGGCGTGGTCTGATAGATGACACCGATCGCGAACTGGACGCGGCGGCGTTCGAGATGGGCATAGTTGGTGATTTCCTTCGACAGCAAATTGGTGTTGGAAATCACCAGCAGCTCGCCGTTGACCGACCGTAGATGCGTGCTTTTGAGCCCGATGCGCTCGACGGTGGCGACGCTATTGTCATATTTGATCGCTTCGCCGACGCGGAACGGGCGGTCGAAGATGATCGACAGCGACGCGAACAGGTCGGAAAAAATGCCCTGCGCGGCAAGGCCGATCGCGATGCCGCCAATGCCCAGGCCGGCGATCAGGCCGGTGACATTGACCCCCATATTGTCGAGGATGACGATCGCCGCGACCGCGAACAGCGCGATGCTGATGAGCAGGCGGATGATACCCATCGCGTTGACCAGCGTCTCGTTATGCCCCTCCGCGGCGCGGCGCTGGATCAGCCCGAGGACGATTTCGCGCGCCCAGATCGCCACCTGCAGCACCACCGCGACGGTGAAGACGAACTGGATGATCTGCAGGACGACAAGGGGCGGGTTGGCCGACGCCGCGACCAGCCGGATCGCGACGATCGCCAGCACCAGCGACTTGGTCTTGTGGATCACCCGCCCGACAATGTCGGTCAGCGTGAATTGCCCCGGCGCCGACTGCGCTTTCTTGAGCGCGAAGCCGCGGATCAGCGACAGCGCGAAATAGATGACGAGCCCTGCGCCGATCGCGATGCCGATCTGCAACCAGTGCGTATCGACCCATGCGACGCTGCTGGTCCACCAGGCGCGGATCTGCGCGGCGGGGTTGGCGGTCGCGGTGGCAAGGAAAGGCAAAGTCACGTCGGTCCTCTTGGTCTGGTCGGTCGGTCAGGCGGAACGGAGCAGCGCGCCGGCATCGGGCGCGCGCTCCAGATAGGTCAAAAATCCGCGTTCGTAACGCGAAAGATATTTGGTCGCGCGCGGCAGGCGCCCCGCGGCCGTGGCGAAATCGCCGCGATCTTGCGCGGCGGCGATCATGGCGGGGTGGACATAGGCGCGCCGTGCGACCGCGGGCGTGTTGCCGAGCCGGTCGGCGACGCGCGTCAGCATCGCCTTGAGCGAGGGCGGTTCGGTGGCGTCGTACAGACAGGCGAATGCCTCGACGCTCGCCCACCAGGTGCGGAAATGCTTGGCGCTGAAATCGGCGCCCATCGCCTCGCGGATATAGGCGTTGACCTCGTCGGAGCCCACCGCGCATGGGCCGTCCGCATCCTCATATTGGAAAAGATGCTGGCCGGGCAGGTCCTGCAACCGGCGCACCAGGGTCGCCAGGCTGCGGTCGCTGATCGTCACCTCGCGCCGCGCGCCGCCCTTGGCACGGTAGCGGAGCCGGAGGCGCTGCCCCTCCAGTCGCGCGTGACGCCGGCGCAGCGTCGTCGCGCCGAAGCTCTTGTTCGCGGCGACATATTGTTCGTTGCCGACGCGCAGCGCGGCGAGGTCGAGCAGGCGGACGACCGCCGCGACGACGCGGTCCGCGCACAGCGATCGGCGGCGCAAATCGCTTTCCAGCCGCGCACGGAGCAGCGGCAGCGCTTGGCCGAAGGCGGCGCAGCGATCATATTTGTCGGCTTCGCGCGCGGCGCGGAAATCGGGGTGATAGCGATATTGCTTGCGCCCGCGCGCGTCGTAGCCGGTCGCAAGGATATGGCCGTTCGCGGCGGGGCAGAACCAGGCATCCTCATAGGCGGGGGGCAGGGCGATCGCGTTGAGGCGCTCGATTTCGGCGCGGTCGCGGATCGCCTTGCCCGCGGCGTCGCGATAGCGCCAGCCCGATGCGGTCCGTTCGCGGCGGATGCCGGGCAGGCTGTCGTCGACATGGATCAGGCGGGGGGCGGCACGCGGCGACGGCATGCCTTGTTAAGCGTCCCGGCCGGGCGATGGTTCCCTCCGCCGGCGCAACGGGCGGGCGTCAGCCCTGGCGGGTTTGCGCTTGCTGCCCGGCCGCCAGCCGCGACAAGAGAGCGTCGCCGCCGCGCTGGACGATGCGCCGCGCCGGGACTTCCAGCCAGCGGTGGAGCAGATGCGAGACGGCGAGTGTCAGCGCCACGAAAGCGGCGACCTTGGCCGGCGCGACCATCGCCGGATCATCGACAAGGACCAGCTTGAACAGGATCCACAGGAAGAAGTGCGACAGATAGACAGCATAGCTGATGTCGCCGAGCCACTGGGCGAGCCGCCCCGACAGCAGCGGGCGCGGCGCGAGCGACGCCTGGAGCGCGATGATGACGACCGCCGCCATCGCCAGCGGGATCGCGGCAGGCTGGGGCAGGCCGGCGAACAGGATCAGCGCCGCGAGCAGCGCGAAGATCGCCGCCGTCACATATATGACCCGGCTCCCGTCGGCGCGCGCGCGCTGCGTCGTCCACCACTGGCAGAGCGCCACCCCGATGAAGAATTCGGCGAGGCAGCGGACGAGGCCGGTCGCCGCGATATCGTCGCCGATCCCCGCGCGCCCCGTCGCGGCGAACCAGCCGCCGAGAGCCGCCGCGAGCAGCAGCGCGAACAGCGGAAAGCTCCACCGCCCAGCGGGCAAGCGCGCCGCCCAGCCGCCCGTCGCGGCGAGCAGCAGATAGGCCGCCCATTCGGTCGAGATCGACCAGGCCGGGTCGTTCCAGCGCAGATCGGCGGTGAAGCCCCAATTCTGGACCAGCAGCGCGTGCGCGGGCAGCGCGGCAAAGCCGTAATGCGGCCCCGGATCGCGCCCGCTGGCGAGCAGCGCGAGCGCGAACAGCGCCATCGCCGCCAAGATCGCGAGATGCAGCGGAAAGATGCGCGCGATGCGGCGGACCAGAAAGCGCGGCGCGGCGCGCGTCCCCTCGGCAACGAACGCCGGGCCGTAATTCCACCACAGCACGAAGCCCGACAGGACGAAGAAGAGATCGACCGCAAGATAGCCGTGCGCGAAACCGTCGATGACCGCGCCGGGCAGATAGCCCGCCATGCCGCCCCGGATATGGTAGAACAGCACCGCGAGCGCGGCAAAGCCGCGCACCCCGGTCAACGTCGGCAGCATGCGGGGCTTTTGCACCGCGATCATGCGGCAAATCCCTGCGCGCGCGGCCGCATCCAGTTGCGTCCCGATTCCTGCTCGCGGCGGCGGCAATAGGTCGACAGCCCGATTTCGAGCGCCAGCATCATGTAGATGAAGGGCTGGAACGCGATACCGACGAACAGCGACCCGACCATATAGACGATATGGCCGTGCTGGAGCGCGGTCGCGAGCGGTGCGATCCATTGCTCCTCGGCGCGGCGTGTCTTGAGGTAACGGCGGCGCACCCGCTCCATCTGGACGATGCCGGTGATGTGGAGCAGCAGCCACAGCAGCGTGCCGGGATAGCCCTGTTCGCCCAGCATTTCGAAATAGGCCGAATGATAGGCGCGCGATTGTTCGTCATGGATCACCGGATCGCCCGCGCCGGGACGACCCGCATCGGCGTTCGACCCGGTAGTTTCGACGCGCAGACGGTTCTGCATATAGGCCTCGAACCCGCCGCCGAACGGATGGTCCTTCGCATAGTCCCACGTCCACGCCCACACCGCGACGCGCGTCGATGCCGACTGGTCGGTGCGATAATCCTGCAGCGTTTCCATGCGCTGCGTATAGCTTTGCGGCAGGAAGGGGATCGCCGCGGCGACGAGCAGCACCGCCCCCATGATATACAGCAGCCGGTGCTTGACTGCGCGCAGCGACAGCAGCGCCAGCACGCCCAGGCAGATCAGCCCGGTGCGCGCCTGCGTTCCCACCGGCAGCAGCATGCAGGCGAAGCAGAGCGCGAAGCAGAAGAGCGAAACGCGCCAGTCGGGCGGAAAGACGGTGCCGTGGCGGCGGAACCACAGGATCGCGGGGATGATCGACACCGCGACCGTCGACATGGTGCTGCCTTCGTACAGGCCGTAATTTTCGGACAGCAGCAGTTGCAATTCGCCATAGCCGCCGCCGCCCGCGGCGGTCTTGATCCCGCCGGCGATCGCGATCGTCGCGGCCGACAGCAGCATGAAGAGCAGCAGCGATTCGATGCGCAGCTTCGTGCGCAGCGTCAGCGGCAGGAAGATCGCCCAGACGAGCGCCTTCCACACCCATCCCCATTTATCGAGCGCCTCGACCGGAAAGTCGGCGCCCATCGTCGTCATCCAGCAATAAAAGAGCAGGATTAGCATCAACGTCTGCCGCCCCGACCAGCGGGTGTCACGCTTGTCGTCGAAGGCGAGCCAGCCGATGATCGCAAGGATGAAGACGATCAGCGAGATCGGAATCGAATTGATCAGGAAATAGCTGAGCCGCTGCGGCGCGACGATGTCGATGTAGCAAAAGCACAGCACGAACAGGAACGGCTTGCGAAAGCCGACCCCGATGAAGGAGAACAGAAAGGCGACGAAGGCAAGGTCACGCATCGGATCGGCGATCCTCCGCGGCCTCGGCCGCCATCGCCGCCATGCGTTCGGCGTCGCGCTGTTGCTGCCACAGCATGCGCGGGCCGACCTCGCGGTCAAGGTCGTCGCGGTGCAGCAGGCGCCAGAGGGCGATCGCCATCAGCACATGCGTCAGGGCAATCGCAAAATTGTCGATCATCGGCGGCGCACCTGGCTTCCCCTGCGGCCCGTGGGCCCGTTTCGGCGGCTTTACCCGATCGGGGTTGACGCGGCGTTAAGGCTTGTATGGCAAAGGCTTGGCCGATGACCCGGATCCTGCACGTCCTTGACCATAGCCTGCCGGCGCACAGCGGCTACACCTTTCGCACCCGGGCGCTGATGAAGGCGCAGGCGGCGAAGGGATGGGCGGTTGCCGGGGTGACGGGGGTCCGCCATCCCGACCCCGGACCGCCCGTCGAAACCGTCGACGGGCTGACTTTCTATCGCACGCCGCCGATCGCGCCCGCGCGCTCGCCGTGGCGCGAATGGCGCGAAATCGGCGCGCTGGCGGACCGTGTCGCGGCGCTGGTCGACGAATGGCGCCCCGATCTGCTCCACGCGCACTCGCCCGTTCTCGACGGGCTCGCGGCGCTGCGCGTCGGCAAACGGCTCGGAATTCCGGTGATCTACGAAATTCGCGCCTTCTGGGAGGATGCTGCGGTCGGCAACGGCACGGGCCGCGAGGGCAGCGCGCGCTATTTTCTGACCCGTCAGCTCGAAAGTCATGCCGTCCGCGCCGCCGATGCTGTCGCGGTGATCTGCGAAGGACTGCGCGGCGACCTGATCGCGCGCGGGGTGGATCCCGCCAAGATCGTCGTGTCGCCCAACGGCGTCGACCTTGACCTGTTCGGCGACCCGCCGCCGCGCGACGATGCGCTCGCCGTCGATCTCGGCCTCATGCCGGGCGAAGCCGTGATCGGCTTCATCGGCAGCTTCTATGATTATGAGGGGATCGACGATCTGATCGCCGCGATGCCCGCGCTCGTCGCTGCCGAACCCGGCGCGCGGCTGCTGCTCGTCGGCGGCGGGCCGATGGAGGCGGCGCTCAAGGCCCAGGCGGCGGCGTCGCCCGTCGCCGACCGCATCCTGTTCGTCGGCCGGGTGCCGCATCAGGCGGTCGAGCGCTATTATTCGCTGATCGACATCCTGGCCTATCCGCGCAAGAAAATGCGGCTTACCGATCTCGTCACGCCGCTGAAGCCGCTCGAAGCGATGGCGCAGGGCAAGCTCGTCGCCGCATCCGATGTCGGCGGCCACCGTGAACTGATCGCCGACGGTGTCACGGGCACGCTGTTCGCGCCCGACGATCCACCGGCAATCGCCGCGGCGCTTGCCGGGCTACTGCGCGATCGCGACATCTGGGACGAACGCCGCCGGACCGCGCGGGCGTTCGTCGAGGCCGATCGTAACTGGTCGTCAAACATTTTGCGTTACGAGCCCGTTTACCAGAGATTGTTGCGCCGCGGCGCTGCATCGCTCGCGGCTTGATGTTATAGGACAGGCTCCTCTGCGGGAGCGACGGATTTGGACGATATGGACGATAGCGCCGACGGCTCCGACAAGGTTTCGCATCGCAAGGCCCGCGCCGCCGCCTGGATGCGCGCGCTCCGCCCGGCGATGCCGGCGGTCATCGGCGCCGCGGCGCTGACCTTCCTCTTCGCCGCGGTCATGCCGATGGCGTGGGTGTTCGGCATTGGCTGGAACCTCTATCTCGACCGTCTGTCGGACCTGTTCGTGCCGCCGGTCGGCAATGGCGCCCGTCTCGCGCTGGCGCTCGGCATGGCGCTTGTCGCCGCGCTGGTTGCGGCCTTTGTCGCGCTTCTGATCGCCGAGCCCGAGGCGTCGGGCCTCGCCGCGCTCGGGCGCCGCCTGCGCCGCCGCCAGGAGGCTGTCGACGATGATATTCCGGTGCGCCGCCGCGCCGACCTCCATCCCGACGATCTGCCGCGCGCGCCGCTGCGCGCCGGACGCGACCTTCCCGAACAGGGGCTGGGGCCGGTCGATGCGGCGCCCGAGGTCGCGGCGGACTATCTTCCCGAATATGAACCCGACGCGCTCGCCGGTGCCGATGTCGTCGAGGATGCGGACGCTGTCGAGATCGTCGAAGCGGCCGTGGCACCCTATACGCCGCGCGCAGCCGACGCTGCGCCGGACGAAGGGGATGAACTGATCCTCGCCGATCTTGCGCCCGTCGAGGTTGAAACGCCCGGTGACGAACCCTGGCTTCAGCCCGCGAAGGTTGCCGGACCGGCGATGCCCGATCCCGCCGACAAATCGCTCGGCGCGATGGTTGCGCGCTTCGAGGCAGGGCTCGCCCGGCGCCGCGAAACCAGGACAGCGACTGCCGCAGTCCCGGTGCCCGATGTCGCCGCCAACGAAGATGCCGACGAAGAAATCGACTTCGCGCTCGAAGCCGCGCTCAGCACTTTGCATCGCCTGAACCGCGGCACGACGGGCTGAACCGCCGCACCCGGCGGCCTGAAATCGCTTTCCTACATTGTTCCGGCATGCCAGCCTCGCCGCATGCCTTCCGTGCCATCCCTTCCTGCGCGACCCTCGCGGCGGCGGCCACTTTGCGCCCGGCGCGCTGCCGCAGCGTGTCCGCTCCGCAACAACCGGCCCGGTGCAATCGCGCGTGAAGTTGCGCAGTTTTCCGCCATTTTTCGAATGGCACCGCGCCGCGGGCATCGCCCGGTCCTGCGGCGCCTTCGGGACGCCGCAAATGCTGCAATCGCGCGTGAAGTTACACGCTTTTCTGCGCCTTTCGCGCCGGTTGCCGTGCGCGGCTGCGCGGCGGTGCTGACAGCGCGCAATTCCCCTGCTAACGGCGCGCGATGACGACTCCTCTCTCGCATATCCGTAATTTCTCGATCATCGCGCATATCGACCATGGCAAGTCGACGCTCGCCGACCGGCTGATCCAGTTCACCGGTGGGCTGACCGAGCGCGAAATGTCCGCGCAGGTTCTCGACAATATGGACATCGAGAAAGAGCGCGGGATCACGATCAAGGCGCAGACCGTTCGCCTGACGTACAAGGCGCACGACGGCGAAACCTATCAGCTCAATCTGATGGACACGCCCGGCCACGTCGACTTCGCCTATGAAGTCTCGCGCAGCCTGGCGGCGTGCGAGGGCGCGCTGCTCGTCGTCGACGCGGCGCAGGGGGTCGAGGCGCAGACGCTCGCCAATGTCTATCAGTCGATCGAGCATGACCATGAAATCGTGCCGGTCATCAACAAGATCGACCTGCCCGCCGCCGACACCGACAAGGTGAAGGCGGAGATCGAGGATATCATCGGCCTGCCTGCCGACGATGCGGTTCTGGCCAGCGCCAAGTCGGGGATCGGCATCGAGGAAACGCTCGAAGCCATCGTCGCCAGGATTCCGCCGCCGAAGGGCGACGCCGCGGCGCCGCTCGTCGCGATGCTCGTCGACAGCTGGTACGACCCCTATCTCGGCGTCGTGATCCTGGTTCGCGTCGTCGACGGGGTGCTGAAAAAGGGGCAGCAGATCAAGTTCATGCAGGCGGGGACCACGCACCTGATCGACCGCGTCGGCTGTTTCACCCCGAAGCGGACCGACCTTGTCGAGATCGGTCCGGGCGAGATCGGTTTCATCACCGCACAGATCAAGGACGTTGCGCAGGCGCGTGTCGGCGATACGGTCACCGACGCCAAAAGGCCCGCCGCGGCGCCGCTGCCGGGGTTCAAGGAAGTTCAGCCGGTCGTCTTCTGCGGCCTCTTCCCGACCGATGCCAATGATTTCGAGAAACTGCGCGAAAGCATCCAGAAGCTGCGGCTCAACGATGCGTCGTTCAGTTTCGAAATGGAGACGAGCGCCGCGTTGGGCTTCGGCTTCCGCTGCGGCTTTCTGGGTCTTCTGCACCTCGAGATCATTCAGGAGCGGCTGACCCGCGAATATGACCTCGACCTCATCACCACCGCGCCGTCGGTGGTCTACAAGCTCAAGCTCACCCGGTCGAAGGAAGGCGGCCCGACCGAGATGGAGCTACACAATCCGGCCGACATGCCCGATCCGAACCGGATCGAGGAGATAGAGGAGCCGTGGATCGAGGCGGTTATCTATGTCCCCGACGAATATCTGGGTTCGATCCTCAAACTCTGTCAGGACCGCCGCGGCATCCAGAAGAATCTGACCTATGTCGGCGGCCGCGCACAGATCACCTATGAATTGCCGCTCAACGAAGTGGTGTTCGATTTCTACGACCGGCTGAAGAGCATTTCGCGCGGCTATGCCTCGTTCGACTATCACCAGATCGGTCACCGCCCCGGCGATCTCGTCAAGATGAGCATCCTCGTCAACAACGAGCCGGTCGATGCGCTGTCGATGATCGTCCACCGCGGCAGCGCCGAGGCGCGCGGACGCGGGATGTGCGAGCGGCTCAAGGATCTGATCCCGCGCCACATGTTCAAGATCCCGATCCAGGCGGCGATCGGCGGCAAGGTGATCGCGCGCGAAACCATCGCGGCGCTGCGCAAGGATGTGACCGCCAAATGCTATGGCGGCGACGCGACCCGCAAGAAAAAGCTCCTCGAAAAGCAGAAGGAGGGCAAGAAGCGGATGCGCGAATATGGCAACGTCAACATCCCGCAGGAGGCGTTCATCGCGGCGCTGCGGATGGGCGACGACGCCTGACGGCGCGCGCTACATCTCGATGATGATCTTGACCTTCGCCGGTGTCGTGCCGGCGGCCTCGGCGATCTCGCGGCGCGCCTGCGCGACCAGCTCGCCGAGATGTGCCGACTGAGGCGGACCGCCGAGGCCGTTCAGATCTGCAAGCGGGGTGCCGAGCACATCGGCGAGCCGGCGCAGCCGCGCCGGCTTGGGGCGCGACCGGTCCTGCTCCCAATAGCAGACCGACGTCACCGCAACGCCAAGCTGGCGGGCAATATCCCGCTGCGTCAGCTGCCGCGCCTTGCGCAACCGCACCAGCCGCCCGCCGAGCGTTTCGGGAAAGGCGGCGCCCCCGGCGGAATCGAGGGTATTGAAATCCATTATCTGCACGACCCGGCCATTTCGTTTTTTGGCCGTTCCGAATATCAAAGCGCGCGGCGGGCTACTTTCAACTTTTCACGCAAAAATAAGGGGCTGCGCACTTCGGGCCGCAGCGATTGTCTTTCGGCCCGGGCGGCGATAGCTTGCGGGCAACGACGACAGCCGGGAAAGGACGAAGCGTGCACGCTCCCGCAAGGCCGATCGACGACATCGTCGTGCACAGCGCGCTGAACGACGGAACCGCGGTGTGCCTGCGGACGATCCGGCCCGACGATGCGGGCCTGCTCCGCGCCGGAATCCAGAAACTCTCAGCCGAATCGCGCTATCTGCGCTTCTTTTCGCCCGCGCCGGCCATGCCCGATGCGGTGATCGAGCGGCTGGTCGACGTCGACGGCCACGACCATATCGCCTGGGGCGCGATTTGCACCGAATGCGAGGGCGAACCGGCGATCGGTGCGGTTCATGCCGTGCGGCACAAGGCAGGCGCCGGTGGGGACGAGATGCGCGTCGGCGAATATTCGATCGCGATCCTTGACGCCTTCCACGGCCAGGGACTTGCCCGGATGATGACCGCGGCACTGCTCGTCGATTGTCTCGCCGAAGGGCTGACGACGCTCGACGTGAACATCCTGTCCGAAAATCACGCCGCACTGGGACTGATCAAGGCGATGGGCGGCACACGCAAGGAGGAATCGCGCGGCGTTGCGGAATATGTGATCGACGTCGCGGCGGCGCTGGAGGCGCTGCGCAGCGACGCGGGCGCACGCGGGGTTCAGGATGTGCTGAAGCAGCTCGGTGCCGGATAGGCCGGTGGTCCTCCCCGCCGCCGGGGGTCGCGACCGGCGGCGGGAAGGTGAAGAACGCGGGTGTCGGAGCCCCCGTGTCCCACGCACATCGCTCTAACGGCGCTGCCATGACGTCACCGTGACCGACGTCACAGGGGCGAATTTTTTAGATCACGAACAAGCGAAAGGGCGCCAGCGGCATGCGCTGGCGCCCTTTCCAGGCTGTCCGTGACCCGCGGGGGGCGCAGGTCGGGGACAGTCTTACTTCTTCTGCGTGTCGCCAACGCCGGTTTCCGACGGTGCGACCTCGCCATTGTCGTCCATGGCGTTGGCCTTTTCCTCGCCCATTTCTTCGACGCGGTCGGCCTTGTTCTCCATGGCTTCCTTGGCGGCGCCATCGGGCATGGTGTCGGCCTGAGCATCGATGGCGTCGGCCCGCGATTCGGCCTGATCCTCGACACTGTCGGCGGCGGGGCTCTGGCAAGCGCCGAGCGCGAGGGCCGAAGCGGCGGTGAGGGTAAGAGCAATCTTGCGCATTATAACAGTTCTCCCTTGTTACAGGGGGGGCAACGCCGCGCCGCTGGCATCGGTTGCAACAAAATTTGCAAGCCTATGCTTTCGCAATGCTATTTTTTGTTTTCACGCCGCTCCTGTCCCGCTCCGACGCAAAAAAAGGGGCGCCCGCAGGCGCCCCCTTCATCGTGTATCGCGCGCGATGCGATCAGAAGCGCTGCTGGCGCTCGTACAGATCGCGGTAGTGCTGGATACGCGTAACGCGCAGGCCCGGCATGCCGCTGCGGTCGATCGATCGCTGCCAGCCGGCAAACTCCTCGAGCGTCAGCGAATAGCGCTCACACGCTTCGTCCACGGTCAACAGGCCGCCATTGACGGCTGCGACCACTTCCGCCTTGCGGCGAACGACCCAGCGCGTGGTGTTCGCAGGCGGCAGACTGTCCAGCGTCAGCGGTTCCCCGAGGGGGCCGATGACCTGGGCGGGCCGGATTTTCTGATTCTCGATCATGCTCATTCCATAAAATCTTCGTCGTGGGGGATCGGCAAAGCCGACGTCCGTGCTTTTATAGAAGAGGGGTTCAACATCGGCTGAAACCCTCTGGTAAACGCGCCGTTCACAGTTTCGGGCAGCCCGTTCGCTTCGTCCGACAAGTCGAAGAAGCGCGCGGGGCGAACCACCTCGTCATCCAGTGCCTGCACCCCGCCGCCCAGCATTTCGCGCACCGCGCCGACCGCTGCGGCATGCGATTCGCCGATCTCGCGCTCACGCAGCAAGCGAACCGTCGGAAGCGCCGCCTGCCGCGCCCGCGACACGGCGAGCAATATGTCGAAGCCGGGCTTCGACAGGCTCGTCGCATCGGCCGGATGCGGAAGGTCGGAGGGAAGCAAGTTCATGCTGCCTGTCTAGCGCGTGCGGCCTAAGGTCCAGTAAATGCCCATTTCATCGCTTGTTAGCGAAGCTTAACCCCCGTCAATATCTTGACACTCGCCGCGGAAAAGCTGGCTTTTTGCCTGATCGCTCCCTAGATGGCGGGCATCATGGCAACCGTAATTTCACCCGCGGGCCTCGCCCAGGCCGACTTCCAGCTTGCCGGTCCGTTAAAGGATCGGCGAATCGTGGTCGCGATGTCGGGCGGAGTCGATTCGAGCGTCGTCGCCGCGCTTGCCGCACGGTCGGGCGCCGAGGTGATCGGCGTGACGCTGCAACTTTACGACCATGGCGCGAAGGCCAAGCGCGTCGGCGCTTGCTGCGCGGGGCAGGATATACGCGATGCGCGCGCGGTCGCCGACCGGCTTGGCTTCGCCCATTATGTCCACGACCATGAAAGCCGCTTTCGCGATACGGTGATCGACCAGTTCGCCGACGAATATCTCGCGGGCCGGACGCCGATCCCGTGCGTCCGCTGCAACATGGGTGTGAAATTCACCGATCTTTTCCAGCTCGCGCGCGATCTGGGCGCCGATTGCCTCGCGACCGGCCATTATGTGCGCCGCATGATGGGGCCGGCCGGTGCCGAGCTGCACCGGGCGGTCGATCCGGCCCGCGATCAGAGCTATTTCCTCTTTGCGACCACGCAGGAGCAACTCGACTTTCTTCGTTTCCCGCTCGGCGGGCTCGAAAAGAGCGTGGTGCGCGAAATCGCCCGCGATCTCGGCCTTGGCGTTGCGGGCAAACCCGACAGCCAGGACATTTGTTTCGTCCCCGACGGCGACTATGCGACGCTGGTGCGCAAGCTGCGTCCGGAGGCGGAAGATCGCGGTGAGATCGTGCATGTCGACGGCACGGTGCTGGGCGCACACAAGGGACTTATCCATTATACGGTCGGTCAGCGCCGCGGCATCGACATCGGCGGGCAGGCCGAGCCGCTCTATGTCATACGCCTCGATGCAGCGGCGAAGCGCGTCATCGTGGGGCCGCGCCGCGCGCTGGCCGTCGCGGGTGCGCGGATCGGCGAAGCGAACTGGCTTGCCGAGGTCGATCGTCGCCCGGTTCTGGCTAAGGTGCGTAGCATGGCGAAGCCCGTGCCGGCGCAGATGGACGGCGACCGACTGCTCTTCGCCGCGCCCGAATATGGCGTTGCGCCCGGCCAGGCGGCGGTGCTCTATGATGCAGCCGAACCCACGCGCGTACTCGGCGGCGGCTGGATAGAGGAAAGCTTCGCGGCCGAGCCGACGGAATAGATTGCACTTTCATTCCCGATGCCGCAGCTTCGGCGCAAAGCAAGGGAGAGACGATCATGGTCAATTGGGTGTTGCGCGGCGCGGTCCTGCTCTGGGCGCTGCTCTTCTTCATCGTCGGCATTCGCGGCGTGCTGAACCCTGCCAGCTTTACTGAAACCTTCGGAATCATCGCCGACGGCGTTGCCGCGAACACGGTGCGTGCCGACATGTCGGCCTTTTTCCTTGTGGCCGCCGGTGGCGCGGCGATCGGCGGACTGCTGCGCGGTTGGTCGCGGGCGCTGCTGGTTCCTGCCGCGCTCTACGGCACCGCGCTGGTCGGCCGCCTGATCGGGGTCGCGAGCGGTGACCTGGTCAACAGCGGCATCGTGCAGGCGATGATTATCGAAGCCCTGTCGGTCGGCCTTATGATCACGGCCTATTATATGCTGTCGCGCGCTTCGGCTTCAGGAGTCGAGATTTCGTCATAATGAGCTGATCGATAACGAGAAATTCGGTCCTGTTGTGTTGCGGGCCGGTTTATGCGTAAATTAACATCGGGTCGCGCTTCTGTTTCCTGTGTGAAAGGGGCCGCACATGACATCCGATGACGACAAGCGGGACAGTTCGGACCGGCGCCAGAGCGATCGGCGCGTCGCGGACGATCCCGACTACAAGGGCCCCGAGCGCCGTCAGGGCGACCGGCGGTCGGGCAAGGAACGCCGTACCGGGGGCTGACCGATCGGGCAGGCTGGCGGCACGGTTCAGGAGAATGACCGTGACCCAAACAGAATTGCCGCGCCTCAGCGTCGATATCGTGTCCGACGTGATGTGCCCCTGGTGCATTATCGGCTGGCTGAAGTTTCAGAAGGTCATGGCGCATTTTGAGGGACGGTTGGCTTTCCGTGTCCAATGGCACCCTTTCGAACTCAATCCGCACATGCCCCCCGAGGGCGAAGACGCGGTCGAGCACGTCATCCGGAAATATGGAATCACCCCGGAACAGAGCCGGGCCAATAGCGGCCGGCTGTCGGCAATTGCGGCCGACCTCGGTTTCGCCTTCAACCGGGGGCCGGGTTTTCGCATGCGCAACAGCTTCGATGCGCATCGTTTGCTCACCTGGGCCGGGGCGTTGGAAGAGCCCGATCAGGCGGCAGCGACCGGCGTTCAGACCGCGCTGAAACTCGCACTGTTCCGCGCCCATTTCACCGACAATCGCGACGTCGGCGATCCCGCCGTCCTGATCGATGTCGCGGCCTCGGTCGGACTCGACGCGGCCCGCGCCGCCGCGATTCTGGACGGCGACGACTATGCCGAGATGGTGCGTATGGAAGAGGCCTATTGGGCAGACAATAATGTCACCGGCGTTCCGGCCTTCATCCTGGGCGGCCGCATGCTGATCCCTGGCGCACAGGATCCCGAAGCCTTCATTCGGGTCATCGAAAACAAGGTGCTGGCGACCGCTGCTTGAGGAACTGTACCCGCCGCACGGGCGTTTTCCATCCATTCCCGCCGCACAGGCTCTTGGGGCCGATAGGCGCAATCAAGGAGATGGTTCGATGCCCGCTTCCCCCGACGAAGACGCCCCCGAAATGGTCAACCGCGAACAGGATGACGAACCCGCACAGGCGCAAACCATCGCTGCGGCGGCGCGTCAGGCGCGTCCGCTCGAAGACAGTCGGAAAGCTCCGGCGCGGGGCGAGGGCGACGACGCGCAGGATCTGGTCGATCATATGCGGCAGATGGAACGATCGGGCCGCATCGACATGGACGCCTATCGCGGCGAGCGCAGCGACGATGACGAGGATGATGAATTGGGACCGGGCGGGGTAGAAGACGACGAACCGCGCGGCGCTCCTTGAATATCGGCGATGCTAAAAGGGATTGAGCGTATAGCCTTGCTGCTGAAGCAGCGCGTGGGCGGTCATCGCCGATAGCGCCAGTTCGACGCCCGGGAGCAGATCGGTCTTTTTGACCCCCTGTCCCGCCGCGCTCTGGCCGCACACGATAATGCGGACACCGGCCTTTATCAGGGCATCGACAAGCGCGGCGTTGGGATTGTCCGCGCCGGGATACTTACGCCCATAGGCTTCCGTGCCCGCCACATCGAAGGTTGCGGGGCCATGCACGACAATTGCGAGATGGATGCGTTCGGCCGGTACGCCGGCTTCGACCTGCATGTTGAGAAAACGAGCAGCCGATTCCAGCGTGCGATTGAGTGTCGACTCTTTCGCCGCGGCAAGGTCGAATGCGATGTGAAATTCGGTTCCGGCGGGAATGCGCATATCGGCGTCGGTGACACTTGCGACCTTGCCGAACGCCGGAATGACCGTACCGCCGTGAAAAGATGCCATCGGGTCGGGCGATGCCTTACCCATGTCGGCGGCTTGCACCGGCGACAGAAGGGCAAGGCCGGCAACAGCGAAGGCAAGCGCGAGCGGGCGGGACGGTGACATCGTGAGGTTCCTCTCGGATCGGGATTGATGGCGCAGCCTACCGTTCCGCTTCAGGCTGCACCAGCCCGCGAGCCTGTCAATCGCGCCGTTTGCGCACCAGATCCGCCGTCGCGAGGCCGCCGACGACGACGATGAAGCTCACCATCATCAGCGCGAAAAGAAGAACGGGGGTTTGGGTCAAGGGATCGGTCATGTCTGGGGGTCCTTGGTGGTTCGGAAGCCCTGACATGGATGAGCGGCGGCGCGGCGGCATTGATCCTGATCAATATGGCGCCGCCGTGGTGGTGTCTGCCGGTCGTCGCTGGCGGTTCGGACCGGACTTGTGAGGACTTTGGTAAGTCTGCGCTGGCAAATTCGCCGGCATGCCGCACCCGACAGATATCCGTTCCGCTTCGCGTCGTCGCCGAATCCGCGCCCGCCGATCTGGGGGGATATGGGTGCTGGTGGCGGCAGCCGGAGCCTTTGCAGGAACCTTGGCGGCTTTGCACATGCAGGCGCCCGCGCCGGCCCGCGCCGAGCTATCGTGGCCTTACGCGACTAGAGCCGCTGCCCCCGAACCGCATTCGGCGCATTTCGGATTTTGTCATACCGGAGGCGGGCGCAATTGCGTCGTAGATGGCGACACCTTCTGGTTCGAGGGCCAGAAATACCGCCTCGCCGACATCGACACACCCGAGACGCATCCGCCGCGCTGTGCGCAGGAGGCGCGTTTGGGGACGCAGGCGACCGAGCGGCTGCGCGACTGGCTCAATTCGGGGGCCTTCCTGCTTGAAGAAGACGCGCGTGACAGCGATCGCTACGGGCGCAAGCTGCGCATCGCCACCCGCGACGGGGTGAGCGTCGGCAGCGTGCTCATCGATGCGGGGCTGGCGCGGCCGTGGGAAGGGTACCGGCGCCCGTGGTGCTAGTCGCCGTCGGGCGCTGGGGGTAAGGCCTCGCGCAGCGGCTTGTTCGGTCCTGCAAGCTGCGCGTCGAGATCGTCGGCCAGCAATTGCGCGACGGGGTCGTCGCGGCGCGCGCGCAGCGTATCGCGGCGATCGGTCAGCGCCGCCGCGCGCTGTGCTTCGGGCAGCGCCATCACCTCGAGGTAAAAGCGCACCGCGGTCAGCCACGGCGCGTCGTCGCCCGGCACATCTTCGGCCCAGCGCGAGAAGGGGCCGCCCGCCGGCCCCCATTCTCCATCGTGGCGGTCAAGGAAGAAAAGCAGGCGCGAGCCGAGCGGTACCATGTAGCGGACGCAGCCGCCGATATAGGCGAGCGGATGGGCGTGCTGGAGCTCGTAGGGATTGCTGAGCGTGGCGAAGCGGCCGGTGGCGAGCGCGATCGGAAGCGTCTTCGGCGCGTCGGCAAGATTGCCCTTGAGCGCCGCGATCGGCCGTATGTCGACGCGCATCGTGTCGGGGGCGCCGGCTTCGTCCATCGGGGTGCCGCCGGTGACGGTGGCGAGGAGGATCAGCTCGGCTTCGGCGGTCAGTTCCATGTTGGTCGGCACGGCATAACCCGGCGCGGGCGAGCAGGCCGCGGCCGGGAGCGGCGCGGCGAGGCAGGCGAAAACAGCGAGGAGAAGGGGGAAGCGCATGGCGGCCAGGCTAGCCCGCGTGTCGCCGCTTGGAAAGCCGGCGCGGTTTCGGAGCGCTTCGTCCAAGCCGATGGACCCGACTCGGCGCCCCATGCGTATCATCCCCGTCGCGGCCGCCGGATCAGCTGGCGACGGCGCGGCAAGGAGAAGAACCATGGCCGAACACGATCATAGCGCGATCAAGGAACATATGGCCGTCATCGGCGCCGACGGCGTCCATGTCGGCACCGTCGATCATGTCGACGGCGAACGCATCAAGTTGACCAAGAGCGACAGCCCCCAGGCCGAGGATGGCAAGGGCGCGCGGCACCATTATCTGCCCGCCGGCCTCGTTGCCGCGGTCGAGGGCGATACGGTGCGCCTGTCGGCGACCGCCGCCAATGCGGTCGATCTGTTCGAAGAGGCGGATTGACCGACACCCCGATAACAGATGGCCGGGACGCAATCGGGCGCCCGGCACTGAAACTGGCCCGCCCAACTGCCTCCGGGCGGGCCATTTCATTTGCGCGTCAGGCCGAAAGCTTGCGCGCGCATTCGATGCAGAGCGCCGCCTCGGGCTTCGCGGCGAGCCGTTCGGCGCTGATCTCCTTGCCGCAGCTGGTGCAGATGCCGTAGCTTCCTTCGTCGATGCGGGCGATCGCCGCCGTCACCGCGGCGACCTCGCGTGCTAGCAGCGCATCCTCGCCCGCCAGCGCATCGTCATCCTCGCGCTCAATCGCCGCATCTTTGGCGTCGGCGCTGATCGGCGCGGTAAGGTCGGCGGCGACCCGCGCCCCGCGCGCCCTGAGGTCGGCGAGCCGCAGGATCAATCCGGTGCGCACCGCGGCGAAGCCGTCGCCGCCGCTCATGCCGTCCGCTCCGCCGCGATGATCGCGCCCATCTCGTCGAGCAGCGCCAGCCGCTGCCGCTTCAGTTCCTCGGCATGTTCGTCGGACACCGGCTCGACCTCGCTCTCGGCGCGGTGGATGGCGCGGTTGACCACATGGTAGCGCTCCGCCAGCGCCGCGAAATGCGCGTTGCCTTCCTTTAGCCGGTGGATCGCCGCGGCATCATCGGGAAATGCGTCGGCCAGTTCGTGGGGGGTATGCGACATGGGGCCTTCCTCCTGCTTCGATAATCCGCCGATTTTACCCCAACCGCGCCGCCGTGCATTGCGCTGAGTCAAAAACGGAGCCGGGGCACATCGCCCGGCTCCGTTCCGGTCGCCGTCCCGCGACCCACGGGACGGCGATCGTCGATTGCGGCCCCGAAAGGCCGAAAGCATATCAGCGCGCTTCGGCGGCACCCGCGGCGCGGACCGACAGATCGGCCTTGGGCAGCTTCGTCACCAGCGGGCCGGTCACGCTGTCGGCCTGGCTGTAGAGCGCCGAAAGCGGGAGGTTGTAGAGCTTGCCGCCGTCGACGACGATCGCATTGTCGCCGTCGATGCCCTGCACCGTGCCGATGCTCGCGCCCTTGGCATCGGTCACCTGCGCACCGGCGCGCACCTGTTCGCGCGTTGCGAGCGTCAGCTTCGCCGAATCGACGGCATCGTTCGCGGCGCCATCGACGCTGTCGACCGTCTGGCCGACGCGGTCGGTGACACCGCCGACGGTGGCGGCGGGATCGAGCGCGGCGCCCGCGTTGAGGTTAGTCGCGCCGCCAAGGCCCACTTGCGCGACGGCGGGAACGGCGACGATCGCGGCACCGGCGGCGAGCGTCATCAGGGTCTTGCGCATCGGGTTTCTCCTTATTGTCCGATCAAGGCCGCCCGGAGGGGGGAAGGGGGGGCGGGCGGCCTTGCCGACGAGAAACCGGCGCGCCGGGCGTTCGTTGCCGCACGGGCGGCGGAGCGACCGGCGCGCGCGACGGAGCGATCAGGCGGGCGTGGGCCGCCGCGCGATCAGCTTGTTGAGCGTCGCGATCCGCTGCCGCGCCGCGCTCCAGTCGCGTTCGGGATGCGCGGCGATCTGGCGGAGGAGGGTGCCGAGTTCCTTGCGGCGGTCGCCTTCGGTCACGGGTTGCATGGGCTTTCTCCTTTCAGGAGCGCAACATAGCATGGCCGCGGCGCGCCTGCGCACCGCTCACCCCGCGGGCGGGGCGGACCGGCTGGCGACGCGCGGTCCCGGATCCGGAAGAACGACGGATCAGTCGGCGGAGGGCGGGGGATAGGGGGCGGCGGCACCGTGGTCGTAGCTCAGGCTTTCCGATAGGCGGAAGCGGCCTTCGGCGGGTATCCATTGCCAGACGTGCATGTAGCGCGCGCCGCCGACCATGTCCCAGCGCGCGTCCTTGGCATTCCATTCGAAAAAGACATGCGCTGCCTCTTCGAGCGCGCCCCAGTCGCCGAGCGCGCGGATGACGCGCGATCCGGGGACGAGCAGGCGGCGGTTGCGATAGCCCGCCTGTGCGCCGCCGGGCGCGCGCGCGGCGCAATTTTTCTCCATCGACGCGACGAAATCGGCGCGGTCGGCGATCGCCAGCCCGTCCTTGTCGTGGAGCATCCGGTAATCGGGGGTGAGCAGATCGGGCAGCGCGGCGGGATCGCAGCCTTCGAATACCGCCCAGAACAGCCGCGCATCGTTCGCCGCGATCGCCGCGTCGAGCGCGGCGCCGGTCGGCATCGGCGCGGGCTGCGCAGCGGCGGCGGGCGGCGGCGCGGGTTGGGCCTGCGGCGCGGGGGCCAGCGCGGCGGCGAGGAAGAGGGCGAGGGACATCGGGCAGGGCTCCTTGCTGTGTTATGTGCGTAATACGGTTGGACGCGGTGGGGTGCAAGTGGCGTTTCCGCGACCCGCCCTGTGGCGCAGCGATGGGGCGCGCGCGGACGGCGTGCCGCGCCAGCGGGATCGCGCCCGCTGGGCGTGGTGGAGGGGCGGCGTCTTCGGCCCCTCCGTCAGCCCTTGCGGGCTGCCACCTCCCCATGGCTTCGCCACAGGGAGGATCGGGCTTCGCCACAGGGAGGATCGCGGGACTGGCCGCCCGTGTGCCCCGGCGAAAGCCGGGGTCCATGGTGGGGGATCACAAGCGGTGGTGCAGGCCGCGCTGGGCCCCGGCTTTCGCCGGGGAGCACGGGGACCGCGCCGGCGGGGCTGGCGTCGGGGCGCGGCTGTCCCTATTTGTGCGGGTGATGAGCAATGGGGACCGAAGGATCGTCGTGATCGCGCGGCTGAAGCCCAAACCGCTGCTGGCGGGGGCGATCGTGTGTGCGCTGATATTGGCGGCGCTGGCGCTGGGGCAGGCGGAGCCGGTGCGCGGCGACGGCATGGGCGCGATACTGCGCAGCCTGATCTTCGGCGATGCGGTGGCGACGACGGCGATGATCGCCGCGGCGATCGGCCTGTCGACCTGTTTCCGCCTGTGGCGCCAGCGCGACGCCTGGATCTTTCACGACGGCCTGCGCCTTTATCGCGGCAACAGCCTGTCGTGGCCGCTGGCGACGATCCGCGACGTGGTGGTCGAACGCAGCGACATCGGCATCGCCTCGCTGCGGCTGGTCGTCGACGACGACAGCGAAACGACGCGCGAGCTGGTCAAACTGCCACTGCTCGACGGCTCCCCCGAAGCGGTGCGCGGCGGCGTGCTGTTCGCGGCGGCAGGGGTGAAAGCGGTGCCGAGCGGGGTTACGGTGAATTGATCGCTACGAGCTCTATCTAAAATCGTTTTGAGCTATCAACTATGTAGAGAACATTGCAATCATCGTCGATCGGCGACTGGCAATGCCTGCAAGACGTTACGTCTTCTTGCTCATATATATTAATTGCATCGCATGATGGGCAAATGAATAGGTTACTTTCCAATATAGCGTCTGTAATATATTGCGATTTCACAGAAAAGCATAATCTCGGGTCGGAAAGAGAGTAAAGGTTTTGCGGGCGAGCTCCTGGATTTGGTACTTCGCCGCTTCGGACTACTGCGCCCTGATCGGTCCAAATCTGAATTTTTCGGCTAATAGCATTGGCTGTGACCCTAAATATATCGTTGGCGAGCATAGAAATAGTAAAGCTCGCCAATCCAACTTTTCGAAGGTCTTCCATTAGCCCCCCGAAGAGCTCTAGGGATCGCTGATCAGAAAAGGTGGATATTCCTTGATTTACAAATCGGCGCTCAAGAATGCCTGGCTCATTTTTTACTCTTGTTTTCTCGTCCACGATAGCTTTGCACAGACGTATCATGTCTCTCGGTGACCCAAAGGCCAGTATTGTGACTAAGCTGTGAAGGTCAAAGCCATCATCGTCGGCTAGGAGTTCATTCATGGATTTCACTTTTCCTTCGGAATATGCCTTTAGGCGTTCCGAAAGCATCGTCGACATTTCGTTAAAGTTCCAATTCAAACTATAAAGAGGAATTCTATCGGTCCTTCCTCCTGCTGAGATGTATTTTGAACGAACTTGATCCCAGAGAAAAAATTTGAACGCGCATCCCTTTGTTTCGAGAACATGTAAATCAAGAAGGAGGCTCTGAATAAATTCGAACGATGAATTGGCGTCATTCTGAGTCACCGATGTCTCATCTACACGGTCAACTAATATATATACAGCTCTATAACCGAGTTTCTGAGCAACAGATATCAATCTTTCAAAATATACTATTAGAGTTGCTCGGGTATTATCGACAGTCCCGCCAAGGGCTTCTATCTTTCCTAAATCAAAGCGCGATGCAATGGCAGTAAGTAAATTTGCAATCTGACCACCGTATTTTTTGAATATGTCTTCAGCGTGGCCTTGCCAATTTCTCATCGAATATATGAGGTTCTGAAACTCAGATGGATTTATATCGAAAAGGTAGTTTCTAGCAGTTTTGACCAAAAAGTCCTTTTCTTCTTGGTCTAGTAATCCCTGCTTATCATGCTCCTCAATGTCTACTAAAAGAGAAGCAGTCAATATTCTTACGATGTTTAATAGATGCCAATCAAGGCTTGCACTCTTTGGAGAGAATTTATCCGGCAGTATGAAACGATCGTAAGTTAAGCACAAAAATGACGCATCGTTGGAGCTGACCCGAGACGTCGCCTCAATCATCACTTTTTGAGCAGTTTTTCCTCCCCCGCGAGGCGCGAAAACGGTGCAGCTTTTCGGCTCTGCGGCCTGCCCCAAGACTGCATCAAAGAATGGAGGCGGTACGAAGTAAGACGACAGATTTTGCTCTTCGTCAGCATTTGTAAGTATGAAAGGATTTTCGCTGAATCCACGCGAACCTAGAAAAGAATCAGGACTTAAGGTCACGGTCAGAAACTCCAGAAACGAATTTCCTTACTTTAAAGAAATTCCTATATTTCTCAAACCGAAAACCCGCCCTTGTTCCGGCGGTTCGATCCCGCCGCCAGCACCTTCTTGCCCGTCGGGGTCAACGTCCATTTCGCGCCCTGTTGCGCCACCAGGCCCAGCGCGACGAGTTCGTCGCGGACGGGGTCGGTGGGGAGTTGGGGGCGGCGGTTCGACAGGCCCTCCAGGCAGGCGCGTTGCGGCTGGCTGAGGATCAGGAGTTTCAGTTTTTTCTTGTCGGTCATTTGCGACGTCTCTTTTCGATCATCGGTTCGGGCCGTTTGGCCCACCCCGCTTCGCCAAGCCAGCAAGCTGGCAGGCTTCGCTGCCCCTCCCCCCGGCCTGCGCCGGGGGCAGGCTCTGAAGGGGAAGGGTTTGTTGGTTATTCGGCGGCGATGCCGGCCTGTTTGAACATGTCGTCGCCGCCATCGTCGCTGCTCGCGGCGGCGGGGTCGTCGTTCGCCTTGGCCTTCTTGCGGCTGTCGAAGCTGGTCCACACGGTGTTCCAGTCGCCGCGCGTCGCGGCCTTCGAATATTCGGTGGCGCGCGTTTCGAAGAAGTTCGCGTGCTCGACGCCGTTCAGCAGCGGGGCGAGCCAGGGGAGCGGGTGCTCGTCGATCATGTAGATCGGCTGGAAGCCCAATTGCCCCAGGCGCCAGTCGGCGATGTAGCGGATGTAGCGCTTGATCTCCTTGGGCGTCATGCCGGGGACCGGGCCCTGTTCGAAGGCGAGGTCGATGAACGCATCCTCGAGCCGGACGGTCTTCTGGCAGCAGTCGATGATGTCTTCGCGGACGCTCTTGGTCAGGCAGTCGCGTTCCTTGACGAAGGCGTGGAACAGGCGCGTGATGCCTTCGCAGTGCAGGCTTTCGTCGCGCACCGACCAGCTGACGATCTGGCCCATGCCCTTCATCTTGTTGAAGCGCGGGAAGTTCATCAGCATCGCGAAGCTGGCGAACAGCTGCAGCCCCTCGGTAAAGCCGCCGAACATCGCGAGCGTGCGCGCGATATCCTCGTCGCTGTCGACGCCGAAGGTGCCGAGATAATCGTGCTTGGCGCGCATCTCGTCATATTCGAGGAACATGCCATATTCGCTCTCGGGCATGCCGATCGTGTCGAGCAGGTGCGAATAAGCGGCGATGTGGACGGTTTCCATGTTGCTGAACGCGGTCAGCATCATCTTGACCTCGGTCGGCTTGAACACGCGGCCATATTTGTCGTGGTAGCAATCCTGCACCTCGACATCGGCCTGGGTGAAGAAGCGGAAGATCTGCGTGAGCAGATTGCGCTCATGGTCGCTGATCTTCTGCGCCCAGTCGCGGCAATCCTCGCCCAGCGGCACTTCCTCGGGCATCCAGTGGATCTGCTGCTGGCGCTTCCAGAAATCATAGGCCCAAGGATATTCGAAGGGCTTGTAGGTCTTGCGGGCTTCGAGCAATGGCATCGGCGTTTCCTCGGATCAGAATTGCGTGTGATTATTGGTCAAGACGACGTGACTCGGTGACGGGCAAACCCGCCTCGGTCGGAACATAGATCAGGCTGGCCTTGGTCCCTTCGAGCGCCTGAATTTGAAGATAGCGCAAATACCCCTCGGGGCCACCAAGGCTGTCCTGCAAGATAGCGTTAGCCTGAGCAGCGCCCTTGGCACGAATAACCTCAGCATCGGCAAGCGAGATGGCGCTTTCTTTTTTTGCGCGAGCTTCAAGTATTGCGACTTGGCGCGAGGATTGCGCCTCGGCCAGCGCCGCCTCGCCCGCCAGGCGTTGCGAATAGACGCGATACTGCGGATAGCCGATCAGGAAGACGAGCAGTAGAATGATCGCTGCTCCGACCGCCGCGAGGGTACAACCCGCATTCTTGTTCATGGGGTCAGATCCTTATTGGCAGGCCAGACACTCGTCATAATCGGTGCTCTCGGCCGAAAGCTCGAACTTCGCGGCCTCGGGCGTGTTGTCGGCTTCGACCCCGCCCGCGAAGCCGGCGCGCTGCACCGATTTCGAGCGGAGATAGTAGAGCGATTTGATGCCGAGTTCCCACGCGCGGTAGTGGAGCATGAGCAGATCCCATTTCTCGACGTCCGCCGGGATGAACAGGTTCAGCGACGCCGCCTGATCGATATAGGGCGTGCGGTCGGCGGCGAGTTCGAGCAGCCAGCGCTGGTCGATCTCGAAGCTGGTCTTGAAACAGTCCTTCTCGTCCTGCGTCAGGAAGTCGAGGTGCTGGACGCTGCCGCCGCGTTCGAGGATCGAGTTCCAGATATTGTCGCTGTTCTTCGCCTTGTCGACGAGCAGCGCTTCCAAGTGCGGGTTGCGGATCGAGAAGCTGCCCGACAGCGTCTTGTGCGTATAGATGTTCGCCGGGATCGGCTCGATGCACGCGCTGGTGCCGCCGCAGATGATACTGATCGACGCGGTCGGCGCGATCGCCATCTTGCACGAAAAGCGCTCCATCACGCCCTGATCGGCGGCATCGGGGCAGGGGCCGCGCTCGTTGGCGAGCAGCATCGATGCCTGATCGACCTGCGCGCGGATATGCTTGAAGATGCGCAGGTTCGACGACTTCGCCATCGCGCCCTCGAACGGCAGGCCGCGCGCCTGGAGGAAGCTGTGGAAGCCCATGACGCCGAGCCCGACCGAGCGTTCGCGGCTGGCGCTATATTTTGCACGCGCCATTTCGGGCGGGGCGCGGTCGATATAGTCCTGGAGGACATTGTCGAGCATGCGCATCACATCTTCGATGAAACGCTTGTCGCCGTTCCACTCGTCCCAGGTTTCGAGGTTGAGCGACGAGAGGCAGCAGACCGCGGTGCGATCGTTGCCGAGATGGTCGCGCCCGGTCGGCAGCGTGATTTCCGAGCAGAGGTTCGAGGTCGACACCTTGAGGCCGAGGTCGCGGTGATGCTTGGGCATCATGCGGTTCACCTGGTCGATGAAGATGATGTAGGGCTCGCCGGTCGCGAGCCGCGTCTCGACGAGCTTCTGGAATAGCGAGCGCGCGTCGACGGTGCCGCGGACGCTCTGGTCCTTGGGCGAGCGGAGGTTGAATTCCTTGCCGTCGCGCACCGCTTCCATGAATTCGTCGGTAATGAGGACGCCGTGGTGGAGGTTCAGCGCCTTGCGGTTGAAGTCGCCCGACGGCTTGCGGACCTCGAGGAACTCCTCGATCTCGGGGTGCGAGATGTCGAGATAGCAGGCGGCCGAGCCGCGGCGGAGGCTGCCCTGCGAGATGGCGAGGGTGAGCGAGTCCATCACGCGAACGAAGGGGATGATACCGCTGGTCTTGCCGTTGAGGCCCACGGGTTCGCCGATGCCGCGCACCGCGCCCCAATAGGTGCCGATGCCGCCGCCGCGCGAAGCGAGCCAGACATTCTCGTTCCAGGTGCCGACGATCCCTTCGAGGCTGTCGTCGACCGAATTGAGGTAGCAGCTGATCGGCAGGCCGCGGCCGGTGCCGCCGTTCGAGAGAACGGGGGTGGCGGGCATGAACCACAGCTTCGAGATATAGTCGTAGAGGCGCTGCGCATGGTCTGCATCGTCGGCATAGGCTGAGGCGACGCGGGCGAAGAGATCCTGATAGGATTCGCCGGGGAGCAGATAGCGGTCCTGCAAGGTTTCCTTGCCGAAGTCGGTCAGCAGCGAATCGCGCGACGAATCGGTGACGACCTCGAACCGGCGCGCATGCACCTTGGGCTCCGACGATTCGTTGAGCTTTGCGGCGGGTGCCGCAGCCTTTGATTCGGCACCCGATTCGGGCGCTGCCGGAGCGTCATTCTTCGTCAGTTCCACCGTCGCCACGTCGCCTGTCTCCACCCGTTCGGTCTCGCGAAAATCCATGTTTCAATGCCCCGTTTTCCGACCGCGCAGCGGCGCAGTCTGTTCCCGTCTTGTTCGACTCAGGGCGAAGCCCCAGCCTAGCACCATTCGACCGCCGGGTGGCACTTATTTTCGGACGCAAAAAGCTGTTTCCCGCCCCCATATGGGATGGAGCGCGGAAATCCGCCATTTTCGGCCGCATACTAATTCTTGGGGTGCCCCCGTGGTCTACCCACCATCTATAGTGCCACGTCGGCGCGACGATGCAAGAGAGTAAATGACAGATTAGGGACTCGGTTCGTCGCTGATTTGATTCAACTCGTCGATGGAAAAGCACGCCTCAAAGGACGATCGCCAGCGTTTCCGCGGGGTTTGGCCATATGTGGCGAAAGAGCATCGCTGCCGCAAAAAATCGGAGCGGCGGCATAAGATATCAGGGTGCGTTGGACGGAGGGCTTGGCCCCAAAAGAAAAGGCCCCGGCAATGCCGAGGCCCAATCTTTGAAATTCGTTCGGGTTAGGCCGACGCGCCGCCGTTGCCGGAGCCGCCGCCACCCAGGAATCGCCAAAACCAACCCATGTCAGATCTCCTGTCGGTACTGCCCACGAAGAACAGTTAACGGAGCATATACCTTAATCGACATGGTAAATCGAGTCTTAACTATAAATTCCCTGCCAATCTGGCACCTTAGGCGCGGCGGCTGTCGGAGGGGGGGGAGAGGCTGGCGAGGAGGTCGCCAATTAGCTGTGGTTTGCCAAGCAGATAGCCCTGGCCGATATCGCAGCCAAGCTGATCGAGAAGCGCCATCGTTTGCGCATCTTCGATGCCTTCGGCGACCGCGGTGGCGCCCAGGCGGTGGGCGAGATCGATGGTCGATTTAACCACTTCGAGGTTGCGCTGCGAATCGCGCATGGTCATCACGAATCGCTTGTCGATCTTGATTTCGTCAGCCTCGATTTCGGTCAGATATTCGAGGTTTGACTGCCCCGTGCCATAGTCGTCGATCGACAGGCGCATGCCGGCGCGGCGGATTTGCGCCAGCGTCTGGCGGGCCTGGAGGCTGTTTTCGATCTGTGCGGTTTCGGTGATTTCGATGGTCAGCCGTTCGGGCGGCAGATGATGCGCGCTGAGCATGACGCGGATCGTCGAGACGAGATCCTTGTGATCGAGCAGGGTCGCCGACAGATTAACCGACATGTGAATTTCAGTGCCGAGTTTCTGCAACTGCGCCGCCGAACGGATCGCCTGGTCCATGACGAACAGGGTCAGGCGATAGATGTCCTGGCTCTTTTCGGCCTGAACGATGAATTCGTCGGGCGAGATCGGCCCGCGCGTCGGATGCGTCCAGCGCACGAGCGCCTCGACGCCGACGAGCTGCCGCGTCGCGATCCGATATTGCGGCTGGAAGGCGACCCAGATGTCGCCCGCGTTGAGTGCATCCTCGAGCTGCGAGTGGAAGCTGAGCTGCCAGCCGGCATCGTCCTTTTGCTGCGGCGTATATTTGGTCCACAGGACGCGGCTGCGGATCGATTTTTCGGCGGCGACCAGCGCGGCGGCGAGCCGCTGCGCGTTCGAGCCTTCGAACTCGTCATTGACCCCGAACGCCATCGACACGTCGACCTTCAACTCGTCGATGGTCAGCGGCGCGTTGAACAGCGCCGCGAGCCCCATGAGCTGCGTTTCGATCTGGCTGTGCTGATAATAGGGCACCAGCCATGCGAAGGTGCCGTCGAGATCGTGGTAGAGGGTAGTACCCTGCGAAGCGAGCTGAAGCCGACGGGTCACCTGATCGACGAGTTTGCCGATCCCGTCGCCCGGAATGAAGGCGGCAAGATCTTCGAAGTTGATCACCTTAGCGGCAATGACAGTTGCGCTGCCGAAAGACTGCTGCGTGCGCAATGCTTCGAAATTGGGTAGTCCGGACAGCGGGTTCTCACGCTGCGCCGACCGCCTGCGCCTCGACCGCGACACATTCGCCGAAACCGTGGCGACAAAAAACAGAGCGGCACCGATCGAACTGCTGATCAGCATGGTCATCAACACCAGCTTGCCAATGATCAGGGCCGAAACCGTGGTGACAACCGCGATATTGAACCACCGTGTCTGGCGACGCGACAAGGCGGTAATCAGCGCAATCACGGCGAGCAGGAATGCAGGCGCCCAGCCGATGTCAAAAGGTATTCCACGCTTCAACGTCTCGGCACCCACGATATGGATGTAGGCGCCGGGCACGCGATCCTTGCCGGGCAGATAGTGGATATCCTGGAATGACTCGGCTGTCGGGGCGAAGATGACGTCTTTCCCTGCCAACTCGCGTTTGCCGATCTTGCCCGCCAGCACATCTGCGGCACTGTAAGTCGGGATGGAATTTACGTTATAGGAGTAATCGAGAGCATAGACGCTGGCCTTCTGCGGATGGAAATCGGCCATCATCGCTGAAAAGCTGGGATCGATCCTGCCGTCGACCATCACGGCGGCGGGAATGCGCCAAACTTGCCAAAACGCAAATTCCCAACCGATGACCCCGGTCTGGACTTCATTCCCGAACCCCGGGCCGGGCAAGTTTGCCAGTTCGGCGGTCGTCCCGCGCACCCATTTTGTAGAAGCGGCAAGGATGATGCGGTCATGCATCCGCTTGACCGCATCGGTCAGTAGCGGGAGGTCGCGGTCGTTACGGCGGCGTTCATAGGTGAAGTCGACGAACAGCCGCTTGGCGCCGGCGCGATCGATCGCATCGATGACTTGCGCGTGGCGGCGGACCGAGAAATCGTCACGGCCATATTTTTCGATCGTCCGGTCGTCGAGGGCGACGACGACGATGTCGCCCGACACCGGGCGCCAGGCGACAGCACCGACGGCACTTTCGATGATGCGATCGATCGGTTCGGCGATCGACGACAGGCCCGCGGCCACGCTGAGCAGCAGCGCCAGCGCGATCGTTCGCCAACTGATGAAAAGGCTCTTGACCTTAACTGGCACGCACGGGTCTCCAAAATGACCCGCTGGCGTTAACTGAACCTGGTTAGCATCGCGTTAATCATGCCGCGAAACCGCGCCGCCCGATCGCGGTGCGCGGCGCGGCTTTTCCGGCGTCAACCAAGGCGCGGCAGCGGCTCCAGCGCGGCGTCGCCGGCGAGCGCCGAGGGCGCGAGGCCGGTGGCCGCGGGGACGATCTGTTGCAGATAGAAGCGCGTCGAGGCGATTTTCGCTTCGAGGAAGGCGGTATCGCCCTCGCCCGCGTCGAGCGCGGCGCGCGCGCCCTGCTGCTCGACCGCCATCAGCCAGCCGCAGGTCGCGGTCGCGAGCATGGTGAGATAGGGGTAGCTGCCCGCGAGCCGGTCGGGCGCGTTCGCCTGTTCGAGCCAGTCGGTGACCGCGGTGCAGGCCGCGGCAAGGTCGGCGAGTTCGGGATGGCCGGCGGCGCCGAGCGTGATGTCGGCGAGCAGGCTGCGCACGCCTTCGCCGCCCGCCATCCCGAGCTTGCGCCCGACGAGGTCGGCGGCCTGGATGCCGTTGGTGCCTTCATAGATCGGCGCGATGCGCGCGTCGCGATAATGCTGCGCGGCGCCGGTTTCCTCGATGAAGCCCATGCCGCCGTGCACCTGCACGCCGAGGCTGGCGACCTCGCAGCCGATGTCGGTCGCGTGCGCCTTGGCCAGCGGAATGAGGACTTCGGCGCGCAGCGCGGCGGCTTCGTCGCCGAGCTTGCCGAAATCGGTCTGTGCCGACGCATAATAGATGAGCGCGCGCGCGGCCTCGGTCTGGGCGCGCATCCGCCACAGCATGCGCTTGACGTCGGGGTGGTGCTCGATCGTGACGGGGGTGCGGTCGGCGCTGCCCGCGAGCGACGACTGGACCCGCTCGGCGGCGTAGCGCTGCGCCTGTTGCGTCGCGCGCTCGGCGATCTGGACGCCTTGGCAACCGACCATCAGGCGCGCGTTGTTCATCATCACGAACATCGCCTTCATACCGCCCATCTCGTCGCCGACGATCTCGCCCAGGCAATCCTCACCCTCGCCATAGACCATCACCGCGGTGGGTGACCCGTGGATGCCGAGCTTGTGCTCGATCGAGGCGCAATGGACGCCATTCGAGATGGCGGGATTGCCGTCCGCGTCGAGGCGGTATTTGGGGACGAGGAAGAGCGAGATGCCACGCGTTCCCTCGGGCGCGCCGGGGGTGCGCGCGAGAACGAGGTGGACGATATTGTCGGTGAGATCATGCTCGCCGAAGGTGATGAAGATTTTCTGGCCCTTGATCTTGTAGAGACCCGCGTTCGGGCCTTCGGTGACCTTTTCGGCGGTCGAGCGCAGCGCGCCGACATCGCTGCCCGCGGCGGGCTCGGTCAGGTTCATCGTCCCGTTCCATTCGCCGGTGACGAGCTTGGGCAGCCAGGTCTGGCGCTGTTCCTCGGTGCCATAGGCCATCAGCGCGTGGATCGCGCCGGGGGTCAGGATGTTGCAGAGGGTGAAGCCCATGTCGGCGCTGCCCAGCGACTCGATGATCACCGTCGCGAGGGTGAAGGGCAGATCCTGTCCGCCATAGGCGGCGGGGCCGTCGATGCTGCCCCAGCCGGCCTCGACGAACTGCTGATAGGCTTCCTTGAAGCCCGGGGGCATGGTGACCTTGCCGTCCTGCCATATGGGGTTCTGGACGTCGCCGACGCGGTTGAGCGGCGCATAAACCTCGGCCGCGAAGTCGCCGATTCCGGTGACGATCGCCTCGACCATATCGGGGGTCGCCGCGGCAAAGCGGTCGTGCTGCGCCATCGCATCGATGCGCGCGATATGCTGGAGGACAAAGAGCTGTTCGGTGGTCGGCGCCGTATAGGTCATGGGGTTTCCCGCTTTTGGGGGTGATTCCGTTGCGCCCGGCGCTATAGCGCGGCATGGCCGAGCGTCAAAACGAGAGTGTGGCAACAAAGGTCGCGCCCTATGGGGCCGATGCCATCGCGCGCGCAGCAGAGCTGATCGCGGCGGGGCAGCCGGTCGCGGTGCCGACCGAGACGGTCTATGGGCTTGCCGCCGACGCGCGTAACCCGCAGGCCGTCGCGCGCATCTATGCCGCAAAGGGGCGCCCCGATTTCAACCCGCTGATCGTCCATGTCCCCGACCTGGCGGCGGCCGAGCGACTGGGCGTGTTCGGCGCGACCGAGCGGGCGCTCGCGGCGGCGTTCTGGCCGGGGCCGCTGACGCTGGTGGTGCCGCGCACGGCGGATTGTCCGGTGGCGCGTATCGCGACGGCGGGGCTCGATACCATCGCGCTGCGCGTGCCGGAACACCGCGCGATGCAGGCGTTGCTCGCCGCAACTGGCGCGCCGCTCGCCGCGCCGAGCGCCAATGCGAGCGGCCGCGTGAGCCCGACCAAGGCGGAGCATGTGCTCGCGAGCCTCGACGGCCGGGTCGCGCTGGTGATCGACGATGGCGCGACGATGGCGGGGGTCGAATCGACGATCGCGCGGGTGACGGACGGCGCGGTCGAGGTGCTGCGGCCGGGGCCGGTGACCGCCGCGATGCTGGGCGCGGCAAGCGGCCTGCCGGTGACGGGCGTTGCGGGATCGGAGATCGTTGCGCCGGGGATGCTCGCCAGCCATTATGCGCCGGGCAAGCCGGTGCGGCTGGGCGCGTACGACTTCGCGGCGGGCGAATATGGCATCGGCTTCGGCGCGCTGGCCGGCGACTATAATCTGAGCGCGGCGGGCGACCTGACCGAGGCTGCGGCGCATCTGTTCGACGCGCTGCACGCGGGTGCGGCGAGCGCGAAGCCGCGCATTGGGGTGGCGGCGATCCCCGCCGAAGGGCTGGGCGCGGCGATCAACGACCGGCTGGCGCGCGCGGCGGTCTAGGCAGCCGCCGGCTCGATCGGATCGAGCTGCGGGGTCTTGCGCGCGACGATCAGGCAGGCGACGACGATCAGCAGCGCGCCGGCGATGGTCGGCAGCGTCACCGGTTCGGCGTAGAAATACCAGCCGAACATCATCGCCCAGAGGAAGCCCGTATATTCGGTCGTCGCGAGGATCTGCGCCTCGGCGCGGGCATAGGCCCAGCTCAGGAGCAGCAATGAGATCGTCGCGAGAATCGCGGCGCCGACGATGTGCGGCGCATGGGCGCTGCCCGGCGGCACTGCGAACCACGGCGCTCCGAGGCCGAGGAACAGGGTGACGAACAGATTCTGGTAGAAGGCGATTTCCATCGGTTCGGCCATCTTGGCCTGCCGCCGCGCGAGGATGAGGTTGTAGGCGTAGAAGATCGCCGACAGGAACACCGCACCAACCGCGAGCAACGCCTCCGCCTCATATTGCCCCTGTCCGAGCTTGCCCGCGACGATGACGACGACGCCGACCAGCCCGAGCATAGAGGCGGCGATCGACCGCGGCCCGATCTTCTCCCCTAGGAATATCGCGGCCATGTAGAGCGTCATCAGCGGCGCCACGAAGGCGAGCGCGATCGCTTCGGCCATCGGCAACCGCGCGAGCGCCCAGAAGAAGGTGATCGCCATCCCCGCGACGAACAGCGCGCGCACCGCGTGGATCTTCATCGTCGCGGCATCGGGCCAGGCGGCGGGTCGCGAGGCGAGGTAGAGGAGGCCGCTGAACAGAGTGCCGGCGCCGGTGCGCCAGAGCACGGCATTATAGGCGCCGATCTCGATCGACAGCCCCTTCATCAGCACGTCCATCGCCGAAAAGGTCGCGATCCCTGCGCAGGCGACGAGGAAGGGGATGACGGGCGAGGGCGAATCGGGGCGCATGGGGAAGGCTTTATATTGATCGCCGGGATTCGTCATTGCGAGCGAAGCGAAGCAATCCAGAGTTGGAATACGCCGCTCTGGATTGCTTCGCTTCGCTCGCAATGACGACGCGGAATGAGACCGAAGATCAATCGATCCCGTCCGTTCGCCGGATGAAGTCGGCTACGTCGCTGTGCATTTCCGACAACAGCGTCGGGTTCACATAAACCATGTGGCCCGAGGGGTAATATTTGTATGCGATGTTCGCCTGCAATTGCTTGGGTACGGGCAAGTGCGCGAGTTCGTAGCGGCCGGCGAAATAGGGCGTCGAAATGTCGAAATAGCCGCCCGTCACCAGCAGCTTCAGCTTCGGATTCTGCTTCATCGCGACCGCGAGGTCGGGGAGGACGTTGGGCAGCGCGATCAGCGGCTGGCCGGCGCCGGGCGGCTGGTGCTTGTAATCCCAGCTGCCATAGACATCGAGCCCGCCTTCATAATGCTTGCCTGCGCCATAGCCCAGGGTGCCGCGGACATAGTCGTTGAACGCGGCGGTGTAGGCGGCGCCGATCGCGCTGCCCTGCGGATCGTAGGATGCGGTCTTGCTGAGCGGATCGAGCGTCGCCCCGGTGAAACGGGTGTCGAGCGTGCCGGTGGTTTCGCCCTTGTCGGCGAGCAGTTCCTTTTGCAGCGCGCCATATTCGATGCGCAAATTGGTCTTGAGCAGATAGTCGACCGACAGGCCGGTATATCCGTGGAGTCTGGTTGCCATCGCCTGCCGGTCGGCGTCGGGCAGGTCGTTGCCCTTCAGCAGTGCGAGCGCATAGTCGCCGGTCGCAAAAGCCTCGACCTCTTTCAGAAACGGTGCGAGCTCGCGTCCCATGCCCGCGCGTTTGTGATACCATGCGGTCGCGGCATAGGTCGGCAGCGAGACGATATAGGGTAGGTCGACCCCCGGATTGACCTGCGAATCGTCGGGGACGAGATCCCAGTTCAAAATGTCCGAAAGCAGGATCACGCCGTTGAGGTCGATGTCCTGCCGTTGCAGCGCCAGCGTCATCCCCGCGGCGCGCATCGTCCCATAGCTTTCGCCGTAGAGATATTTGGGCGATTTCCAGCGGCCGTATTTCGACAGGAAATCGCGGACGAAGACCGTGAAGGCGTGGATATCCTGATCGACGCCGAACCATGCCTTGTCCTTGTCCTTGCCGGCGACGCGGCTGAAGCCGGTGCCGGGCGCGTCGATAAAGACGAGGTCGGAGACGTCGAGCAGGCTGTGCTCGTTGGGAACGGTGCGATAGGGTGCGCTGCCGTGGGCAAGATCGGGGGTTTCGACGCGCTGGGGGCCATAGGCTCCCATGTGGAGCCACAAGGTTGGCGATCCGGGCCCGCCGTTGAACAGAAAGGTGATCGGCCGCGCTTCGGCGGGCGCGCCCTCCTTGAAATAGGCGGTGTAGAACATCGAGGCTTCGGACGCCGGAACCTCGGCGGCTGCATCCTTGTCGCGCTTGCGTTCGATGGCGACGGTGTCGTCCCAGCCCCTGTGGTGGACGATCAGCGTGCCCGCGACGGCGCGATAGGGGATGGAGACGCCGCCGACCGTCACCGAACCGCGGCTTTCGACCTCGGTGGGGGTGAACATCGGTTCGTCGGGGGCGGGCTTTTCGGTCGCGGGCCGCACCTCCTTCGACTGTGCGGTGGCGCAGCCGGCGAGGGCGAAGGCGAGAGTGGCGGCGGCGATGAATTTCATACGGTCGATCTCTGTATCAGGTCGTCATTGCGAGCGGAGCGAAGCAATCCAGGGCGGTTTGCACTACTCTGGATTGCCACGCGGCTCCGCCGCTCGCAATGACGAGAAGGGCCTATCGGAAAGTCGCCTGCCCCGCGCCGTCGATGTTGAGCTTCTGCCCCGAGCAATAGGGGTTGGCGTCGCTGACGAACCAGAGCACCGCCGCGGCGACGTCGGAGGGATCGGACACCCGGCCGAAGGGGAATTTGGCGTCGAGATGGTGAATGTCGGGATTACCCGTGATCGCCTGCGCCAGTCGTTCGCCCATGTCGCTGATCGTCAGGCCCGGAGCGACAATATTGACGCGCACGCCGTTCCGAAGTTCTTCCTTGGCAAGCGCGAGGGCGAGCGCTTCGCCCGCGACCTTGGCCATGGTGTAGGGGGCGCTGTTGGCGCTGTGCTGCAGCGTGGCGACGCTGGAAATGACGACCACATCGCTGCGCGCATGCTGGCGAAGCTGCGGCAGCGCGAGGCGGCTCAGCCGGTGCGCGCCGACCGCGTGGACCGCAAGGAGCTTTTCGACCTCGGCGGCGTCGGTGTCGGCGACGGTCCGGCCGCGGCTGGCGATGCCGGCATTGTTGATCAGGATCGACATCGGCCCGAAATCATCCTCGATCGCGGCGACCATCGCAGCGCTCGCCGCCTCGTCGGTGACCGACGCCTGATAGGCCTTGGCCCGGCGGCCGAGCGCCTGGATCGCCGCGACGGTTTCGGCGGCGGCGTCCGCGTCGCGGGTGTAGTTGACCGCAACGTCGGCGCCCGCCCCGGCGAGCGCCAGCGCGATGCCGCGGCCGATCCCGCGCGATGCCCCGGTGACGAGCGCGGTGCGACCGCCAAGGTTCATGTCCGCCATCAGTTTTCCTCTCCCATAAGTTCGTTATAGATGTCGTCGTCGCTGCGGCTAGCGGCGTTGCGCCATCTGGGCGCCGCCTTGCGGTTGAGCACGCGGCCATCGCCGTCGAGGATCGCGACGGTCGGGGTGCCCTTGATCTTGAAGCGGAAGCGCGCCGGCACCTCGGGATGCCGGACGAGGCCGGCGTGCGGCATGCCGACATCGGCGAACACGACGATATAGCGGCTCCGCACCGGGGCGAACCGATCGGTCGCGAGCAGATTGGCGAGCCACGCGCTGTCGTGGCAGGTGCCCGTCCCCATGACGAGCAGCACGCGCTTGCCCGCTGCGCTGGCGGCAGCGAGCGCGGCGTCGATGGCGGCCATCGGATCGTCGTCGGGATCGAAAGCGTCGGTCTTGTAGGGTTCGGCGACGCCGGGCATCGCGCGCGGCGCCGCTGCAGCGGAGAGAGGGGACGTCAGAGCGAGCGCGGCGGCAAGCGCGAGGGCGAAGCGGCGGGTCATCGCGCGACGGTAGCAGCGCGCGCGAAGAATCGGAATGACGTTTCCGTCAACGTAAGCTAGCCTGATCGGCATGAGCTGGAAAAAGGAAGTCGACGAGCTTTCCGCGCGGCGCGCGATGGCCGAAAAGATGGGCGGCGAAGAGAAGGTCGCGCGCCAGCACAGCCGCGGCAAGATGGACGCGCGCGCGCGGCTCGCCGCGATCGTCGATCCGGGCAGCTTTCGCGAGATCGGCAAGATCGCGGGGCGGGGGGCTTATGGCCCCGACGGCACCCTCGAAGACCTCGCCGCGTCCAATTTCATCTTCGGGCGGGCCAATATCGATGGCCGGCCGGTGGTCGCCAGCGCCGACGATTTCACCGTGCGCGGCGGCGCGGCCGATGCGGCGCTGCACCGCAAGTTCATCCAGTGCGAAGCGATGGCGCACGAATATCGCCTGCCGCTGATCCGCATGATCGACGGCACCGGCGGCGGCGGGTCGGTGAAGACGCTGGAGGATATGGGCTATACCTATATCCCGCACGTACCCGGCTGGGACCAGATCATCGCCAATCTCGATACCGTGCCCGTCGTCGCGCTGGCGCTCGGGCCGACCGCGGGGCTGGGCGCGGCGCGCGTCGTCGCGAGCCACTACAGCATCATGGTGCGCGGCCTGTCGCAACTGTTCGCGGCCGGCCCGGCGGTCGCCGCGGCGATCGGCGACACGCTCGACCGGGAGGAGCTGGGCGGGGTCGACGTGCATACGCGCAACGGCGTCGTCGACGACGAGGTGGCGTCGGAGGCCGAGGCCTTTGCGCGGGCGCGCTGGTTCCTGTCCTACCTGCCGTCGTCGATCCATGAGCGCGCGACGCGGACGCCGTGCAGCGATCCGGTCGACCGCCGCGACGAGGCGCTGCTTTCGGTCGTTCCGCGCGAGGCAAAGCAGGTCTATTCGATGCGGCGCATCGCGGGGGCGGTGTTCGACCAGGGCAGCTTCTTCGAAATGGGGGCGCGGTGGGGGCGGGCGGTGATTACCGCCTTCGCGCGATTGGACGGTTATCCGGTCGCGGTGCTGGCGAGCGATCCCACCTATCTGGGCGGATCGTGGGACGCCAAGACGAGCGAGAAGGCCGAGCGCTTCGTGAAGCTCGCCGACCAGTTCCGGCTGCCGATCGTCCATCTGGTCGACAATCCGGGCTTCATGATCGGGGGCGAGGCCGAGCGGACGGGGACGATCCGCTATGGCGTGCAGGCGATGAATGCAATCTACCGCGCGAGCGTGCCGCTGGCGTCGGTTGTGGTGCGGCGGGCCTACGGCATCGCGGGCAGCGCGATGTCGAACGCCGAGCGCTTCCAGTACCGCTTTGCGTGGCCCTCGGGCGACTGGGGCAGCCTGCCGATCGAGGGCGGGGTCGAGGTCGCGTACAAGAGCGAGCTCGAGGCGGCGGAGGATCCAGCGGCGCATCTGGAAGCGATCCGCGAACGGCTCAACCGCGTCCGCTCGCCGTTCCGCACCGCCGAGAAATTCGGGGTCGAGGACATCATCGATCCCAGGGATACGCGGCCGCTGCTTTGCGAGTTCGCCGAGCTGGCGTGGCGGGTGCTGAAATAGGCATATCTATCATCGTCATCCCGGACTTGATCCGGGATCCAGGCGACGTCGCGCAAATGGATCCCGGATCAAGTCCGGGATGACGAAGGACACAGGGAGTTTGCGTTAGCCCTCCAGATTCTCCCGGAATCGCCGGCTGCCGCGGAGCATCTCGCCGCTTTCCATCTCGACCTCGAAATCGCCGCTCTTGTGTGTGACGACGCGCCGGACCGCCTGTTTTCGGACGATGCGTCCGCGGTGGATGCGGACGAAGCCCGCGTGGGCCAGTTCGGCTTCGATCGCGCTCAATGTCGCGCGGTGGAGCAGGCGCTGGCCGCGCCATGCGATCTCGACATAATTGCCGGCTGCGGTGACATGCTCGATCTCGGCGACCGGCAAGTGGTGCGTGACCGATCCGTCGCCGACCGCGAGCGTCGTCGGCGCGACGATTGCGACCGGCGGCATTGCGTAACGGTCGATCAGCCACTGCATCAGGAACATGAGCAGGATCAGCTCGGCATAAGTCGCCAGATCCTTGCGCAATTCATAAAAGACCGGCGTCCCGTCGGGCGATTCGAAATGATAGGTGCCACCCGATAGTCGCCACGCGAGCATGCGAAAGCCGACCATCAGCGCGATATGCGCGAGCGACACAGGAAAGGCGAGCGCGGCATGGATCGCGACCGCCGTGCGCCAGCCGAAGCGCGGTGGGCGGACGGTGCGGACGCTGAACCAGCAGACGATCATCATCAGCGCCCAGGCGAGCAGGCTGGTGCTTTCGTAAGTCCATGCGGTCGCCGCGGTCACATCGACGCCCGCCGCGCGGCGGTCGGCAAGATAGGAATAGACGTTCGAGGTGATACGGATGAGTCCGTAGGCGAGCAGCGCCCCGAAGGCGAGCAAGGTCAGCGCGCGCGGGCCGAAACCGTTCGTCCCGGTCGCGCCGCCGCTCGTCCCTCGCCCGTCCTTCTCCGTCACATCGGCTCCGCAATTCGTCCCGTCGCCGTCGCCCGGCTGCCGCCATCCCGATTAGCGGCTGCGGCGGGCCCCGGCAAAGGAGATTTGGGTATGGTGACGACACGGCATTATGGGATGGACTGGTTGCGCATCGGCGCGTTCGCGCTGCTCATCCTCTATCATATCGGGATGTATTTCGTGCCTTGGGGGTGGCATGTCAAAACGCCGCATCCGATGGACTGGGTGCAAATCCCGATGATGGCGACGAATAGTTGGCGATTGCCGCTGCTGTTCCTCGTGTCGGGTTATGCCAGCGCCGCGCTGTTCGCCAAGCTCGGCGGCGCGGGGGCCTTCCTGCGGTCGCGCAGCGCACGGCTGCTGATCCCGCTCGCCTTCGGGATCATCGTCGTCATTCCGGTGCAGCCGTGGATCGAGTTGGCGACCCAGCATGGTTATGCGCATGGTTTCGGCTACTTCTGGGTCCACGACTATTTCCGCTTCGGAACGCTCGACAGGATCGTGCTGCCGACGTGGCAGCATCTGTGGTTCGTCGTCTATCTGTTCGCGTACACGCTGCTCGCGGTCGCGGCTCTTGTGCTGGTGCCCGAGCGGGCGCGGACCAAGATCGCCGATGGTGCGGCGCGGTTGTTTGGCGGCTGGGGGTTGCTGATTGCGCCGCTCGCCGTGTGGCTCGCCATCCTGTTCGCCTTTCCTGGCTATCGCGAGACGCACGCGCTGGTCGACGACGGGCCGAACCATCTCCATTACCTCGTGCCCTTCTTTATCGGCTGGCTACTTCGCGAGCGCCCGGTGCTTTTCGAAAGCGTCGCGCGCTGCTGGCCGGCGGCGGCGGCGCTCGCGGTCGCCGCCTATGGCTATATCGTTTGGGCGATGTGGAGCGCGCCGGACGAAGGCCCGGCCCCGGCGGGAATCGTGACGCTCTTCATGGTCGTGCGGCTGGTGCAGGGATGGGCGACGATCGTCGCGCTGATCGGCATTGCCGACCGCTTTGCGAACCGCGACCATCCACGGCGCGCCATGCTCGCCGAGGCGGTGTTCCCCTTTTACATCATCCATCAGACGATCATCGTCGTCGTCGGCTGGTGGCTGTTGCAGGGGCAGGTCGCGGCGTTGCCGGCCTTCCTGACCCTCGTCGCGGCGACAGTCGCGGGATGCTGGGCCTTTTATCTCGGCGGACGGCGGATCGGCTGGCTGCGCCCGCTGATCGGGCTTCAGCGCCGCGCGTGACAGCGCCGCGGCTTTGTGTCAGCTTCCCCGCAAGCAAAAGGGGAGGCTGACATGCAGATCGTGAGAGGATTGGCGGCGATCGTCGGGGTCGCGATGGTGCTGATGGGTTTGCTGTGGATATTGCAGGGGCTCGACATCGTGCGCTGGCCCGCGAGCAGCTTCATGCTGGGCGACATCGTGTGGACGCGCAACGGCGCAGTCCTGGCGGTGCTGGGCGTCGTGCTGATCTGGCTGGGGCGTAAACGCGCCTGATCGCCTATCGACTACAATTGTAGTTGATCTGTATTGCAGATGTGATACAGCTTCGTCGGATGGCGTGCGCCGGACGGGGACCGGCCGCGCCGAATATCCTTTCGATGGAGACCGATATGATGCCTGACCGTTTTCCCCTGTCGCTGCTGCTGCTCGCGGCGAGCCCCGCGGCACTTATGCTGCCGACACCCGCCGCGATGGCGGCCGATGCCGGTGCGGCGGTACCGTCCGACGTCGTCGCCGAACATTATGCCGCGCAGCTCGAAGCCAATTATGTCTATCCCGATACCGGGAAGCGCTACGCCGCCGCGCTGCGCGACGGTATTGCGGCGGGGCGCTATGCGCCGCTGACCGGCGCGGCGCTCGCCGAGGCGCTGGGCGCGACGGTGCAGGGCGTATCGCCCGACGGGCATCTGCGCGTGAAGCCGCCCGAGAGCGCGGATGCGGCGCCCGGCGCCCCGCCCGCGCCGCGCCCGCCAAAGCCCGCGATCGAACAGCCCGGCTGGATCGCGCCGGGCATCGCCTTCATCCGCTTCAATGTCTTTCCGAACGATGCGGCGGTCACGCAGGCGGCGGCGCAGTTCATGGCCGATCATGCCGACGCCAAGGCGATCATCTTCGACATCCGTTCGCACAATGGCGGCGGGATCGACCAGATGGACGTCATCTTTCCCTGGCTGTTCGCGAAGCCGACGCAGCTCGTCGCGATGGCGACGCGGGCATCGGTCGACGCCGAGGGCGGCTCGCCGATCGACGGCATCCCCTCGATGCGGCCGGTCGCGGGCGACCCCGCCATGGTGACGCGCGAACATTGGGCGACGCCCAACGGCGACGCGCGGCTGACGCAGGCGAAAGTCTATGTGCTGACGTCTGGCGCGAGCGCGTCGGCGGCCGAACATTTCGCGTTGGCGATGAAGGCGAGCGGGCGCGGGGTGCTGATCGGCGCGCCGACCGGCGGCGCCAATCATTTCGGGCGCGGCGAAGAACTGGGCGGCGGCTTTACCGCCTTCATCCCGGTCGGGCGGACTTATGATCCGGCGACGGGCAAGGATTGGGAAGGCGACGGGGTGCAACCCGACATCGCGGTGCCCGCCGCGGCGGCGCTGGAGCGCGCGCTGACCGAATTGGGGATTGCGCCGGGCGAGGCAAAACGCCTGTCCGATGCGCACATGCCGAGCTGGCCGATGGAGCGGCGCCGCCGCCCCGGCGCGTCAGGCGGCTGACGGTGCAGCGCGGGCGAGGGCGGGAAGCGCGTCGCCGTCGACGCGCATCACCGTCCATTCGTCCATCATTCGCGCGCCGAGACTGTGGTAGAAGCCGATGGCAGGAGCGTTCCAGTCGAGCACCGACCATTCCAGCCGCGCGCAGTCGCGCTCCACGCAAAGCTGCGCCAGATGCGCGAGCAGCGCCTTGCCGAGCCCGGCCCCGCGCGCTTCGGGGCGGACGAACAAATCTTCAAGATAGATGCCCGGCTTCCCCTCGAACGTCGAAAAATTGTGAAAGAAAAGCGCGAAGCCCTGTGGCACGCCATCGACTTCGCCGATCACCACTTCGGCATAGGGGCGTTCGCCGAACAGCTTGGTGCCGAGCGTGACGTCATCGAAACGCACTTCGTGGGCAAGCTTTTCATAGTCGGCGAGCGCACGAATGAGGTCGGCGATCAGCGGCAGGTCGGCGCGGGTGGCGGGGCGTATGGCAAGGGTCATGCCGGCGCTTTGTCGGGCGCCGATGCGGTTGTCAATTTTCGGGGGAGGGCGATGTCTGGAAGCGACCGATTGCGGACATTGGCTTATCACGTATAAGCCAGCCATGCGACACAGCATGCTCCTGAGCCTGATCTTGCTTATGCTGCTTGGATGCGCGCCTGAAGAGCGGATCGACAAGGTCGACACTATCGCTGAGGTGCGAGCCATTTTTGACATCGACATATGCGACGCAACAAAAATTGGTAGCGCCACGTCGAACCCAAGCGGGATGGGAGACAGGATTTTAGTGCTAGATTTTCCCGACGCGCAGTGCGTCAGGCAATTTTATGACGCGATGAAACAAGGCGCGGCGCGATATGACAGTGTGGATGACAAGATCTATTCCCGTGTTATCGGCATTCGAGGCACTCCCGTTACGCATTTCTCCATTGATCGATTGAGTGAGACTAGCGTTTCTTTGAGATTTATGGCTGGCGCTGAATAACCTGCCGTTGGTTTGCTTACCGAATGATTGCGAAAATGTCCGCTTCCCACCCCATTCCGGTCTGTCGTCGATGGCGAAAAGGGAAAGGGCCACCTGTCCCTTCCCACCCCGAAATCGCCGCGCGGCTGTCGTGGCGGGTTACGCCGCCTTGCCGTGCGTCACGTCCATGCTCACCGCGCTGCCGGCGTCGATCGCGGCCGCCTTGGCTTCGACCAGTTTGACGATGTGCGCGATCATGTCGGCGTCCTCGACATGGTGGTCGGTGACGCCCGAGAGATAGACCATATGTTTGCCGTTGCCGCCGCCGGTGATGCCGATGTCGGTTTCGCGCGCTTCGCCGGGGCCGTTGACGACGCAGCCCAATACCGAGAGCGACATGGGCGTCTTGATGTGCTGGAGCGCGTCTTCGAGCGCCTGCACCGTGCGGATGACGTCGAAGCCCTGCCGCGCGCAGCTGGGGCAGGAGACGACGCGGACGCCGCGCGTGCGCAGGCCCAGCGATTTCAGGATTTCATAGCCGACGCGCACTTCCTCTTCGGGTTCGGCCGACAGGCTGACGCGGATCGTGTCGCCGATCCCGGCCCAGAGAAGGTTGCCGATGCCGAGCGCCGATTTGACGGTGCCGCCGATCAACCCGCCGGCTTCGGTGATGCCGAGGTGGAGCGGACAATCGACTGCTTCCGCAAGCTGCATATAGGAGGCGACGGCGAGGAAGACGTCGCTGGCTTTCACCGCGACCTTATATTCGTGAAAGTCATGGTCCTGGAGCAGCTTGATATGGTCGAGCGCGCTTTCGACCAGCGCCTCGGGGCAGGGTTCGCCATATTTTTCGAGCAGATCCTTTTCGAGACTGCCCGCATTGACGCCGATGCGGATGGCGCAGCCGTTCGCCTTGGCGGCGCGGACGACCTCGCCGACGCGCTCCGACGAGCCGATGTTGCCGGGATTGATGCGCAGGCAGGCGGCGCCGGCGTCGGCGGCTTCGAGCGCGCGCTTATAGTGGAAATGGATGTCGGCGATGATCGGAATGCGCGCGGCGCGGACGATCTTGCCGAGCGCCGCGGTGCTGTCGGTATCGGGACAGGAGACGCGGATCAGGTCGGCGCCCGCATCCTCGCAGCGGCGGATCTGGTCGATGGTCGCGACGGGATCGCTCGTCGGCGTGTTGGTCATCGTCTGCACGGTGATCGGCGCGCCGCCGCCGACGGGGACGTTGCCGACCATGATCTGACGGCAGTCGCGCCGCGCAATGTCGCGCCAGGGGCGCAGGCCGGGATTGTGATCGCTCATGAAACGGGTCCGGTGAGGAGAGGCTGGGATGCGCCTCCTTTAGCCGCGCGCGCGCGGCTTGGCAAAGCCTGTGGGCCGCGGTCGCGCTTGTGGCGGGAAAGACACAGTGTGGCGGCGAATGTAACATTTGTGCAGTTTTCAATTGTGCGCTGCCGCATGTTGCGCAATTTTCCGCGCGTTCCTGACCACGCGCCGGCCACAAGAGCATCGGGAGAGGATCGGGCGGGAACCGCAGGATGGACGGTTTCGGTTCAATATCGATGAGAGGGGGCTCACCCAATGAAATTTCTTACCAAGGCGTGCTTCGGCATGCTGCTCGCGACATCGGCGATGGCGACGCCGGCCATGGCGCAGGACGCGACCGACGCGCCGAGCGGTCCGATCACCGTATCGGGCGGGGTCGACCTGGTGTCCGACTATCGTTTCCGCGGCATTTCGCTGTCGAACGAAAAGGTCGAGGTGCAGCCGACGATCACGTTGAGCCACGAGAGCGGGCTTTATGCCGGCGTCTGGGGATCGGGCCTGCCGAAGACCGACGAATTTGGCAAGGTCGAGGTCGATCTCTACGCTGGCTGGTCGGGCGAAGTCGCCCCCGGCACCTCGGTCGATATCGGCGCGACCTATTATTGGTATCCCGACGGCAAGGATGCCTTCGGCCCGGTCGACTATGTCGAGATCATCGGCAAGCTGTCGCACGACATCGGACCCGTGTCGGCGACGGCCACCGTCGCGTATGCGCCGAGCCAGAAGTCGCTCGGCAGCGATGACAATATCTATCTGAACATGGGCCTGTCGTCGGGGATTCCGAATACGCCGGTGACGGTCGATGCGTCGCTCGGGTACACGAGCGGTTCGCTGAGCGCGGGAGCGCCCGGCGGCGATTATCTCGACTGGACGGTCGGCGCCACGCTGACCGCGGGCATCTTCAATCTGGGCGTTCACTATGTCGATACCGACATCAAGAAGACCGGGATCAAGGCAGTCGACACGCTGTATGACCCGACCGTCGTCTTCAAGGTCGGCGTCGCCTTCTGACAGCGCGGCCCGATCGGGCCGACGGTAAAGCACGGGCGCCGACCGCGGGTTGGCGCCCGTTTGCGTAATATTGTTTCCGTTGAAACCGGATATGCGCAACGACCTGTTGCATAAAAGTCGCAATCCGTGCCTTATCGTGCCGGATGCGGCTTTTTTGTTTGTGCGCCGCAGCAAATTGTCGGAGAGAGGCGCCACGTACGGCCGACCGGAGCAAAGACTTCGGCTGTCTTGCGGCAGGCAGGGACGATCCATTTTACCTTGTTAAGGGGATCAACCCATGAAGACTCTCTCCCGCGCGTGCCTGGGCCTTGCCCTTGCGGCTTCCGCGCTTCCCGCCACCGCATTCGCCCAGGACGAAGCGCCCTCCGATCCGATCACCATTTCGGGCAGCGTGACGCTGGTATCCGACTATCGCTTCCGCGGCTTCACCCAGAGCAGCGAAGACCCGGCGATCCAGGGCGGCATCACCGTGACTCACGAAAGCGGCTTTTACGCCGGCACCTGGGCGTCGAGCGTCAGCTTCGCCGGTAACACCGAGGTCGACCTGTTCGCGGGTTACAGCAAGGATGTCGGCGGCGTGACGGTCGACGGCGGCCTGCTTTACTATCTCTATCCGCAGCATGGCGGGTCGGGCGCCGACTTTTTCGAACCCTATCTGAATCTGTCGACCGATGTCGGGCCGGTGAATGCGAAGGTCGGCGTCAACTATGCGTGGAAGCAGTCCGCGCTCGGCAATCTGCAGGACCCGAGCCGCGCGCCAGGTGCCAAATCGTCGGCCTTCTATCTGCACGGCGAACTCGCCGCCGACATTCCGGGCACGCCCTTGGCGCTGAACGCGCATGCGGGTCAAGCGTGGAGCGACGCCTTCCCCGGCGGTTTCGACGGCAAGGTGTTCGACTGGTCGGTCGGTGCCACCGCTTCGTACAAGATGCTGACCTTCGGCGTCAGCTATGTGAACACCGACGAGCCCAAGGCCGGCGGGTACAAGGAAGCGATCGGCGCCGACGGCGCGGTGGTCTTTTCGCTCGGCGCGTCTTTCTGACGCCGGGCAGGGGCGGCCTTCGGGGGGAGGCCGCCCCCTCCTTCTTCAGCTATTCGGAATGCCAGCGCAGATTGCCGCGCCCAAGGTCGGCGAGACTTTTCGCGCCCATCAGTTTCATGCCGCGCTCCATTTCGGCGCGGAGCAGCGCGACCGCGCGCGCCACCCCCGCTTCGCCCGCCGCGGCGAGTGCATAGAGATAGAGCCGGCCGCCCGAGCAGGCTTTCGCCCCGACCGACAGCGCCTTGAGCACATGCGTCCCGCGGGTGATGCCGCCGTCGCAGATGACCTCCACCCGGTCGCCGACCGCATCGACGATCGCCGCCAGCGCGTCGAAGGGCGCGATGCTGCCGTCGAGCTGGCGCCCGCCATGGTTCGACACCATGATCGCGGTGGCGCCGATGTCGGCGGCGCGCCGCGCATCCTCGACCGCGACGATGCCCTTCAGGCAGAAGGGGCCGTCCCACGCCTTGCGGATTGCCTCGGCGCGTTTCCAGTCGAGGCTCTGGTCGAGCATGGTGGTGAAATATTCGGCGACCGATTTCGGCACGCTCGACCCTTCGGACACGTGGGTCGCAAGGTTGGGCAGGCTGAATTTTTCGCGCAAGACATAGTTGAGGCCCCAGCCGGGCTTGATCGCATAGCTCAGCATGTTCGACGCGGTGAAGCGCGGCGGCGAGGTAAAGCCCGAGCGCAGGCAGCGTTCGCGGTTGCCGCCGACGATCGTGTCGACGGTGAGCGCAACGGCGTCGAATTTTGCCGCGCGCGCGGCCTCGAGCATCGCATGGTTGAGCCCCTCATCCTTATGGACATAGAGCTGGAACAGCTTGGGGCCGTCGGTCAGCGCGCCCGCTTCGGCGAGGCCGATCGTCGCGAGGCTCGATATGCCGGCGACGGTCCCCGCATCGGCGGCAGCGCGCAGCACCGCCCGCTCGCCCTGCCAGTGGAACAGGCGCTGGAGCGCGGTGGGTGACAGGAAGAGCGGCATCGCGATCTCGCGGCCGAAGAGCGTCGTTTTCATGTCGATCGATTCGACGCCGGCCAGCACGCGCGGGATGAGGTCGCACCGGTCGAAGGCGGCGCGGTTGCGGCGACGCGTCACCTCGTCATCCGCGGCGCCGTCGATATAGTCGAACACCGGCCAGGGCAGCCGCCGCTTCGCCAGCGCGCGGAAGTCGTCGATATTGTGGCAGTCGGTCAGCTTCATGTCGTGGTCGCTCCAGTCAGGCGGGCGAGCGCCCAGCGCGGTTCGATCGCGCGCGCGGGGTCGGCGATGTGCGCCGCGATACGCGCGCCGATGGCTGGGGCGAGCGCGAAGGCACGCCCCGTCGCGCCGCCGGCGAGCCAGGCGCGTGCGTGGCCGGGCAGGCGGTCGAGCAGCAATTCGCCGCTGATCGTGCGGCAGTCGTGCGCGGCGGCGCTCGCGACGACCGGAGCCTCGGCCAGATGCGGGACGCGGCCCGCGAGCCACTGGCGCACCGCGGCCAGCGCGGCATCGTCGACGCGGCGGTCGAAGCTGTCGGGATCGACCGTTGCATCGGGGGCGTTTTTCCACACGCGCACCCCGCGCCCCTCGATGTCGGGGAGCAGGGTGAAGCCGTAAGCGCGGTCGACCAGCGCGGGCATCGCGGGCGGGCGATACTGGACATCGCCCTGACCGGGGCCGACGTGAAAAAGCTGGTAGCGCACCGCCGACAGCCGTGCGGGCGTCAATATCTGTGGAAAAAGCTCGGTCAGCCACGCGCCGGTCGCATAGACGATGCTGCGGGCGGTGCCGCCGTCGGGCAGGATATAGAGGTCGCGCTTCTTATCGAACAGCGGCGCGGGCATGACGACGTTTTCGGCATCGACCTGCGCGTCGAGGATGGTTTCGAGAATGGCGCGGCGGCCGGCGAGAAGCGCGGCCTTATCGGCGACGAGAGCCGCTTCCTCGTCGCGCCAGCCGATCGCGCCGAAGCGGCTGCGCAGCTTGTGCCCGGTCGTGCGGTCGGTGCCCGGCGGCTCGTCGGCGCCGTCGGTCGGCAGCAGTGTGGTGACCGCGGCGCACGGCGTCACGATCGGCAGGCTGGCGCTGTCGGACAGGCGCTGCCACAGAGGCAGGCTGTCGTGCGCGAGATCGGCGTAGAGCGCGTCGCCCCCCTGTGCGGGATCGCACAGCATGGTCGGGAGGTTCGAGGCGGCGCGGCCGTTCCCGGCGCCATAGGCATCGAACAGCCGGACATCGAGGCCCTGACGGACGAGATGCCACGCGGTCCATGCCCCGAGAGCGCCCGCGCCGACGATCGCGACATCGACATGCTTGTCCGGCGATTTGACGCCCTTGCGCCGTTTCGACGCGCGCGGCTGCGGCGGGTCCTTGCGCTTCGGCTCCTTCGTCGTTGCGCCCAGCGCCAGCGCGGCGGGCGCCGCGGCGAGCGCGCCGAGCAGGCGCCGCCGGTCCATCAGCCGCCCTTCTTGTAATAGCGGTAACCGCCGATCCAGGTTTCGAGCGGCATCATCTTGCGGATGTCCTCGGGGCTGGCGAGCAGCAGGTCGGTGTCGACGATCAGGAAGTCGGCGCGCATCCCCGGCATCAGCGTGCCGAGCCGGTCCTCGGCGAAGGCGGCATAGGCGGCGCTGCGCGTGAAGCCGTCGAGCGCGGTCTCGCGCGAAACCGCCTCTTCGGGATGCCAGCCGCCGAACGGCTGACCCTGCGCGTCGGTGCGCGAGATGGCGGCGGCGATGCCGGGGAAGGGGTTGGCGCTTTCGACCGGCACGTCCGACCCGAAAGCGAGGCGGACGCCGGCATTTTCCATGCTGCGCCACGCATAGGCGCCCTTCAGCCGTTCAGGCCCGAGCCGCGCCTCGGCCATCAGCCGGTCCGACGGCTGGTGGATCGGCTGCATCGACGCGATGACGCCGAGCTTGGCGAAACGCGGGATGTCGGAGGGATCGACGATCTGCGCATGTTCGATCCGCCAGCGCCGTTCGCCGGGCAGATCGGCAGTGAGATCGGTGATTGCGTCGAGCGCCTCGGCATTGGCGGCATCGCCGATGGCGTGGATCGCGACCTGAAACTTGTCCATCGAGGCGCGGACCATCTTGTTGCGCAATTGCGCCGGGGTCAGCAGCGGCAGGCCCTTCTGGCCCGGCGCGTCGGCATAGGGCGCCTTGAGCCACGCGCCGCGCGACCCGAGCGCGCCGTCGAGATAGAGCTTCACCCCCACCATGCGCAGCTTGTCGTCATAGAGCCACGGGGTCGGCCCCGGACCCGCGATCAACGCCATATTGTCAATGTCGCCGCCGTAGCTGAGGATACGGATCGCGAGCTGGTGCTTGTCGCCGGCGCGGCGATAGGCCTGCCATTCCTGGATCGTCGTGCCCATGTCGGCGATCGCGGTGATCCCCTGGGCGAGCAATTGCTGCTGCGCGGCGAGGAAGGCGCGGTCGAGATCGCGCGCCAGCGGCTTGGGCTTGGCGCTGTCGATCAGCGCGACCGCGGCATCGACGAAGACGCCGGCGGGCTTGCCGTCCACCATCTCGATCCGGCCGCCCTCGGGCGCCTTGGTCGCGGCGGTGATCTTTGCTGCCGTCATCGCAGCGCTGTTGGCCCATCCGGCATGGCCGTCGACGCGTTCGAGCCAGACCGGGCGGTCGGGGACGACCGCGTCGAGATCGGCGGCGGTCGGGAAGCGGCCCAATCCCCATTTTTCCTGATTCCACCCGCGCCCGATGATCCACGGCAGCTCCGGGTTTTCGTCGGCATATTTCTTGATCGCCGCCTGCGCCTCGGCCAGCGAGCGCGTCTCCGAAAGGTCGAGCAGCATCAGCGACAGGCCCAGGCCCATCAGATGCCCATGCGCGTCGATCATGCCCGGGATCAGCGTCCGGCCCTTGCCGTCTTCCTTGAAATCGGGGCGTTCGGGGCGCTTGTCCTTGCGGTCGAGGAGCTGCTTCACCTTGCCGTCGGTGCCGATCACCATGCCGGTGAAGCGCACGACCTTGCCGTCCTTGTCGAGCGTGATGCCGTTGACATTGTCGACGAGCGTATCGGCCTGCGCAGGCGCAGCGAGCAGGAGGGCGACGAGGGTTAGGGCGAGGCGCTTCATTTCGGCAACCTCGTCACGAGTGAGCTCGTGTCGAGGCGGCCGCCGCCCGCACCCTGCACCTCGGCATAAAATTGATCGACCAGCGCCGCGACGGGAAGCGTCGCGCCGTTGACGCGGGCTTCGTCGAGCGCGAGGCCCAGATCCTTGCGCATCCAGTCGACCGCAAAGCCGAAATCATATTCGTCCTTCGCCATCGTGCCCCAGCGGTTAAGCATCTGCCAGCTTGCCGCGGCGCCGCCCGAGACAGCTTCGAACACCTTGTCGGTGTCGAGGTCCGACGCCTGGGCGAAGCGCAGCGCTTCGGAGAGGCCCTGAAGCACCCCGGCGATCGCGATCTGGTTGACCATCTTGGTCGTCTGGCCCGCGCCCGGCCCGCCGATATGGACGATGCGCGCGGCATAGGCGCGCATCAGGGGCTCGGCGGCGGCGAAGGCGGCGTCGCTGGCGCCGCACATGATCGACAGCGCCCCATTCTGCGCGCCCGCCTGACCGCCCGAAACCGGCGCATCGACGCACAGCAGGCCGCGCGCATCGGCCTCTTCGGCCAGGCGCCGGGCGATTCGGGCGGAGACGGTCGTGTGATCGACGAAGACCGCGCCGGACTTCATCGCGCCGAAGGCCCCGTCGTCGCCGAGCGTCACCGCCGCGAGATCGTCGTCGTTGCCGACGCAGGCGAACACCGCATCGGCGCCCGCGGCGGCGGCGGCGGGGCTGTCCGCTGCCTGGCCGCCATAATCCGCCGCCCAGGCGTCGGCCTTGGCGCGGGTGCGGTTATAGACGGTGACGGCATGACCGGCCTTGACGAGATGGCCGGCCATCGGACCGCCCATGATGCCGGTGCCGATGAAGGCGATGCGCAATTTTTCTTCGCTCATGCCGCGGTCCATAACCATGGTTTGCGCGCGGCGCCAGATAGGGTAGGGGGCTTGCCGCTATGACCGATCAATCCATCCTGACCGCCGCCGCCGATTTTCCGGCGATAAACCTCGACGATGTGCGGGCGGCTGCGGGACGAATTGAGGGCGCGGTTGTCCGCACCCCGACGCTGAAGTCGCAGACGCTGTCCGAACTGGTCGGCGCCGAGGTGTGGCTGAAATTCGAAAATCTGCAGTTCACCGCGGCCTACAAGGAACGCGGCGCGCTGAACGCCCTGCTGCTGCTCAGCGACGAAGCGAAAGCGCGGGGCGTGATCGCGGCGTCGGCGGGCAATCATGCGCAGGGCCTTGCCTATCATGGCAAGCGGCTCGGCGTGCCCGTGACCATCGTCATGCCGAGCACGACGCCGCAGGTGAAAGTGTCGCAGACCGCGAGCCACGGCGCGCAGATCGTGTTGTTCGGCGAAAAATTCGACGATGCCTACGCCCATGCACGCGAGCTGGAGGCGGAACGCGGGCTGACCTTCGTCCATCCGTTCGACCATCCGCACGTCGCCGCGGGGCAGGGGACGGTCGCGCTCGAAATGCTCGAGGATGTGCCCGAACTCGATACGCTGATCGTGCCGATCGGCGGCGGCGGTCTGCTCGCCGGCATGGGCACCGCGGCGCGCGGGATCAAGAATGACATGCGCCTCGTCGGCGTGCAGGCCGAACTTTACCCGTCGATGTATGCCGAGCTGAACGGCGTCGACATGGCGTGCGAGGGCGATACGCTGGCCGAGGGCATCGCGGTCAAGGAACCGGGAAGCTATACGCGCAAGCTGGTCGCCGAACTCAACGACGATATCGTGCTCGTCGCCGAACGCCATCTGGAACGCGCGGTCAGCCTGCTGCTCCAGATCGAGAAGACGGTGGTGGAGGGTGCGGGCGCGGCGGGCCTCGCCGCTATGCTCGCGCATCCAGAGGAATTCGCCGGGCGCAAGGTCGGCCTGGTGCTGACCGGCGGCAATATCGACACGCGCCTGCTCGCGAACGTGCTGCTGCGCGACCTTGCGCGATCGGGCCGCATCGCGCGGCTGCGCATCCGGTTGCAGGACCGCCCCGGCGCACTGTTCAAGGTGATGGAGGTGTTCAACGAAAAACAGGTGAACATCATCGAAATCTATCACCAGCGCATCTTCACGACGCTGCCCGCCAAGGGGTTGATCACCGACATCGAATGCGAGGCGCGCGACAAGGAGCATCTCGACAGCCTTGTCTCGGCGCTGCGCGATGCGGGCTATATGGTCACGACGGTGGAGCTGGCGTGAGTTACATCCGCTCTCTGATGGCAATTTCGATTGCGCTTCAAACGGTGGGGCAAGTTAACGCCCAAGAAAAGCTCGGTACGGGTCCTCACACGCTTGTCATTTCCCATGGCAACGCGATGACGCGTATGGAATATAGAACCGGTGCGGCCTGTCAAAAGGCGAGAGATGCAGTGCGCCGACAAGTTGCACCTCCGGCGAGCACGCCGGGAGTGATATATGGGCGGGCGACTGTGAAGGCCTTTTGCGTTCCGCGTTGACTGCGTTCGACGTGAAACGTGTGCTAGCTGTTTTATTTTCGGTGACTGCATGAAAGAATTCGCGCTCTCCCTTACCGCCACGCCCGACGCCATCGACGAGCTGGGCCATGTCAACAATGCGGTCTGGGTCCAGTGGATCCAGCAGGTTGCGACGGGGCATTGGGACGCCGCGGCGCCGCAGAGCCACAAGGACGCCTATATCTGGGTCGTGGTGCGGCACGAGATCGACTATCTGCGCGCGCTCGGTCCCGGCGAGACGGTGAACGCGCGGACCTGGGTCGCCGACAAGCCGCAGGGCGCGAAGTTCGACCGTTTCATGGAATTCACCGGCGCGGACGGCACGGTGCATGTGCGCGCGCGCACCGTGTGGGCCTTGCTCGACAAGGCGAGCGGCCGTCCGCTGCGCGTCACCGACGCGATCGTCGCCCCCTTTCGGGCCGACCGCTGAGCGGTCCGGCCGTGCCGGGCGGTCAGTAGGCGAGCGCGCAGCCGTCGGCGCGCATCTCGCTCGCCGCGGCATAGACGCGTGTGTCGCCGTCCATGCGATGTTCGACGCACTGGTAGCGGCCGAAGCCGCCATCGGGATCGCCGATCGTCCAGCCGAGCGCCGCAAGCTGGGCCCGCGTCGCGGCGGGGACGCCGCTTTCGAGCCGCAGAAGTCCCTTGGGGCCGAGCCCCGGCGCATCCTCACCCATCGATTGCGACGATCCTTCATGGTGCCAGCGCGGCGAATCGCCGGCGGCCTGGATTTCGAGGCCGTAATCGATGCGGTTGACCATGATCTGCGTCTGCCCCTGCGGCTGCATGTCGCCGCCCATCACCCCGAAGCTCATCCACGGCGTGTCGCCATGCGCGGCGAAACCGGGGATGATCGTCTGGAACGGGCGCTTGCCGGGGGCGTAGATATTCGGGTGGCCATCCTGCAGGCTGAACAATTGCCCGCGATCCTGGAACATGAAACCGAGGCCGTCGGCGACGAGACCCGATCCCATGCCGCGGAAGTTCGACTGGATCATCGACACCATCATCCCGTCCTTGTCGGCGACGCTGAAATAGGTGGTATCGCCGTGGCTCGGCGCCTGCCCCGGATGGACCGGGGTCAGGATGCGGTCGGGGCGGATCAGCCGGGCGCGCTCGGCGGCATAATCCTTCGAGATCAGCCATTCGACCGGCACGTTCGAAAAATGCGGATCGGCATAATAGCGCGCGCGATCTTCATAGGCGAGGCGCTTTGCCTCGGCCTGGAGGTGGATCGACAGCGCCGACTGGAACCCCGCGCCCTTCAGGTCGAAATTTTCGAGGATGTTGAGCATCTGCAGCGTCGCGATGCCCTGCGTGTTGGCGCCGAGCGCATAGACGTCGGTGCCGCGGTAGGATGTGCGGTGCGGCTCGATCCATTCGGAGCGATGCGCGGCCAGATCCTCGCGGCGCAGCCAGCCCCCGATGCGCCGGAAATAGGCGTCGATCGTCCGCGCAATCTCGCCATCGTAAAAGACGTCGCGGCCGCCCTCGGCGATCAGGCGGAAGGTGCGCGCAAGGTCCGGGTTGCGGAACACCTGTCCCGCTTGCGGCCCCTTGCCGTCGGCCATGCCATAGGTGCGCAGCGCATTGTCGACCTCTTCGATCCCGCGCCCGGGCTGGCGAAAACCGGCGAGGCTGCGGCGGATATAATAAGCGATCATGTCGGGGACCGGGGCGCCCGCCTCGGCATGGGCGATGACCGGTTCGAAAAGCTCCTTCCACGGCAGCTTGCCGTAGCGCTGGTGCATCGTCCACCAGGCGTCGACCGTCCCCGGCACCGACACCGCGATCGCGCCATAGGCGGGGATCGCGCCGCCCTTTGCGCGCGACCGCACGGTGGCGAGGTCAAGCGCGCGGGGGCTTTGGCCCGACCCCGCCAGCCCGACGACCTTCTTTGCCTTCGGATCCCAGATCATCGCATAGGCGTCGCCGCCGATGCCGTTGGCGGTGGGTTCGAGCAAGCCGAGGCAGGCGTTGGTCGCGATCGCGGCGTCGACCGCCGACCCGCCGCGTTTCAGCATGTCGATCCCCGCCTGCGTCGCGAGCGGATGCGCGGTGCCGACCGCGCCGCTGAGGCCGTAAGCGGCGGTACGCGAGGCAAAGCTCGCACCAACCGGCCGGTCGCCGGCATGCACGTCGGGTCGCAGGAAGCGTTCGCTGTCCTTGTCCCACGCGGGCGGCAGCGCCGGATCGCCTTTGGGCGCCGGCTTCGCGGACTGGGCAAGCCCGGCGGTCGGCAACAGGGCGACGGCGGGGGCGGCAGCGAGAAGCGTGCGACGGCGCATGGCGATGTCCTTTGAAATTTTCTGTCGCCCCTTTGTTGCGCCATGCGGCAGGCTTGGCAAGGGGCGTGGAGGCTCTCTACCCGAGTTCGGTAAGGTCGAGCGCCGCGAGCAACTGCGCGCGGGCGCGGCGGACATCGGCGGTGAGCGCGGGCGAAGCGAGGTCGCCGGGCGCGATCGCTTCGGGCCAGTGCGCCGCGACGACGGCGGCGATCCGGTCGAGCGTGGCTTCGCCGGCCATGAACCGCGGATCGACGGTCGCCGGATCGGCGACGACGCGCAGGCGCAGGCAGGCGGGACCACCGCCATTGGCCATCGACTGGCGCACGTCGACCGGAAACAGCCGCCGGATCGGACCGTTGCCCGCGACATGCGCCTCGAGCCAGGTCCACACGCTCGGCGTTTCGCGCGCTTCGGTGGGGAGGATCAGCCCCATGCCGCCGTCGTCCGGCAGGCTGACGAGCTGCGCGTTGAACAGATAGGATTTGATCGCATCGGGCAGGCTGACTGCGCTCGCCGGGACTTCGACGATCTCGACCTCGGGAAAGGCCGCGCGGATCTGCGCATGCGCCGCCGTGCGGTCCTCGAAAGCGGTTTCGTGCGTGAACAGCACGCGCTCGTTGGCGACCGCAACGACGTCGTTGTGAAAGGCGCCGCCCTGGATCGCGGTGTCCGATTGCCGGATGAACAGCGTCCGGTCGGGATCGAGCCGGTGGTGGCGCGCGATCGCTTTCGAGGCGTCGAGATGCTGGCGCGCCGGGAAGCGCCCGCCGCCGACGCCATAGACGAAAATCTCGACCCCCGGCTGGCCATGGCCGGCGCACAGCCGCATGTGATTGGCGGCGCCCTCATCGCCGAACGGCGCGGGGACCGGGCCATGCACCGCAAAGGCGGGATGCGCAAAGGCGAGCCGGAGCTGGGCGAGCGTGCCCTGCCATTCATGGCTGCGGTGCGGCATGGTGACAAGGTTGGCGACGGTGAGATGGCATTTGCCGTCGCCGCTGTCGGGCGCGGGCGAGACGGTGGCGGCATTGGCGGCCCACATCGACGAAGCCGACCATGCCTGCGCGCGCAGATGCGCCTCGGCGCTGTCGAGATCGGTCGCAAGCGCCGCGAGCCACGCCGCATCGGGACGGTCGAGCGGCGCGAAAAAGCCCTGCGGCAGCCCGAGCGCGAGGTTGTGGCGCATCTTGTCGATGCCCTGCAGCGCCGCGGCGCGCGGTTGCGACACGTCGCCGGCATTGCTGGCGGAAGCCATGTTGCCGCGGCTGAGGCCAGCATAATTATGCGTCGGGCCGATGATGCCGTCGAAGTTGATTTCGGTGATCATGGCTCAGCGCCCGATCCAACTGATGGTATCGCCGGTGCCGATCTGCAGCAGCCGCGCCGTCTCGGCATCGATGCTGCCGCCCGCGCCGACCTTGCCGAAGCAGCAGCGGAAATCGGCAAGGCGGCCGGTCGCGATCAGCGCGTCCGCGCCATCGTCCAGTCCATCGGCGACCCGCGTCACCTCGACATGCTGCGCGTCGCGAATGCTCGATACCTGATCGGTACGCGCCGTCATCGTCGGGCCGCCGTCGAAAATGTCGATGTAATTTTCAAAAGCGAAGCCCTCATTCTCCAGCATCCGCATCGCGGCGCGGCCGGTGGGGTGGGGCACGCCGATCACGCTGCGCGCGGTTTCGGGCAGCATTGCGATATAGACCGGATGCTTGGGCATCAGGTCGGCGATGAACTGGTTGCCGTGGACGGCATTGAACTGGTCGGCTTCCTGAAAGCTCATGCCGAAGAATTTGCCGGCGACGCCGTCCCAGAAGGGCGATCCGCCCGCTTCGTCGATCACCCCGCGCAGCTCGGCGAGGATGCGGTCGCCGAAGCGCGCGCGGTGCCGCGCGATGAACAGATAGCGCGAGCGTGCGAGCAACAGTCCGAGCCCGCCGGCGCGCGCCGCGGGATGGAGGAACAGGCCGCCGACCTCGCTCGACCCGTTGAGATCGTTGCTGAGCATGAGCACCTGCGCGTGGAAGGTCCGCCCCAATTGCTCGCTGTGCTTGCTGTCGGTGCCTATGCGATAGCTGTAGAAGGGCCAGCGCTGGCCGACCTGGCCGAAAATCTGGCAGGTGCCGCGCACCTCGCCCGTCTCGGTGTCCTCGAGCATCATCAGATAAAGCTCGTCGGAGGGATATTCGCGGTCGCTGGCGAAGCTGGCCTCGGCGCGATCGAGCTTGGCGCGCAGCGCCTTGCGGTCGGGCGGCAGATTGGTGAAGCCGCCCCCCGTCAGTTTCGCCATTTCGTAGATGCTTTGCAGGTCGCTCGGTTTCGCCGAGCGGATCACATAGCTCACACAGTCCCCCGTTCCGCTATTTTCATTAGGGTCAGTGCCGACAGCTGCGCGCGTTCGGCGAGGCTGTCGACGATCAGAAATTCGTCCGACGAATGGATGGCGCCGCCGCGCGGGCCCATCGTGTCGACGACGGGAATGCCGCAGGCGGCGATATTGTTGCCGTCGCACACGCCGCCGGTCGCGTTCCAGCCGATCGACAGGCCCAGCGCAGCGCCGCAGTCGCGGACCAGCTCGAAGAGGCGCGTTGCCGCGGCATCGAGCGGCTTGGGCGGACGGTTGAAGCCGCCGTAGAGGTGGCAATGGACGTCGTGGTCGCGCTGGATCGCGGCGATGGCGTCGCGCAGCGCGGCTTCGGCGGCGGCCATCGCGTCGGGGGTCATCGGCCGCATGTTGACGCGCAGGATCGCCTGATCAGGGACGACATTATTGGGGCCGCCCCCGTCGATCTTCGCCGGATTGACCTTGAGGTCGGGAGATTTCAGCGCATTGAGGCGGAGCGCGAGGTCGGCGGCGGCGACGAGCGCGTTGCGGCCGTCCTCCGGGTTGCGTCCGGCGTGCGCCGAGCGGCCGTGGATCAGCACCGAGAAATTGCCACTGCCCGGCCGCGCGCCGGCGAGCGTGCCGTCGGGCAGCGCGGGTTCGTAGGTGAGCGCCGCGGTCTTGCCGCGCGCCAGTTCGGCGATCAGCGCGGCGGAGGCGTGGCTGCCCGTTTCCTCGTCGCTGTTGATCATCACGTCATAGCCGACACGCTCGGCCAGCGGCGACGCCTCGAGCGCCGACAGCGCGGCAAGGATGACGGCGATGCCGCCCTTCATGTCGGCGGTGCCGGGGCCGTTGAGCACGCCCGGTTCCAGCCATTTGAGCGACTGGAAAGGATGATCGGCGGCAAATACCGTGTCCATATGACCGGTCAGCAGCAGTTGGACCGGCGCCTCGGGGCGTACGCGGAGGTGGAGATGCGCGCCGCGCTCGATCGTCTGGACGCGGCCTGTGGCATCGACGCTTTCGACGGGGTCGGGCGCGACGAGGCGCACGGTGCCGGGGAGCGCCGAAAAGGCGTCGGCGAGCAGGCCGGCGACGGTCTTGAGCCCGGCAAGATTGCCGGTGCCGCTGTTGACCGCGGCCCAGCGTTCGACCTGCGCCAGCATCGGCGCATCGGCCGCACGCTCCAGCGTGGCGGTTTCGCTTGGCTTCAGGATGGTCATGCGCAGCCTATAGCCGCCCGCGCCCGGCTTTGGCACCCCCGGCGCGAAACAATCTTTCACGCGATACGGTAAATCACTGACATCGCTGGACGAGGCAAGCGATGTCGCGCGCGAAAGCGTCCGAATCGCAACGCGTTAACCGAAACTTCGTCTGCCTGGGCATAGGGCCTTGGCATCGCGCCAACGAGTGGGTCCATGACAGCCGCCTTCGTCCTCGTCATCAACATGTGCATCGCCGGGATTTTCGCGGTGGCATTCGGCGTGATCGCGGCGACCAACCGGATGGCGCGCGGCGCCGCCTTCATGGCGGCGGGCTATGCGCTGGGCATCGTCGATGTCGCGCTGGAATTCCTGCTGCCCTTCCAGACCGATCCGACGCCGGTGGCGGTCAGCATCTTTGTCGTATTCCTGCTCGCGCTCAGCTTCTGCCTCATCGGCATCTCGCGCCACTATCGCGTGCCGACGCCGCGCGGCGCGATGATCGCGATCTGGGCGAGTGCGCTGCTGTTGGCACCCCTTGCCTTTTCGCTGCCTTACGGGTCGCCCGCGCGCGGCATGATCTATCAATTTTCCTATTGCCTGATGCAGGGGCTGGCCGGGGTCGTCATCTTGCGGTCGGGGCGGCGCCAAGCGCTCGACCTGCTGCTGATGGGGATGCAGTTCGTCGCGGCGCTGCTGTATCTGGTGAAACCCGTGATCGGTATGCTGGTTGGAACCGCCGCGGCGCCGCAGGCCTATATGGCGACAACCTATGCCGCGATTTCGCAGACGATGGGCGCGGTGACGCTGGTCGCGGTGGCAATGGTGCTGCTGCTCGTGATGATCCGCGATGCGACCGCCGAGATGACCGCGCGGTCCGAAACCGACCCGCTGTCGAGCGCGCTCAACCGGCGCGGCTTCGAACTACATGGGGAATCGGCGCTGGCGGGCGGTACACGCGGCGTTCTGGTCGCCGCCGACCTCGATCATTTCAAGCAGATCAACGACAGTTACGGCCATGCGGCGGGCGACGGCGTGATCGCGCATTTTGCCGCGCTGTTGCAGGACGCGGCGCCCGAGGGGGCGATCGTCGGACGCGTCGGCGGCGAAGAATTTGCGGTGCTGCTGCCCGATGCGCTGCTGTCCGACGGGCGGCTCTATGCCGAAACGGTGCGCGGCCGCTTTGCGGCGCAGCGGCTTCCGGTGCTCGGCGTCGATCGCTGTTTCACCGCGTCGTTCGGCGTCGCGCAGGCGGGGCGCGGCGACACGCTGCATGACCTGCTCCACCGCGCCGACGCCGCGCTTTACAGCGCCAAGGCCGGGGGACGGAACCTTGTGCGTGTGGCGCTCGGCGAATTGCCGCCGCTGCCCGCGATGGGCGCTGCCTGACGCGGCCCTATGGCGCGATTGGGGCGCGAAGGGCGGTTGCCATCGCGCCCCAATCGCGCCATAGGGCGGCGGCCCTTTCCTCCCCGGGTCCATCCGCGCAATCGCGCTGACCAAAGGGTGCTTGAATGACTGATTTCCTCGACCGCAGCGGCCTGTCCGTCGATTCGCGTCTCGTCTCCTTCCTCGAGGAAAAGGCGATTCCGGGAACCGGCGTCGATACCGCCAAATTCTGGTCGGATTTCGCGGCGTTGCTCGGCACCTTCGCGCCCGAAAATGCCGCGCTGCTCGCGAAGCGCGAGGATTTACAGGCACAGATCGACGCCTGGCATCGGGCTCGCGAGGGGCAGGCGCATGGCGCCGCAGCCTATCAGGATTTTCTGCGCGAAATCGGCTATCTCGTCCCCGAACCCGCGCCGTTTGCGGTCGGCACCGTCAATGTCGATCCCGAAATCGCGACGATGGCGGGGCCGCAGCTCGTCGTGCCGGCGCTCAATGCGCGCTTCGCATTGAACGCCGCCAATGCGCGCTGGGGCAGCCTTTACGATGCGCTGTACGGCACCGACGCGCTCGACGCGCCGCCGGCCAAGCCCGGCGGCTACGACCCCGAACGCGGCGCGGCGGTGATCGCGCGGGCGAAGGCGTTTCTCGACGAAGCCGTGCCGCTGGCGTCGGGAAGCTGGGCCGACTGGCAGGGCGGCGATCCGGTGCTGGCCGATCCGTCGCAGCTGGTGGGGCACCGGCCGGGCGGGCTGCTGCTCCGCCACAACGGGCTGCACATCGAACTCGTGATCGATTCGAAGAGTCCGATCGGCAGCGGCGACCCCGCCGGCATTGCCGACGTGGTGCTGGAAGCCGCGCTCACGACGATCATCGACCTTGAGGACAGCGTCGCGGCAGTCGATGGCGAGGACAAGACGCTCGGCTACACCAACTGGCTCGGCCTGATGCGCGGCGACCTCACCGAAAGCTTCGACAAGGGCGGCAAGACGATGACGCGCCGCATGGCGGACGACCGCGAATGGAGCGCGCCCGATGGCACGCCCTTCACGCTGCACGGGCGCAGTGTGATGTTCGTGCGCAATGTCGGCCACCTGATGACGACGCCGATGATCCGTCTCCCCGATGGATCGGAAGCGCCCGAGGGGCTTTGCGATGCGGTGATCACCAGCCTGTGCGCGCTGCACGATCTGAAAGGTCTCGGCAGCCGGACCAACAGCCGCGCGGGCAGCATCTATATCGTCAAGCCCAAGCAGCATGGGCCCGAGGAGTGCGGCTTCACCGACCGGCTGTTCGACGCGGTCGAGGATATGCTCGGCCTCGCGCGTCACACGATCAAGGTCGGCGTGATGGACGAGGAGCGCCGCACGAGCGCGAACCTTGCCGCCTGCATCGCAGCGGTGAAGGACCGGATCGTCTTCATCAACACCGGCTTCCTCGACCGCACCGGCGACGAGATCCACACCAGCATGCGTGCGGGTCCGATGATCCCGAAGGGCGAGATGAAGACCTCGGACTGGATCGCCGCTTATGAGGACCGCAACGTCCGCATCGGGCTGGCCTGTGGGCTTTCGGGTAAGGCGCAGATCGGCAAGGGCATGTGGGCGATGCCCGACCTGATGCGCGGCATGCTCGACGCGAAGATCGGCCATCCGAAATCGGGCGCGAACACCGCTTGGGTGCCGTCGCCGACCGCCGCGACGCTGCATGCGCTGCATTATCATATGGTCGACGTGTTCGCGCGGCAGAAGGACATTGCGGGCGAGGCCGTGCCGTCGCTCGACCGGCTGCTGGCGATTCCGGTCGCGACCGGACGCAACTGGACCGAGGCCGAGGTCGCGCGCGAACTCGACAATAATTGCCAGGGCATATTGGGCTATGTCGTGCGCTGGATCGACCAGGGCGTCGGCTGTTCGAAGGTGCCTGACATCGACGACGTCGGCCTGATGGAAGACCGCGCGACCTTGCGCATTTCGAGCCAGGCGCTCGCCAACTGGCTGCTCCACGGTGTCTGCACCGCCGAACAAGTCGATGCGGCGCTCGCGCGGATGGCGGTGAAGGTCGATGCCCAGAATGCGGGCGATCCGCTGTATGAGAAGCTGACGCCCGAGGGCATTGCCTATCAGGCGGCGCGGGCGCTGATCTTCGAAGGCGTGACGCAGCCGTCGGGCTATACCGAGCCGCTGCTGCACAAATACCGGCTGGCGAAAAAAGCCGCGGCCTGAGATTGGCAACCCCCGACCCGCGGGTTAAGTAGCCCGCGGGTCGCGATTTTTTCGGGGGAAAATTGCCATGCGTCATTCTGTTGTTTCTGCCTTGCTGGCGTCCGCTGCACTGGCACTAGCAGGGCCGGCTGCCGCCGCGCCCGACAGCACGCCGTCGAGCGGCGTGTTCAAGACCGGGCAGGAGGTCCACGATCTGTGCGTGTCCAAGGATGACGCCGATGTGTCGGCGTGCGACTATTTCATCATGGCGGTTCACGACGCGATCAAATTGTACGGCGACACGAAGATGGCCGACAGCAATCTGTGCCCGCCTGAAGGCGTGACCGCGCTCGAACTGCGCAACACTGTTCTCGCGTACTGGAACGGCCGGACGACCAGTCTCAAATATTCGGCGGTCAGTTCGATCCGCAACGCGCTGTTCCAGAAGTATGGCTGCAGCGAATAGGAGCCGCCGCGACCGTGGGTGAGGGCGAACACCGGCACGATTTCCTGGGCGCGTCGCACGACGCCAATGCTCGGCGCACGCTGTGGGTGGTGCTGTTGACCGCGGTGATGATGGTCGGCGAGATCGTCGCCGGTTATCTTACCGGGTCGATGGCGTTGCTCGCCGACGGCTTTCACATGGCGACGCATGCGGGGGCGTTGGGGCTGGCGGCGATCGCCTATCGCTATGCGCGGACGCACCGGCACGACCCGCGCTTCAGCTTCGGTACGGGCAAGGTCGGCGATCTGACGGGCTTTGCCTCGGCGCTGATCCTCGGCATCTTCGCGCTGGGCATCGCGGTCGAATCGACGATGCGGCTGATCGATCCGGTGGCGGTCGATTTTTCGGCCGCCGCGCTCGTCGCGGTGATCGGGCTGGTCGTCAATATCGTCAGCGCGCTGCTGCTGATGGGCGGGCATCATCATCACGATCATCATCACGCCCACGACGATCATGCGCACGGCCATCATGCGCATCATGGCGCCGACAATAATCTGAAGTCGGCCTATTTCCATGTGCTCGCCGATGCGCTGACGTCGGTGCTGGCGATCGCGGCGCTGCTGGCCGGGCGCTATCTGGGGCTGGGGTGGATGGACCCGATGATGGGGATCGTCGGCGCGCTGGTGATCGCGCGCTGGTCGTGGTCGCTGATGCGCGACACCGCCGAGGTGCTGCTCGATACCACCGACGCGACGATTGCGGCCACGCTGCGGAGCCGGATCGACGCGGCCGCGGGCGTCCGGCTGACCGACCTGCACGTCTGGCGCGTCGGCCCCGATGCCTGTGCCGCGATCGTCGAGGTCGAAGGGGCGATGAGCGCGGCGGACCTGCGCACGCGGCTCGCCGATATCCGCCAGCTTGCCCATCTGACCGTGGCCGTGCGCTGACAGGGGTGCGGCAGGGTTAATGCGGCGGCAATTCGGCGCTTGCCATCGCCGGGTTTTGGCGGATGATCCGGAGTAGCTGAAGCGGGGGACGGGCGATGTCAGCACCTTTCAATTTCGGGCAACTCAAATTTCTGAAAGCGCTGACCGAGGCGCTGTTCCACGGCGCGCCGATGGTCATCTCCGCCGATCAGGTGGTGGCGAACATCACCGAATTGTTCGCGAAGGTCGGCGGCACCAAACTTGACGAAATTCGCCTGTCGCTGACCGCAACCGAACTGGTGCTCGGCCCGCTGTTCGCGGCGGTCGATGTCGAGACGCGCGCCCACCGCATCCGCAACCGGCTGCAGAACAGTCAGATCGACCTGTTTCAGGACATGGCCCGGCTGCGCGGTATCGTTTACGCCTGCTATTACGGGCATTGGCAGCCGGGGGTCGAGGCAGGCGACCAGCAGGCGAACGCCGCCAATCCGGTGCACCAGCAGATCGGTTTCACGCTGCCCAAATTCCGCGTGCGCGGCCCCGCCGACATGGCGATCACTCGCGTCGAGGGGCGCGAGATCGATCCCGCGCATATATTGGATGCGGATACGCTTGGCGACGAATATGATGTCGTCGTCGTCGGATCGGGCGCGGGCGGCGCGGTCGCCGCGCACAATGTCGCCGCGCGCGGCTACAGGGTGCTGATCGTGGAGGCGGGGCCCTTCTATCCCTCGCCGCGCATCACGCACCACGAACTCGACATGGTGGCGCATCTTTACAAACATGGCGCGCTGCAAACCTCGACCAATCGCGACTTCATCGTCTTTCAGGGGCGCTGCGTCGGCGGATCGTCGACGATCAACAACGGCATCTGCCTGCGCGTCAACGAGGCGGGACGGACGCACCCCGATGCGGTCGATGTGCTGGCCCGATGGGCGAGCATCGGCGCGCCGATCGACGCCGACGCCTTTCACGCGAGCTACGACGCGATCCGCGACCGGCTGCATATCGGGACGATCGAGGCGCGCGCCGGGCGGCATAACGGTCCCCATCTTATCAACGGCTGGCACGCCTATGCTGCGGGATCGTCGGACCCGAAGGAACAGCGCGCGGTCGCCGACTGGTTCGCGAAGAATTTTGGGCCGCCGCACACGCCGGAAGCGTGCGCCTATTGCGGCTATTGCAATTCGGGCTGCGCCTATGGTCGGCGGCTCGGCATGGCGCAGACCTATCTGCCCGACGCGTGCCGCGACCATGGCGCGCGCATCTTGCCGGAAACGAAGGTCGACCGGATCGTCTGGCAGACGAGCATCGACGGACGGCGCGAGGCCGAGGGGGTGAAGCTGATCCTGCCTGACGGCAGCCGCCGCACGGTGCGCGCGCGGGTCGGTGTCGTCGTCGCGGCGGGCACCATCGCCTCGTCGAAGCTGCTCGACCGCAGCGACATCGACGGCACCGGGCATAATGTGTCGCTCAACATCGCCTCGCCTGTCGTCGCGCTGATGCCCCAAGGCGTCGGGGGCAATGCCTGGGACGAGGACCAGATGTCGAGCTACGTCGATTGCGGCGACTTCCTGCTCGAAAGCCATTTCCAGTCGCCGATGGCGATGGCGTCGCTGATGCCCGGCTGGTTTACCGATCATAGCGAGCGGATGCGCAATTATGGCCGCGTCCATTCGGCGGGCATCCTGTTCCCCGCCGACCGGCGCGGACGGGTCAAGGACGGCAAGCTGAAATTCGAGCTCGACCGCGATACCGACCTGCCGCTGCTGCGCCGCGCGATGGCGACGCTGACCAAGGTGCATTTCGCCGCCGGGGCGATCGAATGCTATCCGGCGCTGACCAAGGGGCAGCGACTGACCCCCAACATGGACATCGACGGCTTCTTCGAAACGGCGATCCGCGAATCGGACGATGTGACGCTGTCGAGCAGCCACCCGCACGGCGGCAATGCGATCAACGTCGATCCCGACGCAGGCGTGGTCGATCCCGATTGCCGCGTCCACGGCACGACCAATGTCATCGTCACCGACGCCAGCGTCTTTCCGACCTGCATCCGCGTCAACGCGCAGTGGACGACGATGGCGATGGCGCATTACGCGACCGCGCGGCACGATCCGTTCGGTTAAGCTCTCCTCGCAATGACGGCGGCTTTTGTTTATGGCGCGCGCCGATGACCTTCACTGTTGCCGCTCTCTATCGTTTCGCGCCGTTCGACGACCCTGCCGCGCTGCGCGCGCCCTTGCTGGACCTTTGCGCGGCCCAGGGGGTGAAGGGCACGCTGCTGCTCGCGCGGGAGGGGGTGAACGGGACGATCGCGGGGAGCGCGGAGGGCATCGCCACGGTCGTCGCCCATATCCGTGCGCTGCCCGGCTGTGCCGAGCTCGACGTCAAATATTCGGCCGCCGCAGCCATGCCTTTTCAGCGGCTGAAGGTGCGGCTGAAAAAGGAAATCGTGACGATGAAGGTGCCGGGGGTCGACCCGGCGCGCGAGGTCGGTGCCTATGTCGCGCCGGCGGACTGGAATGCGGTGATCGACGATCCCGACACGATCGTCATCGACACGCGCAACGATTTCGAGGTCGGCTATGGCAGTTTCGCGGGCGCGGTGAACCCGCAGACGAAAAGCTTCGGCGATTTTCCCGGCTGGTGGCGCGACCATGCCGCCGATTTCGCCGGGAAGCGCGTCGCGATGTTCTGCACCGGCGGCATTCGCTGCGAAAAATCGACCGCCTTCCTGAAAAGCGAAGGCGTCGCCGATGTCGTTCACCTGAAAGGCGGCATCCTCGCCTATCTGGAGCAGATACCGGAGGCCGACAGCCGCTGGCAGGGCAGCTGTTTCGTCTTCGACGAACGCGTCAGCGTCGGCCACGGACTGGTCGAGGTCGGCGACAAGGACTGACGGCCCGGCCGCCGAAGCCTCCCGCGCGGGCCGGAATCAGTCGGCGTCGAGGCCGTAGGCGGTGTGGAGCACGCGGACCGCGAGTTCGGTTTCATCCTCGTCGATCAGCACGCTGACCTTGATCTCGCTGGTCGAGATCGCCTGGATGTTGATGCCGCGATCGGCGAGCGCGCGGAACATCGTGCTGGCGACGCCCGCGTGGCTCTTCATGCCGACGCCGACGACGCTGATCTTTGCGACCTTGTCGTCCGACAGGATGCGGTTGAAGCCGATCTTGTCCTTCGCGGCCTCGAGCAGGTCGATCGACCGCAAGAGGTCGGCGGCGGGAACGGTGAAGGTCACGTCGGTCTCGCCCTTGTCGCGGCCGACATTCTGGATGATCATGTCGACGTTGATCCCCGCGGCGGCGAGCGGGCCGAAGATATTGGCGACGCCGCCCGGACGGTCGGGGACGCGCGTCACAATGATCTTCGCTTCATTCTTGTCGTGGGCGATGCCGGTGATCAGCTGCCGTTCCATCTGATGTTCCTCTATTTCCTCGTCGCTGACGATCATCGTGCCTCTTTTGGGTGCCTCGTCGCCCTCGACGAAGCTGGACAGCACCTGCACGCGCACACCCATCTTCATCGCGAGGCCGACCGAGCGCGTCTGGAGCACCTTGGCGCCGACGCTCGCGAGTTCGAGCATTTCTTCGTAGGTGACATAGTCGAGCTTGCGCGCGCGCGCGACGATGCGGGGGTCGGTGGTGTAGACGCCGTCGACATCGGTGTAGATGTCGCAGCGATCGGCCTCGACCGCCGCGGCGACCGCGACGGCGCTGGTGTCCGACCCGCCGCGCCCCAGAGTCGAGATGCGGCCATCGTCCATCATCCCCTGAAAGCCCGGGATCACCGCGACTTCGCCGCGGCCCATCGCCGCGAGCAGCGCGCCCGTTTCGATGTCGAGGATGCGGGCGCGGGCATGCGCCTCTTCGGTGCGGATAGGGAGCTGCCAGCCGAGCCAGCTGCGCGCGGGAACGCCCATCGCCTGCAGCGTGAGCGCGAGCAGCCCCGACGTGATCTGTTCGCCCGCCGCGACCACGACGTCATATTCGGCAGGGTCGTAGCGCGGGTTGGCCTCGCGGCAAAAATTGACGAGCCGGTCGGTCTCGCCCGCCATCGCCGAGACGACGACGGCCACCTCGTTGCCCTGCGCCACTTCGCGCGCGACCAGTTTCGCGACGGTGCGAATCCGCTCGGTGCCCGCCATCGACGTGCCCCCGAATTTCATCACGATCCGTGCCATCTCGTCCCGCCTTTTCGCAAACTGGTTTCGGCCGCAACTTCCAAGGATTTCCGCGGCGACCGCGCTGTTAGGGAAGGGGGAGCGCGATGGCAAGGCCGACAGATTATACCATCAGGATATTTTTTCTTGTCTGTTCGCAACAGGAGCGCGGGTATCCGCCGAACGATTATTCTATCCCGATAAGTCTTGTGCCGCGCCGGGCGGGGTGCCAAATCGCGCTCTATGAGCGCTACGACAATCAATCCGCACGAAGCCGCCCATTTCGGCGCGCTCGCCGCCGACTGGTGGGATCCGCACGGCTCGTCCGCCATGCTGCACAAGCTCAACCCGGTGCGCTTGTCCTATATTCGCGACCGGATCGACGCGCATTGGCTGACCGACAGCCGCGATCTGAAGCCGCTCGCCGGCAAGCGCGCGCTCGACGTCGGGTGCGGCGCGGGCCTGCTTGCAGAACCGCTTGCGCGGATGGGGGCGGCGGTGACGGGGGTCGATGCCGCACCCGAAAATATCGCCGCGGCGCGCGCGCATGCGGCCGGGCAGGGGCTGGGAATCGACTATCATGCGGGCGAACTGGCGGCGCTGCCGCCCGCGACCTTCGACCTCGTCACCTCGATGGAGGTGGTCGAGCATGTGGCCGATCCGGCGGCCTTCATCGCCGAACTTGCCGCGCGCCTGGCGCCCGGCGGACTGATGATCCTGTCGACGCCCAATCGCACCGCCCTGTCGAAGCTGCTGCTCGTCGAGGCGGCCGAGCGGATCGGCGCCGTACCGCGCGGCACGCACGACTGGGACCAGTTTCTGAAGCCCGAAGAATTGACCGCGCTCCTCGCGGCGGCGGGGCTTGAAGTCGTTGACCGCACCGGCCTCGCGCCATCGGCAGCGCGCGGGTTCAAGCTCGGCGGCAGCGAAGCGCTGAACTATCTGCTCGCGGCGCGGCGCGCCGGCTGATCGCGCGCTTGATCGCGGCGCCGGCGCCTGATAGGCACCGCTGCGATGACCAACGACCGATCCCTTCGATTCAAGGCGTATTGGCGCTCCTTTACCTAAGGAGCGGCATGGCATCATTCATCATGACCATGGCCGCCGTGTCGGAAGGCGAATGGTCATTATCATGAAACCGTACCCCTCTGTCACGGCGCGCCTTTTAGAAGAGACGCTTGCGATGACAGAGACTTTGATCCGCCTCACCACCCCGCGATGCCGCATCGACCGGCTGGTCGCCGATGATGCCGCCGACCTGTGGGCGATCACCGATGCGTCGGTGACGTCGCAGGTCCATTTCCTGCCCGAACCCTTCACCAAGGACGAAGCCGCCGCGCTGATCGCGCGGTCGCGCGGCGACGATGTCTTCCACGCCGTGCGCGACGCGGCGGGGCTCGCCGGGGTCATCGGCGTCCACCGCCGCGGCGCGGGCGAATATGAGGTCGGATACTGGTTTGCGGCGCGGGCGCGCGGGCAAGGGCTGGCGCGCGAGGCGGTCGGCGCGACGGTGCGAGAGATTGCGGCGGCGCGGCGCGGCGCGACGGTCGTCGCCGAATGCCGGCCGGGCAATGCGCGGTCCGAAGCTTTGCTGCGCGCAGTCGGCTTCGTACCGACGGGTACTGCGGGACGGCGCCCCGGGCGCGCGCTGTTCGTGTGGCGCGCGGCGCCGGGCGAGCGGATCGATGTGTGTTGAGGGCGCCGAAGGCCGGGGCGATCAGGATCAGAGCGCGGCGAGGCGGCGGCGGTCGACCCAGCCGGTGGCACAGGTCGCTCCGCGTGCGGGCACGCAGCTGTTGCGGCGGCTGGCATAGGCGACCCACGCCCAGCCGCCCTGTTCGCCGCACACCAGGACGCGCGTTCCCGCGCGCAGCCGGTCGGTCTTGCGTGCGGCCAGGCTGGGCGAGCGATAAACGGCGACGCGGGCGCTCTGCGCGCTGCCCGTGACGACTGCGGGCGGACAGGCGGCGGGCGCGGCGGCGCCCTGCATCGCGAGCGCGAGTGTCGCAAAGATCGTCAGCATCGGTGCATTCCTTTGGCTAGCCCTGTCGCTGGCCTATCGCACATCAGCCTATCTCTTCGGTTAACGCCTTGGCAATTGCGGCGACCGACGTCGGGGCATAGGCAAAGCCCATATGCGCGCATTCGACCTCGATCTGCCGGTCGCTTTCGTGCGGCAGGCCGCGCGCGCTGTTCACCGCGACGACGCCGTCATGCTTGGACCACAAGGCAAATGTCGGCATTTCGGGGCGCGGCGCCGGGTGGAAGTCGATGGGGGGATTGTCGACCGGGTGGCGCGCGATCAGATGATAGAGCCGCCAGGCGCGGTTGGCGCGGCGGCTGCCCGAAAAGGGCGAACCGAGAGTGACGACGCGCGCGACCTTGTGGGGGTGATGCTTGGCATATTCGCGCGCATAGATGCCGCCGAGGCTCCAGCCGACGAGTGCGGGCGGCTGTCCGGTCCGCGCGATGATCCATTCGACGCGCGCATCGATGCGGTCGATGATATCGGCGGTCGCGCCGCGGTTGAAGCCGAGGCCCCAGGCATAGCAGCGAAAGCCCGCGCGGCGCAGGTCGGCGCGCAGCGCCTTCGTCGACCAGTCGCCCGACAGAAAGCCCGGCAGCACCATCACCGGCGGGTGGGCGCTGTCGGGATTGGGTTCGGGCGGCATCGGCCGGACGCGTCCGCCGAGCGCGCGCAGCAGCGACCCCGCCTCGCGCCAGAGCAGCGCCAGCCGCGGCGGGGCGTCGGGGTCGGACACGCGCGCCGGCCACAGGGCACGCCGGGAGAGATAGCTGCGGATCATCGTCGGCGCGGCAGTCAGGCCTTCGGCACCAGCTTCAGCAGCTTGCCGTCCTTGCCGTCGGTCAGCAGCCAGACGCTGCCGTCGTCGCGCACCTCGACCTCGCGGATGCGGGTGCCGAAGTCCCAGCGATCGGACTTGTGCAGCGTGTCGCCGTCGATCGCCATGCGGATCAGCCCCTCGCCCGACAGCGCACCCATCAGCAGGCTGTTCTTCCAGCCGGGATAGGCGTCGCCGCCGTACCAGACGAGCCCGGCGGGCGACACCGAGGGGTTCCACCATAGCTTCGGCGCGGCAAATTCGGGGCGGGTCGGATGGTCGGGAATGTCGCGGCCGTCATAATGATCGCCGTTCGACACGATCGGATAGCCGTAATTGGCCTTTGCTGCGACCAGATTGACCTCGTCGCCGCCCTTTGGCCCCATTTCCTGATTCCACAGCCGCCCGCTGCCGTCGAACGCGAGGCCCAGGATATTGCGATGGCCGAGCGACCAGATTTGCGCGGTCACGCCGCCCTCAGCGGCAAAGGGGTTGTCGGCGGGGACGCTGCCGTCGGGGTTCAGGCGCAGGATCTTGCCGAGATTGGCCTTCATGTCCTGCGCCGGATCGAACTTCTGCCGTTCGCCCGAACCGATGAACAAATATCGGCCGTCGGGCGAGAAGGCGAGGCGGTGCGAATAATGGCCGCGGCCGGGCACTTTGGGATCCTGTTTCCAGATCACCTCGAGCCCATCGAGGCGCGGCGCGGCGCCCTGAACCAGCTTCGCCCGGCCGACGACGGCACCGGCGGTGTCGCCTGGGCCGGCTTCGGCCCAGCTCAGGTAAATGGTACCGCTCTGCGCGAAATCGGGGGCGAGGATCACATCGCCGAGGCCGCCCTGTCCGGCGTAGAGAACCGGGGGAACCCCTGCAACGTCTCGCGCGGCGCCGCCTTCTCCCCAGAGTTTGAGTTTGCCCGATTTTTCGGTGACGAGCGCGAGGCGCGTTCCGGGCAGGAAGGTCATCGCCCAAGGCTCGTTGAAGGCCGCCGCTTCCTGCACCGTGAAGGGCGCATCGGCGAGCGCGGTCGCGGGCTGCGCACCCGACGTGTCGAGCGCGGCGCTGTCGGTGGCCGCGTTGCTGGGGGTTCCGGTCGAACAGGCGGCGACGGCCAGTGCGGCCGATAGCGCAAGGGCGGGGATTTTCTGCATGAAAAGGCTCGCTTTGCTGGGGAGGTGGGCGGCCAGTCTGGCGCGCCCGCCCGGAAAAGTCGAGAGGATGTGCGGCGCGTTAGCGGTTCGCGGCTTCGCGGCGCGCGGTGATTTCCTCGACGCTGTCCATGATCGCATCCATCGCCTCGCTCGCCGGAACCGCGTCCGAGCGGCGCTGCGAGAATTGGCCTCGATCCATGATCTCTTCGAGCGCGGTGCGCGCGCGCGACACGCGACTTTTCATCGTGCCGAGTGCGCAGTCGCAAATCTGCGCCGCTTCCTCATACGACATGCCGCCCGCGCCGACGAGGATCAGCGCCTCGCGCTGGTCCTGCGGTAATTCCATCAGCGCGCGCTGGAGATCGGCCATCTCGCCCGAATCTTCCTGCGACGCGGGGGTCGACAGCGTGCGCTCGACGGTTGTTTCGTCATATTCGCCGTGAAATTTGTTGCGGCGCATCTGCGAAAGGAAGGTGTTGCGCAGGATGACGAAGGTCCACGCCTTGATCGAGGTGCCGCGTTCGAAGCGCGCACGCGACGCCCACGCCTTGACCATCGTGTCCTGCGTCAGATCGTCGGCCAGATCGGGATTGCCCGACAGGCTGCGCCCATAAGCGCGCAGATGCGGGATGACGCCAGCGAGAAGCGCCTTGAATTCGCCGTCCGACAGGCTGTCATTTTCCTGCGAACGCGGCGCAGCAGCAGGGCGGGTCATCAGAGTTTAGGGCTTTTCTGATCGAGTTGGGCCAAAAGATCGAGCATCTGGTCGGGAAGCTTTTCGGCGACGACGCTGCCATAGATCATGCGCAGCTTCGCACTCACCGGCTCGGGCGACTGCCGACCGGTCAGCGTGCGATGCCACTGGTCGCTGTCCGTCCCCGGAAAGCTGCCATTCGTGCGGCGCACGACTTCGGCTTCCTCCGCCGGGTGGGGCGGCTTGCCGTTGATCCTGTTGTCACCATGCGTAGCCATGCCGAAGCAACGAGGAAGATCGCCGCTGGTTCCCGGCAATTTCGATTTTGCGACGAATGCGTTGCCAAGGTGCCACACGCGCCCTAAGCAGGCTGGGCAGGCCCGCACGGGTTTGCGGATGGGGTCACAACGCTCCTTGAATGGGGAAGCCGGGAGTCATTTGACTTGCGATCGATTATCTATGTCAGCGTTGCGGACCCGCTGATAACGCCCGACGACATTGCCGATATTCTGGGTACGGCACGCCGCAACAATGCTCGCGATGCGCTGACCGGCGCCCTGATCTTCAACGGGCATAATTTCATGCAATTGCTGGAAGGCCCGGGCGACAAGGTCGAGGCGTGCCTTGCCGCGATCCGCGACGACCGCCGTCACAGCGGTATGGTCGAGGTGCGGCGGCGTGACATCGACCACCGCGAATTCGGCGACTGGTCGATGCTCTACGAACCCAATTTCGACGGGCATGAGGACAGTCTGAAGCGGCTGGCCGCCAACGGCCGGCTCGACCCCGTCGACGAACAGATGATGGCCAATTTCATCGCACTCGGACGTCGACGGCCGACAGCCGCGGTTCCCGCCTGAGCCATTGCGGCAGGGATCGCCGCTTTCCATCGACGTTTCAACGCGCTAAGCCCGATGCCAGACGCATCGAGAGATTGCCCAGATAAAGGCCCGATTATCAGCGACGACACGCCCCGACCGCTCGACGACGCCAGCTTCAAGCAGGAGCTGGCGGCGATGCTGCCGCATCTGCGCGCCTTCGGCCGCAGCCTGACCGGCAACGCCGACCTGGCCGACGATCTGGTGCAGGAGACGATGCTGAAGGCATGGAAGGCGCGCGCGAGCTATATTCCGGGGCCGTCGAGCATGAAGAGCTGGGCCTTCGTCATCCTGCGCAACTGTTTCCTGTCGCAGATGCGGCGCAAGAAATTCACCGCCGATTATGATGAGCTCGCCGCCGAACGCTTGCTCGTCGCGCCCGACGATCAGGACGACAGCCTGCACCTGTCGGACGTGCAGCGCGCGCTGATGATGCTGCCCGTCGACCAGCGCGAGGCGCTGATCCTTATCGGCGCAGGGCAATTATCCTATGAGGAAGGCGCCGACATCTGCGGCGTCGCGGTCGGCACGATGAAAAGCCGCGTCTCGCGCGCCCGGGCCGCCTTGCAGGCGATCCTCGACGGCGGCGAGATGCCGCTGCGCAGCGACGACCCGCTGCCGCCGAGCGAAGCCTTCGCGACGATCATGGGCAGCGTCGACCAACTGACAGGCGGGGGGCCATCGCCGGATTAACGGCGCCTGCGTGGCGGCTGCGGGGTGGGGAACGGACTTCGCCGCTAACCGCTTCGTGTTCCCCGGCGAAGGCCGGGGTCCAGAACGTCAACCGCTAACGTTGGTGCAGTAAAGCCCTGGGCCCCGGCTTTCGCCGGGGAACACATCAATGCCGGACGAATGAGAATATCCTCCCTGTCGCGCAGCGATGGGGAGGGGGACTGCGCCCGAAGGGCGTGGTGGAGGGGCCGTGGCGCCGCGGCATTGCCCCTCCGTCAGCCCTGCAGGCTGCCACCTCCCCATGACTTCGCCACGGGGAGGACCGAACGACCGCAACCGGTCGTTTCCGGTCATTCGATCCGTATCGGCGGCGAACGGCGACTTTGGGGTGGGAAGCTGCCACCCGCCATTTTCGTCATCCCGGCGAATGCCGGGATCTCGCCGGTGCGCTATTCCGTTAGGTAGAGATCCCGGCCTTCGCCGGGATGACGATGGAAGAAAAGTCGGCGGACGACCGCAATCGGCCGTTTCCGGTCATTCGCTCCGTATCGGGGTGAGCGCCCCGGTGGCCAGCGAAGCCCTATGCCGCGAGTTGGGGGGTGAAGAGCAGGCTCTGGCTGATCGCGGCGCGGACCATATTCTGGCGGAAGGGCTTGGAGATCAGGAAGGTCGGCTCGACCCGGTTGCCGGTGAGCAGCCGTTCGGGAAAGGCCGTGATGAAGATCGCCGGGACGGGGGCGATCGCCAAAATATCCTGTATCGCGTCAATCCCCGACGATCCGTCGGCAAGCTGGATGTCGGCGAGGACGAGGCCGGCCTCGGTGCGTTCGAACGCCGCGACCGCATCGTCGTGCGTCGTCGCGATCCCGGCAACCTCGTGGCCGAGTTCGCGGACGATCTGTTCAAGCTCCATCGCGATCAGCGGCTCGTCTTCGATAATCAGGACCGAGGTGCGCGATTCGCGGTCGAGATCGCCGACCGCTTCGGCGAGCAGCGTCTCGACGGTGGGGATGTCGGTGCCAGTGATCGCCGCAGCCTCGTCGGCCGAAAAACCTTCCAGCGCGGTCAGCAGGAGGATCTGGCGGCCGAGCGGCGTGATCCGGCGGAGGCGGTCGTTCGCGGCGCGCAGCACCGGGTCGAGTTCGGCGTCGCTGCCTTCGCCGTCGTCGATATAGGCGCTTTCCCAGATGCGGTGGAAACTGCGGTAGAGGTCGATACGCGTATCGGGACAGGTGCGAAATTCCTGGGGCGCCGCGACGATGACTTCCAGCGTGGTGTGGACGAAATTGTCGCCATGTTGCTGACTGCCCGTGAGCGCGCGCGCATAGCGGCGCAGGAACGGCAGATGGCCACGGATTTCTTCGCCCAAGCTCATGCAGGAACCTCCCTCTTTGAACCGATCATACGCGCCCCGCGGGGGCGGGTTCCCGGATTGAAGCAAAAAAGCACCGCCATTTTCTGCAACCACCACGCGCCTGATGCGTAGAGTCTGCCGGGACGCTACCGGATCGCCGCGTAAGTAGCAGAAAGATGGTCTTTTTCTTGCGCGCTCATTCACAAGCTTTTGCAGGGACCAGATTCATGGCACAGCGCCCCACCACGGCAATCGATGCGACGGCATCGAGCGAGGGCGCTTCGGAGAAGAGCGCGGCGGGAAAAGACGGAGGGCGGGCTTTGGCCGACGGGGGCGACGAAGGGGGTTCGAGGGACATGCGCGAGCGCGAACGCCGCCGGCTCGAAACGCTTCGCGAATACCGGATATTGGACACCGCCCCCGAACCGGCTTTCGACCGTGTCACCAAACTTGCGGCCGATCTGTTCGACGCGCCGATCGCGCTCGTGTCGCTGGTCGACGATTGCCGGCAATGGTTCAAATCCTCCTACGGCCTCGATGTCCCCGAAACGCCGCGCGAGATCAGCTTTTGCCAATATGTCGTGACCAGCGAGCAGGCGATGATTGTCGCCGATACGCTGGAGGACAGCCGTTTTCGCAGCAATCCGCTGGTCACCGGCGAACCGCTGATCCGCTTTTACGCCGGTGTGCCGCTGCGCGCCTATAATGGCGCGGTACTGGGGACTTTGTGCATCATCGACCGGCGGCCGCGCGCCGATTTTGCGGACCGCGAGCGCGAACGGCTCGAGGATCTGGCGGCGATCATCATGGCCGAGGCCGACCTGCGGCGCACCGTGATGGAGCGCGACGAGGCGCGGCACATGCTGGAACGCGCGCTCGACTTTTCGTGCATTGCGACCTGGCAGTTCGACGCGCGCACCGACGAGCTCAAATGGCGCGGCGCCACCGCCGAGCTATGGGGCGCCGATTTCGAAACCGCATTGAGGACCGGCGAGGGGTTTTTCGCGCGCGTCCATCCCGAGGATCGCGACGCGGTGCGCCGCGTGCTCTATGCCTCTGTCGACAGCGGCGCGCCCTATTCGATGGAGTACCGCATCGACCATCCCGAACGCGGTGTGCGCTGGATCGCGGCGCGCGGGGACTGGGATGTGCGCCGCGACGATGCCATTCTGACCGGGATCAGCGCCGACATCACCGAACAGAAGAGCCGCCAGGAAAATGCGACGCTGTTGATGCGCGAGCTGCACCACCGGATGCGCAACCTGTTTGCAACGGTCGGCGCGATCATTTCGCTCACCAAAAATTCGGCGCGCGATGTCGACGATTATGTCGAGCGGATCAGCAGCCGGCTCGACGCGCTTAACCGTGCGCAGAACGTCCTGCTCGGCGCAAATTTCATGACCGGATCGATACACGCGCTGATGCGCGAGGTCGAAGCCGCCTTTCCGCGCGTGCGCTGGTCGGGGCCCGACCTGCTGCTGCCCGAAAATGCGCTGGTGGCGATGGCGCTGCTGTTCAACGAACTGGCAACCAATGCGGTCAAGCATGGCGCGTTGACCGGCGCGCGCGGGCAGGTCGATGTCAGCTGGAGCCAGGACCCTGAAGGCAGCGAGCCGCGCCTGTTCCGGCTCGACTGGACCGAAAGCGGCGGCGATGCGCCGATCGGTCCGCCCGATCGCACCAGCTTTGGCACGCTGCTGATGGAGCGCAGCGTCCGGAACAATCTGGGGGGCACGATTACGCGGCACTGGAACCCCGAGGGTCTGCGCGTCGAGATATCGCTGCCCGCCAAATGGCGCGAAGCCTGAAACGCGACGAGGCGATTTGTTCCTTAAATGTTCTCGTGTTAAACGGGCGGCATGTCGGGAAAATCGATTCTGCAAAAGCTCGCGATCCTTGCCGATGCGGCGAAATACGACGCCTCCTGCGCCTCCTCGGGAACGGTGCGCCGCGATTCGACCGCGACCAAGGGCATCGGATCGACCGAAGGCATGGGCATATGCCACAGCTACGCGCCGGACGGCCGCTGCATTTCGCTGCTCAAGATACTGCTGACCAATTTCTGCGTTTATGACTGCCGCTTCTGCATCAACCGGGCGTCGAGCAATGTCGCGCGCGCGCGTTTCGATCCGCAGGAGGTCGTGCGGCTGACACTCGATTTCTACAAGCGCAACTATATCGAGGGGCTGTTCCTGTCGTCGGGGATCATCCGGTCCGAAGACTATACAATGGAGCAGCTGGTCGAGGTCGCGCGGCTGCTGCGCGAGGAGCATCGCTTTCAGGGCTATATCCATTTGAAGACGATCGCGGGCGCCGATCCCGCGCTGATCGCGCTTGCCGGCATTTATGCCGACCGGCTGTCGACCAATGTCGAACTGCCGACCGAGGCAGGACTGGCGAGCTTTGCGCCCGAAAAGAAGCCCGGCGTCATCCGCAAGACGATGGCATCGGTGCGCACGCGCGAGGCCGACGTCCTCGACGCCGCGAAGGGACGGCTGATCGGCAAGGCACCGCCGCCGCGCTTTGCGCCTGCCGGGCAATCGACGCAGATGATCGTCGGCGCCGACGGCGCGCGCGACGACGACATCCTGCACGCGGCGACCAACCTCTATTCGGGCTATCGGCTGCGCCGCGTCTATTATTCGGCCTATAGTCCCATTCCCGACGCGAGCAGCGACCTGCCCCCCGTGCGGCCGCCGCTGATGCGTGAGCACCGCCTGTATCAGGCCGACTGGCTGCTGCGCTTCTATGGCTTCGAGCGCGCCGAAATCATGGCGGGTGGGCGCGGCGGTATGCTCGACCTGGCGATCGATCCCAAGCTTGCGTGGGCGCTTCAGCAGCGCGAGAGCTTCCCCGTCGACATCAACCGGGCGCCGCGCGAACTGCTGCTCCGCGTGCCCGGTCTTGGCACGCGCGCGGTCGACCGCATCGTGGCGGCGCGGCGGCTGGGCAAGGTGCGGCTCGGCGACCTCGCCAAGCTGACGGCGTCGGTCAAAAAGCTGCTGCCCTTCATCGTCACACCCGACTGGCGGCCGGGCAAGCTCACCGACAGTGCCGACCTGCGCGCCCGCTTCGCGCCGCCCGCGGAACAACTGACGCTGGCGCTGTGAGGGAGGTCGTCCTCGAAACGCCCGGCGATTTCGGCGAATGGCGCCGCGCCGCGCGCAGCCTGCTGGCGGACGGGATTGCGCCCGAGGACATCAGCTGGCGCGGCGACGGCGAGGGCGCATCGCTGTTCGGCGAGGCCGCAGCGGTGCTGCCGCCGTCCGGGGCGCTCAGCCTGCCGCGCGAGCTGGTTGCGATCGCCGAGCGGGTGATCTGTTACCGCGATGCCGCGGTGCCCGCTCGTCTTTACCGCGTCCTTTGGCGCGCGTTGCAAGACCGTCGGCTGCTTGAACGGCGCACCGACGCCGATGTCGACTGGCTGATGAAGGCCGACAAGGCGATCCGCCGCGACGTTCACAAGATGCACGCCTTCGTGCGGTTCCGGCGGCTGGGCGAGGATGGCGAGCGCGAGGGCTTCGCCGCGTGGTTCGAGCCCGCGCACCGCATCCTGCGGCTGACCGCCCCCTTTTTCCAGCGTCGCTTCACCGGCATGGACTGGGCGATCGTAACCCCCGACGCGCGTGCGATCTGGCAGGACGAGGAGCTGCGTTACGGCCCCGGCGGGACGCGGGACGAAGTGCCGGAGAGCGATGTGGTCGAGGATCAATGGCGCACCTATTATGGCGCGATCTTCAACCCCGCGCGCGTCAAGATCGCCGCGATGCGCGCCGAAATGCCGAAAAAATATTGGCATAACCTGCCCGAGGCGCAGGATATTGCGCCGTTGCTGGCAGGCGCCGAGGCGCGCGTGGAACGGATGCGCGCGGTGGCCGTTTCGGCTGCGAATGCGCGAACGGAGAAATGGCGCAAACGCGTGACTGACGACGACGCCTCGACCGAAGCCCTTGATACGCTCGACGCGATCGCGCGCGCGCTCGATCGCTGCACGCGCTGTCCGCTCTATTGCGACGCGACGCAGGCGGTCGCGGGCGAGGGGCCGGAGACGGCGCGGATCATGCTGGTCGGCGAACAGCCCGGCGATCAGGAGGATTTGCAGGGACGGCCCTTCGTCGGCCCGGCAGGGCAAGTGCTGAACGAAGCGCTCGACGAAGCGGGCATGGACCGACGGCGGCTGTTTCTGACCAACGCGGTCAAGCATTTCAAATTCGAACCGCGCGGCAAGCGAAGGCTGCACCAGAATCCGACGGCTGCCGAGATCGACCTGTGCCGCTGGTGGCTCGACAAGGAGCGCGCGCTGGTCCGGCCCGACGTGATCGTGACGCTGGGCGGCAGCGCCCTGCGCGGGGTGACGGGGCGAAGCGCGACGATCGCGTCGATGCGCGGGTCGGTGCATGAATTGGAGGGCGGGTCGAAGCTGATCGCGACGGTCCATCCGTCGTTCCTGCTCCGCCTGCCCGACCGCGACCGCGCGGCAAAGGAGCGCGACATGTTCGTCGCCGACCTGATCCGCGCGCGAAAGCTGGCCGCCTGATGCCCGGCGCTAGCTGGATCGAGCCGCACCCGAGCGGCATCTATGTGAAGCCCGCCGACTTGTGGATCGATCCGTCGCGCCCCGTTGCGCGCGCTGCGGTCACCCACGGCCACGCCGATCATGCGCGCAGCGGGCATGGATCGGTCTTCGCGACGCCGGAGACGCTCGCGATCATGGCCCTGCGCTATGGCGTCGATGCCGAGGCGAGCCATAATCAGGCCTTTGCCTATGGCGACGGGTTCGAGCGCGGCGGGGTGCGGTTCAGCTTCCATCCCGCCGGCCATGTGCTCGGCAGCGCGCAGATATTGATGGAGTATCGCGGCGAGCGGATCGTCGTCACCGGCGATTACAAGCGCCGGGCCGACCCGACCTGCGCACCGTTCGAGGTGGTGCCGTGCGATATTTTCGTGACGGAGGCGACCTTTGGCCTGCCGGTGTTCCGGCACCCTCGGACTGGGGACGAGATCGCCAAGCTGATCGGCGCGGTGCGTGCCGAGCCCGACCGCGCGATACTCGTCGGCGCCTATGCGCTCGGCAAGGCGCAGCGGGTGATCGCCGAACTGCGCGGCGCGGGCTGGGATGCGCCCATCTATATTCACGGCGCGCTCGAACGGATGTGCGCGCTCTATGCTGCGCACGGCGTCGATCTGGGCGAATTGCGGCTGGTATCCGAAACCGACAAGGCGGCGATGGCGGGGCAGATCGTCATTGCCCCGCCGTCCGCGCTCAACGACCGCTGGTCGCGGCGGCTCCCCGATCCCGTCACCGCGATGGCGTCGGGCTGGATGCGGGTGCGCCAGCGCGCGCGGCAACGGATGGTCGAACTGCCGCTCGTCATCTCGGACCATGCCGACTGGGACGAACTGACCGCGACGATCGCCGAAGTGAACCCCAAGGAGAGCTGGATCACCCACGGCAGCGAGGACGGCCTCTTGCGCTGGTGCGAACTCACCCAGCGCAAGGCGCGCGCGCTGCACCTCGTCGGCCGCGACCTGGAGGAGGAGGCGTGAAGCGCTTCGCCGCCCTGATCGACCGGCTGATCTACACGCGCTCGCGCAACAGCAAGCTGGCGCTGATCGTCGATTATCTGAAGCATACGCCCGATCCCGATCGCGGCTGGGCGCTTGCGGCGTTGACCGAGGCGCTCGACTTTCCGGCGGTGAAGGCGGGGACGGTGCGGACGCTGCTCGCGACGCGCGTGGATGAAGAGCTGTTCCGGCTGTCGCGGCATTTCGTCGGCGATACGGCGGAGACGGCGGCGCTGTTATGGCCTGATTCAGACAACCGGACAGAAACAATCCGCATCCCCGAGCGAAGCCGAGGGGCTCTTTCGAGCGCAGCGAGAATATCGGGCGTTGCGGCCTCGACTTCGCTCGGCATGGCCCCTCGGCTTCGCTCGGGGATGCGGGATTCGGACACTGCGCAATCTTCACTCTCGGTCTCCGAAGCCGTCGACGCGCTGGCCGCCGCCAGCCGCAGCGATGCGCCCGCGATCGTCGCCGCATTGCTCGACCGGCTCGACGCCGACGGGCGTTATGCGCTGCTCAAACTGGCTTTGGGCGGGATGCGCGTCGGGGTGTCGGCGCGGCTGGCGAAACAGGCTTTTGCACAGGCGTTCGGCGTGCCGGTCGACGATGTCGAGGAGCTGTGGCACGCGATCCCGCCGCCCTATGCGCCGCTGTTCGCCTGGGGTGAGGGACGGGCGCCGCGCCCCGACCTTGCCGACGTCGCCTTCTTTCGGCCCTTCATGCTGGCGCACCCGCTTGAGCAAGAGGCTATCGACCTTGCCGACTTCGCCGCCGAATGGAAATGGGACGGCATCCGGGTCCAGATCGTGCGTGCCGCCGGCGAGACGCGTATCTATAGCCGTGGCGGCGAGGAAATCAGCGGCGCCTTCCCTGAACTGGTCGCGGCTTTCGATCAGGAGGCGGTGATCGACGGCGAATTGCTCGTGCGCGGCGAGGTTCAGGGCGGCCCAGAAACACAGGGAGGGGCGGCGAGCTTCAACGCGCTGCAACAGCGGCTGGGGCGCAAGACCGTGTCGAAAAAGATGCTCGCCGATTATCCAGCCTTCGTGCGCGTCTACGACCTGCTTGGCGTCGATGGCGATGATTTGCGCGCCCTGACGTGGACCGAGCGACGACGCCAGTTGGAGGCCTTCGTCCCGCGGCTGGCCGCCAGCCATTTCGACCTGTCGCAGGTCATCGACGCGAAGGATTTCGACGACCTCGCCGAACGCCGCGCCGGCGCACGCGACGCCGCGATCGAAGGCGTGATGCTCAAGCGGCGTGATGCCCCCTATGTCGCCGGGCGACGGGCGGGGCTGTGGTACAAATGGAAACGCGACCCGCTGACCGCCGATTGCGTGATGATGTATGCGCAGCGCGGGAACGGGCGCCGCGCCAGCTTCTATTCGGATTATACCTTCGGCTGCTGGACCGAGGCGGGCGAATTGCTGCCGGTGGGCAAGGCCTATTCGGGCTTCACCGACGCGGAGCTGAAGTGGCTCGACAAGTTCGTGCGCGACAACACGGTCGATCGCTTCGGCCCGGTGCGCGAGGTCCAAAAGACGCTGGTGCTCGAAGTTGCCTTCGATTCGATCCACGCATCGAAGCGGCACAAATCGGGGCTGGCGATGCGTTTCCCGCGCATCGCGCGCATCCGGCGCGACAAGCCGGCGGAGGAAGCCGACCGGATCGCGACGCTGCGCAGCATGGTGACGTAAAAATAACGCCAGAATTCGTCGTCACGGGGTTGCAACTCGCGTCAAACATACCGAGTTACACCCCCGAACACCAAAAAAAAGGAGACTGCCATGACAATCGCTTTTCCGCCGCTGCCCTATGCCGAGGACGCGCTGGCGCCGCATATTTCGGCCGACACGCTCGCGACGCATCATGGCAAGCATCACAAGGCCTATGTCGACAAGACCAATGCCGCGATCGAAGGCACCGACCTCGCCGGCAAGAGCCTCGAGGAAATCATCCACCATGCCGAAGGGTCGGGCAACAAGGGGCTGTTCAACAACAGCGCCCAGTCGTGGAACCACGCTTTCTACTGGAACTGCCTGTCACCGACCAAGACCGCACCGTCGGGCGATCTCGCCGCGGCGATCGACCGCGACTTCGGGTCGCTGGACGATCTCAAGAAGAAGCTGAAGGACACGGCGGTCAACCATTTCGCCTCGGGCTGGGCGTGGCTGGTCGCCAAGGACGGCAAGCTGTCGGTCACCGACACGCATGACGCCGGCACCGAAGTGACCGCCGGCATCAAGCCGCTGCTCGTCATCGACGTGTGGGAACATGCCTATTACATCGACCGCAAGAACCTGCGCCCGGCCTACGTCGATGCGGTGGTCGACGAGCTGCTCAACTGGGATTTCGCCGCCGAGAATCTGGCGCGCGACGGCGCCTGGATCTATCCGGCGTAATTTCCCGTCAAAGAAAAGGCCGTGCGTCCCCGCGAAGGCGGGGACCCATCTCCGGTCGGTGCTATTTTTCGCCCACGGATGATGGACCCCCGCCTTCGCGGGGGCACACGGCTTTCGACGTCAGGGCATTGGCTTCTGTCATAAGACTATTTCCTCGCCTATAGGCGCGGCATGACGATCAGCCTCTTCGAACTTTTCAAAATCGGTGTCGGACCATCGAGCTCGCATACCGTCGGACCGATGGTTGCGGCGCGGCGCTTCACCGTCTGGCTCGACGAACGCGGCCTGCTCGGCAAGGCGGCGCATGTCGAGGCCGATCTCTATGGCTCGCTTGCGCTGACGGGGAAGGGGCACGCGGCCGATACCGCAGTCGTCGCCGGGCTGGCGGGCGAAATCCCGGCCGAAACCAGCCTCGCCGCGATCAAGGCGCATTGGGACCGCGCCGAGAATGAAGGCTTTCTTTATCTGCTCGGCCGCCATCGCGTCCGCTTTCAGCCGGCGCGCGACCTGCATTTCCAGATGAAGCAGCGCCAGCCCTTTCACAGCAACGCCCTGAGCTTCACCGCGCGCGACGGCGATGGCGAGATACTGGCCAAGCGCATGTATTTCTCGATCGGCGGCGGTTTCGTCGTCGACGAGGAGGAGGCGGGACGCAACAGCCGCGGCGCCGAGGACGAGGTGGCGCTGCCTTTCGCCTTCACCTCGGGCGCTGATCTCCTCAGCATGGGTGCGGCGTCGGGCAAGAGTTTCGCCGAAATGATGCTCGACAACGAGCTGGTGCACCGCAGCCCCGAACAGGTCGAGGCCGGGCTCGACCTGATCGCCGCCGCGATGGACGCGTCGATCGATGCGGGCTGCTGCAGCACGGGCACGCTGCCCGGCGGGCTGAAGGTCAAGCGCCGCGCGCCGCAGATCGCCGCCGACATCCGCGAACGGCATGAGGCGAACCTGTCCGATCCGATGGCGATGATGGACTGGATCAACCTGTGGGCGATGGCGGTGAACGAGGAAAATGCCGCGGGCGGCAAGGTCGTCACCGCGCCCACCAATGGCGCGGCGGGGATCATCCCGGCGGTGATCCGCTATTACCGGCGCAGCTATCGCGGCGACGCGGCGGGGGTGCGCACCTTCCTGCTCGCCGCTGGGGCGGTCGGGGCATTGTACAAGCGTAACGCCAGCATCTCGGGCGCCGAGGTCGGCTGCCAGGGCGAGGTCGGCGTCGCCTGTTCGATGGCGGCGGCGGGGCTCACCGCAGCGCTCGGCGGCACCAACGCGCAGGTCGAAAATGCCGCCGAGATCGGCATGGAGCATAATCTGGGTCTCACCTGCGACCCGATCGGCGGGCTGGTCCAGATCCCGTGCATCGAGCGCAACGCGATGGGCGCGATCAAGGCGATCGACGCGAGCCGCATCGCGATGATCGGCGACGGCACGCACGTCGTCAGCCTCGACACGGTGATCGCAACGATGTTGCAGACGGGGCGCGACATGCGCGACAAATATAAGGAAACGTCGAAGGGCGGGCTGGCGGTTAGCGTGGTGGAGTGTTGAGGGGGCGCCGAATTGAGATGCGGTTGTATCACCCGTTCATCCTGTCGATTTTGGCCGTTCTTAGCATGACAAATGCGGTCGCTTGCGAAGTGGCTGACGTTCCAGAGACATTGAAAGAAATCGACGATAATGCTCGGCAGCAATTCGCAAATGCCGAGGGCGTGTATGAGGGGATAATTATCGCCAGTCCGGATGCTCGGGATGGCGGAACATTTTGGGTGATCAAAACTCATAAAGGGCAGAACAGAAGTTATCAGTTTCTGCATTTGCCTATCGCGGGTGGCTGTATCGGCGCGCTCGGACCGAGCGGCTTGGCTGACACCGGATTTCTAGCCATGCCAGACGAACCCGCCAACCGCTTTAATGGATTGGTTGCTCCTCAAATCGCCCAAAGCTGGGAGCGCCAACAACTTGTTGAGCAAGGCAGGGTTACGACCGCCAAAGTCTTGGCGGTTCTTGGCGCGTTGTTGCTTGTTCTGGTCGGCCTGATGTGGCGCTTCATGCTGCGAGGTAAGAGGATGAAATAGCCCTCTCGCGGGCTGGCTTTACTGGGCTATGCCGCATCGCTTCGCTGCAACATCCCCCCGGTAACTCCTCGCGTAACTTGTCGATCAGTAGCCGTGCCTTTGGCAGCAGATGGCGCCGCCGCGGATCGACGGCCCAGACCGGCTCCTCCTGCGGGCGCAGCTGGTTGAGGAGCGAGACGAGCGTGCCGCTTTTCTAGCCCATCCATCGTCATTGCGAGGAGCGAAGCGACGAAGCATCTCCAGTCATCGGCAAAGCGGTGCGATAGCTGGAGATTGCTTCGCTCCGCTTGCAATGACCCGGTACGGATGCGGACGGGACGAGCGCCAACTTGTTTCAGGGTTCATGGCCTGCCGTTTCCTTCGACGCCGTGTTCTTTTCTTTCACACGAAGACACGAAGAGGAAGACGTGGGCCGCTATGTCCCACTTCTCCGTCAGCGCCGCGGCTGGCCGAACGGTCCGAATCAAAAGCCGCTTCGCGGCCGATGCGACATCTTTGTGTCTTTGTGTGAAAATAGCTGGCGCCGCCTGGGCTGGCGAGCACCGGGCCATGGATGCTGAAACGCATTCAGCATGACGAAGGTTGGGAATGCGACCCTCGCATCTTGCATTGCGACCCCATTTGCCTGATTGGAGCGCCCGAGAAGGAGACCCGCCATGAAGACCCGCGCCGCCGTTGCGTTCGAAGCGAAGAAGCCGCTCGAAATCGTCGAACTCGACCTCGAAGGCCCGAAGGCGGGCGAGGTGCTGGTCGAGATCATGGCGACGGGGATCTGCCACACCGACGCCTATACGCTCGACGGCTTCGACAGCGAGGGCATCTTCCCGAGCGTGCTGGGGCATGAGGGCGCGGGCGTGGTGCGCGAGGTCGGCGCGGGCGTCACCAGCGTGAAGCCCGGCGACCATGTGATCCCGCTCTACACCCCCGAATGCCGCCAGTGCAAAAGCTGCCTCAGCGGCAAGACCAACCTCTGCACCGCGATCCGCGCCACGCAGGGCAAGGGGCTGATGCCCGACGGCACGACGCGCTTTTCGTACAAGGGCCAGCCGATCTTCCACTATATGGGCTGCTCGACCTTCTCGAACTTCACCGTGCTGCCCGAGATCGCGGTCGCGAAGATCCGCGAGGACGCGCCCTTCCAGTCGAGCTGCTACATCGGCTGCGGTGTGACCACCGGCGTCGGCGCGGTGATCAACACCGCGAAGGTGCAGGTCGGCGACAATGTCGTCGTCTTCGGTTTGGGCGGCATCGGGCTCAACGTGATCCAGGGCGCGCGGCTTGCCGGTGCGAACCAGATCATCGGTGTCGACATCAACCCCGATCGCGAAGAATGGGGCCGCAAGTTCGGCATGACCGATTTCCTCAATTCGAAGGGCATGAGCCGCGAGGATGTCGTCGCGGCGATCGTCGCGATGACCGACGGCGGCGCCGATTACACCTTCGACGCGACGGGCAACACCGAGGTGATGCGGATCGCACTCGAAGCCTGCCATCGCGGCTGGGGCACCTCGATCATCATCGGCGTCGCCGAGGCGGGCAAGGAGATCGCGACGCGGCCGTTCCAGCTCGTCACCGGCCGCAACTGGCGCGGCACGGCCTTCGGCGGCGCCAAGGGCCGCACCGACGTGCCCAAGATCGTCGACATGTATATGCAGGGCAAGATCGAGATCGACCCGATGATCACCCATGTCATGGGCCTCGAAGAGATCAACAAGGGGTTCGACCTGATGCATGCGGGGGAAAGCATCCGCAGCGTTGTCGTGTATTGACGCGGAAGGACGCGCAGCATGTTCAGCCATGTCACGCTCGGCGCCAACGATATTGCGGCGACCAAGCGCTTTTACGATGCGGCGCTTGGTGCGCTCGGCATCCCCGTCGGCCGCGTCGATGAGCGTGGCCGGTTGATCTACGCGCATGACGGCGGACGGCTCGTCATCACCAAGCCGGTGAATGGTGAAGCGGCGGCGTGCGGAAACGGCCATACGCTCGGCCTGCTCGCGGCCTCGCCCGAGGCGGTCGATGCGTGGCACGCCGCGGGCCTTGCCAATGGCGGGACGAGCGCCGAGGATCCGCCGGGCATTCGCAACGCGACCGAAGGCCGGGTGCTGTATCTGGCCTATCTGCGCGATCCGGCGGGCAACAAGCTGTGCGCTTTCCACAAGATTTCGGGCTGACATGACAACCGAACGTCCGGCCGCTTTCGTCCTGACCTTCAGCTGCGTCGATGCGGTGGGCATCGTCGCGGCGGTGACGGGGCTGCTTGCCGAAACCGACGGCTTCATCCTCGACAGCCAGCAATATGCCGACCTCGATTCGGGGCGCTTTTTCATGCGCGTCGAATTTCGCGGCGCGGGGCCGCGCTTTCCGCAGACGCTGGACGCGGTGCGCGCGGCGTTCGCGCCGATCGTCGCGCGGTTCGCTATGGAAGCGCGGATCAGCGATGCCGGGGCCAAGCCGCGCTTCGTGATCGCCGTGTCGCAGGGCAGCCATTGCCTCAACGACCTGCTCCACCGCTGGTCGACGGGCAATCTGGCGATCGACGTCGTCGGCGTGGTGTCCAACCACGACCATTTGCGCCGCCTGACCGAATGGCACGGCGTGCCCTTCCACTATCTGCCCGTCAGCGACGCGAACCGCGCCGAACAGGAAGCCGCGATGCTGGACGTCATGGCACGCGGCGGCGCCGATTATCTGGTGCTCGCGCGCTATATGCAGGTGCTTTCGGCCGATCTGTCGGCGAAGCTCGCGGGGCGCTGCATCAACATCCATCATAGCTTCCTGCCCGGCTTCAAGGGCGCCAAGCCCTATCATCGCGCGCACGAACGCGGGGTGAAGCTGATCGGCGCGACGGCGCATTTCGTGACGAGCGACCTCGACGAAGGCCCGATCATCGAGCAGGCGGTCGAGCGCGTCGACCATCGCGACGGGATCGAAGACCTGATCCGTATCGGCCGCGATGTCGAGGCGCAGGTGCTGGCGCGCGCGGTGCGCTGGGTCGCCGAACAGCGGGTGTTGATCGACGGACGCAAGACGGTGGTCTTCCGTTAGTCACGCGAACAGGATAAGTCCCGATTCGCAACCAAATCAGGAGGAGCCAAGGGCGATGTACAGTCACAATATGGTCGGATCGAACGACCTCGACGCATCGAAGAAATTCTACGACGCGACCTTTCAGGCGATCGGCGGCAAGCCGGGCATCGTCGACGACAAGGGGCGCCTCATCTATATGCACAATGGCGGACTGTTCCTCGTGACGGCACCGATCGACGGCCAGCCAGCGACTGCGGGCAATGGCTGCACCATCGGTTTCGCAATGGAAGGGCCCGAGCAAGCGAAGGCGTGGCATGACGCCGGCGTCGCCGCGGGCGGCACTTCGATCGAAGATCCGCCGGGCGTGCGCGAAGGCGGCTTCGGCAGCCTGTACCTCGCTTATCTCCGCGATCCGTCGGGCAACAAGCTGTGCGCGCTGCACCGCGTCGTCTGATCGTCTGAGGCCCTATGCGCGGCGAAGCGGGATTGCTGGCGGATCTGGATGCGCTCGCCATCCCCTTCACCGCGCACGAACATGTCGCGGTGTTTACCGTCGCCGAAAGCGATACGGTGAATGCCGCGATTCCGGGCGCGCACACCAAAAATCTGTTCCTGAAGGACGCGGGCGGGGCCTTCTGGCTCGTCACCGTGCCGGGCGAAGCGCGCGTCGACCTGAAAGCGCTGCCCGCCGCGATCGGATGCAAGCGCGTGAGCTTCGGCAAGGCCGACGACATGCAGCGGCTGCTCGGCATCGCCCCGGGATCGGTGACGCCGCTTGCCGCGATCAACGCCGCACCGGGAAGCATCACGGTGGTGCTCGATGCCGGGCTTGCGGCTGCGGAGCGCGTCAACGTCCATCCGCTGCGCAACACCGGAACCATCGGCCTTGCGGGCGCAACGATCCTCGACCTCTTGCGTCATTGGGGGCATGAGCCGTTGATCGCTTCCATACCCGTGCAGGACAATCCATGACCCTCGAAACGCTATCGACCAACCGCAGCCATGGCGGCACGCAGGGCGTCTATCGCCATGCCAGCGACACCACCGGCACCGACATGACCTTTGCGGTGTTCGTTCCCGATCATGCGCCGGGCGCGAAGCTGCCGGTGCTGTGGTATCTGTCGGGGCTGACCTGCACCCATGCCAATGTGATGGAAAAGGGCGAATATCGCGCCGCCTGCGCGCAGCACGGCATCATCTTCATCGCTCCCGACACGAGCCCGCGCGGTGAGGGCGTGCCCGACGACCCCGAAGGCGCATGGGATTTCGGACTCGGCGCCGGCTTCTATGTGGATGCGACCGAGGCGCCATGGGCAAAGAATTACCGCATGCGCTCCTATATCGAGGATGAACTCCCGTCGGTAGTACTGCGCAATTTCCCGATGGCCGACATGACGCGGCAGGGGATCAGCGGTCATTCGATGGGTGGCCATGGCGCGCTGACGGTGGCGCTGCGCACGCCCGACCGCTTCCGCTCGGTCTCGGCCTTTTCGCCGATCGTCGCGCCGCTGCAATGCCCGTGGGGCGAAAAGGCGCTGTCGAACTATCTCGGTGCCGACCGCGAGCCGTGGAGTCACTATGACGCCTGCGCGCTGATCGAAGGCGGCGCGCGCGTTGCCGACCTGCTCGTCGATCAGGGAGAGGCGGACAGCTTCCTCGAAGATCAGCTCAAGACGCATCTGCTGGTTGAGGCGTGCGAGAAGGCGGGGCAGAAAGCAGAAATCCGCATGCAGCCGGGCTATGACCACAGCTATTATTTCATCTCGACCTTCATGGCCGAGCATGTCGGCTGGCACGCCGAACGGTTGAAGGCTTAGTCGCTCCCCTCCCGCCCGCAAGCGGCAAAGATCAGGGCATCAACAGCGTCGACCCCATGGTCCGACCCGCTTCCAGATCTTCGTGTGCGCGAGCCGCGTCGCGGAGCGGGTAGCGCTGACCGATGGTGATCGCGACCGCGCCGTTTTCGATCATCTCGAACACGCGCGCGGCGCCGGCGGCGCGTTCGCCGGGATCGAGATAATAGTCGAACAAGGTCGGGCGCGTGACGAACTGCGATCCGTGCTGCGCCAGGATGCCGAGATTGACGCCGGTCACCGGCCCGCCGGCATTGCCGTAGCTGACGATCAGCCCGCGGCGCGCGGTGGCCTTGAGCGAGGTCGCCCAGGTCGCCATGCCGATGCCGTCGAAAGTGACGGGAACGCCTTGGCCGTCGGTGATTTCGCGGACGTGCGCGGCGACATCTTCGTCCCGGTAGCGGATGACATGGTCGACGCCGGCGTCGCGCGCGGCCTGTTCCTTGGCTGCGGTGCTGACGGTGCCGATCACGGTGGCGCCGACGGCTTTCAGCCATTGGACGAGGATCAGACCGACCCCGCCGGCGGCGGCGTGGACGAGCACCGGCCAGCCCGCCTCGACCTTGGCGCAGCGTTCGACGAGCGCTTCGACCGTGCAGGCCTTGAGCAGCGCGGCCGCCGCGGTCTCGTCGTCGATCGCCGCGGGCAGTTTGAACAGCGCGGCAGCGGGTACGAGCCGCGCGGTCGCATAGGCCGTGCGGCGGGGGCCGAAGGTCGCGACGCGGTCGCCGGGCTTCAGCCCGTGGACGTCGGCACCGATCGCCACGATCTCGCCCGCCGCCTCGAGCCCCAGACCGCCAGGAAGGTCGACCGGGTAGGTGCCGTCGCGATGATAGGCGTCGATATAATTGAGCCCGACAGCGGTCTGGCGGACCAGCACCTCGCCCGACCCGGGGGCGCCGAGCGTGACGCTGCGCCACTGGATGACGTCGGGACCGCCCTGCTTCTCGATAAAGGCTTCAACCGCTTCCATGCGTCCTCTCCTGCCGTTCGCCCGATTTGGGACGGCGGCGGAGAGGGCGCAAGGGCTCTACGCCTTAATATCTCCCGGTCTTGCGCGGGTTGCGCTGGCCGTAGGGTTTGGGCTTGTAACGGTCTGTGCCGCCGCCGGGGGCGCCGGGGCCGCGCGGTTTGCGCGGACCGTCGCCGCGAGGGCCGTCGTGGCGCGGGCCAGCGTCGCGGCGCCCGCCCTTATGGGGGCGCGTGTCGCGGCGCGGCGGATAGGTGCTGCCTTCGGGCGCCGGGGTGATGGCGACGCCGCTATCGTCTTCGCCATCCTTGTTCGCGGTGCGCGACACGGCTTCGGCGAAGCGATCGGCGATCGCGAGCGGGATGTTGAACAGCGTTTCGTTGGGGCCGATGCGGATCGCGCCGATTTCGTGCTTGGTCACATGGCCGCGGCGACAGAGCAGCGGCAGGATCCAGCGCGGATCGGCGTTCTGGCGGCGGCCGATGTTGAGCCGGAACCAGACGCTGTCGTCGAACTGTTCGCGGTCCGCTCCACGATCGGCGCGCTCGAGACGCTCACCGCGTTCGGGGCGCTCGCCGCGCGGGCGCGGGCCGTTATCGATCAGATCCTCGGGCGGCGGCATCGTCGCGCGGTGCGCGCGGACGAGCGCGGCGGCGATGTCTTCGGCGCTGCGCTCGGCGAGCAGGCGCTGGCCGAGTTCGATGTCATCAGCCTCATGTTCGACCGGCGCGAGCAGCGCCTCTATCAGCCGTTCCTTGTCGCGCGCGCGCACGTCGGTCGCCGTCGGCGCGTTCATCCACTGCGCGTCGATCTTCGCACCGCGCAGCATACCGTCGACGCGGCGGCGGCGCGGATAGGGGACGATGAGCACGGCGGTGCCCTTTTTCCCCGCGCGACCGGTGCGGCCCGAGCGGTGCTGAAGCGTTTCGGCATCGCGCGGGATTTCAACGTGAATGACGAGGCTGAGGCTCGGCAGGTCGATACCGCGCGCGGCGACGTCGGTCGCGACGCAGACGCGTGCGCGGCGGTCGCGTAGCGCCTGCAGCGCGTGGTTGCGTTCGGACTGGCTGTGCTCGCCCGACAGCGCCACCGCCGCGAAGCCGCGTTCGAGGAGGCTGGCGTGGAGGCGGCGGACATTGTCGCGCGTGGCGCAGAACAGCATTGCCGTGTCGGCCTCGTGCAACCGCAGCAAATTGACGACCGCGCCCTCGATATCGGCGGGGGCGACGGTGACGACCTGATAGGCGATGTCGCCATGGCCGCGATCTTCGCCGACGGTCGAGATGCGCAGCGCGTCGCGTTGATAATGTTTGGCAAGCTGGGCGATCGGCTTGGGGATCGTCGCCGAAAAGAGCAAAGTGCGGCGCGTTTCGGGGGTCGCGTCGAGGATTTCCTCAAGGTCTTCGCGAAAGCCCATGTCGAGCATTTCGTCGGCCTCGTCGAGCACGGCGACGCGCAGCGATTCCAGGTCGAGAGCGCCGCGTTCGAGATGGTCGCGCAGGCGGCCGGGGGTACCGACGACGATGTGCACGCCCTGGCTGAGCATCCGGCGCTCGCGGCTTGCATCCATGCCGCCGACGCAGGTCGCGATGCGCGCGCCGGCCTTCGCGTAGAGCCAGCTCAGTTCGCGGCTGACCTGCAGCGCGAGTTCGCGTGTCGGGGCGATGATCAGCGCCAGCGGCGCCGCCGCGAAGGGCAGGCGCCCATCCTCCAGCAATTCGCCGGCCATGGCGAGACCAAAGGCAACGGTCTTGCCCGATCCGGTCTGCGCCGAGACGAGCAGGTCGCGGCCTACAGCTTCGGCTTCGACGACGTGGGTCTGGACGGGGGTGAGTCCTTCATAGCCGCGCGCGGCAAGGGCGTCCGCAAGGACGGGCGAGAGATTTTCAAAAGGCATTTTATTCTTCTTATCCTGTGCAGCAAAGGCGCCGCTGTTTGGTCCTCGCTGCCCAGTCTGCGTCCCGGGGTCTGTCGCCCGCGATCGAAACACTGGTCATGGATGCCGAAACCCGTTCGGCATGACGAAGAAATATCTGGGTTTTTTCCTAAAGAGCCTGACCCGCCGCGTATCCGCTGGCCCAAGCCCATTGAAAATTATAGCCGCCCAGCCACCCGGTGACGTCCACGGCTTCGCCGACCGCATACAGTCCCGGCACGCTTTTGGCCATCATTGTTTGCGATGAGAGATTTGCGGTCGAAATGCCGCCCACCGTCACTTCGGCCTTGGCGAAGCCTTCGGTGCCGTTCGGACGGAAGGTCCAGCGCGCCAGCCGCGCCTCGGCATCGGCGAGCCTGCGGTCGGTCTGCGCGCCGAGCTCGCCGGCCAGCGCCAGCCGCTCGGCGAGCGTCTGCGCCAGCCGATCGGGCAAGGGCAGCGTTGCGGCAAGCGTGGCGCGCGGGCGTGCGCGCTTCGCCTCGATCAGCCAGCCGGGTGCGGCGGCGGGCAGGAAATCGATCGTTACCGGATCGCCGGGACGCCAATAGCTACTGATCTGGAGGATCGCCGGACCCGATAGACCCTTGTGGGTGAACAGCGCCGCTTCGCGGAACGCCGCCTTGCCGGCGTGTGCTTCGACCGGGGTTGCGACCCCCGACAGGTCGCGGAACAACACATCGTCACCGCCGAGCGTCAGCGGGACGAGCGCGGGGCGCGGCTCGACGATTTTCAGGCCGAACTGGCGCGCCAGATCGTAAGCAAAGCCGGTCGCACCCATCTTCGGGATCGATGGGCCGCCGGTAGCGATGACGAGGTTGGACGCGCGGACAGGCCGGTCGCCGAAGGCGACGGAGAAGATGCCATCCGCATGCGTGACCGCGCGCACCGGCTGGCCGCAGCGGACTTCAACTCCGCCCTTTGCACATTCCTCGAGCAGCATCGCCACGATCTGTTTCGCCGACCCATCGCAGAACAGCTGGCCGAGCGTCTTTTCGTGATGTGCAATGCCATAGGCATCGACCAGCGCGATAAAATCGGCGGGCGTGTAGCGCGCGAGCGCCGATTTGGCGAAATGCGGATTCGCCGAAATATAGCGGTCGGGCGCGGTGTGGATATTGGTGAAATTGCAGCGGCCGCCGCCCGAGATCAGGATTTTCTTGCCCACCTGCTCGGCATGGTCGAGCAAGAGGACGCGGCGACCCCTTTGCCCCGCGACCGCGGCGCACATCAGCCCGGCCGCGCCGGCACCCAGCACGATGGCATCATAATCGGTGGCGGTCATGCGGGGTGGTCAGCGCAGCTTTGCGATCGACAGGCCGTCGGCCTTGGCGCGGATCTTAACCGACTCTTCGCTCCGCGTCAGTGCCTTGGCGATGGCTTTGAGCGCCATGCCCTTTTTCGCCAGCGTGTGGAGCTTGTCGATTTCGGCGGCGGTCCACGGCTGCTTGTGGCGTTCGAACTTGTCCTTCATGCCATTTCCTCCGCATCGGGCGCGGCGGCAAGGACGGTGATGGCATCCTCGCGGCCCTGGAATTCGACGTTCTCGCCGACCTCGGCGCCCATCAGGGCGCGGCCGAGCGGCGCGGTGAAGGCAATCCGCCCTGCCGCCGGATCGGCTTCGTCATGCCCGACGATCGTCACGGCGCGCTCGGTACCCGCGAGCCGATAGCGCACCGCCGTGCCCATGCCGACGATCCCGTCCGCGGGCGCGGCCTGAACCTCGGCGGTCGCGTGGCGCGTGGCGATATAGCGCTGGCGGCGCTGCAATTTCTTGCGCGCGTCATCGGTTTCCGCCGCCGCGATGGCAACCTCGATTTGCGCGAGTTCTTCGCCGAGCAGACGGTGTCCGCGCGGGGTCACCAGATTGGCACCCGGCGGGATCGGCCATTCGAAGACCGGTTCCATATGTTCGTCATCGCTTTCGCGGCGGAACGCTACGCTCACGTTTCTCTCTCGGTATCGGGGAGGGGAAAGGCTCCTTTGCCGCGCGAAGGTGGCGACAAGATGGCGCGCTGTAACCTTGCCGGGCGGCGCGGCGAATTTCCCTTCGATGCCATCCCCCCGCATCCCCCTTTGTTGTGAATGGAGTGAAGAATGAGCAATGCCTTGAAACTGTCGCTGGCCGCCTCGGCCGTTCTGGCCATGGCCGCCGGCGCGATGGCGCCGGGAACCGCCGCCGCGGCCGGAAAGACCGAAAAATGCTTCGGCGTCGCGCTGAAGGGCAAGAATGATTGCGCCGCCGGCCCGGGGACGAGCTGCGCGGGCACCTCGACCGTCAATTATCAGGGCAATGCCTGGAAGTCGGTTCCGGCCGGCACCTGCGTCAAGATGGGCGGCACGCTGACCGCGCATGAGGGCAATGCCAAGCCGGTGCCGCAAAAGAAGAGCTGAGCCCCCGCCGTGTCCGCCTCCACTACCCCCCGGCTACCCCGACGCGCCGGCATAGGACTGAAATCTCAGCATTATGCCGCGCTTCTTGCCGCGGTGGAGGCGGGCACGGCACCCGCCTGGGCCGAAATCCACCCCCAGAATTATTTCGGCCCGGGCGGGCCCCCGCATCGCTGGCTGACCGCGGTCGCCGAGCATATGCCGCTCAGCTTTCATTCGGTCGGCCTGTCGCTGGGGTCGTCGGGCGGCGTCGATCGCGGCGAGCTCGATGCGCTGGCGGCGCTGTGCGCGCGCTATGTGCCTGCCATGGTGTCGGACCATCTGAGCTGGAGCAACGGCCCCGGTGACAAATTTCCCGACCTGTTGCCGATGCCCTATACCAGCGCCGCGCTCGCGCATTTTGCGGGCGAAGTGGCGCGCGTGCAGGACCGGCTCGGCCGCACGATCCTCATCGAAAATCCGTCGCGCTATCTTGCCTTTGCGGCAAGCAATTGGTGCGAGGTCGATTTCCTGCACGAATTGTGTCGCCGGACCGGCTGCGGCCTGTTGCTCGACATCAATAACATTCTCGTTTCCGCCCATAATCTGGATCGCGACCCCGAAGCCTGGCTTGACGCCTTCGACCCGCGGCTGGTCGGCGAAATTCATGTGGCGGGCCATGCGGTAAAGCCCGATGGCGACGGCGGCACGATCGCCATCGACGATCATGGATCGCCGGTCGGCGCGGCCTGCTGGACTTTGCTCGACCGCTTTCTGCACCGGGCAGGGCCGACGCCGGTGCTCGTCGAATGGGACAGCGACGTTCCGGATTATGCGGTGCTACACGCCGAAGCCGTGCGCGCCGACACGCTCATCGCGGCCTGTTCATCCGTCACCGCCGATGCTTGAGCGCGATCAGGCCGCCATCACCGCGGCGATCAACGGCGGGCCCGACCATTTGCCCGACTGGCTGTTCGCGGGCGATCCGGCGCAGATCCTGCGCGGGCTGCGCGTCCATGCCAATACGATCTCGCACGCGCGGCTCGTCGCGCTGGAGGAGACGTTTCCGCTATGCCGCGATCTGCTGGGCGTCGAAACATTCAACCGGCTGTCGCGGCATTATGTCGAAACAAACGGCGCGCGGCGTCGGGCGCTGGCCGACACCGGCGCCGGCTTTGCCGACTGGCTGCGCGGAAAAGCACCGCCGCCCGCGCAGGACCTCGCCCGGATCGAATGGGCGTGGCTCGAATGTTATCACGCCGCGGACGCGCCCGCGCTGACCTTGGCCGAACTGGCGGGGCAGAGCGAGGCGGCGCTGCTGTCGCTGGCGGTCCGGCGGCATCCCGCCGCGCGGATCGTCCGCCTGTCGAGCGATGCAGCGGCGGCGCTCGACCCCGCGCTCGCGGCGGCACGGCTCGTGCTCCTCGCCCGGCCCGATGCGGAGGTGCGCGTTCACGCGCTTGCCCCTGCCGAAGCCGCGGCGCTGGCGCTGGCCGATGATTTCGGCCCGCTGCGTAACCTGATCGCGCTTCTTGCCGAAAAGCATCCGGGCGGCGGCGCGGCGATCGCGTCGCTGATCGCCACCGGGGCGCTCGAAACAGCGCAGGAAGAAGGATAGCATGAAGCAGATTGTCGCATTTTACGATCGCGGCGTGGCGATCGTTTCGGGCCGGTTCGTCGAAAGCGTCGCCCTGCTGCTGCTGCGCGTCGCGCTGGGCGGCGTCTTCTGGCGATCGGGGCAGACGAAGGTGGTCGAAGGGAGCTTCCTTACCATCGATCCCAACACTTATGATCTGTTCCACAACGAATTTTCCGGCCTGCCGCTCGACGCCTCGATCGCGGTGCCGCTGACGACCTGGGCCGAGCATATCTTCCCTGCGCTGTTGATCATCGGCCTTGCCACCCGCTTTTCGGCGGGCGCGCTGCTGGTGATGACGCTCGTCATCCAGATATTCGTCTTTCCAGACGCGTGGTGGCCGGTCCATTCGCTGTGGACCGCGATGGCCGCGATCCTGATCGTGCGCGGCGGCGGCCTGTTTTCCCTCGACGCCTTGCTTGTTAGGATGCGCGGGAAATGAGCCTCGACGAACCTTCGCTCGCGCGCCTGATGGCCGCTTCGCAGCGGGGGGATCGTGCGGCCTATCGCGCGCTGCTCGGCGATTGCCGGACATGGCTCGCGCGCTATTTCGCGCGGCGGATCGCGCCGCATCAGGTCGACGATCTGATTCAGGAAACTTTGGTGTCGATGCATCGCAAGCTGGCGACCTGGGACAGCGATCGCGCCTTTCTGCCGTGGCTCGCCGCCATCGCGCGCTATCGCTGGATCGACATGCTGCGCCGCCAGCGTGACGAGGCCGAGCTCGGCGACAATGACGCCGCCGTGGGCGCCGAGGACGAAGCGGTCCATGCGCGGCTCAGCCTCGATCATCTGCTCGCGCTGTTGCCGCCGAAACAGGCGCAGGCGATCACGCTGGTCAAGATCGAGGGCGCGTCGATCGCCGAGGCATCGCGGATTTGCGGGCAGAGCGAATCGCTGGTGAAAGTGAATATTCATCGCGGCTTGAAAAAGCTCAGCCAATATATTGAAAGCGAATGACATGACGGACGTATCGATCGACGATCTGATCGACGGCCTGGCCGATGATCTGAAGCCGATCCGGCCGCGCCGGCTGCTGCGCGGCGGGGCCTGGACCGCGGCGGCGTGGCTGATCGGCGGCGGCACCCTGCTGTGGCTGCTGGGGATGCGGCACGATCTGGCTCATGGTGCCTCTATGGCGCCGATGCCGATGTTCGCCTTCTGGCTGATCGTCGCGCTGGGACTGGCCGCAACCTGGAGCGCCTTGCGCATGGGGCTGCCCGGAGTCGGGCGCGACTATAGCGGGTGGCGCTGGGCCGGGCTCGCGGCGCTCGCGCTGCCGCTGACTGCGCTCGTCGTCGGGCTGGGCGATACCCATGCGGCGATGCACGGGATGGACCCGCACGGCGGGATGCGCTGCACGCTCGACGGATTGGTTGCCGGGCTCGGGGTCGGAGCCGCGCTGTTCGCGTGGTTGAAGGGCGGTGCCCCGACCTCGCTCGAACGCGCCGGCTGGGTTGTCGGGGTCGCGGCAGGTGCGGCGGGTGCGGCGGTGCTCGCGCTTCATTGTTCGTCGGACAATATGGTCCATATCGCGCTGTGGCACGGGCTTGTCGTCATCCTGTCGGCGATTGCCGGGCGCCTGATCCTGCCGCCGCTGCTGCGCTGGTAGGACGGACTGGACAGTATGCCTCCTCTGTGTTAGGCGACTAATACAGAGGAGATTGATGATGCGAAACCGGTTGATTGGCGTTTTGCCGCTGGCGCTTGTGATGGCGACCGCGGCCTGTGGCGGATCTTTCACGATCGACAGCGACAAGGACAGCAAGTCGGGTGCCCGCGATGCGGGACCGGTTACCACCCGCGGCTTCGCGCTGAACGGCTTCACCGGCGTCAAGGTCACCGGCCCCGACGATGTCACGATTCGCCAGGGCGACGCCTTCGCCATCACGGCCAAGGGGCCGCAAGGCGAGCTCGACCAGCTCGAGATCGTGACCGACGGCTCGACATTGTCGATCGGCCGCAAGCGCGACGGCTTCAGCTTCGGCGGGCGCGACCATGAGGGTGTCGAGATCAGCATCACCATGCCGAAACTGTCGATGCTGCGCCTGACCGGATCGGGTTCGATCGACGCCGACAGCGTCGATGGCGACGCGCTGGAGGCGACGGTGACCGGATCGGGCGACCTCAAGGTCGCGAAGATGACCGGACAGAGCGCTAAAATCGCGATCTCGGGGTCTGGCGACGTCGATATCGGCGGCGGTACGGTCAATTCGGGCGCGATCAGCGTGACCGGATCGGGCGACGTCGATGCCAAGGGGCTTGCGGCGCAGACGCTCGACGTGTCGGTCGCGGGATCGGGCAATGTCGAAGGACGGGCGAGCGGCACCGCGGCGATCAATATCCTGGGGTCAGGCGATGTGACGCTGACCGGCGGTGCGACCTGCACCTCGCGCGAAATGGGATCGGGCACCGCGACCTGCAAATGATCGCGCGCTGGTGCCGCCGCCGCGAACCGGTTAAGGCGGCGGCATGACCAGCATCATGCGATGGGCCGCGATCGCGGCGACCGCCCTCTTGTCCGCTGCATCGGCGCACGCCGCCGAAAAGCGCTTCGGCCTCACCAGTTTCGCGGCGATCGAAGTCGGCGCCGATGTCGATGTCGAGGTGGTGACGCGCGCGCCGGTGAGCGCCGTGGCAACGGGATCGCAGGATGCGCTCGACCGGCTGACCGTCGAAAATCGCGACGGACGGCTGGTGATCGGGATGCGCCAGTTCGCGGGTGACGACCGCCGCGGCAGTTCGCCGGGCGCGGTGCTGCTCCGCATCAACGCCGCGACGCTGCAATCGGCAACGCTGGTCGGCGCGGGGTCGCTTCACATCGACGGGATGAAGGGCCAGCGCGTCGCACTCGGACTGCGCGGTCCGGGCAAGCTGAGCGTCGACGCGGTCGATACCGACCGGTTGGCGGTCGCGATGATCGGCAACGGCACGCTGACGCTCGCCGGCAAAGCGAAGCAGGCGCAGATGACGCTGTCGGGCTCGGGGGTCGTCGATGCCGGCAAGCTGGCGGTCGACGGACTGATTTCGGACAGCGAAGGGACGGGCGACCATATCTTCAACGCGGTCAAATCGGCCGCGATCACCGCGCGCGGCAGCGGCAAGACCGTGGTGCTGGGGCGCCCTGTCTGCACCGTGCGCAACGTCGGCACCGGCACGGTGGCGTGCGGCAGGGCGCGCTAGGGCGCGCGGTGGGACACGGAAGGGACGCTGGCGTGAGCGACGATTTTCTTCAGGGCACCGTGCATCAGGCTGCCGACGATATGCAGGCGGCGATATGCGCCGATCCGGCGGTCTTCGCGCTATGGCAGGGACTGACGCCGCTCGGGCGCAATGAATTCATCTGCTGGGTGGAGGATGCGAAACAGGCGGCGACGCGCGCCCGGCGCATCGGCCGGACCGTCGAGGAGTTGCAGGAAGGCAAGAAGCGCCCCTGCTGCTGGGCGGGGTGCATCCACCGCACCGACAAGGCGCCAAGCCGGTGGCAACAGGCGGTGCTGATCGACGGCAAGGCGAAGGCGCGCTAGGCGGAGCCGGGACGACGCACATTGCGCCGCCACTAGCCCGCCGCCGCGTTCCCTAGCTGGCGCTTTTGAAGCTTTCGGTGCCGGCCCAGCCGCGTTCGGACACGTCCACCATCACATTTTCCGGCCCCGTCATCTTGTACTCGGCATTGTCCTTGGCTGGGTTTTTGCCGAGGCCTTGCGCCAGATTGACGTCGTGGCGCGGCGCGTAGCCCGAATTTTCGAAGCGTTCGACCACTTCGGCGATATCGTCGCACTGGAAACCGATGTGGTGCAGCCCGGTATAGCCTTCGGGAAATTCCATTCCCGCGGCGGGGCGGTTCTTGAAACACAGCAGCGCGATGTTGATGTGGCCGTCGGTGACATAATAGCCGTGCGCGTTGCGGCTATCGATCTTGCCCGCGACGGTCCAGCCGAGGACTTCGGTGAAGAAGCCGACCGAATTGTCGGGGTCGGCAGACGCGATTGCCACATGGCGGAGGCGGGTGGTCATCGGGGAAACCTTTCTATGTTCCGATACGAATGGGGCTGACGAGATCGTGCAGCGCCGCGACGATGCTTTGTGCGGTGATGCGGCCGGTGCCGGGATTTTCGTCGGTGGGGATATTCTCGATCGCGAGTTCGAAGCGCGCGCTGTCCGAATCGACGATGATGCGGTGCGTGTTGCGCGTAAGGGCCGGGTCGGCCCAGATTTCGAGCCGCGTCTGGTCGGGGCCTGTTCCGGCCAGGCCCAATGCAGCGGCAACATTGACATTGGCCGGAAAGGCGATGGCACCTTCGCGCGCGCTGCCTTCGAATATCTTCAGCGGTTCGTCGATTTCAGTGAGATCGATGCCGTTGCGCACGACATGGTCAGCCTTGATGAGCGATTTGACGGGTTTGCGCGTCACCATCGTCACCGAATGGATCGAGCCGACCGCCGCCGCGCGCACCGCATCGAGACCGAGCAGCGCGCCGGTGGCCAGGATGATGCGGCCGCCATGGTCACGCGCGAACCCGGCCGCCCCGGGCCATTGCATCAACGCGGTGCCGCTGACCGTAACCAGCGTCTTGCCGGCGCATAATGTCGCTTCGGCGATGTCGCGAAACGCTGCGGTCGGCGCGCTGTCTACGATGACATCGGACAAGGCGACGAGTTCGGCGGTGTCGACGATCGGAACCGGCCGTGCAAGCTGCGCCATGGCGACTTCGGCGCGGGTGCGATCACCTGCCGAGACGGCGGCAAGCGCCAGCGGCAGATCGCTATTCTCGATATGGCGCGCGACGACGCGGCCGATGGTGCCGAACCCGGCAATGCCAATGCGTTTCATGGCCCCGCGCTAAGGGGGCATTGCTATATGCGATAATATCGATTGTCCGTTTCGCTATCTGCGAACGGCTATAAAGGCGCTTGGGCCACCGCTATCTATTTTTGATTATAGATAGGCGCATATTCTATCTTTGACTGCATATCGTCTGCCCCGCACAAGCAGGATCGAACTGTCGGGGGAGGCCATGCAGGCGCTTTTGAATCCGGATATGGCGATGCTCGCGGCGATGATGCTGTTGACCGGCGCGGTCGGCGGCGTGATCGCGGGGATGCTGGGCGTCGGCGGCGGGATCGTGATCGTCCCGGTGCTCGACCTCGTGCTCGCGGCACTGGGCATCGATTCCTCCGTGCGCATGCACGTCGCCGTTGCGACCTCGCTTGCGACGATCATCCCCACCGCTATCTCCTCATCGCGCGCGCACGAAGCGAAGGGCGCGGTCGATCATGACCAGCTCAGGCGCTGGGGCGTCGCGATCTTCCTCGGAGCGATCGCGGGCGTGCTGCTCGCGAGCCGCGTCAGCGGCGACGTGCTGGCGGCGGTGTTCGGCATCGTCGCTTTGCTCGTCGCGGTGAAGATGCTGCTGCCGCTGGAGGGCAAGCATATCGCCGAGACGATGCCGGAGGGCGTGGCCGGGCAGGTGATCCCCTTCGCGATCGGCGGCATTTCGAGCATGATGGGGATCGGCGGCGGCACGCTCAGCGTGCCCGTGATGACCTTGTTCAACGTGCCCATCCATCGCGCGGTGGGCACCGCGGCGCTGTTCGGGCTGCTGATCAGCGCGCCCGCCGCGGTCGCCTTCGTCGTTACCGGCTGGCACGTCGAAGGCCTGCCGCCGGGCAGCCTCGGCTATGTCAATCTGATCGGCCTTGCCGTCATCGGCCCCGCAACCTTCGTCACCGCGCCGTGGGGCGCCCGCATCGCGCATGCGCTCTCCAAACGCCAGCTCAGCATCCTGTTCGGCCTCTTTCTCACCGTCGTCGCGGTGCGGATGCTGATCCGGGCCTTCGGGTGAGCGGGGGGTGGCGACATTCGACCGCCGTGCGGCACTGGCCGCGATCGGCGCCGGCCTTGCTCTCGGCTGCGCCGCGCCCGGCTTCGCACGCAATTTTCAGAAGGATGATCTACGCATGACCCGCTTTGCCCTTGCGACCCGCCTCACACCGGACGGTGCGCGCCCGATGATCCGGGTCGGCGACGCTTTTCATGATTTGCACGATGCGGCGGCAACGCACGGCTTTACCGCGGTGGCGGACGATGTCACCACGATCATACGCGACTGGGATGCCCGCCGCGAAGGGCTGTTCGCGCTCGCCCATGTGCTGGAAGGCGCGGCGGGCGGAATCGATACGCCCGCGCTTGCGGCGCCGTTCGAGCCGCGCCGTATCTTCGCCGCCGCGTCGAACTTCATCGAACATGCCGAGGAAATGCAGACCAAGCTCGCCGCCAAGGCCGAGAGCGAGCCGTATATCTTCCTCAAGACCGTCGAGAGCGTCGTCGGCCTGAACGAAACGGTCGTCGTCCCGTCGCAGGTGTCGCGCCCCGACTGGGAGGTCGAACTCGGCGTCGTCCTCGGCCGCGCGGGCAAGAATGTCGCGGCGGCCGACGCGCATGACCTGATCGCTGGCTATACGATCGTCAACGACGTCTCGGCGCGCGACCGCACCCGGCGCAGCGACTTTCCCTTCTCGCACGACTGGTTCCGCGGCAAGAGCTTCGACAGCTTCACGCCGCTCGGCCCCGTATTCGTCCCGCGCGACTGCCTCGGCGATCCGCACGCCATCCGCTTGGGGCTCAAGGTCAATGGCGAGGCGATGCAGGACGGCAACACGTCCGAGATGATCTTCAACATCTACGAACAGATCGCCTATCTGTCGACGATCCTCGAACTCCGGTCGGGCGACCTGATCGCCTCGGGCACCCCCGCCGGGGTCGGCATGGGGCGCGGCGTCTTCCTGAAGGACGGCGACGTCATGGATGCCTGGGTCGAAGGGATCGGCGAGCTTCGCAACCCCGTTTCCGCGCCGCACCTGCCGCGCGCATGACGCCTCGGGCCGCCTTTTCGCGCCACGCGCTGATCGCGCCGCTGCTGGTCGTTGCGGCCATCGCCGTGCTGACGCTGTGGAGCGCCTTCGGCGGCAACGCGCCGCAGGCCGCGAAGCAGGCGGAAGGAGCGCGAATCGTGCGCTTCAACATGGCGTGGCTGCCGCAGGGCAGCATGGCGGGCATCTTCGTCGCGATCGACAAGGGCTATTTCGCCGACGCCGGGCTCGCGGTCGAGCCCGTGCGCGGTTTCGGCGGCATGCGGACCGCGAACGAACTCGACCAGGGCATGTTCGAATTTGCCTATATCGACCCGCTGTCGGTCGCGCTCAGCCGCGCGAAGGGTGGCAAGGTGCGGATGATTGGCGGCATCAACATGCGGCTTCCCGCCGGCGCCTGCTTCGTCAAGGAGCGGCACAAGATCGCGAAGCCCGCCGACCTTGCCGGACTGCGCTTCGGCGCCGGGCAAAGCTCGATGATCCAGGCGCTGCTTCCGGCGTGGCTCAAGGACAATGGCGTCGATCCGGCGCGCGTCGAGCAGATTCAGCTCGATCCGGCGATCGTGGTGTCGTCGCTTGTCGAGGGGCGGATCGACGCCGCCGAATGCTGGCTCGGCAATTCGATGGCGCTGTTCGACAAGGCGGCGAAGGCGAAGGGCGTCAGCATCGGCCGCATCGCCTATGCCGATTTCGGGCTCGATGTATACGGCAGCGGCTTCGCGACGCAGGACGTGCTTATCGAGAGGGATCCCGAGCTGGTGCGCGCCTTCCTCAAGGCGGCCTATCGCGGTTACGCCGACGCGGCGCGCGATCCAAAGGGAGCGCTCGCGATCATCCGCGAATCCTATCCGCTGCTCGACGAGGCGGTGACCGAACGCCAGATCCGCGAGACCGCCGACCTGATGGCGGCCGAGGGCGGTTCGCATCGCCTGACGCCCGAAAAGGTCGCGCGCACAGTCACCTATCTGCAGGCGAGCGGCCAGCTTCGGGGCTTTGACCAGACGCCGCAGCTCTTCACCAACGCCTTCGTTCCGATGGGGAATCAGCCATGACCGATCCCGCTTCCTACCGCCCGCGCCCGACGCGGCTCGGCCACCTCGTGCTCAAGGTACGCGACATCGACCGGAGCCTCGCTTTCTATACCGAGGTCGTCGGGTTGACCGTGTCCGACTGGATCGACCATCATATGGTCTTCCTGCGTGCCAGCGAGGATCACCACGACCTCGCGCTGCTCCAGCTGCCGCCGGGTCATACCGATATTCCCGAAGGCCATTATCCCGCGGTCGAGCATTTCTCCTACCGCCTCGAAACGATCGAGGAGATGGAGAAGGTCGCCGAGATGCTCGTCGCGCGCGCCATCCCGATCGACCGCGGCATCGGCAAGCATGGCCCGGGGGCGAACAGCTTCCTCGTCTTCCGCGACCCCGACGGCAACAATGTCGAATTCTACACCGACATGACGCAGATCACCGCCGGCAGCCCCTATGAACCCTCGGTTTGGGACGGCAAGGACCTCGAAACCTTCGACCGCTGGCACCTTGATCGCTTCCTCGTACCGCCACCGGCGCGCATCGTCGCCTTGCTGGGCAAGGACGGCGACGCGTGAGCAGGTGGTTCAATCGCGACGCCGCGATCAGCATCGCCTTCTTTGCGGCGCTCGGCCTCGCATGGGAATATGGCGTCCGCTGGTCGGGGGTACCGTCCTACCTGCTGCCGCCGCCGAGCGCGATCCTCGGCGAGCTTTGGCAGTCGCGCAGGCCGATCCTGTCGCAGAGCCTCGTCACGCTGACCGAGGTGTTCTGGGGCTTCATCATCGCGGTCGCGCTCGGCGTCCCAATCGCGGCGCTGATCCATTTCTCGCGCACCGCGAAAAGCACGGTCTATCCGCTGTTCGTCGCGTTGCAGAGCGTCCCCAAGATCGGACTCGCGCCGCTGATCGTCGTCTGGTTCGGCTACGGCCTCGCGTCGAAGCTGATCATGGCGTTCCTCTTCGCCTTCTTCCCGATCATCATCGCGACGCTCGGTGGACTGGCGAGCACACCCGCGCATCTCGAAGAGCATTTCCGCGCACTCCGTGCCTCGCCGATGCAAAGCTTCTGGCGGCTGCGTGTGCCCGCCGCGCTGCCGAGCTTCCTCGACGGTTGCAAGGTCGCGATGCCGCTCGGGGTGATCGGCGCGGTCGTCGGCGAATTCGTCGGCTCTAACGACGGGCTCGGCAATCTTATCCTTACGGCCTCCGGTTCGGGCCATACGACGCTGACCTTTGCAGCGTTGATCGCGGTGACCTTGCTGTCGCTCCTTCTTTTCTATGGCGTCGCCTATTGGGAACGCTTCATCTGGTGGCGCGCGGCATGAGCGCGGTGATCTCCATGGCCGGTGCCGGCAAGGCATTCGATGGCCGCAAGGTGCTGACCAACGTCAGCGCCGAAATCGGCGCGGCCGAATTCGTCTCGGTGCTCGGGCCTTCGGGCTGCGGCAAGAGCACGCTGCTCCGCCTGATCGCCGGACTCGAGCCCTTCGACGACGGCGGCATATTGTTCAACGGCGCGGTGGTGCAGGCCCCGTCGCCCGACATGGGCTTCGTCTTCCAGACCTCGAACCTGCTGCCCTGGCTCAATGTCCGCGACAATCTGCTGCTCGGGGTTGATCTCGACCCGGCGGCGAGACGTCCCGACGCGGCGGCGCTGGCCGAACTGGTGGAGACGCTGGGGCTGACAGGTTTCGAGGACAGCCATCCGCACCAGCTTTCGGGCGGGATGCGCCACCGCGTCGCGATCGGTCAGGCGCTCGCCCGCGGACCGCAGGTGCTGCTGATGGACGAGCCCTTCGGCGCGCTCGACGCGTTGACGCGCGACCGGCTCAATATGGAACTGCTGCGCATCTGGCAGCGCGACCGCAAGACGGTGCTGCTCGTCACTCACAGCATTTCGGAAGCCGTACTGCTCTCCGACCGCGTGCTCGTGATGTCGGAGCGGCCGGGGACGATTATCGAGGATGTCCGCATCGACCTGCCGCGCCCGCGCGATCCGAGCATGACGCGCGAGGATCCGGCGTTCGGCGACTATGTCGTGCGGCTCAGCAAATTGATGGGAGTATCGTGATGGACAGCGGGATTCTGGCGACCGCGGGCGCCGAAATATACTGGCAGGCGCACGGAGCCGGCCCGGCGGTGGTGCTCGCGCACGGCATCGGCGGCAACCATGCGATCTGGTATCGTCAGCTTGATGCGCTGTCGCAGTCGAACCGCGTCATCACCTTCGACCATCGCGGCTTCGGCCTCTCGCGCGACCCTGACGGGCGCGGCCGCGATGCCTTCGTCGATGATCTGACCGCGCTGCTCGACCATCTCGGCGAGACGAAGGTCGCGCTCGTCGGCCAGTCGATGGGCGCGGGCACCTGCATCGGCTTCGCGCACCGTGCGCCCGAACGCGTCGCCGCGCTCGCGATCTGCGACAGCCTCCACGGCATTGTCGAGAGCGGCGAGGTCAAGGCGATCATGGACGCTGCGCGGGCGAAGACTGCCGACCTGTCGCAGGTCGAGCGCGTGCTCGGCGCTGGCGCCGCGCCCGATCTCGCGGCGCTCTACAGCCAGATCGCGAGCTTCAACGCCGCCAGTCGCCACAACCTGACCGGCCGTTTCGATGCGCGCCCGGCCGCCGACCTTGGCGGCAAGGGCTTCCCGATCCTTTTCCTTTCGGGGGTCAACGACATAATCTTCCCGATCGAGGCGGTGCGGCTTGTGCAGGCCGGGGTGCCGGGCTCCTTCCTCGTCGAGGTCAACGACGCCGGCCATTCGGCCTTTCTCGAGGCGCCGGTGCAGTTCAACGACACGATATTGTCGCTGCTCCAGATGGCGGGCCATGTCGGCAAGGCGGGCGCAGCGCACAGCAATGCCGCGGGCTACGTCCCGGTCGGAGGTGTGGCGTGACCGGCTATCCTTTCGCCGACCGCCCGGTGCTCAACTATGTCGACGGCACCTTCGTGGAGGGCGATGGCTGGTTCGACAATGTGAACCCGGTTGACGGCAGCGTCGCGGGGCGCGTGTCGCAGGCGAGCCGCGATCTGGTCGATCGCGCGGTCGCAGCCGGGCGCGCCGCGCTCAAGGGACCGTGGGGCAAGATGTCGCAGGCCGAGCGCTGCAAGCTGCTCGTCCGCATCGCCGAGGGGATCGAAGCGCGCTTCGACGAGTTCGCCGCGGCCGAGATCGCCGACACCGGCAAGTCGCTGCATCAGGCACGGACGATCGATATCCCGCGCGGCGCCGCCAATTTCCGCGCCTTCGCCGCGATCGCCGAGGCGCGCGCGATGCCGAGTTTCCGCACCGATCTGCCGGGCGGGCGCAGCGCGATCAACTATGCGATCGCGCGCCCGCTCGGCGTCGTCGCGATTGTCTCGCCATGGAACCTGCCGCTGCTGCTGATGACATGGAAGGTCGCGCCCGCGCTCGCGTGCGGCAATGTCGTCGTCGTCAAGCCGAGCGAGGAAACGCCCTCGACTGCGACCCTGCTCGCCGAGGTGATGGATGCGGCAGGGCTGCCGCCGGGGGTGTTCAACCTCGTCCACGGCTTCGGCGCCGACTCGACCGGCGAATGGCTGACCGCGAACGCCGATATCGACGCGATCACCTTCACCGGCGAATCGGCAACCGGCGGCGCGATCATGCGTGTCGCGGCGGCGGGGGTGAAGCCCGTGTCGTTCGAACTCGGCGGCAAGAATGCCGCGCTCGTCTTCGCCGACTGCGATTTCGACGAGGCGGTCGCGGGGACGGTGCGATCGGTCTTCTCGAACTGTGGGCAGGTGTGCCTTTGCACCGAACGCGTCTATGTCGAGCGGCCGATCTTCGACCGCTTCGTCGCCGCGCTCGCCGAACGCGCGAAGGCGCTCACCGTCGGCGATCCCTGGTCGGGCGCCGACATGGGGCCGCTGATCTCGCATGGCCACCGCGAGAAGGTGCTGTCCTATTATGCGCTCGCGCGCGAAGAAGGCGCGACGGTCGTGACAGGCGGCGGCGTTCCCGAACTCGATGGTGCACTCGCGGGCGGCGCCTTCGTACAGCCGACGATCCTGTCCGGGCTCGCCGACGATGCGCGCTGTGTGCGCGAGGAGATTTTCGGCCCCGTCTGCCACATCGCGCCCTTCGACAGCGAGGAAGAGGCGATCGAACGCGCCAACGATACCGATTATGGCCTTGCCGCGGCGATCTGGACGCGCGACGTCGGTCGTGCGCACCGCGTTGCGGCACAGATGGAGGTGGGCATCGTCTGGGTCAACGAATGGTTCCTGCGCGACCTTCGTACGCCCTTCGGCGGTATGAAGCTGTCGGGCATCGGCCGCGAAGGCGGCGAACATTCGCTGAATTTCTATTCCGAACCGACCAATATCTGCGTGAAGCTGTAAGAGGATAATATGGCCGACATTGCCGCCATCGCCGCAAGGCTCGACGAAGCCGCCCTCGGTGCCCGCGCGATCGCGCAGATCACCGGGCAAGAGGGCGAATTGCCGCTCGCCGAAGCCTATGAAATCCAGCGCGCCGCGATCGACCGGCGCCTCGCGCGCGGCGCAACGCTCGTCGGGGTGAAGATGGGGTTCACCAGCGAAGCCAAGATGATCCAGATGGGGCTCAAGGACCAGATTTGGGGCCGGCTGACCTCCGACATGGTCGTCGTCAACGGCGCCGCGATTGAGCGCGCACGCTTCATCCACCCGCGCGTCGAGCCCGAGGTCGCTGTGCGACTGAAGGCGCCGCTCGCGGGCGAGGTCACGCGTGCGGAAGCGCTCGCGGCAGTCGATGCGGTCGCCGCTGCGCTCGAGATCATCGACAGCCGCTACGAGAATTTCCGCTTCGCGCTCGGCGATGTCGTCGCCGACAATGCGTCGTCGTCGGCCTTCGTCACCGGGCCGTGGCTTGCCCCCGATACCGACGTGTCGGACGTCGCGATGACGATGCGCGTCGATGGCGAGATTGTGGAGACGGGGACGAGCGCGGCGATCCTCGGCGATCCGATACGCTCGCTCATCGCCGCGGCGCGGCTTGCGGGGGCGGCGGGGCTGGTGCTTCAGCCGGGCTGGACCATAATGCTCGGCGGCGCGACCGCCGCGGCCGCGATTGGCGATGCGCGCAGCGTATCGCTCGACGCAGGCCATCTCGGCCGCGTCGGCTTCACGATCGAAGGAGGCGCGGCATGAGCGAGAACGCCGAAAATAGAGGGGGCAGGGTGATCCCTGGCAAGGCGCGCCCGCGCGGCCGCTTTCCGCATTATCGCCGCGCCGGCGATTTCGTCTTCGTCTCGGGCACCAGTTCGCGCCGCGCCGACAACAGCTTTGCAGGCGCTTCGGCCGACGAATATGGCACGGTCACCCTCGACATCGCGCAGCAGACGCGTGCGGTGATCGAGAATATCGAGGCGATCCTCACCGACGCGGGCGGCTCGCTCGCCGACGTCGTCGACGTAACGAGTTTCCTCGTCAGCATGAACGATTTCGGCGGCTATAACGCTGTCTATGCCGAATATTTCGACGAAGCCGGTCCCGCGCGGACGACCGTCGCGGTCCACCAGCTTCCCCACCCGCATCTGCTGATCGAGATCAAGGCGACTGCCTTCATCCCGCGCGCGCCCAAAGGATGACGCCATGCTGACCTATGGACTGCCCTTCAACTTCCGCGAATGGATCGAAGATCATCGCGACGTGCTGCGACCCCCGGTCGGCAATGCGCAGATCTGGGAAGATGCCGACTTCATCGTCACCGTCGTCGGCGGTCCGAACCAGCGCACCGACTATCATGTCGATCCGCTCGAGGAGTTTTTCTACCAGATCGAGGGCGACATGAACCTGCGCCTGTGGACCGATGACGGACCGAAGGACATGCCGATCCGCGAAGGCGACATTTTCCTGTTGCCGCCGAACGTCCCGCACTCGCCGCAGCGCCCCGTCGCGGGCAGCGTCGGCCTCGTTATCGAACGCAAGCGCCCCGACGGGTTGATCGACGCCTTCCAATGGTATTGCGACGATTGCGGCCATATCGTCCATCGCGTCGAGGTGCAGCTCCAGAGCATCGTCCGCGATCTGCCGCCCTTGTTCGAAGCCTTCTACGCCAGCGAGGAACTGCGCACCTGCGGCCACTGCGGCGCCGTCCATCCGGGCAAAGCGCGATGACGGCAACCCACGAAGCCGTCGCCCGTCGCCTGCGCGATGCCTATGCGGGCGGGGTTGTCCCGCCGCTGCGCGATGCGCTGGATCCGACCGATGCCTCGGGCGCTTATGCGGTGCAGACGATCAACACGCGCTTCTGGGAAGCGCAGGGCCGGCGGATTGTCGGGCGCAAGGCGGGGCTGACCGCGAAGGCGGTGCAGGCGCAACTCGGCGTCGAGCAGCCCGACTTCGGCGTCCTGTTCGACGACATGCGCGTCGCCGATCGCGGACGCCTCGACCCGGCACGGACGATCCAGCCGAAGGCCGAGGCCGAGATCGCCTTCATTGTTGGCGCCGACCTGTCCGATCCCGATACGACCACCGAACAGGTCGCGGCGGCGGTCGCGAGCGTTCACGCGGCGATCGAGATCGTCGACAGCCGAATCGCCGACTGGAAGATCACGTTCGCCGACACCGTTGCCGACAATGGCTCCTCGGCCTTCTTCGTGCTGGCGGATGACGGGTTATCGCTCGCCGGGCTCGACCTCGAAGGCGCCGCGATGGAGATGACCGTCAATGGCGCGGTCGCTTCGACCGGCGTCGGTGCCGCCGCGCTTGGCAACCCGCTCAATGCCGCCGCGTGGCTGGCGCGGACGCTGGCGGGGCGCGGCGAGCCGCTCAAGGCCGGCGATATCCTGCTCGCGGGTGCGCTCGGGCCGATGGTCACGCTGACCCCCGGCGACCATGTCGAGGCACGCATCGCCGGCATCGGTACCTGCAGCTTTACATACAAGGCATAGCGAAATGACGAAGACCGCCAATGGCAAGACCAAGGTCGCGATCATCGGGTCGGGCAATATCGGCACCGACCTGATGATCAAGATCATGCGCCTGTCCGACACGCTCGAAATGGGTGCCTTCGTCGGCATCGATCCCGAGAGCGACGGGCTGAAGCGCGCCGCGCGGCTCGGCGTTCCGATCACCGCCGACGGTCTCGATGGGCTGATCGCCATGCCCGGCTTCGCCGACATCGGCATCGTCTTCGACGCGACCTCGGCGGGGGCGCACCAGCGGCACAGCGACGTGCTGATCGCGCACGGCAAGCGCGTCGTCGACCTGACCCCGGCGGCGATCGGTCCCTACACGATCCCGCCGGTCAACGGCGACGCGCACCTCGATGCCGATAACGTCAACATGGTGACCTGCGGCGGGCAGGCGACGATCCCGATCGTCGCGGCCGTGAACCGCGTCGCCAAGGTGCATTATGGCGAGATCGTTGCCTCGATCGCCTCGAAAAGCGCCGGTCCCGGCACGCGCGCCAACATCGACGAGTTTACCGAGACGACGAGCGAGGCGATCGTAAAGGTTGGCGGTGCGACGCGCGGCAAGGCGATCATCGTCCTCAACCCCGCCGAACCGCCGCTGATCATGCGCGATACCGTCTATTGCCTGTGCGACGACGGCGACCGTGCGGCGATCCGCCAGTCGGTCGAGGACATGGTCGCCGAAGTACAGGCCTATGTCCCCGGCTATCGCCTCAAGCAGGCGGTCCAGTTCGAAAGCATCGGCGGCAATGCGCCCTTACGCATTCCCGAAATGGGCGGCAGCTTCACGGGCCTGAAGGTCAGCGTCTTCCTCGAGGTCGAGGGCGCGGCGCATTATCTGCCGGCCTATGCGGGCAATCTCGACATCATGACCTCGGCGGCACTCAAGACCGCCGAGAAGATCGCGCTCCGCATGAACGAAGGAGTGGCCGCATGAGCTTCGACCCTACCACGACCAAACTCTATATCCAGGACGTCACCCTCCGCGACGGAATGCACGCGATCCGCCACCAATATGGGCTCGATCATGTGCAGGCGATCGCCCGCGCGCTCGACCGGGCAAAGGTCGATGCGATCGAGGTGTCGCATGGCGATGGGCTGAGCGGTTCCTCCTTCAATTACGGCTTCGGCGCTCACACCGACTGGGACTGGATCGGCGCGGTCGCCGAGGTACTCGAACATAGCGTGTTGACGACCCTGCTGCTCCCCGGCATCGGGACGATCCACGACCTGAAGCACGCTTACGAAATGGGCGTGCGCTCGGTCCGCATCGCGACGCATTGCACCGAGGCGGATGTCGCGAAACAGCATATCGAGTTTGCGCGCGGGCTCGGCATGGACGTCGCCGGCTTCCTGATGATGAGCCACATGTCGGAGCCCGACGCGCTCGCGAACCAGGCGAAGCTGATGGAGGATTATGGCGCACATTGCGTCTATGTCACCGACAGCGGCGGCGCGCTGACGATGGACGGCTATGCGGCGCGCCTCGCCGCCTATGACTGCGTCCTCAAGCCCGAGACGCAGCGTGGGGTCCACGCGCACCACAATCTCAGCCTCGGCGTCGCGAACAGCATCGTCGCGGTGCAGAATGGTGCGATCCGCGTCGACGCCAGCCTCGCCGGCATGGGGGCAGGGGCGGGCAATGCCCCGCTCGAAGTGTTCGTCGCCGCTGCCGACGTCTACGGCTGGAACCATGGCTGCGACCTGTTCGCGCTGATGGATGCGGCTGAGGAACTGGTGCGCCCGCTGCAGGACCGCCCGGTGCGCGTCGATCGCGAGACGCTGACGCTCGGCTATGCGGGGGTTTACTCCAGCTTCCTCCGACATGCCGAAAAAGCGGCGGCCGAGCACGGCCTCGACACGCGCGCGATCCTCGTCGAACTCGGCCGCCGCAAGATGGTCGGCGGACAGGAAGACATGATCGTCGATGTCGCGCTCGACATGGCGAAGCATTAGGCGCCGGTCGCCGGACTGCGCAGTGGGTTCAGGGCCGGGGAGACAGCGCGTCGATCAGCGACGCCGTGCCGCTGCCGCGGCGGGCGGGGCGGGGCTGGTCGGGGTGCGGCGCCCAGCCGCTGAAATGGATGATACGGAATTGCTCGGCAATGCGCCCGTCGGGGTCGGCGCCTTCGGCAAAGGCGACCGCGATGCGCGCGGCTTCGGCGCGTGTCAGCGGCAGCGGCGTCGGCGTGAGGCGGCTCGTGAGGCCCGCCGCGCGCAGATCGCGCACGAGCCCCGGCAGCGCCGCATAGCGCACGGTCAGCGCCTCGACATCGACGACGGGCAACGCAAAGCCGGTGCGCTGGAGCAGATTGCCCATCGCGGCGAGGTCGATCTGCGGGTGCATCCGCGCGATGGTGCGCACCCCCTCTGCCATCGTCGCACGGCGCAGGCGCGGCAGGCTGCCGTCGCCGACAAAGGCGCCGAGCAGCAGGCCGTCGGGCGCCAGCAGCGCGCGCAGCCGTACAAGCGCACCGGGAACGTCGTTCACGGCGTCGAGACCGCCGGGCCAGACGATCAGATCATATTGGCCGAGCGGCAGGTCGATTGCATCGACTTCACCGACGATCGCTCCGGTCGCCGCGGCGAGCCGCGGTCCGGCCTCGAAGAGGTCGAGCGCCCGTCCGCGTGCGCGCAACGCGTCGGCAAGCGCGGCATCGTGGGCGCCGATCAGCAAGATGCGATCGAAGTCGCGCGTGACCATTTCCAGCCGGTCGAGCAGCGTTTCGGCCAGGATCGGCGCCAGGAAATTGGCATCAGCGGGCAGGCGCGCCAGCCGGTCGCGTTGGGCGCGGTGGCGGGCGGCGGAAAAGAGCGGCGGCGGCTGCGACATGGGCGCGCTTGTGCCGCCGGGCGCGATGTTTCACAAGAGGCCGATGGCGACGATGGCCGAAGACAGCGAGGATGATGCGCCGGCGGCGGCGGCGCCCGTCCTGTCGCGCGGCATTCGACGACTGGGCACGGCGCTGCTCGATTATGCGCTGCCGCCGCGTTGTCCGGGGTGCGGGCTGGTGGTGGGTGAAGTCGGGCAGTTCTGCCTCGATTGCTGGAATTCGCTGCATTTTCTGGATGGCCCTTCATGCGCCCGCTGTTCGGTGCCGCTGCCGACGGCGCTCCCCGGCGTCGTGAGCGAATGCGGCGCGTGCCTGGCCGATCCGCCACCGTTCGACGGCGCGCCAGCGGCTTTGGCCTATGGACCCGTCGCACGGACGGTGGCGCTACGGCTCAAATATGGACGGCGCCTTGGCCATGCCCGGCTGATGGCGCGCCTGATGGCGCGGCCTTTTGAGGCGCTGGCGGGCGAAGCCGAACCGCTGCTCGTGCCCGTTCCGTTGCACCGCTGGCGGCTCTGGTCGCGCGGCTTCAATCAGGCGGCGCTGATCGCCGACGAACTGGCGCGGCTGACCGGCGCGGCGCATGATCCGCATCTGCTTGTCCGGCGCAAGGCGACCGCGGCGCTGCGCGGCAAGGGGCGCCGCGAGCGTGAGAAGATCGTCGCGGGGGCCTTCGCGCTGGCGCCCGATGCCAAGGTGCGCGCCGCGGGTCGGCACCTCATCCTTATCGATGATGTGCATGCCAGCGGGGCGACGCTGCGTGCTGCGGCGCGGGCGCTGCGCCGCAGCGGTGCCGCGCGCGTGTCGGCGCTCTGCTGGGCGCGCGTCGTCCACGATGTGCCGGACAATGCCGCGCCATTTGACTTTGCGGCGCTCGATTCCGATATGCAGCGGTGAAAGGATGAAATCAGTCCCATGGCCAGGATCGAAGTCTATACCAAATTCCTCTGCCCCTATTGCACGCGGGCGAAGGCGCTGCTCGAGAACAAGGGCGCCGCGTTCGAGGAGATCGACGTGACGATGGACCGCGCCGGTTTCGACGCGATGGTCGCACGGGCTGGCGGTCGCCGCACGGTGCCGCAGGTGTTCATCGATGGCCGGCATATCGGCGGCAGCGACGATCTGGCGGCGCTCGATGCACGGGGCGGGCTCGACCCGCTGCTCGGCGCGGGCTGACTCTTGATCGTCTTCGATCTCTGCTGCGACGCCGGGGATCACCGGTTCGAGGCCTGGTTCGCGAGCAGCGACAGCTTCGCCGACCAGCAGGCCCGCGGCCTGATCGCCTGCCCGATATGCGGCGACAGCAGGGTGAAGAAGGCGGTGATGGCGCCGCGCGTCGGCGCCAAGTCGAACCAGCAGGCGGTCGCCGCGCCGACAGCCGCACCGGCACCCGATGCAGCACCCTCTGCCGAAATGGTCCAGGCAGTTCTTGCAGCGATCGCCGCCAAACAGGCCGAGATGTTGCCGCAATCGCGCTGGGTCGGACGCGATTTTGCCGATGCCGCGCGCGCTATGCACGAAGGCCGCGCGCCCGAAGACCTGATCCACGGGCAGACCTCGCCCAAAGAGGCGCAGGCGCTGCACGACGACGGGATCGCCGCCATGCCACTCCTCGTCCCGATCGCGCCGCCCGACGCAATCAACTGACCGCGCCGATTGACGCTGCGCGCCTTGCCCCGCTAAACGAGCGCCGACGCGCCCGTAGCTCAGCAGGATAGAGCATCAGATTCCTAATCTGGGGGCCACAGGTTCGAATCCTGTCGGGCGCACCATTTCCGTTCAGCTTTGGGCACCATGTGGGGCGGCACGCCCATAGCAGCGCGTGACAGAGCGGCTTTCGATCCGGAGATACGGATTTCCGTATGTCCGACTTCGATCCGATCAACGAGCAGACGGATATAATCCCTTCGCGCTGCTGAGGCTTGGCCGCGCAGCTTATTCCGCATCAACGAGCCGAATTTCTCAACAATCTCCGGCGTGATTCGACGCTCGCCATCTGCAATCTGACGTTCCAAAGCGTCAATATCGATTGCGATTGCGCGCTTCTGCGCTGCGATGTTGGCAATTTCAGCAGCGATCTGGGGATCGTCGGGGGCGTAAAGGCCGGAGCGAACCAGCTTAATGACGTTGGCGCTTTCGCCATCTAGCAGTGTCAGGCGAGCACGAAGTTGCTTCAGGCCTTCGCGGCGGCCGACTTGAACTTCTTCACTGCGGTCGATCCACGCGGATAGCAGGGCTTTGAGCCGGTCGGGGCCGAGAATATGTTCAGAAACGGCGTTGACCACCAGATCGTCGAGCGCGTCCATTCGGATTCGCCGACCTTGACATTGCGTTGCCCCCCTCGCTGCGCGGCGATGACAAGCATAGTAGCGGTATCGTCCACTCTTGCCAGTTGACGTGGTCATGCCGCCCCCGCAGCCGTCTCCCCCGCATCCGCAGACGACAGAGCCTGTCAGGAGGTTGCCGTTGGTCTTGACCGCAGCAACGCCCATCTTTGGATCGCGCGCGGCCATTTGCGCCCTGGCGGCATAGAACAGCTCTTCGCTGATGAGCGGAGGAACAGGGATTGGCACCCATTCATCCTCGGGGCGCGCTTCTCCCGTGCGGGAGTCGCGCTGATTATAAAACGCGACGCCGATGTAAGCGGTGTTGGTCAGAATAGCATGGACATTGGACACGCTAAACGGCTTGCCCCGTAAGCGTTCACCCCGTTCATTCAAGAGCTGAGCGAGATTCGTGATACCAATCGGCCGGCCCTTGTATCCTTGCACGTAGGTTTCAAAGATAAAGAGTGGGAGATGTTGGGTCTCGAGATCAACCACGAGCTTTCGGCGGTCCTTGCCTTTGGGTTGCGGAACCGCAACCGTCTTATAGCCTATTGGCGGCGTCTGGCCGTTCCAGAAGCCGTTCGCGGCATTGGCCAGCATCGTGCGCTTCACGTGCTTGGAGTTTTCCGCGCTGTGATATTCATCGAACAGCGCCAGCATGCCGACGGACAAATCCGCAGCGGGGTTATCGCCGAAGGCCTGGGTGATGGAAATGATCCGCACCTTGTGTCGCCGAAGCTTCTCTTTGTATTGCATGAAGTGAAGCGCATTACGGAACAGCCGCGATAAGGAATGAACGAGTATGATATCGACGGGTCTGTCGTCGCTCATTGCGAGGGCTATCATGGCCTGAAATTCGGTTCGCCCGTCCTTGGTGGCGCTAGCGCCCGCGTCGATGAAGGTTGCGGCTTTGCAGGCGCCATGTTCAGCGATCCAGCGTTCGGCCCAATCAATCTGATCGGTGATAGACAGCTCATTGTCCGCCTGCTTGCGCGTGGAAACACGGGCATAGATGGCGACCCGCTTTCCCTGATGATCTTTACTCATTGGGGGTTACTCCAAACAGCTCTGCGATCGCGATCCCGAACCATCGATCAATGAGTTCGGCCTCGGCCGGAATCGACGACCATGAATCATCGAAGTGGTAACTGACAAGAGGAAGGACCGCGTCGTTCGACTTGATGTGCTGTCGCGTTCCGGGACGCGCTCGGGATGGCTTTGTCTGCATCCCCAGTTTTTGGCTCGGCCAGAAATAAGGACGGCGGAGGGTCACTTGCGCAATCTGCGCGAAATTGATCATGCGAGATCAGCGAAGGCTTTCGTGATCGATGAACGACAGGGGCCGTGCCAGGAATTCATGCATGGGATCGGTGGGATGAGCCGTGACCATCATCGCGTGGTCGCGACTGCAATAGGCAGCCTCGATGTCGAGGGTCATCGAACAGCCTTTTTGCTTGCTGCCGGAACTGCAATTCGGGTGCCGCGAGAAATGCGAGGTCCAAGCACTGCGCTCGCTGCCGAGCCCCAGATGCTCCACAACCGCCTGCAACTGAAGTTGCCGATATTGACCGACGTCATCACCATCGTCCCTATACCATAGATGCGGTTGCCCCTGAGCCGAGAACCCGCACTGTCCGGGGTTTCGGCGCTTGTCGGCCTTTTCCTGTCCAGTTTTGCAAGCGCGCCGCCCGAAGTCCTTGCCCCTCCAAATATCGTCCAGCATGTCGTCGTCGAAAGCCGTCTTGAGGCCATTTCGATCCTTAAGCCCCGTCAGAAGTTCCTCGGTGATTGGGACCGCTGATGCAGGTCTGGCGTCAACCAGCCACATCAGCGCCAAAGCTTTGATAAGGTTGGCGAGATCTTTTTTCGACGTTCTGTAGCTGGGGGACGTATTTCGCGCGCTGGACGGCGGAAGCGACGCAGCGTCGCAGAAACGGCTTATTTCAATGAGATTGACGGCCACATTCTGTTGCCGGTCGAGAGACCAGAGCGTGACGGCGGGTCGTTTTTGCGCCCATGCCGCCTCCCTGCCATGCTTTTCGAACCACGCCGCTGGATGGGCACGCAGATTATCTTGTGTCAGTCGGGCTTCGAAGTCACACGTCCCTCGAAGCATTTCGGGCATCTTATCGCCACACTCGAAGAGGATTTGGGGCAGGTGCGACGCCGCGGCGAGCGACCAGGCCCTGCCCAGGAAGGGATCTCGGTTTGCGAAGGCGCAAGTCGGCGGAAGCAAGATTGTGGTTTGTAGAGGCATCATTTCGAGAAGACGGTTGATCTGAGCCTGGTTTGCCGTGAAGGCCTCGGAATTCGGCCCAGCCGTGATGCTGTTGATGGCCTGACCCATGGTCAAAAAAATACCGTCGTCGCGATAGGACATCGCGCACATCCCCCTGTCGTTCATCGACAGTCGGGCGAGTTCTGCATGAGCCAAGAGCGCGTTGGCTGGCGCCAGAACACGGCGCATGTCGCGGTTCCCCCAGTAGCGGGTGACTTCGGTTGGCCACCCTTCTCGGGTGAGCAATTCTGGCGCTGAGGCGAAGGCGGAGCGGAAATCCTTGGCGAGCAGGAATTTGCCAACGCGTGAGTGCTCGGGATCATAAAAGTGGAGGAGCCTCGCCAGATCTCGCGGCGTGTGACCGATAAGAACCTGGAAAATCCATTCCCTGTCAGGCTCATAATCAGGATCGTCGTCGATGGCATAATCAGCCGATGATGGAATTGACTCCGCCTTAGGCTCGCCGGGCATGATCCTGCATTGGCGATACAGACCGGACTCGATTTCCGATACGCTCATGCCCGGGTAAAGCAGCGGCGATCCTGGATAGGCGTCGCGAGACAGTCCGGCGAGGATGCCGAGATGCGGGGCGCGGAACATTCCCCACTCGTCATAAAGCGAGCCGCCTGGTTCGGAAGAATAATCCCATCCCTCGCGAAGCAGGGCAACTATGCGTCGTTCGCACACGGACTCACCGGCACAGATAGTCCTGTAAATTTTGCGATGGAGGGCTACCCACTCAATAGAAGATAAAACTGGCATCCTAAAGGACTCATTTAACAAAAGTCTCCTATTCTAGGATTTGCACCTATAGGTCGGCAAGCAATCGGGATATTTTTTCCAAATCTTCCGTTAGTCTGTGATCTTCGGCATCGATCCATAACTTCATTCCCTCTATGACGCGGCCGAGATATTCGGCCGCCTCTTCGAGTTGCTGCCATAAAGTTACGTTGCGTGGATCGTGCTGTAACTGGGCCTCGCACGTCCGCATTTCGCGAGTCAGCTGCGCGGCATAATCCTCAAGTTCGCGATAAGAGCAAAATACGCGCTCGTCCGAGCCGAGCCTCAGCTTGACACTGCGTTGACCGCTCATGATCCTTCGACTCCATCCTGTCGAAGCCGAAGATTGGCATCGTGCACCTTCAGCCAATCGTGCGCTGCGCCGCGCGTAATCTTTCCGGTCGGCTCCGCGACATTCAGAAATTCTGCAGTGCGCGCGATCAGGAAATATTGTCCGCGGGTCATCGGTTTGGCGCGCCAGCTTTGCGTCGGCTGCGACGCATCGCGATCGGCCCATCGTGCACATTCCGCAGCATAAGCGCGGCGTTCACGATCAAGAATGATCGCTTCGCCTTTGCGATGCCATTGATCGAAGTTCGCGCGAACCGCGGCGACCTCGACCGAGAGATTGTCGGCGTCGCCTGACCCCGCGGCATATTGCGCGAGTACTGCGGTGTATCTGTCCACCGGCAGACTGCGGAGATAAAGGCGGGCCGACGCCATTTCGCCTGTATAACCGGCGCGGCGGTCCGCTGCGGCGAGAGTTCTGGCGTGCCAGTTTTCGTGGCGCGTTATTTGGTCAATGCCGTTTCGGGCGGAACGCTTGGCTTTTTGAATGGCTGCGAGTTCCTCACGTAGTTTCGCTTCCCTGGCTTTGGCGTCCGCGAGTTTGCGGCGCCGGCTCACTTCGTCTTTGTCGAACATTGTCTGCCTCCTTCATTGAGGCAGTCCAATTACTGCAACGGCGCGCGTACCGTGCGGAGGGTCACTTCGACAGGAGAGTGGCAGATCGGTGACCCTCCGCATTCGAGGGTAAGCGAAGTTGTAAGCTTCGATCCGAAGCAAAATCCCAAACTGATAGGCAGGAAGGGAAGAGGAGGGTGGGAGTGCGAAAGAAACGTTGACCGCGGTCAACAGGCCCATGGCTTTCGTCCCACCCCCCTCTTTCAAGTGAGCAAAAAGGCGCAAAAGCATGCATTTGATCAGCGAAGACGGTGTGATGGCCCAAGCCGATGCACGTGCATTCGCAATTCTGATGGCGCCAAACCGCACCGCGCGCCGTTTAGCGGCCGCGGACCGCACGATCGCAGGCGCGATCAATCGCGTTGCCACGATGCGCCGCAGGCGCGAGGCCGGAGCCGAACGAGCTTACGCCATCGCCGACCGAGCGTTGCAGCGCGAGCTTGCCGAAAGCATTGCTCCGGGATGGGGGCGCACCTTTCGGGTAAAGTTGCAAAACCTGCCATTCAGACCTGCATCCGACCGCAAAATCAGCAGATCGAAAAAGGTGCCTTCCGCTGCTCGCCCGCTACGTCGATATCAGACCCCGCTGATCGATGCTCGCGGCCGTGTCGCGCTCTATATGAACGTCACCTACAAGGGCTTCAAATCGAAGGGCTGGCGTTCCGGCCTTGCCGCAGCCCACATTGAGTATATTTTTCGCGATGGGTCACTCGAAGAAGGCGATGTTCAGCTGTCCCATCCGATCAGCAACATGGGTGAGAGCGTCGAAGAAATCGAAGCGGCATGGCGCATGCTGGAAGCTGTCGAGGAAGGTTATCGGGCCAACGCCAAGGTCCAGTATCGTGTGGTGCTGAACCTGCCGCATGGACTCAGCGCTGGGCAGCGCCGTTTGTTCGTGCACGAGTTTTGCGAACGGACCTTCGGGCGGCTCGGTCTGCCCTACGCTGCCGCTCTCCATGTGCCGGACGAATTGAGCGATCGGCGCAATGTTCACGCCCATATCGTGTTTTCGACCCGGCCCTGCGAACGCACTTCATCCTATCAGTGGGACGTCGCGGAGGAGAAGGTCAACGGTCTCACCGATAAGGCGGGCCTGTTCCGGCTGCGCGCGTTCTGCGCGGCGCATTTGAATCAGGCCTGTCGACACGCGGGTTTGGCGACACGTTTCACGCATCTCAGCTATCAGGCGCGCGGCCTGAATGCCCATCGTCAGGAGCGGGTGGGGCCGGAACGCATGGCGGCATTTGACCGCGGCGAAACGGTCGCCGTCATCGAGAGCAACGCCCGTATCGTCGCGCTCAATGAGTTGGGCGCCGCGGGCGATAGAACCACAAAGCAGCTTGCTCTAGCCGAGCGCGAAACCGCGCTGCTAGTGCGTAGCGTCGAGATCGCGGCGAGACGCCGCAATCTTGACGCGCAGCGCGATAACATCGCCGAACTTACGAAACGTATTCGTGCCATCGCTATCCCCTCGCGTCGCCGCCCCTTGCCGGACGTCGTAATCATCCGCGAGATTGCGTCGGGCGCTACCAGTGTCCGAACGGCAATTCAGGCACGGGCCGATCATTACGTGCCAAAGGGCCGCGCCGACGTGCAGAGCATCGCGGCCACCATCAGACGGATGATGGCGCACCGG
>NZ_LNSK01000004.1:287500-292008 GCF_001468495.1 Sphingopyxis sp. A083 | reverse complement strand
CGCCTCCCCCGCCGCCGCCTCCACCTCCGCCCCCCGAGGATCTTGGCGACCTCAAATTCTATCGCATCCCCTTTCGCGTCGATGTCGCGGCAAAGGGGCAGAAGCAGGTGGCGCTGCTCGCGCGGGGCGGGGTTGCGGCCGAACAGCTCTATGCGGGGTCGCTCTATAATTATGGCAATGGGCGACCCCAGCCGCTGACGACGCGGCTGCGGGTGCAGAATCGCAAGGCGGACGGGCTTGGCCTCGCGCTTCCCGCCGGAGCGGCGATGATCTTTGAAACGGTGGCGGGCGAGCCGTTGCTGGTCGGCGAAGCGAAGATCGGCGACAAGGCGGAGGGTGAGCGCGTCGATTATGATCTGGGGGCGAGTCCTGCGGTCCAGTATCGCGCCGCTGTCCTCCCCGATTCGGATGCCGACCACCGGCTGTGGCAGGTGACGCTGACCAACGCGCGCCTGACCGACGCGGAGGTGGAATTGCTCATCCCCTTTGCCATCGACCCCGCACCCGAAGGATGGGAGCGGCGCGGCAACAGCTGGGTCTGGCGCGTCCGCGTTCCCGCGAACGACCGCATCGAACAAAGCTTTCGCGAAAACCGCAAGGGCGGTTGAGGCCGATCAGGCGGGCGGCAGCGGACGTGGCCGGTGATTCTCGTCGAGCGCGACGAAGGTGAACAGTCCCTCGGTGACCTTCACCTGCTCTTCGCCGCGGCCGCGGGTCGCGATCACCTCGATCCGGATGCCCATCGATGTGCGGCCGCGCCGTTCGAGATGGGCATAGACCGAGATGATGTCGCGCAGCAGGATCGGCGCGATGAATTCCATCGCCTCGATCGCCACCGTCGCGGTCGGACCCTGCGCGATTCGCGCGGCGACAATGCCGCCCGCAATATCCATCTGCGCCAGCACCCAGCCGCCGAAGATATGGCCGTTGCTGTTGATGTCGGCCGGCTGCGGCACGACACGCAATATGGGGTCGCGGGGATTGTCGGTCATGGATTGAGGTCCGGATCGTCCTTGAAGGGGTCGTCGATCGATTCGTCGTGGCCGCTGCCGCTCGACAGGAAGACAAGTCCCATCAGCGCCGCGCCGAGCATGACCGACAGGCCGACGCCCGCCGCGGTCGCGATCATCATGTGGATCGTCAGCGCCTCGCCCATGGTGAAGCGCAGCCAGCTCAGCGCGCCGACGACGGCGAGCAGCGAGACGATGCTCATCCCGCGCATCAGCCGGCGATAGCGCGCCCAGGCGACTTTCGAGGTGTCGCGATTGTCCAGTGGCGAAGGTTTGACCATGCGCGCCTCCATGAACCAAGCCGCGGGCAAGGCCAAGCGGTAATGGCGGCGTTCCGTTCGTTTCGCGCCCACCGCGAATCATGATAGACTGCGCGCGCAACGACAGGACAATCGGGAAAGGAGCGCCAGCGGATGACGATCGGAGCGATTCTTCAGGGGCGGAGCGGCACGGTGATCGCGGCGCGGACCGACGATTTGGTGCGCGCGGTTGTCGACCTGCTCGCCCAGCATCGGATCGGTGCGGTGCCGGTTCTCGACGGCGATTCGCTGGTCGGCATATTTTCCGAACGCGATTTCGTGCGCCTCGTCGCCTCCTACGGTCCCGAGGCGCTCGACCGCCGGCTCGATGAGGTAATGACGCGATCGCCGGTGACCTGCGGTCCGGACATGGCGGTGATCGGCGCGCTGTCGCAGATGACGCAGAAGCGGATTCGCCATTTGCCGGTGGTCGATGGCAGCGGTCTGGTCGGATTCGTGTCGATCGGCGACCTCGTCAAATATCGAATCGACAAGATCGAGGCCGAGGCAGCGGCGATGCGCGACTATATCGCCGGCTGACCCGCTGCTTTGCCTCCTATTGAAAATTAATCGGTTGGCGGTAACGCGGAGCCTATGAAGCGCGTCGTCGACCGGATCCAATGGCATCGCAAGCAATGGGCGCATCGGCGGCTGGCCGCCGGCGTGCTCAAGGCGCGGCCCATCGTGCCCGCCGACGACGGCGTCATCTATTTCTCTATGATCGGTACGCGGGTGCTGCTGCCCTATCTGGTGTCGATCAAGTCGCTGTGGCACCAGGTGCCGCGCGGCCGTGTCGTGATTCTGGATGACGGCACGCTGACCGATGCTGACCGCAAACTGCTCGCCCATCATCTCGGCGATCCCGAGATCCGGGCGATCGCGGCGGTCGATACCGGCGAATGTCCGCGCGGCGGGACGTGGGAGCGGTTGCTGACCATCCTTGATCTGCGCGCCGACGCCTATGTCATCCAGGTCGATTCGGACACGGTGACGGTCGGCCCGCTTCCCGAAGTCGCCGCGGCGATCGATGCCGGGCGCAGCTTTACGTTGAAGGGAGAGGCTGCCTCGCAGATCCTGCCGCTGGCGACGATCGCTGCGCAGGCGATCGAATCGCAGCGCTTCACCAATCCCGCGGCGCATGTGCAGGGGGCAATCGAATCGGGGATGGACCGGCTCGATCTGCCCGAGTTGGCGGCGCCCGCCTATGTGCGCGGCTGTTCGGGGTTCGCAGGCTTCGCGCCGAGCGGCGAGGGACGGCGAATCGCCGAAGCCTTTTCGCGCGAGGCGACGGCGCTGCTCGGCGCCGAACGCTGGGCACAATGGGGTAGCGAGCAGGTGACGTCGAACTTCGTCATCGCGAATCAGCCCGACCCGCTGTTGCTGCCCTATGACCGCTACATCAATTTCTGGAACGAAGGCGTGCCGCCCGATGCGCGCTTCATCCATTTCATCGGGACGCACCGCTTTACCGGCGGCGCCTATGCCGATGCGACGCGACGCGCCGTCGCGATGCTGCCGCGCTGACGCGGCGGCGCCGGATCAGGCCGCGGGATTGCCGCGCGCCATCGCGATCAAGTCGCCAATCGTCTCGCGCGCGAAGAGCATAAGCCCGCCCGCATAGGTCAGCGCGCCGATTCCCACGAGCAGCGCCAAGCGGGGCGCCATCGAAACCGGGGCGAGCAGGTGGCCAGCGACCATCACGGTGACTGCCATCGCCATGGCCACGAGAACCGACGGCAGAATGGCGCCGAGCAGGGCGCCCGCGCGCATCCCGATCACCGGAAGCGATCGCCACGCGGCGAAAGCGAACAGGGCCGGATAGGCGGCGATCCAGGCTGCCGCGATCCCGGCGATTCCCCACTGTCCCCCGACGAGAAAGGCGACCGGCATGATGAGCGCGCCGATTGCGGCGTTGCGCAGCGCGATCTCGGGTCGGCCCATCGCATCGGTCGCGGGTTGCAGCAGGGTGAAGAGCGTCCAGAAAGGCATGGCGATCGCGAGCAGCCGAATCAGCGGAATGGCGCCGGCCCATTTGTCGCCGAGCAGGACGAGGACAAGTGGTTCGGCGACGACCGCGAGGCCCAGAAAGAAGGGCATCGCCGCCGCCATGATTGCGCGGACCGCGCGGGCGAAGGGGCGCGCGAGCCCCTCTGCTTCGTCACGCAGCCGGGAATAAGCGGTGAAGGCGACTTCGTTGAGCGGCGGAATGATCTTGTTGTTGAAAATCTGTGTCAGGAACAGCGCGGTCGTATAAACGCCGACCAGATGCGCGTCGAACAGGCGCCCCGCGACCAATATGTCCGCCTGCGACTGGATGAAGCCGAAGAACTGGCCGATGGCGACGAGCCCGCCATAGCGCGCGATCGTGCCCGCGCCGCGGAAATCGAACGACGGCAGCATCCATGACCGCGAAACGATGGTGAAGCCGAGCGCGCGCGTCGTGAACATCGCGATCGGCGCCCAGACGAGCGCCCAGACACCCCATCCTGCGAGTGCGCCGCCCAGGGCGACCGCTGCGCCGATCAGCGAGCAGAGGATATTGACCTGCGCCTGGCGCCGGAACTCGAGCGCGCGGCCGAGCCGGGCATAGGCGAGCGCGGTGAACGGCGTGGTCAGATAGATGATCGCCTGGACGCGCAGCAGCGTCGCGATTTGCGGCTCCCTGTAATAAGCCGCCGCGAGCGGTGCCGCGGCGATCTGCAACAGGGCAAGGCCGCCGTTGATCAGGAGCAGGAGCCCCAGGGTCTGGCGGAGCTGTTGCGGCGTGACATCGCGCTGCTGGATCACGGCGCTCGCAAGACCATAGCCGTTCAGCATAGTGAACAGCATCAGCATCACCTGCGTCATTGCATAAAGGCCGTAGTCGGCCGGGCTGAGAATCCGGATGACGAGGAAGGTCGCCGCCCAGGCGATCATCTGCCCCGCGATCTGCGATCCCGAACGCCACAGCACCGCCGCGCGGATTCGGCGTCCGAGTCCGTCCGATTCTTCGGTCGTGGCGGGATTCGCCGCGACGGAATCGCCAAGAATCGTCTCCTGAGGGCGGAAAGAGGGGGATTCGGTCATCGATTCGAGGCTCTAGCACCAACTCATTGGCAAAGCGTTGCGCGGGGTGTCGATCGCCGCGCAGCACGAGATGCACGCATTTCTGCGGCTTTCCGGGGGGCGTGTCAAAAATTCGCAATAAAATATCAAATTG
>NZ_LNSK01000004.1:0-285000 GCF_001468495.1 Sphingopyxis sp. A083 | reverse complement strand
GTGAATGCCTTGGCATGCAGAGGCGATGAAGGACGTGGCACGCTGCGATAAGCGTCGGGGAGCTGTGAGCAAGCTTTGATCCGACGATTTCCGAATGGGGAAACCCACCCTCACCATTTAATTTCGCTGCCGACTTGTCGGCATCGAAGGTTAAATGGGAAGGGTATCACCGAAGTGAATAAAATAGCTTTGGTGAAGCGAACCCGGGGAACTGAAACATCTCAGTACCCGGAGGAAAGGACATCAACAGAGACTCCCGTAGTAGTGGCGAGCGAACCGGGACCAGGCCAATGCCTTTGATTCAACTAGCAGAAGCTTCTGGAAAGGAGCGCCATAGTGGGTGACAGCCCCGTATGCGAAAGTGATGTCAAAGGATTTGAGTAGGGCGGGACACGTGAAATCCTGTCTGAACGTAGGGGGACCACCCTCTAAGCCTAAGTACTCCTGCATGACCGATAGTGAACTAGTACCGTGAGGGAAAGGTGAAAAGCACCCCGATGAGGGGAGTGAAACAGTACCTGAAACCGAATGCCTACAAGCAGTAGGAGGGCCCTTGAGGCCTGACTGCGTACCTCTTGCATAATGGGTCAGTGACTTAGTGTATCAAGCAAGCTTAAGCCGATAGGTGTAGGCGCAGCGAAAGCGAGTCTGAATAGGGCGAATGAGTTTGATGCATTAGACCCGAAACCCGGTGATCTAGGCATGACCAGGCTGAAGGTGCGGTAACACGCACTGGAGGGCCGAACCGTTCAATGTTGAAAAATTGTCGGATGAGTTGTGTTTAGGGGTGAAAGGCCAATCAAACCGGGAAATAGCTGGTTCTCCGCGAAATCTATTGAGGTAGAGCGTCGGATGAATACCTTGGGGGGTAGAGCACTGGATGGATGCGGGGGTCGCGAGATCTACCAATTCTAACCAAACTCCGAATACCCAAGAGTAATATCCGGCAGACAGACGGCGGGTGCTAAGGTCCGTCGTCAAAAGGGAAACAGCCCTGACCTACAGCTAAGGTCCCCAAGTCACGTCTAAGTGGGAAAGCATGTGGGAATCCCAAAACAACCAGGAGGTTGGCTTAGAAGCAGCCATCCTTTAAAGAAAGCGTAACAGCTCACTGGTCTAAATAAGGGTTCCTGCGGCGAAAATGTAACGGGGCTCAAGACGTGCACCGAAGCTTAGGGTGTGTAGCAATACACGCGGTAGCGGAGCGTTCCGTAGGCTGATGAAGCGGTCTGGTAATGGACCGTGGAGGTATCGGAAGTGCGAATGCTGACATGAGTAGCGATAAAGAGGGTGAGATGCCCTCTCGCCGAAATCCCAAGGGTTCCTGCTTAAAGCTAATCTGAGCAGGGTAAGCCGGCCCCTAAGACGAGCCCGAAGGGGGTAGTCGATGGGAACCACGTTAATATTCGTGGGCCTGGTGGTGTGTGACGGTTTGCGTAAGTTGTCTGTCCTTATTGGATTGGTCAGGCTTCGAAGCAGATCCAGGAAATAGCCCCACCGTATAGACCGTACCCTAAACCGACACAGGTGGGATGGTAGAGTATACCAAGGCGCTTGAGAGAAGTCTCCTGAAGGAACTCGGCAAATTGCCTCCGTACCTTCGGAAGAAGGAGGCCCCACATTTGGGCAACCATTTGTGGGGGGCACAGGCCAGGGGGTAGCGACTGTTTAGCAAAAACACAGCACTCTGCTAAGTCGGCTTCAAGACGACGTATAGGGTGTGACGCCTGCCCGGTGCCTGAAGGTTAAGTGGAGGGGTGCAAGCTCCGAAACGAAGCCCAGGTAAACGGCGGCCGTAACTATAACGGTCCTAAGGTAGCGAAATTCCTTGTCGGGTAAGTTCCGACCTGCACGAATGGCGTAACGACTTCCCCACTGTCTCCAGGAGATGCTCAGCGAAATTGAATTCTCCGTGAAGATGCGGAGTACCCGCGGTTAGACGGAAAGACCCCGTGCACCTTTACTGCAGCTTCAGAGTGGCATTAGGAAAGAACTGTGTAGCATAGGTGGGAGGCTTTGAAGCGTTGGCGCCAGCTGACGTGGAGCCATAGGTGAAATACCACCCTGTTGTTTTCTGATGTCTAACCTCGATCCATGAAACTGGATCAGGGACCCTCTGTGGCGGGTAGTTTGACTGGGGCGGTCGCCTCCTAAAGAGTAACGGAGGCGCGCGATGGTAGGCTCAGGACGGTTGGAAACCGTCTGCGAGAGTGCAATGGCATAAGCCTGCCTGACTGCGAGACTGACGAGTCGAGCAGAGACGAAAGTCGGTCATAGTGATCCGGTGGTCCCGAGTGGAAGGGCCATCGCTCAACGGATAAAAGGTACGCCGGGGATAACAGGCTGATGATTCCCAAGAGCTCATATCGACGGAATCGTTTGGCACCTCGATGTCGGCTCATCACATCCTGGGGCTGGAGCAGGTCCCAAGGGTTTGGCTGTTCGCCAATTAAAGTGGTACGTGAGCTGGGTTCAGAACGTCGTGAGACAGTTTGGTCCCTATCTGCCGTGGGCGTCGAAATTTGAGAGGAGTTGACCCTAGTACGAGAGGACCGGGTTGAACATACCTCTGGTGTACCTGTCGTGGCGCCAGCCGCGCAGCAGGGTAGCTATGTATGGACGGGATAACCGCTGAAAGCATCTAAGCGGGAAGCCTCCCTCAAGATAAGATTTCTTAGAGCCGTGGAAGACCACCACGTTGATAGATCGGATGTAGAAGTGCGGTAACGCATGGAGCTAACCGATACTAATTGCTCTATTCGCGCTTGAAGAGTCCCACCATCAACGACAATCCTGTCAGGATTGTCCGCGATTACGTGGATGATTGATTAGACAGTATTGCAAGTTTCAATAGCACGGGCATCGATTGAACCCCTTTTGACCTACGCCGGCTTCATTGCTTGGTGACCATGGCGTCAGTGACCCACCCGATCCCATCTCGAACTCGGCCGTGAAACCTGACAGCGCCGATGGTACTTTGGCTTAAGCCACGGAAGAGTAGGACGTCGCCAGGCATTGCAGCCGGCGTAAGGTCGAAAAGAAACCCATTCACAAAGTTAGAGGCCGGCAGCGATGCCGGCCTTTTGCTGTTTTGCGGCCCCGATCGGCGCCGCGCTCTGGTTGACGCGGGATGGAGCAGCCCGGTAGCTCGTCAGGCTCATAACCTGAAGGTCGTAGGTTCAAATCCTACTCCCGCAACCAGTAACCCCTTTGATTCCCATGAGAAAGTTTCCCCGCGGGGAAATCTCGAAGCAGCTCCTGTCACAATCTGTAAGCACACAGGAAGCAGATTGATTGTAATTTCATAACATTCTGGAAGCACGTTCCCGAACGCGCTGCGCGCCGCCAACATGGCGTGGGTGTTTGCTTCCGGTTTGTGCAATGGGCTTTTTTGTCGGCCTCGATTTTCGCCGATGCGACTTATCGTTTGTCTGCCGAATAGAGTGCCGACCTGTGAATGAAGTCAGGGTTTGAGATTGACCGGCGCGCGCGCGGCCGGTTCCTTTGTGGGCAAGTCGATGGCGAGCCCCGCGGCGACACGCTTTGCCAGATCCTCGTCGATATTGCGAAGCTGTCCGACAACACGGGCGCGGACATGATCGAGTGTGACCTTCGACAGTTCGAAAACCAGCGCCGAGGCGATATGCGCCTGCTCATTCTCGGTCTGCGACAAATAGAACATGCGCGCCTGGCTGAAATGATCGGCGAAAAGCGCCGCGCGAATGCGCAGCTTCTGCGCGGGATCGTTGCGTTCGTCATTGGCGGCAAAGCTCTTGAAACCCTTATCGGCGCTTGCGCGCGGACCGCCATTCTCGCCGGCCTCGGCCAGGCTGTTCGGCTCGTAATTGGCGCGCCCCGTTGGCACGAGCGTCTGCATCATTCCGTCGCGCTGGAAATTGTGGAACGGGCATTTCGGCGCATTGATTGGGATCTGGTGGAAATTGGTCGTGCCCAGCCGCGACTTCTGCGTGTCGAGATAGGAAAAGAGCCGGCCCTGCAGCAGCGGATCGTTACTGAAATCGATGCCCGGAATGATATTCGACGGCAGGAAAGCGATCTGTTCGGTTTCGGCAAAGAAATTGTCGACGTTGCGGTTGAGCGTCATGCGGCCGACGATCTCGACTGGCACATCTTCTTCGGGGATCAGCTTGGTCGCGTCGAGCACGTCATAAGGTTGTTTGGCAGCGAACGCCTCGTCGAATACCTGCACGCCGAGGTCCCATGCCGGGAAATCGCCCGCGTCGATCGCCTCGAACAGGTCGCGGCGGTGGAAATCGGGATCGGCGCCGGCGATTTTGACCGCCTCGTCCCAAGTTGTCGACCGGATGCCGAGCACGGGCTTCCAGTGGAATTTGACGAATTTGCCTTCGCCCTTTCGTTGACGAAGCGGAAGGTGTGGACGCCGAACCCCTCGATCATGCGCAGGCTGCGCGGGATCGTGCGGTCGGACATTGCCCACATGAGCATGTGCATCGCCTCGGGCATCAGCCCGATGAAGTCCCAGAAGGTATCATGCGCGCTCGCCGCCTGCGGATAGCCGCGGTCGGCCTCCATTTTCACGCTATGGACGAGGTCGGGGAATTTCATCGCGTCCTGGATGAAGAAGACCGGGATATTGTTGCCGACCAGATCCCAATTGCCGCTGTCGGTATAGAGTTTGACCGCAAAGCCCCGCACGTCGCGCGGCGTATCGACCGACCCGGCGCCGCCCGCGACGGTCGAGAAGCGAACGAAGACCGGACAGGTCGCGCCTTCCTTCTGGAAGATCGAAGCCTTGGTCAGCCCGGGGATTGCCTTGGTGCATTCGAACACACCATGTGCGCCCGAACCGCGGGCGTGGACGATCCGCTCGGGGATGCGCTCATGGTCGAAATGGAAGATCTTCTCGCGGAGGACGAAGTCCTCGAGCAGCGTCGGGCCGCGCTCGCCGGCGCGCAGCGAATTCTGGTTGTCCGAAATGGGATGACCGAAATTGTCGGTGAGATAGGCGGCCGCATCGGCGACCCCATCACCGACGGCCTGATGCAGTTCATCGCCATTCCCCCGGCTATCGGTTTGCTTGATCTGACGCTCTCCCGGCTGATGGTCGCGAAGGGCGTGGTCGGTCGCAGGGGACGGCGCGGACTTCTTGGCCATGGTCGGTTCCTTGAATTTTGAGGGGCTTGCCTCCTCAACCCCGCGCTCGCGCTTAGGTTTCGCCGCGCGTCGCTTTCTCTGACTATTTCTGGTCGACCATCACATGCCCATCCTGTTCGCGCAGCCAATTGTGGAGCCGCGTCGCCGCCATCGCGCCCTGTCCCGTCGCGACGCTGATTTGATCGAGACCTTCGATGACGTCGCCCGCGGCATAGACGCCGGGAAGCAGTCCGTCCGAAAAGGCGCTGAACGGAATGCAACCCTTTGGATCGGTCAGCGGACCCAGCATCGCCGCTAGTTCGCTGCGGGGTGTCGATCCGAACGCGGGATAGACCGTATCGAACCGGCGCGGCGCGGTTTCCCCCTCGATGGCAACAAGCATCTCGTCCTCAGTAGCTTCAAGTCGCAGCACCCGGCCTTCGATAACATCGACACCGCTCGCCGCGAGTTCGCGCCGCTGCGCTTCGGTGAGCGCAACCTGCCATTTCGGGATCAGCGTGACGTCGCTCGAATATTGCCGCAGGAACATCGCCTCTGCGGCGCCATGCAGGTCGGAGCCGAGAACCGCGATCCGCTCGTTGCTATGTTCGAAGCCGTCGCAGATCGGGCAATAGCGAAGCACCCCGTTGCGAACCGCCGCGTTATGATCCCCGCCGTCGAGCTTCGCGAGATTGGTGTCGACGCCCGTCGCCAAGATCAGACCGCGCGCGTTGACGGTACCCCCGCCTTCGAGGCGCGCGTGAAACATCGTCCGGTCCTCGTGCCGCGCGATTGCGACAACCCGGCGCTCGACTATCTCGGCGCCGTAACGCGTGGCATGATCGCTCATGCGCGTGATGAGATCGCGACCCGCGATGCCGTCCGGAAATCCAGGGACATTGCGCGAACGCGGCACCCACAGGGCGCGCGAACGTCCGTCATGTACCACACGTCCTTTTCTCCGGTAGCGCGCGAGATACAGTGCGGCCGTCAGACCGGCTGGCCCCGCGCCGACGATCAATACATCGATCGCCGATCCTTCGCCTGCAGAAAACGGCGTCATTGTGCGGCCCGCGCCGGATAATCCATGACCGCGAGGATTTCCGTTATCGCGACGAACGCAAAGCAAACCGAGCTGTCCGCGACGCCATAGGGGAGGAAGATATCGTCGCCGACGCGGATCGCGCCGCAGGTGTACACGACATTGGGGACATAGCCCTCGCGATCCTCGTCGGCGGCGGAGAGGATGGGGTTGGCGGTACGTCCGATCACCTTTGACGGATCGACCTTGTCGAGCAGCACGGCGCCGATCGAATATTTGCGCATCGCACCAACGCCGTGCGTGAGCACCAGCCAGCCCTCGTCGAGCTCGATCGGCGCGCCGCAATTGCCGATCTGGATTAGTTCCCATGGAAAGCGCGGTTCGAGCAGCAGTTCGCCGTCCTCCCATTGATCGACCGCGTCCGAGCGCAGCAAGTAGAGATTCTTGCCGTCCTGCCGACCGATCATGCAAAATTGCCCGTCGATCTTGCGCGGGAAAAGCGCCATGCCCTTGTTACGCCCCGCCTTGCCTTTGACAGGGGTCAGGGTGAAATCTTTGAAATCGCGGGTCCGGAGCAGTTCCGACTGGATGTCCCGGCCGCTGTAGGCCGTGTAGGTCCCTATCCATTCGCTCTTGCCGCTGTCGCGCTCGAACTCGAGCAGCCGGAGATCCTCGAGACCGTTGCGCTGCGCCTCGGTGATCGGAAAGATCACGGTGCCGGACAGCGAGCTGTCCTTCTGACGGTAGAGCGAAACGACATCGTCGGGCTTGTCCTCGCGATGCTGACCCGGCATCGCGGCAGTGGCGAAAGCCGGCTGTGGCATCAGAGTCAGTTCGCGGTCGCTCGTGACGATCCCCTCCCGAAAGGCGATCGTCGAAATATGGCCTTCGCCGACCGCACGCAGCGACAACAGGATTCGGATGCAACCTTCCCCCAGGCCCGTCTGGTCGGGATGGCGCACGACGCTGGGGTTCATCACCGCCGCTGCGGCGTAGCTATATTCGTGGCAAAAATAGGCGCCGATCAAGAGACGCATCTCGTGCTTCAGCGTCAGGGCTTCGAGACCGAGCTTCGGTTCGATCTGCTTGAAACGGTCCTCGAACACCTTCTCGATCTGCCAGTGCCGATCGGCGAAATCGCGCAGGACCACGCCGAGTTCGGCGCGCACGGTGCGCGTATCGAGCGCAACGATTTCGCGTGCCAGACGCTTCACGCGCTCGAGATCGGGGCCGGAAGCTTGCCATGCGAGGTGAAAAGGCCGGACGACAACGCGCGTCGGGTCCGCGTGGAGCCGCAATTCGTCGTGGACCAGATGCACCATAATCCCCTCAGTCGACTTTGCGGATGAAATCCCGAATGGAATAGGTCGCATGCTGATAGGCGAGAACCGACTCCGCACCCTCATTGAGATTGAGCCCGCGCGGATTTATGCCGTCCTTGCTGGTGCCCGTGAGCACATCGCCGACAATCACACCGCGATCATTGGCTCCGGTAAACCATTCATAAGCACGCCGCGCGTGCGCCAGCCAGATATCGTCGCCGGTCACGTCATAGGCGGCTGAAGCCGCGTCGATCGCCGCCCAAACTTCAAGCGGCTGCTGGTCGAACGGCCGCGGTAGCGCGTAGGCCTGACCGAAGCAGTCGGACCCGATCGGGCGATAATGACCATGGGGCGCAATCTGAAGGTCGTTGATCCACCGAAGCGTCGCGACCCCGCACGCGGTGACGTCCGCGCGCTCCAGCCGCACTCCCGCGCGAAGCATCGCTTCGGGCAGGCGGCAATTATCGTAGGCGAGCACCGGTTCGAACCATTGCCAATCCGGCCGCGCTGCGGCTCCGTATAGCGCGTTCAGCCGGTCAGCGCCGCTGCGCAATAACCGGTTCGCCAGATCATGTTCGGGATGCCCGGCAAGCACGAAGTCGGCGCCGAGCATCGCGAATGCGATTGCACGCGGCGACCCGAAATCCAGCGCGGACGCCGCGGTGCGCTCGAACAGCTCAAGCGCCCACTGCCGCAGCCCCGGATCGCGGGCATCGCGCGCCGTTGCGCCGAGTGCCCAGAGGGTTCGCCCGCAGCTATCCTCGGACCCCACATCCTCGAGCCAGTTGCCTCCGAAGCCCATGAAGTTGCGAAATTCGCCCCGGTCCGGGTTCCACGCATGCTGCACAAAGGCCGCAAAGACCGTGGCAAGCTGGCCGCACCTGCCGAGCGCGTCTTCGCCGAGCCGATGCATCAGCATCAGAGCGCGTGCATTGTCATCAACGCAATAGCCATGCGCACGGTCGGGGATCATGTGAACGCTATGCTGGAGGATGCCGGTGTCGTCGCAAATCCGAAGGAACCCCTCGATGCCAATCCGGTCGGGAATGGGCGCGGCTTTCGGCACCACGCGGCTTTCGGCGATCAGGGCGCAGCTTCGCTCGGCAAATACAGGCCAGATCATGTCACGGCCGCGGTCATAGGCGCGCCCCTGCAGCGTGCGCAGCCAATCGGCATCGCCAAGCAAAAAGCGGACCTCGTTCGTGATCGCTTCGCTATCGTTGAAGGGTACCAGCACGCCATGATCATCAGCGAGCAGCTCGACCGCGTGGACATAAGGCGTCGAAATCACGGCCTTGCCCAGTGCCATCGCATAGGCGAGCGTGCCCGACGTCGATTGCTGCGCACCGGTATAGGGCGTTATATAGATATCGGCGGCCTCGAGCAGATCGAGCAGATCATCGGTTTCCATGAATGCATCAATCCAGCGGACATGCGCATCGACCCCGAGCGAGACGGCGAGCGCCTCGAGCCGGTCGCGATAAGCCTCGCCTTCATGCACCAGCAGGTTGGGATGCGTGGCACCCGCGATACAATAGAGGAAGTCGGGGTGATCTTCGACGATCGCAGGCAATGCCTCGATAACCGCCTCGATCCCTTTGCCCGGAGACAGGAGCCCGAAGGTCAGTGCGACCTGTTTGCCCGCAAACCCGAACCGCGGCTTGAACTGCGACGCGCGCCCAAATGGGCGGTCGGGAACGCCGTGCGCGATCAGTGCAATTTGATCTTCATCAGCCCGATAGACGCTGCGCAGCAGATCGCCCGAGCGTTCGGACATGACGAAGATCCGCGCCGCGCGTGCAATCAACCGATCCATAACGCGGCGCTGATCGGCATCCGGCTCGGCCAGCACCGTGTGCAGCGTTACCACCAGCGGCGCAGCAACGCGATCGACCAGTTCAAGGATCATGTCACCCGCGGATCCTCCGAACAGGCCAAACTCGTGCTGCAGCCAGACAATGTCAGCGCAACTCGCCTCGATCTGCCGGGCCGCGTCGATGAAGCTGCCAACATCCCCTTCGGTTATGATTCCGCGAACCACTGGATCGAACAGGATGGGGGCCGCAGCCGGCGCCATCGCATAGACATCGACAACAAGATCAGGCGCGGCTTCGGCAAGCGATGCACGGACGTCCGCGGTGAAAGTCGCGATGCCGCAGCGTCGGGGGATAAATCCGCCGACCAATGCCATCCGTCCTCCAGACCAGCGTCCGGGAAGAATCCTCTGGCCCGTCTCCAGACTGTCAGCGATAAAGCTGCGGTCAAGCGTTTCATACACAGGCATAGCCTTCCGGAGATGAAGCCCCGAAGGCCTCACCCGCAATTTTTCATAGTAATGGAGTTCGGCAGGGTCCTGCGGTTATCGGCAGAAACAACGGTTCAGCTCGGAACTTGTTCCACCCGAAACGCTCGACACTCCTGCTCGACAGGCAAGCCAAGGTCGGCGGTACGTCATCGCCGCGAGGTCGATTCCGCTTGCTGTCGGCAAGCCTGCCATCAAGATCGGAGCCAAACAGCTGTTTCATGGAAGCTTCGCTTGCTGATCGCCACGGGTCGCCACACGCAGCCGCCGCGCAGCAGCTTTGGCATCATCAAGGTTGGAATAGCGATAACCCCCGACTGCATATCGTTCGACATAGGTCCGAACGATGCCCTCCTCCTCCTCATCCTCGTCGGCCGGCGGGCGCAGGCCTCCGCCCTCGCCTTCCCATGCCGAGCGTGCCGAAGCGTCGTCGATCGCCGCCGCAAGTTGGCCGTTCTCCAGCCCCAACGCACCATAGAAGTCGCGCCCGACCGCGAGAAGGGTCGCGCGAATATCGAAAGGCCGCGGATCGGAGCCGCCCGCGGCGGGATTGTCATGATTTGCTCGCTCGAAGGCCTTCGCCATGAGCAATTCGGCGATAAGCACGTCACTCACGAGATCGTCCATCGCGTCAACCGGGTCCGCGGGCGGCGCGACGAGAGCGGCAATGGCTTCGGCGTTGCCGTCCAATCCACGTCGCTCGCGATATTCGTTGATCCGTTTGGCATAATAGCGCGGCAGGTCGAAATTGGGCACCGACTGCCCCTCGCGGCGCGCCCGACCAACCGCCATCAAAGCCATCTGGTGGTGGTGCAGCAGTTCATTGAGGTCCACAAATCGGCTCCTTCGGCGGGAGCACAATTGTCTCTCAGTCGCCAGCACGCGGTGGAAGCAGGCGATGCAGGAAAGATGGGGTCCCTGGCAAAGGATTGCAATGAGCAAAGCCAGAGGCGGAGACGGTCGAAGCGCAAATGCGCCGCGATCCGCCGCAGCTTCGCGTCTATCGCGCCCCAACAGGCGGAAACATATCCAGCCCCGGCAAGTCGATGCGCTCTTTCTTTTGTCGCAACCGCAAAAATGGCCCGATTGCATCGGCGACGTGCATCTGCCGGGCGGTCGGGCCCCTACCCGGGACGCCGGCCCGCATTGTAGCCCGGCACAAACTCGTAAGCGAAGCGTCCAAAGCCGACGCGCGATCGTCTGGCCCTTACAACCGGGATTTGAAGCCCCATATGGGCAACATCGCGGCTTGAATTCTGTAGGCAGCCGCGGCTGAGAGACAGCGCGCTCCCGCTTACGAAGGAGCCGCACGATGAAGTCCGACATGGATAAGGAAAAGTCGGCGGAATTGACCGAGCCGAGGGTACTCAAGCGAAGGTCGTACCGCGGCTTCCGGAAGAGCCAAGAGCCTTTCCCGCTCGATGATGCGCGCCGGCAAGGCAATATCAGCCAGCTCGCATTCCTGCTTATGGGCGGCCGCGATCCCGCGGTGGCGTTTCTCAACACCGAAAATACCAAGCTCGGCGGTCGTCCGCTGGTCATAGCAACCGCAAGTGCCGACGGTTACGCGCAAGTGGCGGCCGCCATTCGGGCGTCGGTGCGCGGAGCACCGTCATGAGCCGGGCGATGAACCTGTCGCTGCCCCAAGCCGACGTACGGCGCCTGTGCCTTGCACAGGGCGTGAGCATCAGCGCGATCGAACCGCTACTGTCGGGAGGCACCCGCCTCGTTTGCACCGCGAGTACGGGCGCCGAGGAAATGCGGTTGCGCCTTCGCGGCCATCTAATCGAAGGCGAGGTCAAACGGTTCCGCTTCTATCGCCCGCCTTCCTAGCGCCGAACGGCTATGTTCTTCGGTGATGGCGTCCCGCTCGCGGCAACTTGCTCCGCGCAGGCGGCGGCACGAATGTGCCGATCGCAAGGCGGCGTGATTCTAACTCGATATCCGAGCCGCGATAGCTTTCGCTCAGAGCGTCGCGACAATTGCTTGATGATCAACCGCACGCGGACTGTCAGGAGGCAGTACCGGGAGGTCGCCGCTCCGGAATCGTTGCATAGGGCATGGTCGATATTATCACCCCGCCCTAGCATTGAGCATGCCTCGTCCCCACATCAAGCCTATCGCATTCCATGCCTCGGGCGCAGGTGCGACTGAGAGATTTCCCATGCTCCCGCTCGCGGCTGGAGTCGGGTTCATGGCATATGCTTCGAATAGCCACACGCAAAGGCTTGGGTTGGCGCCGGCCATTGCGTATCAAACAGGTTCTTCCGCGCTGCCCAAGCCGGCCGGGGGATCTGCAGTCGAGAGTTGGGAAAATGAAGGCGGTCGCCTGTCGCGGTTTACGCTTTCCCGAAGACCTATTCCCTCGGCTCCCGAACCTTCGGTCACCGAATCGGATAGGCAGAAGGCCGAAATTGACTGGCTGACGCATAAACTCGCCGACGACTTTGCCCATGGACGCGTGGGAAAGCGATATAGCACCTATCAGCATCGCTCGCGCGTCATTCGCCAACTCACGGCTATATGGAAAGCTGGCCTGCCCTGCCTCTCCAGGCCAGCTTGACACGGCGCAAGGCCGGCTCAGACGCGCACCTTCTTCCCATAAACATGCACAGATTTCTTCTCGCGGGGACGATTGCCGCGATCGCGTTTGTCCCGCCCGCCGCGGACTCGCGAACGGCGGGGGCAAGCGGTTCGCAAAGGACCGCCCCGTGCGACAAAGCGATCGCTACCCTGGCCAGCGCGGCTGCAGATGCGGTGCGATCCGACCGGTCGGGGCGCACGAACATTGGCTGCCAGGAGACGGCATTTGAGACTGGTCAGCGACTTGCCGCCGAAGCGAACCGCGGAAATCACCGGCAGCGATGCCGCTGGTATAAGCAGATGCTTAAATCCGCGAGCATAAGCATCTGACCGATGGCCCAGCGGCGTCAGCCATGGCCTGCTCCTTCGAGCAACGAAGGAAAAGATCATGCCACAGGTGCAACAATTCGAACCCGAAGAATTTTACCCAGCCCCCGCTCGCTCGCGTCGCAGCTGGGATCCCGTCGTGAAAATCACCCATTGGTCGATTGTCACCGCAATCATCGCCAATGCGCTGGTTACCGAAGAAGGATCGGGAGCGCACATCTGGGTGGGCTATGCGCTGGCCGCGGTCTTCGCGCTGCGCCTGCTGTGGGGTTTGATAGGTCCGGCCGAAGCTCGCTTTTCGGCTTTCCCGCCGAGCTTGCGCCGGGCGCTGGGGCATCTGAACGATATAATGGTCGGCCGAAAGGAGATCCATCGCTCGCACAATCCGCTTGGCGCGTTGATGGTCTACGCTATCTGGTGCGTGCTCGGCCTCATCATCGCCAGCGGAATAGCGATGGCAGGCCCACCTTCGGGCGCGCTCCCCGGCCCTGCGGATCAGGCGGGCGAGGTCAGCCGCCATTTGGTCGCCGAACAGGGCGACGATGAGGAGGAAGACGAGGTGAAAGACGCAGAGAGCGGCGAAAGGGTTTGGGAAGAAGTGCATGAGACCAGCGTCAACCTGCTCTATATTCTGATTGCCCTGCATATCGCCGGAGTAGTCTTCGAGACGCGCCGCAGCGGCCGGGAAATCCTGTTGGCCATGCTGCCCGGACGCGCGTAAACCGTGATCATGCGGGAAAGACGAAGAGCGCTGGAACGACGGGCGGTCGCCATCACCTTCCTTGTGGCGCTGCAGACGCTCGCGACGATCTTCTTCGTCGCCGACGTCGCAGGCGACATCGCCGCGGATGGATGGAGCATGCACCTGCTCGTCGAATCCTGCGCGACCGCCGCCCTGCTCGCTGGCGTGGTCTTCGGCACCCTACAGCTGCGCTGGCTGGTCGTGCGTGCGAGGCTCGACGAAGCGGCGGTCGCGACCGCGCGCGGCGCGATGTCCGACCTCGTCCGCCAGCGGTTCTTCGACTGGCAGCTGACCGGCGCCGAGGCCGATGTCGCGCTTTTCGCACTGAAGGGCTTCGATGCCGCAGAGATCGCATGCCTCCGCGGCGCGGCGTCGGGGACGATCCGGGCGCAGCTTGCGAGCATCTATGCAAAGGCCGGTGTCCATTCACAGGTCGGCCTTTTGGCGCTGATGGTCGAAGAGCTTGTCGACGGCGACGCAATCAAGCCCAGTGGGGCCATACAGCAAGGGACCAGAAGATGAGACGCCACGCTGAACGCCATCTTGTCTCGCGCATCGGATGGCTGCGCGCCGCCGTGCTCGGAGCCAATGACGGCATCGTCTCGACCGCGAGCCTTATCATGGGCGTTGCCGCATCGGGAGCACCGCGCTCCGCAATCCTTGTATCGGGTATTGCAGGGCTCGTGGCCGGCGCGATGTCGATGGCAGCGGGCGAATATGTTTCGGTAAGCTCGCAGTCGGACACCGAACGATCGGACCTCGAACGCGAGAAGCTCGAACTGGCGGACAGCCCTGAGGTCGAACTTGAAGAACTGGTGGGCATCTACCAGGCACGCGGCGTCGATCCCGATGTCGCAAGGACCGTTGCCGTGCAGATGACGGCACGGGATGCACTCGGCACTCACGCCCGCGATGAGCTTCACATTACCGATATGACATCCGCGCGTCCGATCACCGCCGCATTCACCTCTGCCGGCACCTTCACGCTTGGCGCCCTCCTGCCCGTGCTCGCTGCAGCCATGCTTCCGCAGCAGCTGCTCGTCCCCGGAGAGGCGGTCGCTTCGCTCATCTTTCTTGCCTTACTCGGATGGGTGGGCGCTGCAGCCGGTGGATCACGGCCTCTGAGGCCGGTGGCGCGCGTCGTATTCTGGGGCGCATTGGCCATGGCGCTGACGGCAACTATCGGCCGGCTGGTCGGAACTGCCATCTAGCCGCGAGGACAAAGGCATTCGGACCTGTCAGGGTTCGCCTCGCAGCGCTGCGGATAGCCGGCACCACACTCCAATTTGTTCCGGCTCGCCCGGCTCGCCGGGGCCGAAATCCGGCGCAGTGCTCAATTCAACGGCCTCGACCGCGGCTGCCCCGTGCAATTTCCGTTGGCGTTGCCTGCGATCAGCGCCGCACGTTTGCTGCAGCGATATTCCCATGGATCACAGCAGCCACGCGACAAGGATTATCGATCAACCCTTCTTCGAGCGCCATTGCGACAAGGTGAGCACGATTGCGGGATCGAGTCTTCAGTTTGAGATGATTGATGTGCGATTCGACGGTACGCGAATTGATCGCGAGCGTGCGTGCGATCTCCTTGGCGGAAGCGCCTGACGCGACGAGCGTCAGCACCTCCAGTTCGCGCGGCGTCATTGGCTGCATGAGCATATCCAAGATGATTTACCTCCGGCGATCGCTCTTGCTGGGTCTTCAGCAAATTTGCGATCCTGGGCAGGCCCACGTGCGGGAATTGCGATTTCCCTTCATCGACGGCGACTCGAAGCGCGTCGATTAACCCTGTTATCCCTTGAATGGGCTTTATTCAACGCAAGAAGCCAGACCTGAGCCTGGCATCGCCAGATCCTAAAATCATGCTTTGACGGTATCTGGAAATTAAAACGCATTCAGCGGCCCGCTGATCCATCACATTCACATTCAGAAAAATTAATTATGCTTACGTAAAAATACAGATGTATTAGCCAAGCTTGATCATTAATGGCTTTAGTGACATACACTCCTATCGGACAATTATATCAATAATGTCATGCAGAATTTCAATAGCATATGAATTGCTACCTGTATTTTGCACATCATTCATCCCAAATTGTTATAATATTCGATTCCGAACCTAAATTAGTTCGGATTTTTGTTCGATTTTCGGGCACAGGAAGCCGGATATTCCCGGCAGTCAATAGGACAAGAGGAATTATTTATGCGTATTTCATGGCTCCTCACGACAGCGGCCATCGCCTTGACCGGCATTGCTGCGGCTCCGGCATCAGCTGAATCGCTCAGCGTCCAGGGCGTTGTAGCTCCATACTGCAACGTCAATCTCACCAATGTGTCGAGCGGAACCGCGTCGATCGCCTTCACGGACAATCAGAAGGTGGCGAATCTGCGGCTCTCGTGCAACGCAGCCTCGGGAACGAAGATGGTCACCGACCCGCTGAACGGCGACCTGCTCAGTTCCGCGGGCAATCGCATCAATTATGCGATGACGCTGAAATCGCCGACCAACGCCAACTTCACGATCGATGAAACCGATACGGCGCCAGGCAATGCTGAAGCCGTCGGCCTCTTCACGCGGCAGCAGGCGGGCTACGCACAGAGCGTTGCAAACGGACTCCCCCTCGAGCTCTGGCTCAACGTGAATGTCGAGAACGCCAATACCCAGCCCGACTTCTCGACCCCCAACGTGTTCCCGGCCGATGCTGCACCTGCCGGCACCTACACGGAAGTGTTCAGCTTCACCGCTTCGGCCATCTGAGCCATCCGGTACTGCATGGGGCCGCTCTCACGAGCGGTCCCATGTTCCGGTCATTTTGGGAGCGCGGCCATGCGGATCGTCCATTCCTTCCTGCTCCTGGCCTTCTGCCTTTCAGCGGGCGCGCCTGCATATGCGCAGGGATATCAAATCCAGCCCATGCTCGCGACAATTCAGCCATCCGGCCCGGATTCTCGACTGACTCTGTTGATCAAGAATACCGGCGAAGTCCCGATCACCCTTGAAATTCTCCCGTTCCGGGCGACGGTCGATGAAGCAGGAATGCCGAAGCGAAGTCCCGAAGATGATGATCTTCTGGTCTATCCTGCTCAAACCGCAATTCCCCCAAATCGCGAACAGACGGTGCAAATCCGATACATTGGTGATGCTGCATTCACCGATGCACGGATGTACGGCGTACGCGTCGCGCAGTTGCCGGTCGATTTTCGCACCGGCGCCGCGTCGGAACAGGCCAACGCGCAGGCCGACGTGAAGATGAGCTTCAACTTTCTCAGCCACATCATCGTTTCGCCGCCATCTGCAAAGGCCGACGTCTCTGTCGAGGTCCTCGGCCGCAACGTCGAAGGCGGCCTGGCGCTACGGCTGCACAATCCGGGCGCTGGTATCGCTGTTCTCAACGCCGCGCGCTGGACGTTCACGGACGCGGGAGGCAAGAGCGTCGAACTCGACACCGATCACATCCTCCTGGGTGACTTCTCCGCGCTAATGCCGCGTCAGGACCGTCTCGCGTCAGTGGCTGCAAAGGATGTGACGGGTCTTGTAGGCGCCATAACATCAAAAGTGGAAATACCGTGAGGCATGCGACACTGGCTGCGCCACGGTTCGGTCTGCCTGTGCGGATCGATGCTCAGCCCGATGGCCTGCCCGGCAAGCGCATCGACTCAAGCTTCACCGCCAATTTCCGCAGCGGCAGCGAACAGCGGCTCGGACATAGGCGACGGCGCGCCCGCTTCGGCCGCGACAAGCAATGTGAAAGTGCCGCTCGACGTGCCGCTGACGCTCAACGGCAAGTTTCTGGGCACGATTTCCGTCGCGGTTGATCCAGATGGGGATGGAGAAATTGACGCAAGACGCCTGCTCGAGCTTTTCGGACCGGTCATCACCGCAAAGATAAGGTCGGTGATCGAGGGGCGCATCGCCGGGCGGAGCATCGTGCCCATTGACGCACTCGCGGGCGATGGTCTCGATATCGCCTTCGACACGCTGAGCTTGAGCGTGATTGCGACTTTGCCCACCGATGCGACCAGCGCGACCGCGGTGCGAATAGTCGAGCGCGAGGGCGCTCCCGAGCCCGGGTCCTTCGATCGCCCTTCCGGCTTCGCCTTAGGCGCCAACATTTCCGCTACCCAGCGCTATATTCATGATCAAGGCCAAGGCTTCCAGCCTCTCAGCGTGGACGTCGACGGGATCATGAATATCGGGGGTTTCGACGGCGTGACCATTACAGGCGGAATCCGCTACGATGGCAATAATCGCGGCAATCGGTGGGAGCGCAGTGAAATCCGCGCGACGCGGGATTATTACGAGAGTGCGGTTCGGGCCACAGTTGGCGAATTCACCCCCGCCAGCACCTCGTTCCAGGGATCCGGCCGAATCCTCGGTTTCGGAATGGAGCGCGCGTTCTCCACCATCCGGCCCTTTCAGAATGTGCGCCCGATCGGTCGCCAGAACTTCGTGCTCGATCGCGAATCCAGTGTGGAAGTCTATGTCAACGATATCCGCGTCCAAACACTGAGGCTCGCTGCAGGCCGATACGATATCGGTGACTTTCCTTTCGCTGCCGGGCCGAACAGCGTGCGCCTCGTCGTTGATGACACGGGCGGGCGGCGCGAAATTCTCGATTTCAATATTTTCAGCGGCGCTGACCTTCTCAACCCCGGCGTCACCGATTTCGGGGGCGCGGTCGGCCTGCGCGAGGGCGAGCAGCGTCTTCACTACGTATCTCCGGCCGCGACTGGCTATATCTATCGCGGCATCTCGAACAATCTCACCCTCGGCCTGAATGCGCAGGCGACCAGCTTTTCGATTCAAGCAGGTGGATCGGCGCTGTGGGGGTCGCCACTGGGCTTTGTGCAGATCGAGGCTTCTACAAGCCGGAGCCTGGACGGCCATGGATTCGGCACTGCTCTTTCGGTCGACTATCGAGGCGAGTTTTCATTACTCCGCGACAGGGATTTGCGGCTGAACATGTCGTCGGTGATGCGCAGCGCCAATTTCCAGGATGCCTTCACAAGCGAAGCCCGCAATCTGCAGGCCTGGCAATCAGCCGCGCAGATCCAGTGGCGCGCGCCATATGAGATAAGCTTGGGCCTTGGTTATGGCTATACGCGGATGCGGGGTGACAGCCGCAACGTCCACCGGTTCGACGCGAACATAGGGCGCACCTTCGGACGTTTCAGCCTCAACGGGACGGCATCGCACAGCACCGACGATCGGGGCAGTGACTGGCGCCTTTCGGTCGGTGTGTCGGTTCGATTGGGGCCCGGGTGGTATGGCGACGCGAGATACGACAGCGGCACCCAGCGCAAGGAGATCGAAATCAGCCGCGCCTCCGAGGGCCGGCTCGACGAGCTTAGTGGAAATCTGCGCTTCACAGACGAACGCGACGGGACGGCTCTGGCCGGGCGACTGGCTTATATCAACAATCGTTTCGACCTCGTGCTGAATCACAATCGCCTCGAGTCACGCAACGCTGATGGACCAAGCTCGGCCATTTCCGACTGGAACATTCGCGGTTTTATTGGCTTTGCCGATGGCGCAATCGGACTTGGACGAACGGTAAACGACGGCTTCATAGTCGCGCCCGTCCACGAAACACTTTCGGGTAGCCAGGTGAGCATCCGGTCGGGCGAGCGCACCGTCGCCAGATCGGGCTTGTTCGGCCCCGCCCTGGTACCCGTCAACCGGGCCTACGGCAATAATCGCTATGAAGTCCGGGTTGAGCCGCTTCCGATAGGCTATGACATCGGCAGCGGAGTCATCAACATATTCCCCGGTTTTGGTTCGGGCTATCGCGCAGAAATCGGCAGCGACGCCTCGCGTATCGCGACGGGCTATCTTGTCACTCGGCAAGGCCCTCTCTCGCTCGTCGGCGGAACGGTCCAGTCGGTAGACGACGCCGCGCAGCAGCCGCGCCCCTTTTTCACCAACCGCAACGGTCGCTTCGTTGCAGACCGCCTTGCTCCCGGGCGTTACCGGCTCGTCGTAGGTGGCAAAGTCGTCGGGGAGTTTTTAATCTTGCGAGAAACGAAGGGATTAATCGATGTCGGCACGCTCACGCAGCCTTGACTTCGCCGCAACCGCAATTCTGTCACTCTCGGCGTTCGGCGCGAATTCCGCTGCCGCGTGCGATGCACGGATCGTCGAACGACCTACCGCGCTGAGGATGGATTATGATCCTTTCGCGAGCGCCGAGGCTTCGGGGCATATAGGTTTCGGGATCGAAAACCGCTCGGGCGAGGCCTGCTCGATGGATCTCGCGCTACTCGCGGGCGATCGCCGGACAATCGACGAAACGCAAATCGGCGCAAGCGGTGTTCGCGTCCGGTTCGTCGCAGGGATCGGCGACGCGCGTCTCGCAGCAACCAATGCCCCCGGCCTCTGGCGGGTGCGTCTCGATCCCGGCAAGGTACAGCAGGTCGCACTGGATGTGATCGTAATCCGTGACGCCATCGCAGAGGCTGGAGACCATTCGGTTACGCTCGGGCTGGAACTTCGCGAATCCGGGGAACTCGCCTCCGTTCATGGCCCCGATCCTGTCACGCTAGTGCTCGTATCGGCCCCGCGCGCCCAGATGAATATCGCCGGGGCTGCAGGCGCATTCGGAGAAGGCGCCGGCGTAAGCCGCGTCGATTTCGGCGAGATGACCGGGGGCGACCAGCGCCGCGTTTTTCTTCAGGTCCGCGCCAATATCATTGCGCGGCTTACGATCGATTCGATCAACCGCGGATTGCTCAAGCTCGCAAAGGATGACGCCGCTGAAAACGCAATCCGCTACACCGCAACCTTGAACGGCACCGCCATTGATCTGCGCCAGCATTTCGAAACGCGGCTGAATTTGCCTCGAACCATCGCCGGATCGTCGCTGCCCTTCGATTTGCGCCTTGGTGATGTTGGCGCACGTGTCGCCGGGACTTACACCGATTTGCTCACCATCGAATTCAGTCCCCTTTAGCGGTAAATTATGTCCCTCAAGCGAGGCGTAAACCTTGCAAAATCATGCTTTCCTCACCATATTCCTTCAATCGCGGATCCTATTTTGCATGGCTGCGACCGAGAGACGATCGTGCTCCCGCCCACGGGAAACGGACATGGATCTCAAACAGCCCCTTCATCATCACCCTATATCCCTTACGGCGATCGCACGCACGGGGCGTGAGAGCCGAAGCGTGCCCGCCTTTGGTCTTCCCGGCTGTCGCGTGAAATGGATTACCAAATTTCGCGACATTTGTGATTTCGCCGATCCATGCTCCAATCCAGCCTCCCACTGGGATCTCCTTCCCTTGGCCGAACGGCCTTCGGTTCGACCGGATTTGGAATCAGCGGACCGTGTTGGTGACTGATCATGGCCGACATTCGTTTTCACATGGCGCTGCAAGCAGAATTTCCGGACCCCCCATTGTCCCCGTTCAACGACATATTCGTCGGGTTGGCGGAAGTGGCGCAATATATCCGGATCATCGCGTCCGAGATCGGTCTGCCGACGGCATGCGAAAAGGCCACCCTGGAGGTGCTCCTCGACACGATATTGACGATCGAGCTCGATGGGACCGACCGCGCCATCAGTTGTGACGATATCTGGCTGTCGCGCGAAGCAGGCATGGTTCGTGGCACCAACGCGCAATTCACCGTCGGGGCCTCGCAATGCGCCAATATTCATGACGCGCGCGCTGCGCTTCTTCGTCAGCGCATTCTAGGCCGCGATATTCAAGCAAAAGCTGTCATGTCCAATCGAGAACGGATTATCTCGCGGGCGACGCTGGCCGCCGAAAGCCGTTATGGCGACATATCTGCACTGTTCGCAACGGGCGAGGAAGGCAAGGCCACCCGACTTGGCAACTCCGGCGCCGCGGCTATCTGGCACATCGTCGCTGATCGGCTGCATATGCTCCACGAAATCGCCAAGCCCATCCCCCCTCCCCATCCCATCGTAGAACCGCGCCCGTGAGGCCCTGCTCTTGATGGTCTCCTCCCCCCCGTGCGATCCAAGCGGCGCGAAGCGATACGACCCTCGCCGATCCCGACGCTGGAGGGTGGCGAGCGACAAGAGCACCGAGATATTGATTTGCGCCGTCCCCAACACCGGCAAGAGGCGCTTAGTTCATCCACGCACTTTCCAAGGAGGGGAATGGCCGGTTTCGGTCTGGCTACTCTCTAGCGGCGAACATAAAGAACCGGACGTTCGTAGCCGGTGGAGCGACAATGACAGCCAACGATCCCATTCCGGTCGCTTGGCCGAAGAGCCCATTGAAGGTCTGGAACTAGGCGCAATGGTGGTTTTCACCACCGGCCGGACTACGCTATCGTTTTGCGCCCCCGCTTGAACGGCACCCGCTCTCTGGTTCGAATGATCAGGTTACCTTACACTGTGGTCACGGGATCATGAGATGGGGGATCAATGTCAGCTAGGCTTGTCCAGATATATCTGCCGGAAGATCAGATCGCGCAGCTGGAAACGATCCTGCCGCGCCATACACGCCGATTCTGGCGCGAAACCCTTCCGGGCGCGCAGGAGAAATACACGTGCATCGTCCAGCAGCGTTATACCGAACGTCTGTTGATCGATCTGGAGGATGCGTTTGCCGCTGTGCCTTCCTTCACGACCCATGTTGCGAAGTTGGAAGCCGTGTTGCCTGCGATGGAAGAAGGCCCTGCGACCGAGCTGCCGCTGATGTCCGGCCTAGCGCCGCCCACATGGCTGGAACGCTTTTTCAGCCGCGACCGGCTGAGCACTGATGAACTCTACGATGACATCGCAGAAAGCTTGCACATCCGTCCTTCCTTCGTGCTGACGGTGACCTTGTCGGCGATCATCGCAGGCCTTGGAATGCGCGGCGGGCAGGTGGCCGTAATAATTGGCGCAATGATCATCGCGCCTTTGCTTGGGCCCACAATGGGATTGGCCCTGGCGGCGACGGTTGGCGATTGGAAGTTGGGCCGGCAAGCGTTTGCGACACTGGCACTGGGCTGCGTGTTGGCAATCGTGGCGGGCATAGTGATCGGCATGATCGTGACGATTGATCCGTTAACCCCTGAGTTGCGCAATCGGACGCTGGTCCAGTCGGCCGATATTGCGCTTGCGCTTGCATGCGGCGCGGCCGGGGTGCTGGCCTTCAGTCGCGGGGCATCACTGGCACTTGTGGGTGTGATGGTCGCCGTTGCGCTGGTTCCGCCGCTGACTGCGGCGGGCGTCTACACTGGAGCAGGATTGCCTGCTGCCGGGGCCAATGCGATGTTCCTGTTTACCGTCAATCTGGTGTGCGTGAATCTTGCAGGCATCGCGACCTTCCTGTTTCAGGGCCTGCCACCCAAAAGCTGGCGCATGACGACCGGCATCATGCTGGGATGGGTGCTGCTGCTGGGATTGCTGATCGCGATGATGGTAGGGCGCATCCTGCTCGGGTTTGGCGCGTGGGAAGGCGTTTTTGGCAATTTCAGCGCCAGCCGATGATAATCGTCTAGCTAACCGCTGCCTTCAGCGGCCGGTAGCTTCGGGATTGGCAGAAATACACCCCTTTCTGGCCATTGGGAGGCGCTAGCTGTCCCGCCAGTAGCCGATACCGCCGACTTTGGCCGATAGTCGACTGTCCGCTTTCGGTGCCAATCGGGGAATAGCTGCCCTCTCAGCGTCCGTTCCACCAACTGGCCGAGGCTGACGCGAGCGCCGCAATCGCAGCTATCCCGAATGCAAACGATGCCGCCAACCTCACCGAGCCTACCGAAAGCAAAATTGAAACAGCGAGTGCGCCTGTCACCTGCCCCGCTAGCCGCGCCGTCCCCTGCACGCCCCCAGCCGACGCGGCGCGGTCAATGGGCGCAGAAAGGAACATGGTGCGGTTATTCGGCGTCTGGAACAACCCAAATCCGATTCCGCAGAGTATGGCTCCGAGCGCATGCACCGGAATGTTTCGAGCCAGTGAAGCAAAGGTCAATACAGAGAGGCCGCCCGCAAGTACCAAAGCGCCAGCGGTGCAAAGACGAGCCGGCTGAATGCGCTCCAGCAGGCGCGAGGTGATCGGCGTCGCAAAGAGCACAGCGAGCGGCCAAGGCGTCATCACAAGAGCGGTATCCCGAGCCGATAATCCAAGCCGGTCATGCAAGGCGAACGGCAGCATCAACAGCGCCATGCCCATTGCGGTAAAACACAAGACCGACGCGAGTACGGACCGGGTAAAGCTGGGCGACCGAAAGAGCGGCAGTGGAAGAAATGGTGTTTCTCGACGAAAATCCCGCCGGATGAGGAGCCATAGTCCCAAGCCTCCGAACGCCGATAACAGCATAGCAACCAGCGCCGATTGGCGTGCAACGCCGACCGCAATGACGAAAGCCGGAACGATCACAGCGTAGGCGCACAGGCCGACGCTATCGAGTTTCTTTCCGTCGCTTCGCCGTGACGGAAGCGAATATGTCGCGACCAACGCCATGCCCGCCAACAGCACGCTCCCCGCAAAAGCAAATCGCCAGCTTCCAAGGCCGATCAGCAAAGCACCAATCGTTGGCCCTGCCGCCGAAAAGAGCGCGACCGTCATCGCGTTCCAACCGATCGCCCTTCCAAAGTCGTCCTCCGCAACCGTCTGGCGGAGCAAGGCGACGCCCAAGGCCATGATCGCCGCGGCCCCGACGCCCTGAACAGCTCTGAACGCGACAAGCAAGGGGAAGCTCGGCGCCATTGATGACGCAAAGGCGCAGAGGGTACCCGGAGCATGGCGGAACGGCTGGCGCGCCTTTGCCTCAGCCTCTCCTGCGAATGGATTTGGGACAATCAGGGTTCGGATGATCTCGCCGCACTGCGCCGTCTGGACGTTGCTAAAAGCGCACCGAATATCGGTCGCAATGGATAGAAGCGCATCGGGCATATCGGAGCACAGAACGACTGCATAAGGGATGTCGATCTTTTCACAGTAGCAAATGGCCGCAGCCTCGGAACGACTGCTTCTGATCATAGGCCGATGGGTACTGGAAGGACCGACTTCAGGCGTTCTCGGCGATCACATTCACCTCGTCTTGCAACAGTTCGATGTGTTCGTTGCCTTGCGCGAATGAGAAAGGAGAACCGCTAACACTATTCGTGAGTGCAGCCTCGTTAACCGTAACGAGTGGATGCTTCTTGCCATTGACATTCGCGATGATGTGCTTTCACCAAGGCCTCTAAGGCAACTTTCGGATTTTGTAATGACGACGCAATTTGCGATCAGAGCAGTCAACGTCGACTTGCCGATGTTGGGAACACAAAGATTATCTTTCTCCAATCCGACCGAACCTGCTTCGCATTCGACGATTCTAGTGGGTCGCAATGGCACAGGAAAATCAACAATCCTGCGCGACCTTGTCATGGCGCTACGCGCCTATTTCGCGACCAATACGCTGCAAAATCGCCAAGGTCTCGGACGGATTTCTAGCATCGAGATCGATAGCGAGGGACGACAGGTCGAATTGAATTTCGGCGCCGATGTGAAGCAGTTCAAAGACGAACGGGAGTCGCTACGCGGAGAAGGCTGGGCACCAAGCAAGCTCATCGCCCTGTCATTCACACCATTCGACAAGTTCCCGCCGATCGACGACACGCTGCCCAAACCCGGATCCCGCCCCCAAACGTCGCGCGCAGCGATCGACCCCTTCTATGTCTATCTCGGCTTCAAGAATGATTTCAGGACCTCGCCTCGCGCCCGCCTTCTCCGCACGATCGACCAACTCGCCTTCGCGGAGTCGACCGTGCAATCCGACGAGCGGGTCATCGACGCTTTCGACGCTATCGGTTATAGCCCGGTCATAGAGCTCGAATATGAATTCACGCCGGGATGGCGCAGCGGCAGAGACCAGTCAGACTTCGACGAACAGAGGTTGAAGGAACTCGAGAATATGCTCGAGGGTCATACCCGCCCGGATGGCAAGCGACGGCGCCGGATGACCTATTATATCGACTTCCGTTTCGGGCGCCGCGATGCCTCGATTCCTATCGACTTCGAAGAAATCCGCCGCCTCACAGACGCAAGGGTTTTGCGCCTCGCTTCGGTCAAGCTCCGCACGGCCGACGATAAAGAGGTCGAATTACTCGAACTCTCATCGGGTGAGCTCAATCTCTTCTCGGGTTTCCTTGGCCTCGCCGCTTTTCTGGAAGACGGGTGCCTCGTGCTGATCGACGAACCCGAGAACAGTCTCCACCCCGACTGGCAAATGCGATACACCGAGATGCTCGAGGCGGTGTTCAGCCGGCATCGCGGCTGTCACTATATCATTGCGACGCACTCGCCCCTGGTCGTCAGCGGCGTCGCCGGCCCACACGCGAAGATTTTGCGGCTCGATCAGGAACCGATCGAACTGCCGAGCCGGGCGTTGGCCAATGCATCGCCCGACGCCACGCTGCTGAACGCATTCACTGTAGTCACCTCGGGCAACAATTTCCTGAAGCAGATCGTGCTCGAGACCGTCACGCTGATCGATACGGGCAAACATCGCAGTGCTCGCGCCCGCGAACTCGCACTCGCGCATGCGAGCATCTATGACAAGATTCCCGCGGACGATCCGATCCGGGATCTCGTCGCAGGCGTCGTCCAGACCATCCTGCAGCCGTCATGAGCAGGTTTCTCGAGTGCGAGATCGCCGAGATGGCCGGCGTACGTGCGGACGTCGGCGAAGATGTATTCAATCGCTGGTTCGACAAGTCGGAGATCAAGGGGAGATTCAAGAAGGTCTGCATGGAAGAGCAAGGCTTGCGCTGCTGCTACTGCCGCAAGTTCGATAATACCACGAATAATCTGATATGGGATCTCGAGCATGTGCTCTGCGAGCTCTACTACCCGCAATTTTTTGCATCCGACGAGAATCTCGCGGTCGCGTGCAAGCGCTGTAACAATGCAAAGAGACATGAAGATGTGCTGCGCCCGCAACCCCGCCCCGATCCGGGCATCGAAGAGGTCCCGCAGCAGCCTGAACGCTATTCGATTCCCCATCCGCGCTTCGACGCCTGGTCGGATCATCTCGGCCATGTGAATTACCAAATATATAGTTCGGACACCGACAAGGGGATCGAGCTCATGCGCGTCTGCAAGCTCAATGGGCCCGCAGTCGACGAGGCTGGTCTCGATCATGAAAGCGTCGTCGCTGCCATCAAGACGCAGTTTTTCCAGATCGTCGGCAATGCGGTTAGCTCTCCGCCGCCTGACGAGGAAATTCTGGCACGCATGGCGTGGAGTGTTCAGAATCTAGAGGATGAGCGCGCCGCCATGACGCTCGCGGGCCTTGCGCCGAAACTGCGGGCACTCGGGCGAAAGGCCGTGCGGCGTAACGTTGAACAGTCGATCGCCGAGGCGAGGGCACTTGCAGACTCGGCCAGAAATCCGGGTGGAGAGAAGCCCTCGGAACGAAGAGCCCTGTCCTTGGTGAGCTCTGTCATCGGGTTCGGCCCTCCGCAACCCCGCCTTCCGGGCTCATCGCCGTGAAATACAGTCGAGCGAGGAAAATCACCTCCCCGACCAACGGGATTCCACGACTCCAAATCCAGAGTAGCGTCGGGTGTGGGCTGATTGTCGAGTATCGACTGCCCGAGCGTCAAGTCCAACCATTTGGAAAGCAGATATATACAGGAGAATGGCGAGGAGGTTCGTGGCCATACCAAGAATGGACCCGGCGACGGCAAGGCCCTCCCCCGTCATCCCGATCACTAGGTCGAGATTCCGTTCAGCCACTATGAGGGAGACCTTATGATTGGCCCCTTCGGAAAGCTCCCTTATGAATGATGGTCGGCGCCACCGAAATTATGTCCAATGACCAAGCTCAGCCCAAAGCAGCAGCGCGTCCTAGTGTCACTGATCGAAGGCGCAGGCACGACGCAGCGCTTCGGCCGCTGGACGCGAGCATCTGTGGACGCGCTCCAGCGCGCGAAGCTAGTCACGGTGACGATGCTCGAGCCGCCAGCCGACTGCTACGCGCTCGCGCGAGTCGACCTCACCGATGAAGGCCGCATCATGCGTCGACGACTGCAGGGGACGGTCGCGCCCATCCCCTTCGCCCACCTTCCGAGGCGCGCACGAGAAGATATGTGCTGGCACGACCCCCAATACCCGGTGGGGGAGTGGCGCTGCCCGCTTAAGCAACACCACGCCGATTTTCATCGATATGTGCCAATAGAGCATATCGTCGACTATGAACTTTAGACAGTCTCTGCGTCTGACAGCAGAGAGTCTGCTTTTCGGGAACTTTCAAACGGCAGTGGAACGGCCGACATCGGGCGCATTGCGGACTTTATTCGGCCCTGGGTGCGCACGCGCTTTTACCGGCATCTCGCCACTGGCCGCATTTCCAAGTTGCTTCATCCATACCCGTGGTGCGATTTAGTACGTAGCTGAACGCGACCGCCCCCGCTTCCCGATCGGTCATTGGAAATGCTCCGGCTACTTTGTCCGGCTGAGTCCAACCCAGCACTTGGCAGTGCGTGAACTCGTCGCATTGCTTGCGAGCTGCGGCCAAGATTGCGTCCGGGTTGGAATTGCCATCAAAAGTCATGGCAAAAACTGATTTTCTGCCGATGATCTTGAACTCGGGTTCGGAGTCCGAAAATTTCGCCGCGGCCCGTTTCTGAGGAGGCTTCTGTCCAGCAATTACCTGAACAACGCTGATGCCGAGCAGCCCAATCAAGACCCATTGCCACCATTTCAGATTCTTCATTGAGAGCGCGTCCTATGATTGGGACGGCCCATTCCAGCTTTCGGCGCCGCCCAGATTTTACTGAGGCGACGGCCGAAGCCGGATGTTGGAAACCCGCTGAGACAACGAGCGCATACGCCTTTACCGGCAAGCCGGCTGGACATGCGCGTATGCCACCCGGCCGAAAATTCGACCGGCTGTCTCAGAGAGGTTTCCACGCCCCGCTCCCGATCTCTCGGGAGCACGGTGACAATTGACGAGAAGGCGCAGACAAGCAAGCCTTTAGCCGAGCTGTCCCGACCTACTTTTTGCTCGCAAGGCTCCCTGCGATCAGGTTCGTTATATCGTTTGCGGCTTCGATTTGGGGCGCGCGGGCGAGGTGGGCGTACCTGGCAGTCGTCTGAACCTGCGTATGCCCCAACAGCTTGCCGATAATAGGTAAGCTCATCCCATTACTTACCGCCACGCTCGCGAAGGTATGCCGGATGTCATGGATGCGTGGATCTTTCAGTCCCGCGCGACTCCGAACTCGTTGCCAGAAGGGTTGCAGGTCTGTGAGATGCTGACCGGGCACGCGGCCTGTGATGACAAATCCATTGTCAGGAACACGTTCGAGCTTCTTCAGTACCTCTACCGCCGCGTTGCCGATGCTCACGATTTTTGCGCCGGTTTTGCTGTCGGGCAGATGAAGGGCAGATCGATCCAGATCTACGTAGCTCCATTTAAGGGTCATAATCTCTCGAAGGCGACAACCGGTGAACAGCAGAAGTCGAACTGCTGCGATTGCTGAAGGTAGCTCGATCCGTTCGGCTTCCATTTCATCAAGAACGCGAGCGATCGCACCGAGCTCGCCTTCTGAGAAGAAGCGTTCACGCTTTTTCTCCGGATATTTTTTTATGTGGCGGCGGGGATTCGTCCCATCGGGCCGGAGACCCCAAAGTTCGGCGAGATTGAACATCTTCGAGATAATCTCGATATTTCGATTGGCCTGATACGGCCTGTCTCGGCTGTCGTGATGAAACTTGGCAATGTCAGCGCGGGTTACGTCAAGGATGCGCTTCTGGCCGATAGCCGGCAAGTTGAAGAGCTTCAAATTCCGCCGATACTCCTTGGCGGTAGTCGCCTTGAGGTGGACGGCGATATGCTCGGCATCGAACCGCTCAGACCGTTCTTTCACCGTGATCGCCGTGCGACGCTCGCGAACCTCCGCGAGAGGGTCGATGTCCTGGCGTAGTTTCGCAAGGCCCTGCAGGGCGAGCCCGCGAGCCTGATCGACTGTGATCGCGCCAAACTGACCGATGCCCATGCGGCGTGAGGTTTTGCCGTAGCGGTACCGCAGAACGAATTTCTTGCGGCCGCTCGGAAGCACCCTGGCGCCAAAGCCCGGAAGCTCAGAGTCCCAAACAAAATAGTCGCTTTCTCGTACGTCCAATGCTTCTATAGTTCTCTTCGTCAACTTTGGCATTTGGTCCTCCTGTTACCAGTCGGGACGCGCGCCGCTCACCGTAAGCATATCGTAAGCAATAGGGAGCGTGATGGTGCGTACCCGTGCGGAGACACACAGTCGTTACACGCCCGATTAGTCAACGTAACGCGCTGAAAATAAGCACTAAAACGTGCTGGTGCGTGCTCCTGCGGAGAAGCCGGGAATGCGCCTCATAACCTGAAGGTCGTAGGTTCAAATCCTACTCCCGCAACCATAGAAAAGCCCTCGTTCCCAATGGGTTCGTGGGCTTTTTGCGTTCTGTGGATTGGGCGACCGGTTGTCGCAATGTCTGATATGGGAGGACGCGGACGTTGTCACTTCCCCAGCCGCTCACCCAGTATGAAAAGATGGCGCCACATAGTCGTTCTTTATCGTCCCGGACTTGATCTGGAATGATGATGGCGACCGGCCCCCGCCCATCAAATGCCGCCAATGGACCCGTCGTTCCGAAAGGCAAATCATTGTCGCGCCACGTCCTCGCGGCTAAAGAGCGCGCGTGACCGAGACATCTTCCCGCATCATCGCTTTCGCCGACCGCCGGCCGAAGCTCCTCGCCCTGGCACTCGGCGCCGTGTCGGCAACCGGTTTTGCGCCGCTGAATCTCTGGCCGTTGACGCTGCTTGCGCTCGCGGGATGGATGCTGCTTGTAGCGCGCAGCTCCAAGGGATGGCGCGCGTTCGGGACCGGCTGGGCTTTCGGGGTCGGACATTTCATGCTCGGCCTCAACTGGATCGCGACTGCCTTTACCTATCAGGCGGCAATGCCCGCATGGCTGGGGTGGATCGCGGTGGTGCTGCTGTCGCTGTATCTGGCGGTCTATCCGGCGCTGGCCGCGTGGGGGGCGTGGCTGGTGTCCATGCGCGCCGTGCCCGCGAAGTTGGAGGCCGCTGGCAGCTTGCCCGGCGCCGAAAGTCCAGGCCCGATTGCTACCCCCGCCTTCGCGGGGGCGACGCTCTCCTTCGTCCTCGCTTTCGCCGCGCTGTGGACGCTGACCGAATGGCTGCGGAGCTGGTTGTTCACGGGCTTTGCGTGGAATCCGCTGAGCGTTATCTTGTTGCCAGCTGCCCCGCTTCTGTCGCCGGTGCGGTTCATCGGGACTTATGGCGTGTCGGCCATCGTCATTTTGCTGGCCGGCTTTCTTTTACTGCAAGCAGTCCAGTGGCTGCCGCGTTGGTGGCGAGCCCTGATCCCGTCGTTTCGCGACGGCACCTTCCCGTCGGTCATATTGGGCGGGGCACTTTTCGCCCTGTTTGCGCTCACGATTCCGTTGACGCATATGGCGCAGTTTGATGACTTGGGAAGAACGCCAGCCAAAGCGGGGCAAGCAATCCCCATCACCGTCGTTCAGCCCAATGTCGGACAGCAGGACAAGTGGGAAGGCGACAAGGCCGACGCCAATTTCGCCAAGCTTGCGCGGCTGACGACGCCCCGGTCGGACGCGCCGCGGCTGATCCTGTGGCCCGAGGCGGCGATCCCCGACTATCTCGAGACCGGTTATCCCGCGGTCTATTACGACCGCTCGCCCGCCGAGGCGCGCGGACGGTTGACCGCGCTGATGAACCCCGGCGACCTGATGCTGCTCGGCGCGCTCAAGCTGGAGTTCGACCGTACGGGACAGGCGGTGGGCGCGCGCAACGCGGTGATGACGGTCCATGCCGATGGGACGCTCGGCCCGCGGTACGACAAGGCGCATCTGGTGCCCTATGGCGAATATCTGCCGATGCGGCCGCTGCTTTCGGCGATCGGCCTGTCGCGCCTCGCTCCCGGCGATCTCGATTTCTGGCCCGGCCCCGGACCTCATACGCTCGACCTTGGCGCCTTCGGCAAGGCGGGACTGCAAATCTGTTACGAGATCATCTTTTCGGGCGAGGTCGTCGACCGCGCCCACCGCCCCGATTTCATCTTCAATCCGTCGAACGATGCCTGGTTCGGTGCCTGGGGTCCGCCGCAGCATCTGGCGCAGGCGCGGCTGCGCGCGATCGAGGAAGGGCTGCCGGTGATCCGCGCGACGCCGACCGGGATCAGCGCGGTGATCGACGCCGACGGCCGGATCGTCGAAGCGCTGCCGATGCACGCCGCCGGCCGCATCGATGCCTTCATTCCAAAGGCGCACACACCGACCCTGTTCGCGCGCTACGGCAACATGCTGCCCGTCGGCTTTGCCCTGCTGCTGCTCGCACTCGCCATTGCCTTTCGGCGGCGCGGGCGCTAACAGCGGCGCGACATAAAGTTTCCTTTATATCCGATTCCGAAAAAGGCTCCCCATGCGCAACAGCTTCCTCTTCACCTCCGAAAGCGTGTCCGAAGGACATCCCGACAAGGTGGCCGATCAGATCAGCGATTCGATCGTCGACCTGTTCCTGTCGAAGGATCCCGAAGCGCGTGTCGCCTGCGAAACGCTGACGACGACGCAGCTCGTCGTGCTGGCGGGTGAAATCCGCTGCAAGGGCGTGTTCGAAGATGGTGAATGGGCGCCGGGCGCGCTCGACGAGATCGAAGCCACCGTCCGTAACACGGTCAAGGACATCGGCTATGAACAGGCCGGCTTCCACTGGAACCAGTTCCGCTTCGAAAATAATCTGCATGGCCAGTCGGCGCATATCGCGCAGGGCGTCGACGAAAGCGCCGACAAGGATGAAGGCGCGGGCGACCAGGGGATCATGTTCGGCTATGCGTCCGACGAAACCCCGGACCTGATGCCCGCGACGCTCGACTATGCGCACAAGATTCTCGAACGCATGGCGGCCGACCGCAAGGCGGGCATCGCCCCCTTCCTCGAACCCGATGCGAAGAGCCAGGTCACGCTGCGCTATGCCAACGAACGCCCGGTCGAGGCGACCGCGATCGTCGTTTCGACGCAGCATGCGCCGGGCTATTTCTTCCACGGCGGCGAGGGCGACGAGGCGAAATATCAGGAGCTGCGCAAATATGTGCTCGGCGTGATCGCCGACGTGCTGCCGGCAGAATTGCTGACCGCGAACACCGTCTATCACATCAACCCGACGGGACGTTTCGAGATCGGCGGCCCCGATGGCGACGCCGGCCTGACCGGCCGCAAGATCATCGTCGACACCTATGGCGGCGCGAGCCCGCACGGCGGCGGGGCGTTCAGCGGCAAGGACCCGACCAAGGTCGACCGCTCGGCGGCCTATGTCACGCGCTACCTCGCCAAGAATATCGTCGCCGCGGGCCTTGCCCGCCGCTGCACGATCCAGCTCAGCTACGCGATCGGCGTCGCCGAGCCGCTGTCGGTCTATGTCGATCTGCACGGCACCGCGGCGGAAGGCGTGACCGAGGCGGCGCTCGAGCAGCTGCTGCCGCAGCTCGTCCGCCTGACGCCGAAGGGCATCCGCACCCACCTTGGCCTCAACAAGCCGATCTATCGCCAGACCGCCGCCTATGGCCATTTCGGCCGCCAGGCGTCGGGCGATGCCTTCCCATGGGAGCGCACCGACCTGACCGACAAGCTGAAGGCGGCGTTCGGCGGCTGATGCCGCCGCGGTGCTTGCCGCCTCGGCCCGAGGCGGCTAACGCGCGCGGCATGACGGCTTATAAATCCGGCGATCCGACGACGCTCAACCGCCTTTACGGGCGCGCGAAGGGCAAGCCCCTGCGCGCGGGGCAACAGGATCTGATCGACACTCTGCTGCCGCAGATCGCGGTTCCGACCGACGGACCGGTCACCGCGCCCCTGCTGTTCGGCGACGCCGAAGGAGCCGGGCGCCCGCTGCATTTCGAGATCGGCTTCGGCGGCGGCGAGCATATGGCGGGGCGCGCCGACATGTTGCCCGACCATGGCTTCATCGGCGCCGAGCCCTTCCTCAACGGCGTCGCGCAGGCGCTGGTGCATGTGTCGGGCGACCATGGCCGGAGCCTGCCGCTCGCCAATGTCCGCATCCATCATGGCGACGCGCTCGAGGTGCTGCGCCGGATTCCCGACGGGGCGCTGAGCTTCGCCTATCTGCTCCACCCCGACCCGTGGCCCAAGGCGCGCCATGCCAAGCGGCGGATGATGAACGACGGCCCGCTCGACCTGATCGCCGCCAAGCTGAAACCCGGCGGCGAATTTCGCTTCGGCACCGACCATCCTGTCTATCTCGCCCACGCGCTGATGGTGATGCGGCGCCACCGCCACCGGTTCGAATGGCTGGCACAAAGCGCACAGGATTTTCTGGTCCGCCCCGGCGGCTGGCCCGAAACCCGCTACGAAGCCAAGGCGCGCGCGCAGGGGCACGAGGTCTGGTACTTCCGCTATCGGCGAATCTAGATCGTCCGGTCGATTGCCGGCGCCCCCATCACGTCAGCGCGCGATATAGTCCGAAACAGCTCGTCGCGGTCAGGACGATGCCAACGAGCACGAGCATCAGCTTGGGGGCGATGCGCTTGGCCATGAAGGCACCGATCGGGGCGGCGCAGACGCCGCCGATCAGCAGGCCGAGCGTCGCGCCCGCGACATCGTCGAGGCCGAGGTGCCAGATGAAGGTTGCCGACACCGCGAGCGTCAGGAAAAATTCGACGCTGTTGACCGTGCCGATCACCTTGCGCGGTTCGGCGCCCTGGACGAGCAGGTTGGAGGTCACCACCGGCCCCCAGCCACCCCCGCCCGCCGCATCGAGGAAGCCGCCGACGAGGCCGAGCGGCGCAATCACCGTCGGCTTGCGGATTTTCGGCGGATAGAGCAGCCCGCGGATCAGCAGCCACACGCCGACGGCGACGAGATAGGCCAGGACGATCGGTTTGACGATCGCACCGTCGATCGACGTCAGCAGATAGGCGCCGGACACCCCGCCGATCAGGCCCGGGATGAGCAGACGGAAGAAGAGGCCCCATTCGATATTGCGGTGAAACAGATGGCTGATCCCCGACACCGCGGTCGTGAACACCTCGACGACATGGATGCGCGCCGATGCCGTCGCGGGCGGCACGCCCATCACGGCGACGAGCAAGGTGTTGCAGATCACCCCGAACGCCATGCCGAGCGCGCCGTCGACGAGCTGCGCGGCGAAGCCGATCAGGATGAAGGGCAGCAGCGCCGCAAGATCGAAGGTTGACAGATCGAGCATGATTCTTCCCAACTTTTTTAGTTGAGAACTAGCTGCCGCGATTTGCACGGCTTGGCCAGCACAAATTTTCTGCGCGCGGCGAAGAATATTATTTGTGCGGCCGGTGGCCGATCAGGCGCCTATCTGGTCGGGCAGATATTCGCGGACATAGTCGATGAAGGCGCGCAGCTTGGGCATCACCTGCTTGCGGCTGGGGTAATAGAGGAACAGCCCGCTGGTCGCGTCGGCATAGTCGGTGAGCACCAGTTCGAGCTCGCCCGTTTCGACCATCTTCTTCGCCATCGGCTCGGCCATCATCCCGATCGCGACGCCGGTACGCATCGCGACCAGCGCAGCGATCCAGTCGTTGACAATAACCGGCCCGGTCACCCCGACCTCGAATTCGCGGTTCCCTTGCGCAAAGGTCCACGGCATCAGCGCCCCCGTTGCCAGGCGGAAGCGGATGCAGCGATGATCTTTCAGATCTTCCGGCCTTTCGGGACGCCCGAAGCGGTCGAGATAGGCGGGCGAGGCCGCAGCGACGAAGCGGAACGGGCCGGTGAGGCGGATCGCGATCACATCGGCATCGAGCGATTCGCCCATCCGGACGCCGGCGTCGAAGCCCCCGGCGCTCAAGTCGGCGAGCGCATCGTCGGCATAGATTTCCAGCTCGATCTCGGGATAGGCGTCGACGAAGCCCGCGATGATCGGTTCGAACATCGGCTGCACCGCGCCGCGCATCAGGTTGATGCGCAGCCGCCCCGCCGGACGGTTGCCCAGGTTGCGCGCCGCTTCATAGGCGTCGGCCAGCCCGGCAAAGGCCGGTGCGGCGCGTTCGAGGAACATTTCGCCCGCCTGCGTCAGCCCGACGCTGCGCGTCGTCCGCATGAACAAAGGCGCGCCGACGCGCGCTTCCAGCGTCTTGATCGTCTGGCTGATCGCCGAGGGAGATACCCCCAGATCGGCTGCCGCGGCGGAAAAGCTCCGCCTTTCCGCGACACGCAGGAAAGCTTCGATCCCGTCGAGCGCCCCATGGGGGATTGTTAAATCCTGCTTCAAGGCACTTGCAGATTATAGAGGATTATCTAAGTGCGCAAGCGCGCCTAAAAAGGTTGCACAACGAAACGAAAGGAAACCTCTCCCATGACCAATCAGCTCTCCTCTTTTCGCCGCTTTCCCACCGCTTTCGCGATCGTCGCCGGTTCGGCGCTCGCCTTCGGCGGCCTGATGGCTTCGACCTCGCCGGCCTATGCGCAGGGCAGCGCCGACTATCGCTGCACCGGCCTTGCCGATCAGGCGAACACCGCCGCCGACAGCGCGCAGGGTGGCAAGCAGGCCAGCGCGAAGCGCTTCGTCGCCACCGGCAAGAAGCTGTGCGAAGCGGGCAACGAACGCGCCGCCGCCAAGCAGTTCCGCGCCGCGCTCAAGGTTGCCGGCGTCGATGAAGCGACCGACAGCCAGGTTGCATCGCGCTAATCGAATAAGCCACGACACCATCTCCGGTCCGTCCTCTCTCCCTCTCCCCGGACGGACGCACAACTGGGGCGGCACCGAAACGGGCCGCCCCATTTTGTTTCAGCGATCGGCAAGCCCGATCCGGTCGCGCAGATACCATAAGGGCAGATGCGGCCGCGCGAGTGCCTTGTCGATCGCATAGGGCCACCAGCCGGGACCGAGCGGGACGTAGAGGCGCGTGCCGACCCCGCGCGTCCGCGCGGCGACGAGGGTGCGGCGCCCGGGCAGCCCGCGCAATTGTTCAAGCTCGCACGGGGTCCCCGCGGCAAGCAGCCGGTCGAGCGCCGCAGCAGCCAGCGCAGGCTTGTGCGTCGCCACCGCTACGGGTGCCGCGCGCCCGGCAAGGGCGTCGATGAGCCTCAGATAGGCGGCATCGCCATCCGCCGCATCGCAAAGCGGATCGGCCCATTCGCCCTTCACCACCCGGATACGCGCCGATGTGCCGGACAGGCGCGCGGCATCGGCGGCGCTGCGCCGCCAGCGCGCGGGCAAGGCGATGCCGCTGTCAGGAAAGTCGGGCAGCAGGGCGGCGAGCGCGGCGAGCGTCGCGTCGGCATCGGCGGGGGCGTGGGCATCGAGCAGCACCGGCAGCACCGCTGCCGCGCCCGCCTCGGCAATCCGGCGCAGCCGCTGCGGACAAAAGCCCAGCGGCGGCGCCTTGACCGACAAATAGCTTCCCGGCGGCAGCGGGGTGGCGGCGATCCGGCCGTAAGCAGCCACGATGGCGTCGGCGCCATCGGCATCGCCCTGAAAATAGCCGAGCGTCACCGCGATACCGCGCCGCGACAGACGCCGGGCGATCCGGGCGCCCGCCGCGGCGTCGGGAGCGGGCAGCCAGCCGCCCGCCTGCTGCGGCAGTGCATAGCGCCGCGCGCGCAGCCAGCGCCAGAGTGGCGTGTCGTTCATGCGCCGCGCCGGACGAGGCGTTGCCACACCCAGTGGGCGCCGTCGGCGGCGAGCGCCAGCGCCCCCGACACGCGTGCCGGATAGGTGCGCACGCGCACGCATGCGCGCTGTTCCTGCGTCCAGAAGCGGGTGATCCAGCCCTCGGCCTCGCCGAGCAGTTCGTAGCTGCGCAGGCCCTCGCCCGCCGCCCAGCGCAGCGTGTGAAGCATCAGCAGCGTCCCCGGCGAGCATTTGCCGAAGCGCTCGTCGTGGCCGATCTTGAACAGCCAGTATCGATCGTCGCTGACCTGAGCCAATTGCATCGCCACCGCTTCGCCGCCGATCCGCATGAAGGACAGCCGGAACCGGCCCTCGGCGGCGGCCTCGCGAAAAAAGCGGCGGAAGAATGTCTCACGGCGCCGGTCGACCGCGATCGCGCTGCCCGCCTCCAGCTTCCAGCTCTTCGCCTCGACCCCGATCGCTTCGTCGAACAGCGCGTCGAAATCCTGCAGGCCCGGCGCCAGCGTCTCGAACGTGACCGGCCCCAGCGCCTCGGCGCGCCGGGCCGCGCGCCGGAAATCGGACCGGCGGCCCGAATTGAAGTGGCTTTCGGGATCGCGCCAGCTTTCGTCGAGCACGATCAGCGGGCAGGGCATCGCCGGGCGCACCGACAGCAGGCCGCGCCTGTGCATCGCGCGGCGCAGCGCCGGAAGCAGCGGCGAGTCGGCGGAAATCCGGTCGAAGGAGAGCGGCTTGCGCAACCGCGCGAGCGCGTCCGCGATCGGGGCGGCATCATCGGGCCGCGCCGCAAGCAGGTCGCCCGGCTCGAACAGTTCGCGCGATCCCGCGATGCGCCAGCGGCCGATCGCGCCCGCGTCGCGGCACAGCGGCAGCAGCGCCGAAATCGTGCCGCCCGCGCGCAGGCCGAGCAGCTTGCGGCGCTGCCCTTCGATCAAAGGGGTCAGCGCGGCGGCGAAGGCGTGACTCTGCGTCGGCCAGCGGGCATGGGCTTCGAGCGCGCGCCATTCTTCGGCCAGCCAGTCGCTGCCGTCCCAGCGCGCAAGATCGATCGCGCGCGCCGAATGCGGCGGCGCCATTTGCGCGTGTCGGTCTGCGCGCTTGAAGACATGCGCATGCAGCAAATTCTGCCCCTCTCGCCTGCGCGAATAGCGCGGAAAGGCTAATAAATGTCTGCGCGGCGCGGATCATCGCTTGACGCCGGGCGGGGCTTGCGGGAGGCAGGCGCGATCAATGCGGCGGGAGGCGGCGATGACGGGCGACAAGACATCGGTGTTCGCGGACGACTGGTCGGGCGAAATGGGGCAGCGCTGGTTGCGCAATGTCGACCATTTCGAAGCGATGCTGGAACCGATTGGCACCGCGCTGCTCGATCGCGCCGCGATCGCGACGGGCGAGCGAAACGTCGATCTGGGGTGCGGCGGCGGCGCGACGAGCCGCGCGATCGCGGCGCGCGTCGGACCGCAGGGCGCGGTGCTCGGGCTCGACATCTCGCCCGACCTGATCGTCGCGGCGCGCGCGCGGGCCGGCGCCGATTTTCCCGCGCTGCGCTTTTTCTGCGGCGATGCGGCGAGCGCGGTGCTGCCGGCAGCACCCTATGACCGGCTCGTCTCGCGCTTCGGCAGTATGTTTTTCGCCGAGCCCGTCGCCGCCTTTCGTCACTTGCGGACGCAGCTCGTGCCCGGCGCGCGCTTCGACCTCGCCGTGTGGGGACCGCCGCGCGACAATGTCTGGATGATGGCGGTGATGGGGGTGATCCGCGCGCATGTCGAGGTGCCGCCCGCGACGCCGCGCGCGCCGGGGCCCTTCGCCTTCGAGGATATCGACTATCTGCGTGACCTGCTCGCCGATGCCGGCTTTGCCCGGGTCGACATCGACGACTGGCGCGGCGATCAGGCGATCGGCGGGCCGGGGCGCACCCCGGCGGAGGCCGCCGACTTCGCGCTCGGATCAATGTCGGCCGCGCGCGTGCTGGGCGAGGCGGGCGCCGATGTGATGGCGGCTGCGCGCGCCGATCTGGAGCGCGTCTATGCCGAGCATCATGATCCCGAAGCGGGTGTGCGCCTCGGCGCGCGCGCCTGGCTGGTAACCGCCGCCTGAGTCTTAGGGTCAGGACCCTAGCGCCGCGCGATCAGTGCCATCCCGTCGGCGAGTGCGGCGCGCGATATTTCGCCGCTGTGGCGGCGGACGATCCGGCCCTTGGCATCGACGAACAGGGTCGTCGGCAGCACCAGCCCGCCCGCGGCATCGCCCGTCCGCCCGCTATGGTCGAGAAAGACGTGCGTGCCCGGCACCTTGCGCTCGGCCAGATAGGCGGCGACGGTCGCGCTGTCCTGCCCCTGATTGACCAGCAGGATCGGCACGCGCGATGCCGCCGCGACCTCGGCGAGCATCGGCAGTTCGCGCTGGCACGGCGGGCACCATGTCGCCCACAGGTTGATGACCATCGGCTTCCCGCGCAGCGTATCGAGCGCGATCGCGCCCCCCTCCATGTCGGTGAGCATCAGCCCGCGCGCGAGCGGTCGCGGCGCGGGTTCGAGCGCCGGCGCCGCGACCGCATGAACCGCCGCCAGCCCGGCGAGCACGCCGAGTAACAGCGGCGTTGCGCGCGAGCGCCGGAGCCAGACGGCCACCGCCGCCCCTGCGGCCGCGATGCCGGCCCAGGGCAGGAAACCACCCTGCCAGACCGCAAGGATCGACCAGGGTTCGGGCGCATAGGCATCGGCGTGGCGCACCACATAGGCGGTGCGCGCCACGAGCAGACCCACGATGACGGCGATCCAGCTCGCTGTCGCCGCGCGCATATCGCCGCGCGCCGCGATCAGGCTGCCGCCCGCCAGAAACAGCCAGATCAGCGCGACCGCGAGCAGGCGGTCGGCGGCAAGCGCGAGCGGCCCGAGCGAAATCGTCATCGGCTTAGCCGCCGGGCAGCGCGGCATGGTCGCGGCGATTTGGTCACATCCAAGTCAATTTCCTTTTGGCTCCCGAAGCGCCCCCTCGCGCGATCTGATCGGCGAAACGGCAGCGAAAGAAAAGAGCTGGTATCGGGCGTGCGGCGGTTCGTTACATGTCGCCCGCGGGACCATCGCCGATACGCAGCGTGGCGACCGTGCCGCCCGACGGTGCGCGATCGAGCGCCACGTCGCCGCCATAGTCGCGCGCCACATCGCGCGCGATGGCAAGGCCAAGGCCCGATCCGGCGCCGGGGCCGGCCCCGCGCGCGCCGATGCCGAACATCGTCTCGCGCTGATCGGGCGGAACGCCCGGCCCGTCGTCGGTGATGGCAATGCGGCGCGCGGCGCCGTCGAAGCGATAGTCGATCGTGATGCCCGATCGCGCCCATTTTCCGGCATTGTCGAGCAGGTTCGACAATATCTCGCTCAGATCCTCGGCATCCATGGGAAGCGAAGGGGCGGCCGGGTCGAGCGCCGCTGCGGTCGCAGCGAAGCGCTTGCCCGGATGACAGCGTTCCATCGCGGCGATCAGCGGCGGCAGGATCGCGGCGAGCCGCACGCCGCCGACCATCCCCGCATGCGACCCGCCCGACCGGACGCGCGACAGATGATAGTCGATCTGGCGCTGCATCGTCTCGCTTTCGGACAGGAAGACGTCGGCCGCGGCGCTTTCGGTGCCGCGCTGTTGCAGCCGTTCGGCCTCGTCGGTGACGACGGCGAGCGGGGTGCGCAGCGAGTGCGCCAGCGCGCCCGCGGCGACACGCCCGCGTTCGACGATCTCGGCATTGCGCGCCAGATAGCTGTTCAACGGATCGACGAGCTGGCGGATCTCGTCGGGAAACACCCCCTCGATGTGATCGGCCTGCCCGCGGCGCAGGGCCGCGATCCGCGCGGCCAGCCGGTTGAACGGCCGGAAGCCGAGCGTGATGATCGCAAGGCCGCTTGCCAGAAGCGCGAGCGCGAGCAGGCTGAGCCACAGGCTGAGCTCGCGGGTGAAGCTCGCGATGACGGCGCGCAGCAGGCGCTCGTCGGTGGCGATGACGAAATGCAGCGGGGCGCCGCCCGGCACCGCACGCTCGAAGCCATAGGTGATCGTGGGGCCCGTCGGGCCGTTTTCGACGCGGTGCAGGATGTCCGGGCTGTGCGCGACATCCTCGTCGAGCGCGCCGCGCGTCATAGAGGGCGACTTCAGCGAGCGATGGCCGGGGCGCCCGATCTGCCAGTAAAATCCGGACAGAGGCACCGCATAGCGCGGATCGGACAGCGGCCGCGACAGGCGGGGGTTACCTGCCGCGTCGAGGACGGTCAGTTCGGCCAGCTCGCGGACATGAACCTCCAGCTCTTCATGATATTGCTGTTCGACATGGCTGCTGAACAGCCGCACCGACGAAAACCACAGCGCGCCGATGCCCAGCGCCACCCATATCAGGATGGCGGCCAGAAAGCGCGCGCGCAGGCTGGAAAAGAGTCGGGTCACAAATCGAGCCGATAGCCGAGGCCGCGCACGGTGCGAATAGCCTCGCGTCCGATCTTGCGGCGCAGCCGACTGATATGCGCCTCCACCGCGTTGCGGTCGCGCTCGGCCTCCAGCGCGTAAAGCTGATCGAGGATGTCGGCTTGCGACAAGATATGTTCGGGACGCCGCATGAAGAGGTGCAGCAGCGCGAACTCCTTGCGGCTGAGCGTCAGCGCTTCGCCGTGCAGCGTCGCGGTGGACGCGACTGGGTCGAGCGAAAGCGGACCGACCGTCAGCGCGTTGCTGCCGCGCCCACGTCCACGCCTCCACAGCGCATGCAGCCGCGCCAGCAACTCTTCGAACCGCACCGGCTTGACGATGAAATCATCGGCGCCGCTGTTCAGCCCCTCGACCTTTTCACGCCAGTTGCCCCGCGCGGTCAGGATCAGGATCGGCACCGTCCGCCCGGCGCCGCGCCAGTGGCGCAGCACATCAATCCCGTCGCCGTCGGGCAGCCCCAGATCGAGGATCACCGCGCCCAGCATGTCGATGTCGGGCCAGTCGCGGGCGTCGCCCGCCGACGCGGCGCTGTCGACGGCAATTCCCGCCGCCACCAGCCGCTCGGTCAGGCGGCGGCGCAGTTCGGGATCGTCTTCGACCAGCAATACGCGCATCGGCATCCTGTCCTTGTGGGGATGATCTCACCGTCTTCATTCCGGTGTGATGGTCCTAGCGCAATTGCCTGACGCGACACTGACAAAATGTCAGGCTGGCGTCAGACTCGCTTGGCAGAGGGCGGCCATGGACAGGAAAGCCCTTATCGCCGCATCGACAGCGCTCGCCCTCGCGGCGGGTGCCGGAGCCCTCTGGTGGTCGAAGGAGGCGCCCCCGCCTGCGCCCGACGGCGGCGAAGCGGCCATGGCGCCGGGCAAGCTGTCGGCCCGACAGATCGAGAAGCTCGGCATCGCGACCGCAGTCGCAGCGGCCGCCAGCAGTGCCGAGCTTGGCGCGGTCCCTGCGACCGTATCGCTGCCCCCCGATGCGCGGGTCGCGGTGACCGCGCCATTCGACGGGATTGCGGTGCGGCTGTTTGTCGTCGAGGGCGAGGCGGTTGTCGCCGGTCAACCGCTCGCCAGCATCCGCGCCGCCGAGCCTGTCCAATATGGCGCGGCGCTGGCGCGCGCGCAGGCGCAGCTGGAGGTTGCGCGCGCCGCGGCGGGCCGCACCGGTCAGCTGGCCAAGGAAGGCATTGTCGCGGGCGCCCGCGCCGACGAGGCGCGCGCCGCGCTGCGCGAGGCAGAAGTCAATGTCGCCGAAAACCGCCGCATTCTCGCGCAGGCCAATGCCGACGGCAGCGGTATGATGACGCTGCGCGCGCCGATCGGCGGCCGGATCGCCGCCGTCAATGTGCAGGCGGGCGGCCCGGTGGGCGGCCTCAGCGCGCCTTTCATCGTCGAAAATACGGCGCGGCTGATGCTCGATCTGCAAATCCCCGAACGGCTCGCGGGCGCGGTGCATCCGGGCACACCCGTCGAAGTTCGGATGCCCGGCACCGCGCCCGCCACCGGCCGCGTCATCGCCGTCGGCGGCTCGATCGACCCCGCGACGCGCGCGCTGACGGCAAAGGCACGCCTCGACGCCGCACCCGCACTAGTCAGCGGCAAGTCGGTCGTCGCGATCCTCGGCGGCGTTCAGCCCGTCGCCGGGGCGAGCATCCCCGCTGCCGCGCTGACACGGGTCGGCGACAGGGATGCGGTTTTCGTGAAGGGGACGGACGGCTTCGCGCTGCGCCCCGTCACCATCGCCAGCCGTGTCGGGGCCAGCGCGACGATAACCGCCGGACTGAAGCCCGGCGAACGCGTCGCAACCTCGGCAATCGCCGAACTCAAGGCCGTGCTGGGCGGCGAATAGGATGCTCGGCAAACTCGTCGAAAAGGCGCTCGCGCTGCGTCTCGCCGTCATCGGTGCCGCGCTGCTCTTGGGCGGGATCGGGGCCTGGTCCTTCGCCAATCTGCCGATCGATGCCTTTCCGGACATCAGCTCGACGCAGGTCAAGATCATCCTGAAGGCGCCGGGCATGACCCCCGAGGAGGTCGAGAGCCGCGTCATCACGCCGATCGAGATGGAGATGCTGGGCATCCCCGATCAGGCGAACCTGCGCTCGGTCGCCAAATATGCGATCGCCGACATCACGATCGATTTCAAGGACGGTACCGACATCTATTGGGCGCGCAGCCAGGTCGCGGAGCGGCTGTCGAATGTCGCGGGGGACCTGCCGGCGACGGTCGAGGGCGGGATGGCGCCGATCTCCACCCCGCTGTCCGACATGTATATGTTCACGCTCGAGGGGCCGCAGGATCTGACCGAAAAGCGGCGGGTGCTCGACTGGATCATCCGCCCGGCGCTGCGCACCGTTCCCGGCGTTGCCGATGTCAACGCGCTCGGCGGCTTTGCCGAAACCTTCGAGGTGCGCCCCGACAATGGCGCGCTGGCGGCGGCGGGGCTGAGCGTCGAGGATCTGCGCGCGGCGATCGAGGCGAGCAATCGCAACGACGGCGCGGGCCGGCTCAAGATCGGCGACGAAGCGCTGATCGTGCGCTCGGTCGGCGCGATCCGCACGCTCGACGATCTCGCCTCGGTCGTGGTGCGGTCGCAGGATGGCGGCATCGTGCGCGTCGGCGACGTCGCGGCGGTGCGCGCCGGGCATCTGACGCGCTATGGCGCGGTCACGAAGGACGGCAAGGGCGAGGCGGTCGAGGGACTGGTCATCGCGCTGCGCGGCGCCGACGCGTCGAAGGTCGTCGACGGGGTCAAGGCGCGGCTCGCGGAAATCCAGCCCAGCCTGCCGCGCGGGATGCGCGTCGATGTCTTCTACGACCGGTCCGACCTCATCGAACGCGCCGTCGGGACGGTCGAGAAGGCGCTGATCGAAGCGACGATCCTCGTCGTCATCCTGCTGCTGCTGTTTCTGGGCGATGTCCGCGCGTCGGTCATCGTCGCACTCGCGCTGCCGATGGCGGCGCTGCTGACCTTCATCTTCATGCGGGCGATCGGACTGACCGCCAATCTGATGAGCCTCGGCGGGCTTGCCATCGCGGTCGGCATATTGGTCGACGGCGCCGTGGTCGTCGTCGAAAATGTCGTCGAGCGCTTGTCCGATCCCAGGCATCGCCGGATGGGCAAGCTGCATGCGGTTTTCGTCGCGGCGTCCGAAGTCGCGATGCCGGTCGCCTCGGGGCTCCTTATCATCGCGCTCGTCTTCCTGCCGCTGCTCACGCTCGAGGGGCTGGAGGGCAAGCTGTTCGCGCCCGTCGCGCTGACCATCGTGCTCGCGCTGCTTTCGGCGCTGGTCCTGTCGCTGACGCTGGTGCCGGTGCTCGCCTATTTCATCCTGAAGCAGCAGGACGGCCACCGCGAACCGCGCCTGATGCGCTTCCTGGCGCCGCGTCACGCGCGGGCGCTCGACTGGGCCTTTGCCCACCGCCGGACCGTCGCCGGGATATCCGCGATCGGCCTGCTGCTCGCCGGGGTCGCCTATACCGTGACCGGCAAGACCTTTCTGCCAACGATGGACGAGGGGTCGACGATCGTTCAGCTCACCAAGCTGCCGAGCATCAATATCGAACATAGCGCCGCGGGCGACATGAAGGTGCAGCGCGCGATCCTCGAACAGGTGCCCGAAGTCACCAGCGTGATCGCGCGCGTCGGCAGCGACGAGCTCGGCCTCGATCCGATGAGCCCCAACGAGACCGACAGCTTTCTGAAGCTGAAGCCGCGGTCCGAATGGCGCCTTGCCGACAAGGACTGGCTCAACGACCGGATTCGCGCCGTGCTCGCCGATTTTCCGGGGATCGAGCCCAGCTTCACCCAGCCGATCGAGATGCGCGTTTCCGAAATGCTCACCGGTGCGCGCGGCGATCTGGCGATCAAATTATTCGGCCCCGACCTCAAGGAACTGGCCCGGCTCGCGGGCGCGATCCAGGGTCGGCTCGAAACGATCCGCGGGACGAGCGAGGCGATGACGGTTGCCAACGACAGCGTCGATTATCTGCAGATCAATATCGATCGCATGGCCGCAGGGCGGGCGGGAATGCCCGTCGACATGCTGCAGGATATGATGCGCGCCGATGTCGAGGGCGTCCGCGCCGGCACGATCGCCGAAGGCGCGCGCCGGATTCCCGTGGTTATCCGCGGCGAAGGCGGCGACGGCATGGACGCGCAAAGCTACACCGACCGTCTCTATCGAACCCCCGCCGGCACCCTTCTTCGCACCAGCGATGTCGCGGCGATCGCGCAGGTCGCGGGGCCGGTGAAGCTCGAACATGAAAATGGATCGCGCTTCGCGCTCGTGCAGGCCTTCGTCAGCGGCCGCGACCTTGTCGGCTATGTCGAGGAGGCAAAGGCGGACATCGGCAAGCATGTAAAGCTGCCGCCCGGCTATCGTATAGTGTGGGGCGGCCAGTTCGAAAATCAGCAACGGGCGGCCGCGCGCCTGATGATCGTGCTGCCGATCGCGGTGTTGATGATCTTCGTCGTTCTTTATCTGACGCTGCGCTCGCTGCGCGCGGCGGCGCTGATTCTCGTCAACATACCCTTTGCGGCGGTGGGCGGGATGATCGCGCTCGCGCTATCGGGCGAATATCTGTCGGTTCCCGCCTCGGTCGGCTTCATCGCGCTGCTCGGCATCGCGGTGCTCAACGGGCTCGTGATGGTCAGCTATTTCCGTCAGCTGCGCGAACGCGGCGTCCCGCTGCACCAGGCGGTGCGCGAGGGCGCCGCACGGCGCCTGCGCCCGGTGCTGATGACCGCGAGCATCGCCGCCTTCGGCCTCGTCCCGCTGCTCTTCGCGTCGGGTCCGGGTTCGGAAATCCAGCGCCCGCTTGCCATCGTCGTGATCGGCGGGCTGGTGACGGCGACGCTGCTCACACTCATCCTGCTGCCCATCCTGTACGAACGCTTCGGCGAAAGCGCTGCCGAGCGCGGCGCGGGCGATCAGGTTCATCCTGCCGGAGCCCCTGCATGACCCGCCTTCTGTTCCTTGCCGCCAGTCTGGCCCTGACGCCGCCTGCCGCCGCCGAGCCGGGGCTGTTGCCCGAAGCGGTGGTGCGCGAAGCGCTCGACGCCCACCCCTCGGTCATTGCGGCAAGGGCGCGTGTCGATGTCGCTGCGGCAGAGAAGCGCGCGCTCGAAGCCGGACCTTATGAGTTCAGCGTCACCGGCAGCTATGTCAGCCGCAGCATCGACCGCGAGGGGCGCTTCAACGAATATGACGCGATCCTGGCGCGTCCCGTGCGTCTGCCGGGCAAGGCGCGGCTCGACCGCAAGGCCGGCGCGCTGGGCGTCGAAGCCGCCACCAATCATTTCGAAGATGCCCGGCATCAGGCCGCGCTGTTGCTCAACGCCATGTGGTGGGACTGGGTCGGCGCCAGCGCCGAGGCGGTCGTCGATGCGCAGGGCGTCGAAAATTACGCGACGCTGGTCCGGATCGTGCGACGCCGGGTCGATCTGCGCGACGCGCCGCAGCTCGAGGCCGATCAGGCCGAAGCCGCGTTGGCGGAGGCGCGCCTGCTCGCGGCCCAATCGGCGGGGCGCGCCGATCTGGCACGGGCCCGGCTTGCTGCGCAATTTCCGGGCGTCGCCCTGCCCGTCGAGGCCCCGACGCTCGCCACCCCGGCCTTCGATCCTGCCGGGGCGTCGCAGATGCGCGATCAGGTTATCGAACGCAGCCACGAAATCGCGGCCGCCAATGCCGAGGCGCGGCGCCTTGGCGCGCTCGCCGAACGCGGGCGGCAGGACCGGATTCCCGATCCCACCGTCGGTCTCCGGCTGTTCAGCGAACGCAGCGGCGCCGAACGCGGCGCGGGTCTGACCGTGACGATCCCGATCGGCGGCAATCACCGCGGCGCCATGGCGGCGCGCGCCGCGTCCGAGGCGCAGGCCGCGGCGGCGCAGCTCAGCGCCGTCCGCTTCGATGTGCAGGAAATGGCCGACGGCGACCTCGCGCGCGCCGCTGCGGCCTATTCGGCGTGGCAGCGCGCCGATCAGGCGCGCGCGGCGCAGATGGCGGCGCTCGCCAAGCTTCGCCGCGGGCAGGATCTGGATGCGATCGATCTCGCCGACGTCCTGCTCGGAGAGCGCCAGACGCACGCGGCGTTCCGCGCCGAAACGATCGCCCGCACCGAAGCGCTGCGCGACATCACCCGGCTGCGCATCGACAGCCACAATCTGTGGATCAGCGAATAGGCCGGGCGTTCAATTGGCCGGTTTCGTCACGTCGATCTTTTCGATCCATTCGGGATAGAAGCTCGGTTCGCGCGCCGACCAGCCGGGCGCGGTAGCGGCGGCTTCGCTGATCGACTGGAGCAGCAGCTTGCGCTTGTCGGGGTGCAGGTGCGGCAGCGATGCCGCGGCGCAGAAGGCGCCGGGCAGCCACGGCCGCGCGTGCGCGCCGAGCAGGCGTTCGTAGAGAAAGCGATAGGCGGCGAAGGTCGGCAGGCGGTCCTGCCCCAGATCGAAGGCCGATACCGCGACGAGCGGCGCCATGAAGCCTTCGAGCGCGTCGAGTCCGCTGTCCTCGGGAATATGGGTGCGAATGTCGCCCAGCCGCTGATAGACGCGAGCCTGGACGCGGATTGCGGTTTCTTCGACCATGTCGCGCGACCAGCGCGCGATCGCATCGTCACGCTCGAGCCCGATATCGAGCGAGCGGCGAATATAGCGCTGCGTCCCCGCAGCGAAGCCCGCAAATTCCTTGATTTCGGCGAGGGACAAATCGCCGGATGCCGGTCCCGAACGCGTCGCCATGGTCATGCTCCCGCTTGCGCACCCCGGGGAGCCGTCCCCCCGGAGGCTTGCATCGAACAGTCTGCCACCAAAATGGTTAGTGGCCGGTTAACCATGACGTCGGCGTGCGTTCAGCTTCGCTTGTGGGGCGTTGCGCCGCGCGGCGACCGGGCCTAATCAGCGTGTCATCAGACCATAAGACACGCAGGGACAACCATGTCGCACGCACCGCAGCCGGTCATTTCCGCCACCGGCCTCTTCACCCCCGCCGAACGCATCACCAACGAAGAACTTGTCGCCAGTTTTAACCGGTATGTTGCGCTGCACAATAGGGAAAATGCCGCGGCGATCGCAGCGGGCGAGATAGGCGAACTCGCTGAATCGAGCGTCGAATTCATCGAAAAAGCGAGCGGCATCGGGTCGCGCTACGTCGTCGACAAGGCGGGTATTCTGGACCCCGAGCATATGGCGCCGCGGCTTGCCGAGCGGACCAATGACGAGTTGTCGATCCTCGCCGAAATCGGCGTGGCGGCGGCAAGGGACGCGCTGGCGCGCGCCGGCCGCGATGCCGCCGACGTCGATGCGGTGCTGTGCGCGGCGTCGAACATGCAGCGCGCCTATCCTGCGATGGCGATCGAGATTCAGCAGGCGTTGGGCATCGACGGCTTTGCCTTCGACATGAATGTCGCCTGCTCCTCGGCAACCTTCGGCATCCAGACCGCGGCCGACTATATTCGTGCGGGGCACGCAAGGAGCGTGCTCGTCGTGAATCCCGAAATCTGTTCGGGCCACCTCAACTGGCGCGACCGCGACAGCCATTTCATCTTCGGCGACGTCGCCACCGCGATTCTGGTCGAGGACAAGACGATCGCGCCGGCGGGGCATTGGGACATTTTGGGTACCCGGCTGAAGACCGTTTTCTCCAACAATATCCGCAACAATTTCGGCTTCCTGAACCGCGCCCACGGCGCCATCGACCAGTCGGGACCGAAGACCGACAAGCTGTTCGTCCAGGAAGGCCGCAAGGTGTTCAAGGAAGTCGTGCCGATGGTCGCCGCCATGATCATCGAGGAAATGGAGAAACTCGGCCTGCAAGGCGCCGACATGCGCCGCCTGTGGCTGCATCAGGCGAACACCAACATGAACCGCCTGATCGCGCACAAGGTGCTGGGGCATGAGGCGAGCGCCGACGAAAGCCCGACGGTGCTCGACACCTATGGCAACACGTCGAGCGCGGGATCGATCATCGCCTATCACCTGAACCACGAGGATATGCAGGCGGGCGATACCGGGCTGATCTGTTCGTTCGGCGCCGGCTATTCGGCAGGAACGGTGTTTGTCAGGAAGACGTGACCGCCAAAATCGTCGCCCCCGCGAAGGAGCCGCCTACGGCACGAAGGTCGTGAACAGATAGATTGCGAACAGCATCAGGTGGATCGTGCCCTGCAGCACGGTCGTTCGCCCATTCGCCAGCGTCTGCGACGCGACGATCAGCGACAGGAACAACAGCACCGTCGATTTGGCATCGAGGCCCAGGCTGATCGGCATGTCGGTGGCGATCGACAGGATCGCGACCGCCGGGATGGTCAGCCCGATCGTCGCCAGCGCCGATCCGAGCGCGAGGTTGAGGCTGGTTTGCAGCCGATCGGCCTTTGCCGCGCGTATCGCTGCCAGTCCTTCGGGGGCGAGGATCAGCGCCGCGATCAGGACGCCGAGCACCGCCGGCGGCGCGCCCGCTTCGGCGAGCAGCGCGCCGATCACCGGCGACAGCGCCTTCGCCAGCAGCACGACCCCGAACAGGCACGCGACGAGCAGGGCGAGCGACAGCCACATCCGCTGCGCCGATGGCGGGGCGGCGTGGGCGTCGGGTTCGTCCTGCGCTTCGCCATCGGGCAGGAAATAATGGCGGTGGCGAACGGTCTGGACGAGCGCGAAGGTCGCATAGAGGATCAGCGACACCACCGCGACGAAGCCGAGCTGGGTTGCCGAATAGCGCGGTCCCGGCGCGCTCGAGGTGAAATTGGGGAGCACCAGCGTCACCACCGTCAGCACGGTGAGCGTCGCCAGCGCAGCGCCCATTCCGGTGCGCTGGAACCGTTGTTCGTGATGGCGGATCGCGCCGCTGAGCAGACAAAGCCCCATCAGCAGGTTGATGATCACCATGACCGCCGCGAACACCGTGTCGCGCGCCAGCGTCGCCGCCTTTTCGGGCTCGGCCTGCATCAGCGTCAGGATCAGCCCCACCTCGATCACCGTCACCGCCAGCGCGAGGATCAGCGTCCCGAAGGGTTCGCCGACGCGGTGCGCGACGACTTCGGCATGGTGAACCGCGGCGATCACCGACCCGGCGAGGATCAGTCCGACCAGAAAGGGGTTGAGCGGCATCGCGAGACTGGCGAGCGCGGCGCCGAAGCCAAGGATCGGCAGCAGGTCGTTGATACGGTCGGCGAGGCGGAGTTTGGCTGTCATCGGCTTTCTATTGCAGCCGCTTTTTCCGATGACCAGCCCTGCGGGGAATTAATGCGAGGCCGAGACACAAATGCGGCGTTCCCCCGCGAAGGCGGGGGTCCAACTTCCGGCAGCGTCTTCTTGAATGGGCGGGAGATGGGTTCCCGCCTTCGCGGGAACACGCGGATTTTTCTAATGCGCCCGCACCGGCAGGCCCGCCGCGGCGAGCCGCGCATGCGCCTCGGCGATCGTCGCTTCGCCGAAATGGAAGATACTGGCCGCGAGCACCGCGCTCGCGCCGCCTTCGATCACGCCGGCGACCAGATGGTCGAGATTGCCGACGCCGCCCGACGCGATCACCGGCACCGATACCGCATCGGCGATCGCCCGGGTGAGCGCGAGGTCGTAGCCGTCCTTGGTCCCGTCACGATCCATGCTGGTGACGAGCAATTCGCCCGCGCCGAGTTCGGCAAGGCGCACCGCATGAGCAAGCGCATCGACCCCGGTCGGGGTGCGCCCGCCATGGGTGAAGATTTCCCACCGCCCCTCTGCAACGCGGCGCGCGTCGATGCTGCCGACCGCGCACTGGCTGCCGAAACGGTCGGCGATGTCGGCAACGAGTTCGGGGCGCGCCACGGCGGCGCTGTTCACCGCAACCTTGTCGGCGCCCGCGAGGAGCAGCGCGCGCGCATCGTCGGCGCTGCGCACGCCGCCGCCGACGGTCAGCGGCATGAAGCAGACTTCGGCGGTGCGTGCGACCATATCGAGCAGCGTGCCGCGCCCTTGGTGGCTCGCGGAAATGTCGAGGAAGCAAAGCTCGTCTGCGCCCGCGGCGTCATAGGCGCGCGCGGCTTCGACCGGATCGCCGGCGTCGCGCAGGTCGACGAAATTGACCCCCTTCACGACGCGGCCGTCGGCAACGTCGAGGCAGGGGATGACGCGGACGCGGACGGTCACGACACCCCCCCATAACTTTCTCCGCATCCCCGAGCGAAGACGATGGGCCCGTTCGAGCGCAGCGAGAACCGATCCGCCGCAGCCTCGACTTCGCTCGGCAATGCCCCTCGACTTCGCTCGGGGATGCGGATTGGGGAGAGAACTGTCACGCCTGCCCCGCCGCGATCGCTTCGGCCAGGTCGAGGCGGCCGTCATAGAGCGCGCGACCGGTTATCACGCCTTCGATGCCGTCGGCGACGTGCGGACGCAGCGCATGAATGTCGCCGATATCGGCGACGCCGCCGCTCGCGATCACCGGAATGGCGACGGCCTGCGCCAGCGCGACGGTTGCGGCGACGTTGCAGCCCTTGAGCAGCCCGTCGCGCCCGACGTCGGTGAACAGCAATGCGGAGACGCCGGCATCTTCGAACCGCCGCGCCAGATCCTCGACGCGCACGTCGGAGACATCCGCCCAGCCTTCGGTGGCCACCATGCCATCGCGCGCATCGACGCCGACGATTATCCGGCCCGGCAGGTCGCGCGCGGCCGATTTGACGAAATCGGGGTCTTTGAGCGCCGCGGTGCCGATGATGACGCGCTCCACCCCGAGCGCGAGCCAGCGATCGACGCCCGCGCGATCGCGGATACCGCCGCCGACCTGCACCTTGCCCGGAAAGGCCGCAACGATATTTTCGACCGCCGCGCCGTTGACGCTTTCACCGGCGAAGGCGCCGTCGAGATCGACGACGTGCAAATGGCTGGCGCCCGCGTCCGCGAACAGGCGTGCCTGCGCCGCCGGATCGTCGCCATAGACGGTCGCGCGCGCCATATCGCCCTCGGCGAGCCGCACCACCTGCCCGCCCTTGAGGTCGATCGCGGGGAAGAGGATCAGGGGCGCCATGCAAGGAATCTTTCGAGGGTCGCGAGGCCATAGGCCTGGCTCTTTTCGGGGTGAAACTGCACGCCGACGATATTGTCCTTCGCCACCGCGGCGGTGAAAGGGCCGCCATGACTGCTCGTCGCCGCGACATGCGCCGCGTCGGCGAAATGATAGCCGTGCAGATAATAGGCCTCGCCCGCAGCCAGCACCGGATGCGCGAAGCTCGGCACGACATCGTTCCAGCCCATGTGCGGGATGCGCAGTCCCGGCGCCGGCGTGAAGGCGCGCACCGTTCCGCCGATCCAGCCGAGCCCTTCGTGCCGCCCATGCTCCTCACCCGCGTCGGCGAGCAATTGCATCCCGACGCAGATGCCGAGGAAGGGCGCGCCCTCGCCGCGAACGCGCTGTTCCATCGCCTCGATCAGCCCGGGAATTGCCGCCAACCCGTTCATGCACGCGGCAAAGGCCCCCACACCCGGCAGCACGATGCGGTCGGCTTGTCCCACGACATCGGGATCGGCGGTGACGGCAACATCGTCCGCGCCCGCCGCGACGAGCGCATTATGCACCGAGCGAAGATTGCCCGCGCCATAGTCGATCAGGGCAATCGCGCTCAAATCCCCCTCCCGCCAGCGGGAGGGGCCAGGGGTGGGCGCGAGCGTAGCGAGCTTCGGGCGTTGCAGATGCCCACCCCGCGGCGACTAGCGAACAAGTTCGCAAGTCTCGCTGCCCCTCCCGCGTGCGGGAGGGGGGGTGTCATAGCACGCCTTTCGTGCTGGGAATCGCGTCGCCCTTGCGCGGGTCGATCTCGACCGCGGCACGCAGCGCGCGGGCAAGCGCCTTGTACATGCTTTCGGCGATATGGTGGTTGTTCTCGCCATAAAGGGTTTCGATGTGCAGTGTGATCCCTGCGGTCTGGGCAAAGCTGTGGAACCAGTGCGGAAACAGCTCGGTATCCATCTCGCCGAGCCGCGGCTGCGAGAAGGCCGATTTCCAGACGCAGTGCGGGCGCCCCGAAATATCGAGGATGCAGCGAGTCAGCGTTTCGTCCATCGGCGCATGGGCTTCGCCGTAGCGGGCGATGCCGCGCTTGTCGCCGAGCGCCTTCGCCACGGCTTCGCCGAGCGCGAGGGCCGAATCCTCGACCGTGTGATGCTGGTCGATGTGCAGATCGCCCTTCACGGTCATCGAAATGTCGATCAGCGAATGGCGCGACAATTGTTCGACCATATGGTCGAGGAACCCGATTCCGGTGGACACCGAATAGTCGCCCGTGCCGTCGAGGTTGACGGCGATCGCGATATCCGTTTCCTTGGTCGTGCGCTGGACGATGGCGGTTCGCATGGCATGCCCCTTAGAGCCTAATTTTCGCGTTGCAAGGCGACTCTGCCCGACAGACCCCCCTTGACCCGCGCCCGTCGTCCGTTCATCCCCCACCGCCATGAGTGATGACGTTCGCGACAGCCTGATTCCCTATGACGAAATCGTGCAGGATGCGCTGCGCGCCGTGGTCGGCCGCGTGCTCTCGCAAATCGAGGGGTCGGACCATCTGCCCGGCGAGCATCATTTCTACATCACCTTCAAGACGCAGGCGCCGGGTGTATCGATCCCCGCGCATCTGGTCGCCAAATTCCCCGACGAAATGACGATCGTCCTCCAGAACCGCTTCTGGGACCTGAAGGTCGAAGAGGATCTTTTCAGCGTCGGCCTGTCGTTCAACCAGACGCCCTCGACGCTGGTCATTCCCTATGCCGCGATCACCGCCTTCGTCGATCCGTCGGTCGATTTCGGCCTGCAGTTCCAGGTCAGCGAAGACGAGCTGGAGCAGCCCGAGCCGCATGACGAAGCCGATAACGACCGCCCCGACGTTGCGGTCGAGGACGGATCGAATGTCGTGACGGTGGATTTCGGCAAGAAACGATAGGATGGCGGGCCCCAACTGGCCCCCCAGCCGCTTCTGGCAATATTGGGCACTCGCCGGGATGCTGGTGTTGACCGCCGCCTTCTGGTGGGGTGTCGAGGGCTATGCCCGGTTCGAAAGCGGCGTCGGCGATGCGATCGCCGACGGGCTGCTGCGCTTCAGCCTACTGATCCTGACTCCGGCGCTGCTGATCGTCTGGGCAGCGGCAGCCTGGTACCGGCGACGGATCGGCGAAGGGGGCTATTGGCAGTTTCTGGGCCTGGTCGCGCTGATCTGGGCCGGCGCGGTGGCGGTGACGAGGATATTGATCGGATGAGTGACACGCGGATCGAAAGCGACAGCATCGGCGAGATCGCGGTCCCGGCGAACGCCTATTGGGGCGCGCAGACGCAGCGTTCGATTGAGAATTTCCCCTTCGGCACGCGCGAGCGGATGCCGATCGAGATCGTCCATGCGCTCGCGCTGGTCAAGCAGGCGGCGGCGCGGGTGAACCGTCGGCACGGCCTGTCCGCCAAAAAGGCCGACGCGATCGAGGCTGCGGCGCGCGAGGTTGCGGAGGGTCGCCACGACGACCAGTTCCCGCTCGTCATCTGGCAAACCGGCAGCGGCACCCAGTCGAACATGAACGTCAACGAGGTGATCGCCGGGCGCGCCAATGAGATGCTCTCGGGCCAGCGCGGCGGCAAATCGCCCGTGCATCCCAATGACGACGTCAACCGCAGCCAGTCGTCGAACGACAGCTTCCCGACCGCGATGCATGTCGCGGCGACACTGGCGATGACGCACCGGCTGATGCCCGCGCTCGACCGTTTGATGGACGCGCTGCTCGCGAAGGCGAAGGCGTGGGACGATATCGTCAAGATCGGCCGCACCCATTTGCAGGACGCCACTCCGCTGACGCTGGGGCAGGAGTTTTCGGGCTATTATGCGCAGCTCCGCCTGTGCCGGACGCGCACCGAACCGATGGTCGACCATGCCATCACCCGGCTTGCGCAAGGCGGGACCGCGGTCGGCACCGGGCTCAACGCCCCGGCGGGCTTTGCCGAGGATATCGCGGCCGAACTGGCGGCGATCACCGGCCTCGGCTTCAGGAGCGCACCCAACAAGTTCGAGGCGCTGGCGAGCCACGACGTGCTGGTCGATCTGTCGGGACGGCTCAACACGCTCGCGGTCGCGCTGACCAAGATCGCCAACGACATCCGCCTGCTGGGATCCGGGCCGCGCGCCGGCCTGGGCGAGATTGACCTGCCCGCGAATGAACCCGGTAGCTCGATCATGCCGGGCAAGGTCAATCCGACCCAGTGCGAGATGCTGACGATGGTGGCGGCGCAGGTGATCGGCAATCATCAGGCGGTGACCGTCGGCGGGATGCAGGGGCACCTCGAGCTCAATGTCTTCAAACCGTTGATCGGCGCCAATGTGATGCGCTCGATCGATCTGCTCGCGACGGGGATGGAGGGCTTTGCGGCGCGCTGCGTCGACGGAATCGAACCCAATCGCGAACGTATTGCCGAGCTTGTCGACCGATCGCTGATGCTGGTGACGGCGCTGGCGCCCGAAATCGGCTATGACAAGGCTGCGAAGATCGCCAAACATGCGCATGAGACGGGATCGACCTTGCGCGCCGCGGCGCTCGACCTCGGCTATGTCGATGCTGCAACCTTCGACCGCGTCGTCGACCCGCGGCATATGCTTGGCCCGGAACCCGAATCGCCCGCCGGGGATTGATAGGGGGAGGAAGGATATGAAGATGATGGGACGGATCATCGGCGGCGTGATCGGAAGCGCGATCGGCCGCAGGAAAGGCAATCATACGATGGCGGGCGCGGTGATCGGCGCCGGGACGCTGTTCGTCGCGCGGCGGATGTTCCCGCAGCGCTATGCGGCGCTCGCCGCGACCGCTGCGGCCGCCTATCTTACCAAGAAATGGGCCGACCGCGCCGAAGCGCGGCAGGCGGCGGAAGCCGCGCATCGCGCCGACAGCACGCTGGAGAAGGAAGGCGTCGTCGATCCCTATGCGGGGATCGTCCACACCGACGGCCAGGATTTGGGCGACGCCCTGCCGCCGGCGATTCCGGTGGACGAAAAGGCGCCCCGCCCCGCCATCCACTGAGCGGCAGGCACCGAGCGGCGGGCGCTATCCGCCCGCCTGCCACTCCTTCACCGCCTCGATCGGTGAGGCCAGCATTAGTATGTTGAGCGTCAGATTGTCGCGGATCGCCCACAGGGTGAAGAGTTCGAAGGCGAGCGCGAGCGCGACAGTCGCCCACCAGCGCATCCGGCTGGCCGCCAGAAAGCCCGCGATCATGAAGGCGGCGTCGCTGACCGAATTGAGCACCGAATCGCCCGCATAGCCATAGGCCATGGTAACCTCGCGGTAGCGGTCGATGATGACCGGCGAATTTTCCAGTATCTCCCATGCGCCTTCGATCCCGATCGCGACGGCGAGTGCGGTCCACAGCGGCGCGCGCGGCATCAGCCAGCGCGACAGGCCGTAAAAGATGAACCCGTGGATGATATGGCTGAAGCTGTACCAGTCGGAAATCTGCTGGCTGTTCTGGTTCGACTGGACGGTGCCGTGCCACAGGCTGATCGTGCCGCAGGGGCAGATCGGCGGGCGCCCCATCGCGATCAGGATCGCGGCCAGCAGGCCAAGCAGCCCCACCGCCACCAGCCAGCCCGTGCGCGACATTCCCCGCATCCCTGTATTCCTTCCCGCTTGACCGCCGCCCCCGCTCGGGCAATTAGCGCCCATGGCTGAAAGCGTCCACCTCAACCGCCGCGGCGTCCTGTTCGTCCTCTCCTCGCCCTCGGGTGCAGGCAAGACCACCATCTCCAAAAAGATGCTCGCGGGCGACCGCGACATCGCGCTGTCAATCTCCGCCACCACGCGGCCGATGCGTCCCGGCGAGCAGGATGGGGTCGATTATCATTTCGTCGACGTCGACACGTTCAAGCAAATGGCCGCCGACGGCGAATTCCTCGAATGGGCGCATGTCTTCGGCCATCGCTACGGCACCCCGCGCGACCGCGTCGAGGAGCTGCTTGCCGCGGGCAAGGACGTGCTGTTCGATATCGACTGGCAGGGCGCGCAGCAGCTCTATCAGGAAGCCGGCCCCGACGTGGTGCGGGTGTTCATCCTGCCGCCGACGATGGAGGAGCTCGAACGCCGGCTGCGCGCGCGCAACACCGACAGCGACGAAGTGATCGCGGCGCGGATGGCACGCGCGGCGAACGAAATCAGCCACTGGGACGGCTATGACTATGTGCTGATCAACGACGATGTCGAAGGCTGTTTCGAGGAAGTGAAGGCGATCCTGCGCGCCGAGCGACTGAAGCGCCGCCGCCAGATCGGGCTGATCGGCTTCGCCCGCGATTTGATCCGCTCGGTGCCCGAGGCGGATCCGACGCTGTAAAGTGCCGTCATTGCGACCCCGACGAAAGCCGGGAGATTACCACGTCGCCGTTGGTTCCTCGCAATGACGAAAACTCAACCTGCCCGCGCCAGCTTCGCTTCCAGTTCCCTTACCATTTCAGCGCGCAGCGGCTTGGCAGCGCCGTCGGTGCGGCACACCACGACCGTATCACAGGTCGCGATGCAGCGACCATTCTGGAACATCGCCTGCACGATCGTCCAGCTCGAGGTGCCGAGGCGACCGATGCCGGTCGCGATCTCGACGGGGTCGGGAAAATTGCCCTCACCCAGATAGTTGATCTCGACCGCGGCGACCATCGTGCGCTCGTTCGCCGGGCGCTCCTCCCAAGGACGGATTTCGCGGTTCAGCAGCACGCGGCCGCTTTCGAACAGTGCCGCAAAGGCCACATTGTTGAGGTGACCGTTGATGTCCATGTCCTGGAAACGCGTCTGCAGATCGAGGTGGACAGGGTAGCTGGCGGCATCGAGCCGCCAGCTTTCCGGTTTCGGCATATCAGCGCGGACCCATGCGGATGCCGCCGTCGAGGCGCACGTCCTCGCCGTTGAAATAGCCATTTTCGATCATGGTCAGCGCGAGCCCCGCATATTCGGCCGGGTTGCCGAGGCGCTTCGGATTGAGGACCGATGCCGCGAGCGCATCGCGGACATTCTGCGGCGCGGCGCCGAGCAGCGGGGTGTCGAAGATGCCCGGCAGGATCGTGTTGACGCGGATGCTTTCGGCCGCAAGGTCGCGCGCGATCGGCAGGGTCATGCCGACGACGCCGCCCTTCGACGCTGAATAGGCCGCCTGACCGATCTGACCGTCCTCGGCCGCGACGCTCGCGGTGTTGACGATCGCGCCGCGTTCGCCATCTTCCATCGGGTCGAGCGTCATCATGCCCGCCGCCGACTTGGCGATGCAGCGGAAGGTGCCGACAAGGTTGATCTGGATAATCCAGTTGAAGGCATCGAGCGGGAAATGCTTGATGCTGCCGTCTTCTTTCGACCGGCTTGCGGTCTTGATCGCGTTGCCGGTGCCGGCGCAGTTCACAAGGATACGCTCCTGACCGATTGCGGCGCGCGCCTTTTCGAAGGCGGCGTCGACCGACGCATCGTCGGTGACATTGCATTCGCAGAAGACCCCGCCGAGTTCGGCAGCAAGCGCTTCGCCCTTTTCGGCCTGCAGATCGAAGATCGCGACCTTGACGCCCTTCGCGGCAAGCGCGCGCGCGGTGGCGGCACCAAGGCCCGAAGCGCCGCCAGTGACGACGGCGGATACGGTGGAATCGAGTTTCATGTCATGTCCTTTCCCTGAAAAATGCGTGTTCCGGCGGACGCCGGAACCCAGAGCGTGAACAACTGACGCCCGCGTCAGGCCGCCCTGGGCTCCGGCGTCCGCCGGAGCACAAGATCGTTAAAGCCGCTCGACGATGGTGACGTTGGCCTGGCCGCCGCCTTCGCACATCGTCTGAAGACCATATTTGCCGCCGGTCGCGTCGAGCACGCCGAGCAGCGTCGCCATCAGCTTGGTGCCGCTGGCGCCAAGCGGGTGGCCGAGCGCGATCGCACCGCCATGCTGGTTGAGCCGCGCATGATCGGCGCCGAGATATTTGAGCCAGGCGAGCGGAACCGGCGCGAACGCCTCGTTCACTTCATAGGCGTCGATGTCCTCGATCCGCAGGCCGGCCTTCTTCAGCGCTTTTTCGGTCGCGAACAGCGGCTCTTCGAGCATGATGATCGGGTCGCCCGCGGTCACCGAAATATGGTGGATGCGCGCGCGCGGGGTCAGCCCATGATCCTTGAGCGCCTGTTCCGACACGATCAGCGCGGCCGACGCGCCGTCGCAGATCTGCGAGCTGGTCGCGGCGGTGATGGTGCCGCCTTCCTGCAGGATCTTCACCCCGGCAATGCTTTCGAGCGTCGCGTCGAAGCGAATCCCCTCGTCGACCGTGTGGCGCTGCGGCCCTTCGGGCGTCTCCACCTCGATCCCGACGATTTCATTGCCGAACAGCCCCGCCTCGGTCGCGACGCGGGCGCGGCGGTGGCTTTCGAGCGCGAAGGCGTCGAGGTCGTCCTTGGTGAAGCCGTGCTTCTTGACGATCATTTCGGCGCCCATGAACTGGCTGAACATGATGCCGGGATATTTCTCCTCGAGCCGCGGCGACTTATAATTGCCGAGCCCTTCCTTCATGAACAGCGTCGCGACGCTGCCCATCGGCACGCGCGTCATGCTCTCGATCCCGCTCGCAAGGACGATATCCTGCGTCCCCGACATCACCGCCTGCGCGGCGAACATCATCGCCTGCTGCGACGATCCGCACTGGCGGTCGATCGTGACTGCGGGAATCGAGTCGGGCAGCTTCGAGGCGAGCACGGCATTGCGGCCGAGGTCCATCGTCTGCTCGCCGCCCTGGCTGACGCAGCCGGTGATGACATCGTCGATTTTCGACGTGTCGAAGTCGTTGCGGTCGGCGATCGCGTCATAGACCGCGGCGCCGAGGTCGACAGGGTGAACACCGGCGAGCTTGCCGCCGCGGCGGCCACCGGCGGTGCGGACGGCATCTACGATATAGGCTGTGGCCATGGAGAGTTCCTTTCCGATTATCATCGCTCCCGCGAAGGCGGGGCGACGGGATTAAAGCTTGCGCCCGATCAGTTCCTTCATGATCTCGTTCGTGCCGCCGAAGATGCGCGTCACGCGCGCCGCGCGCCAGGCGCGGGCGATCGGATATTCGTTCATATAACCCGCGCCGCCGAACAGCTGGAGGCACTTGTCCATCACTTCCCACTGAAGATCGGTGTGCCACAGCTTGGCCGCAGCGCCCTCTTCGGGGGTGAGTTCCTTCTTCAGATGCCGCGCGAGCGCCCAGTCGAGGTGCGCCCAGCCGACCTGCAGCTTTGCCTTCAGATCGGCGAGGACGAAGCGGCTGTTCTGGAAATCGAGGATCGGCTTGCCGAACGCCTTGCGGTCGCGCGTATATTCGACCGTGTCGTCGAACGCGCGCTGCGCCGATGCCTGCGCCGATACGGCGATCGACAGGCGTTCCTGCGGCAGTTCGCTCATCAAATAGATGAACCCCTGCCCCTCTTCGCCGAGGCAGTTGGTGATCGGCACGCGGACGTCGTTGAAGAAAAGCTCCGACGTGTCGGCTTCGTCCTGCCCGATCTTGTCGAGGTTGCGGCCGCGCTGGAAGCCTTCGCGATCGGCTTCGACGAGCACGATCGACACGCCCTTCCACGCGGGCTGCACCTCTGTATCGGTCTTGACGCAGACCAGGACCAGGTCGGCGTTCTGGCCATTGGTGATATAGGTTTTCGACCCGTTGATGACATAATGATTGCCATCCTTCTTCGCGGTCGTGCGCATGCCCTGAAGATCGCTGCCGGTACCCGGCTCGGTCATCGCGATCGCGGTGACCACTTCGCCCGACACCATCTTGGGCAGCCAATGCTTCTTCTGCTCTTCGCTACCGTAACGGACGATATAGTTGGTGACGATATCCGACTGAAGCGAAAAGCCGGTGGTGACGCGGCCGTAATAGGCGCTTTCCTCGTCGACGATCGCATTATAGCCGAAGTCGAGGCCCAGCCCGCCATATTCTTCGGGAACGGTGGGGCACAGCAGGCCCAGCTCGCCCGCCTTGGGCCACAGATCCTTCGGCACGATGCCGTCCTCCGCCCATTTCGCCTGATTGGGCGCGACTTCCTTTTCAAGGAACTGGCGCACCGTCGCGCGGAACGCCTCATGATCGTCGGTGTAAGCGGTGCGCGACAGATTATCGAGCGACATCCTTCTTCCTTTCCCTGAGCGCGTCCGGACGATTTCGGGGAGCCGGTGCGCGCGAAACGGGGCCGCGCCGGGGCACGTCCTTCGCTTGCTAATGGACCTTACGTTTACGTCCACGTCAAGTAGAAATGCCGTTACGGCATAAAACGCAGGCGAAGCCGCCCACCGTCTCGTGGCCCCGGACTGGATATCGGACCCATGCGCCCCACGCGGCAAGAATCGACCCCGCATCAAGTCAGGGACGATGAACGGAATTTGCCCCGACTCGGCTGTTCCATCATCGGATCGAGCACCGAATAGGTTTGCGGGCGCTGGGCAGCGCCGCCGCGCCGCGCTAAGCCGCTGCGATGGTCGATCTCCTTCTCGATGCGCAGGCGCTGCTCGGCGAATCGCCGCGCTGGCACGCCGCCGAAGCACGCCTTTACTGGGTCGATATCGACGCGCATCGCATCCATCGCACCGATCCCGCGACCGGCGCGACCGAGACGATGCAGCTCGACCAGCCCGTCGGCTGCGTTGCGCCGCGCGCGGGCGGCGGACTGGTCATGGGCCTTAAGGACGGCTGCGCCCTGATCGACGCGTGGGGCGGGGTGCCACGCGCCTTCGGCCCCGCGGTGCTGGCAGGCATCGCCGAACAGCGCTTCAACGACGGCTGCGTCGATGCCGCAGGCCGCTTCTGGGTCGGCAGCGTGACGCGCGACAAGTCCAATCCGGGCGCAATGCTGTTCCGCCTCGACCCCGACGGGGCGCTGACCCCGATGCTCGGCGGGCTGCTGACGAGCAACGGCGCGGCCTTCAGCCCCGACGGCTGCACCTTTTATCACGCCGACACGCCAACGCATGCGCTGCACGCCTATGCGGTCGACCCCGCGACCGGCGCGCTCGGCGACGGCCGGCTGTTTCACCAGTTCGAGCAGGGCAAGGGTCGCCCCGACGGCGGAACGGTCGATGCCGAGGGCTGTTACTGGTCGGCGCTGTGGGACGGATGGCGCGTCGTGCGCCTGTCGCCCGCCGGCGAGATTCTCCAGACGGTCGAGATGCCCGTCCAGCGCCCCTCGATGGTCGCGCTGGGCGGCGCCGACCTGCGCACCGCCTTCGTCACCAGCGCGGGCAAGGACCTGTCCGACGATGCGCGCGCGGCCCAGCCGCACGCCGGCGGCCTCTTCACCTTCCGCGTCGATGTGCCGGGGATCGTCCAGCCGGGCTTTGGCGGGTGAGCCGCGCGCGATAGGGCGGGAAGCGACCGTTTGCGATGCGCATGACAGAGCGTCAGAATATCACCAGCCGCCCGAAAGGATTTTGACGTGCCGGAGCCTTTGGCAGAGACATTCACATTCGCCAGCGGCGAGAAGCGATATGTCATGTTTCTCCGCTTTGATGTTCGTAATTATCCAGGCTTTCTCAAATATTTGAAGGAAACCCTCGGTGTGGAAATGAGTAGCGTCAAGAATATGGTGTTCGCGAAGGCCTCCGAGTTTAAACTCGGCGGCATTGGTTACACAGCAGTGGCCGGCGATTCAGACGATTGTCACGTCGTTGCTCCCAATGAGGCCGCCAGGATCGCCCTGCTCGCGAAGATTTTTGGGCCCAACCATCAAAGCGAGCGTCATACGAAGGCTTATTAGCCAGACGAAACCGTCGGTCCTTGCCCCTCGATCGTTAAGTCCGCCCCACCCCATCCCGGTCATTCCCGCAACGACTCGAGCGTCCGCCGGGCTTGACCTCCTCGGCTTGCGCGCTGCCGCCTTATCGGGTTAAGGCACCTCCCGACATGGTTTCGTCCGAAACCAAAGCCCCCGGGAGATAACAGATGTCGCGTATCGCGCCCCGCCCTGTCCGTCATTTGTCGATGCTGCTTGCATCGACCGCGCTGATGATGGGTTATAGCCAGATGAGCATTGCCGCCGAACCCGCCGCCAAGGCGCCCGCGTCTGCCCCGGCCGACGCGAACCCGCTGCTCGCCCCGTGGACCGGTCCCTATGAAGGGGTGCCGCCGTGGGACAAGCTGGACCCCGACCTGTTCCCCGACGCCTTTGAAAAGGGGATGGCCGAGGTGAAGGCCGATGTGCAGGCGGTGATCGACAATCCCGCCGCGCCGACTTTCGAGAACACGCATGTTCCGATGCAGCTTGCCGGCGAGACGATGGACCGCGTCTTCGCGATGTGGGGCGTGCAGACGTCGAACAAGTCGAACGACCGCGTCGAGGATATCGACGCCGAATGGAGCCCGAAGCTCACCAAATTCTATACCGAGCTGTTCCTCGATCCCAAACTCTTCGCACGCTACAAGGCGGTCTATGACACGCGGCTGACCAGCGGGCTCAACGCCCAGCAGATTCGCATTGTCGAGCGCAGCTATGACGAGATGGTCCGCGACGGCGCCAATCTGTCGCCCGCCGACAAGGCGAAGCTGGTCGATATGAATGCCAAGCTGGAAGGGCTGTTCTCGACCTTCTCGTCGAAGCTGCTCGGCGACGAAAAACTGTACACCTTCGTCACCGACAAGGCCGAACTCGACGGGCTGCCCGCTGGCTTCGTGGCTTCGCTGGCCGCCGCAGCCGAAGCGCAGGGCAAGCCCGGCCAATGGGCGATCAAGAACACCCGCTCGTCGGCGCAGCCGGTACTCCAGAATGCGACCAACCGCGCGCTTCGCGAGAAGGTGTGGCGCGCCTTCGTCAATCGCGGCGACAATGGTGATGCCAACGACACCAATGCGACGATCGCCGAAATTCTGAAGCTGCGTCAGGCACGCGCCGAACTGCTCGGCTTTCCGACCCACGCCGACTATCGCATGGCCGACACGATGGCCAAGACGCCCGCGAACGCGATGGCGCTGATGATGAAGGTGTGGCCCGCCGCGGTCGCGCGCGTGCATGAAGAGGTCGCCGACATGCAGGCGATCGCCGACGCCGAGGCAAAGGCGGGCAAGGGGCCGAAGATCACCATCGAACCGTGGGATTATCGTTTCTATGCGGAGAAGGTCCGCAAGGCGAAATACGACCTCGATGAAAGCGAGGTGAAACCGTACCTCCAGCTCGACAAGCTGCGCGACGCGATGTTCTGGTCGGCGGGGCGGCTCTATGATCTGGGCTTCCGCGAAAACACCGGCACGATCCCGGTCTTCGATCCCAAGGTGAAGACGTTCGAGGTCTATAACCTCAAGACCGGCAAGAATGTCGGAGTCCTCTACCTCGACAATTTTGCGCGCGACGGCAAGCGTTCGGGCGCTTGGATGACCACCTATCGCAGCGAACAGGGCCTCGGCGGCGAACGCAATGTCCTCGCGTCGAACAACAATAATTTCACCGAAGGCGCGAACGGCGAACCGACGCTGGTCAGCCTCGACGATGCGACGACGCTGTTCCACGAGTTCGGGCACGGCATCCATTATCTGTTGCAACACGTCTATTATCCGGCGCTTGCCGGGGTACCGCGCGACTTCGTCGAATATCCGAGCCAGGTGAACGAAAACTGGCTGATGACGCCCGAAGTGCTGTCGAAATTCGCCACGCATTACAAGACGGGCGAGCCGATGCCGCAGGCGCTGGTCGACAAGATCATCGCGTCGAGCAAGTTCAACCAGGGGTTCGAGACGGTCGAATATCTGGCGAGCGCGATCGTCGACATGAAGCTGCACGACCGCAAGGTGCCGGTGACCGATATCGACAAGTTCGAGCGCGACACGCTGGCGGAAATCGGCATGCCCAAGGAAATCGTCATGCGGCACCGTTTGCCGCAGTTCGGCCATCTGTTCAGTTCCGACGCGTATTCGGCGGGCTATTACAGCTATCTCTGGTCGGAAACGATGGACGCCGACACCTGGGCGGCCTTCATGGAAGCGGGCGGGCCGTGGGATCGCAGCGTCGCCGACAAGTTTCGGACGATCCTGTTGATGACGGGCAATGAAACCGACCGCGCCGAAGCCTATCGCGCTTTCCGCGGCCGCGACCCCGACGTGAAGGCGCTGCTCGAACGCCGCGGGTTCCCGACCGGCGAATAATCAAACGAAAACCGGGGAGCAAAGGGGGCCGCCGTGCCCCCTTTGTTTTGTCCGCTGTCCACGACAGAGACAATCGGAGCCTGCCACCAGCGCCGATAGACCCGCCCCATCCGATTCCTGTTGACGGCCGCCGAATCCGATATAAATATGATATCATCTTTATATCGGATGATTCGGAGGGTAAGATGGGAGACGGAACTGCGCCGGCACTGAACCGCAGCCGCGAAACGCGGGCTGCGACACAGAGCGGCTATCTGATGCTGCTGGTCTGGCTGGTGCTGTTCGGCATCGCGATCTGGGCGGCGGTAACCAACATCCAGGGCGAGACGGTCGGTTGGAACTGGAAATGGGGCGTTGCTGTCGCGAGCGGCATCGTCGGCACCCTGATCCTGTGCGGCTTTTACCTGATCAACCCCAATGAAGCGGCGGCGATCCAGCTGTTCGGCAGCTACAAGGGCACCGACCGCGAAAGCGGACTGCGCTGGGTGTTGCCGTGGCTGACCCGCAAGAAGATCGCGGTTCGCGCGAACAATGTGATTTCGGACAAGATCAAGGTCAACGACCTGCGAGGCAACCCGATCGAGATGGCGGCGCAGGTCGTCTGGCGCGTTACCGACACCGCGCAGGCGCTGTTCGACGTCGACGATTACAAGGAATTCGTCCTCGCGCAGATCGAGGCGGCGGTGCGCGCGATCGGATCGCGCTATCCCTATGACGATCACACGCATGACGAGATCACGCTGCGCGGCAACCATGACGAGGTGGGCGTCGAACTGCGGAAGGCGTTGATCGAGCGGCTCGACGTTGCGGGAATCACCGTCGACGAATGCGGACTGACGCACCTGGCCTACGCCCCCGAGATTGCCGGCGCGATGCTGCGCCGCCAGCAGGCCGAAGCGGTGGTTGCCGCCCGCGCCAAGCTGGTCGAAGGCGCGGTATCGATGGTCGAGATGGCGTTGCAGCAATTGTCCGAAAAGCAGGTCGTCGACCTCGACGACGAACGCCGCGCCGCGATGGTATCGAACCTGATGGTCGTCCTGTGCGGTGAGCGCGACACGCAGCCGGTCGTCAACGCCGGGTCGCTCTACTGAGCCCAATAACGATGTCGACAGCCGCCAGGAAAGCCTTTGCCCTCCGCGTCGATCCCGCCCTTTATGCGGCGATCGAGCGGTTGGCGGCGGCCGAATTGCGTAGCGCCAATGCCGAGATCGAAATGCTGCTGCGCGAAGCGCTCGCCCGCCGCGGCGTTGCCGTGAAGGCGAGCGAAAAGCCCCGCCGCGGTCGCCCGCCGGCGGCAGCCGATACGCGCGCGACGGAGTCCCCTGATGAAAAATAGGATCGCCGCTGCGGCGCTCTCCGCTGCCCTGCTGCTCACCGCCGCGCCTGCCGGGGCAAGCCCGGTCTCCAGCGAAATCAGCGCGCCGGGCCCCGACGGCCCGCTCGCCGGCACATTGCTGAGCGCCGAGAAGGCGAGCGCACCCGTTGTTTTGATCGTCCCCGGATCGGGGCCGACCGACCGCGACGGCAACAGCCCGCTCGGCATCACCTCGGCAAGCTACCGCCTGCTTGCTGAAGCGCTGGCGCAAAAAGGGATATCCGCGGCGCGCATCGACAAGCGCGGCCTGTTCGGCAGCAAGGGGGCGGTCGCCGATGCGAACAAGGTGACGATCGCCGCTTATGCGGCCGATGTCGGTGCCTGGGCGCGTAGCCTGACCGACCGAACCGGCCAGCGCTGTATCTGGGTGGCCGGACACAGCGAAGGCGGACTGGTCGCCATCGCGGCCGAAGCCGATCCGCATGTCTGCGGCCTGATCCTCATATCGGCGATGGGACGCCCCTTCGACGTGGTGCTGCGCGAACAGCTTGCCGCCAATCCGGCCAACGCGCCGATCCTGCCCGACGCCGACGGCGCGCTCGACCGGCTGGCGAAGGGCGAGCATGTCGATGTGAGCGCAATGCACCCGGCGCTCGCCCGCGGCCTCTTCAATCCGGCGGTGCAGGACTATCTCATCGACCTGATCGGGCACGATCCCGCCGCGATGCTGGCCGCCACCACCAAGCCGGTGCTGATCGTCGCGGGTACCGCCGACTTGCAAATCCCCATTGCCGATGCCGAAAAGCTGAAGGCCGCGCGCCCCGACGCGACGCTGTCGGTGATCAAGGGGATGACCCATGTGCTGAAGCAGGCGAGCGCCCGCGACCGTGCCGCCAATATGGCGACCTACACCGATCCCAGTCTGGCGATCGACCGTTCGCTCGTCGCCGACATCGTCCGTTTCGTGCGCGCGAACAGCCACTGAAGGAGGCCCGATCATGCTTCACCTCTTCCTCGACAAGAAGCCCTGGTTCCGCGCCAAGAACCGCGGCTATGGCACCGGCCTGCCGATCGCGTGGCAGGGGTGGGTGTTCATGGCGCTGCACATCGCGCTGATCGCCGGGCTGTCGATGGCGCTGCGCAACCAGCCGGTCGCGATGACCATCGTCGTTGTCCTCGCCGCGCTTGCGCCCATGCCGATCTATCAGGCGCGCACCGAGGGCGGCTGGAAATGGCGCTGGGGCAATCGCGCCGCGGAAAAGCGCACCGACAAGCGGCGGAAAAAATAGCCACCGCGCCCGCCCGGGCCGATTATCGACAGTCTCCGCCGGGCGGCGACGTCCAGCGCCTTGCCCCCATACCGCTTGATGGTTAAGGGCGGTCGTCATGACCGCCGATCCATCCTCCGTCCGCATCGCCCCTTCGATCCTCAGCGCCGACTTCGCGCAGCTGGGCGAAGAGGTGCGCCGCATCGAGGCGGCGGGCGCCGATTGGGTCCATATCGACGTGATGGACGGGCATTTCGTGCCCAATCTAACCATCGGCCCGATGGTGGTAAAGGCGCTGCGTCCCCATTCGACCTTGCCCTTCGACGTTCATCTGATGATCTCGCCGGTCGATAATTTCCTCGATGCCTTCGCCGCGGCGGGCGCTGACATCATCACCGTCCATCCCGAAGCCGGCCCGCACATCCATCGCAGCGTCCAGCACATCAAGTCGCTGGGCAAGCAGGCGGGCGTGTCGCTCAATCCCGCGACCCCGGCGAAGATGCTCGACTATCTGATCGACGACATCGACCTCGTCCTCGTGATGAGCGTCAATCCGGGTTTCGGCGGGCAGAGCTTCATTTCGAGCCAGCTTCGCAAGATCGAGGCGGTGCGCAAGATGATCGACAAATCGGGCCGCGACATCCGGCTGGAAGTCGATGGCGGCATCGACGCCGCGACCGCCCCGCTCGCCATCGCAGCCGGTGCCGACGTCCTGGTCGCCGGCACCGCAACCTTCAAGGGCGGCCCTGCGGCCTACGCCGACAATATCAAGCGCCTGCGCGGCTGATCGATGGAAGGGAGACCGTTGACCTCTGCTCCCGTCGATCCGATGCCCGAAACGGGCGACCCCGTCGCGCCGCTCGACGACAGCATCGAACCGGGCAAACGGTTGATCCGTCTGCCCGCCGACAAGGGCCTGTCGCTGGGCGACCGCATCGCCAATCATTTCACCCGCCTGACCTGGCGCACCCCGCTCCACGCGCTGCGGCTGAAGGGGCGTTTCCCGCTCAAGCTGCTAGGCGTACCGGCCGATCCGGTTCCCGGCGACACGCGCGCCGGCATGGCGATCCGCGCCGGCCATTTCCTCCACCGCGGACTCAAGCTGCCGGTAAAGGAGATCGATTTCGCGGCGCTGTCGGTGGCGCCGGCCTTCGCCGATTATCTGCACAGCTTCGCCTGGCTGCGCGATCTTGCCGCCACCGGGACGCGCGCCGACGGCGCGCCGATCGCCGAAGCGCTCGTCCGCCAATGGCTCGCCGCGCATGGCGAAACGGTGAGCGAACCCGCATGGCGCGCCGACAATGCCGGCTGGCGCATCCTGTTTTGGGCCGCACACGCGCCGCTGATCCTGTCGTCGAGCGATCTCGTCTATCGTTCCGCGGTGCTCAACCATCTCGCGCGCGCGGCGCGCCACCTCGATCGCGTCGCCGACAAGACCCGCCCCGGCACCGGCCAGCTCGTCGCGTGGATCGGCATCGTCGCTGCATCGCTGCTGATGCCGGGCGGCGAGCCGCGCCAGGTGTTCGGCGAAGCGGGGCTGCGCAAGGTTCTCGAGACCAGCTTTTATGCCGACGGCGGCAATATCGCGCGTTCGCCGCAGGCACAGCTCGACGCAATCATGGCGCTGTCGATGCTGGCGCGCGTTTACGACATGCGCCGGATGGAAGTGCCGCCCTTCCTGCAGGAAGTGCTCGCGCGCACCGTGCCCGCGCTGCTCGGGCTGGTCCACAGCGACGGCGGCATGGGCAATTGGCAGGGCAGCGGCGCGACGCCGGCGGCGGTGATCGAGGCGGTCGTTGCGGCAAGCGGCGTGCGCACCCGGCCGCTCAAACAGGCGCGCGACTGGGGCTATCAGCGCCTGGTGGCGAACAAGGTGGTCGTGCTGGCCGACGCCGCGCCGCCCCCGATCGCGCGGGTTACCGAAGCGGGCTGCGCCTCGACGCTGGCGTTCGAGCTTTCGGATGGCGACGAACGCATCGTCGTCAATTGCGGCGGTGCAGCGCTGACCGGCGCGACGATTCCCGCCGACCTGGCGCGCGGGCTGCGCACCACCGCCGCCCATTCGACGCTGACCATCGCCGACAGCAATTCGACCGCGATCCTGCCCAACGGGACGCTTGGCCGCGGCGTGACCGAGGTCGAGCTCGACCGGCGCGAAACGCCGCAGGGCAGCCGGGTCGAGATGGGGCACGACGGCTATGTCCGCCGCCACGGGCTGATCCACCGCCGCCTCCTGATCCTGTCGCCCAACGGGCGCGAGTTGCGCGGTGAGGACATGCTGCTCCCCGCCCCGCGCAGCCGGCGCAAGGGCGACAAGGCGTTCACGCTGCGTTTTCACCTCGGCCGCAATATCTCGGCCAGCCTGACCGCCGACAAGCTCGGCGCGCTGCTGCGCATCGCGGGCGGCCCGCTGTGGCAGTTCCGCACCTCCGAAGGCCAGCTCGCGATCGAGGAAAGCCTGTGGGTCGACGGCGACGGCCGGCCGCATCCGACGGAGCAACTCGTCGTAACGGGTGCCGCGCCCGCCGGCGGCGCCAGCATCGGCTGGATCTTCAAACATATCGGCTGACCGCCCGTGCCGCGCGCAACAGCGCGGCGAAAAAATCTTGGGCCGAATTTTAGACGGATTTTCCAGCGGCTTAGTATAGCCGCACCCCCGCTTGTTTCACTCGTGTGACATCGACGTAACACAGCCGTCATGGGCGATTGTCACAGGCCCCCTCGATCCGCCGGCACAGGGCGCCGGCGGCCATCTGGACAGGGGCTCTTTCCATGACACTGATTCGCAGTTGCCGTTCGCGCATCCTTCTTGGCACCGGCCTTGCCGCAGCCATGCTCGCTCCGGCGAGCGCCTTCGCTTCCGACATCGTCGGCATCGTCACCGACGCCACCGACACGCGCGCGCTGCAGAGCGCCGAGGTTCGCATCGTCGAACTGGGCCGCGTTGCCGAAGCCGGCCGCGACGGCAGCTTCCGTTTCGGCGACGTGCCTGCCGGTACCTACACGCTCGAGGCGCGCTACGTCGGCGCCGAGCCCGTGCGCAGCACGATCGACGTGCCCGCAACCGGCAGCGTCACGGTCAATTTCAGCCTCGGCGGTGCGAACGACATCCTCGTCGTCGGACAGGCCGCGAACCAGGCCAGCGCGCTGTCGCGCCAGAAAGCCGCCGACGGCGTCGAAAGCGTCCTGACGCGCGACGCGATCGGTCAGTTCCCCGACCAGAATGTCGCCGAATCGCTGCGCCGCCTACCGGGCGTCAACATTCTGAACGACCAGGGCGAAGGCCGCTTCGTCTCGGTGCGCGGGCTCGATCCCGAACTCAACGCCTCGTCGCTGAACGGCGTGCGCCTGCCGGCACCCGAAAGCGATGTCCGTTCGGTGGCGCTCGACGTCATTTCGTCGGACACGATCGAATCGATCGAGATCAAGAAGTCGCTGACCGCCGACATGGATGCCGACACGATCGGCGCCTCGATCGAGATTCACACGACCAGCGCGTTCGACCGCCAGCGCGACCTCTATTCGGCGCGTATCGAGGGCAGCTACAATGATTATTCGGGCAAGCTGACCCCGAAGGGCAGCCTCGATTTCGCGACGCGGGTCGGCGACAATTTCGGCATCGCGGGCAGCATCAGCTATTACAAGCGCAAGTTCGAAACCGACAATGTCGAAGCCGGCGACTTCTGGAAGGAAGCCAATGGCGTCGCCTTCACCCCCGAAATCGAATATCGCGACTATGATGTCGCCCGCGAGCGGATCAGCGGCGCACTGTCGTTCGACTGGCGCGCGTCGGACACCACCAAAGCCTATATCCGCGGCAATTTCAGCCAGTTCGACGATCATGAATATCGCCGCCGCACGACGATCATCTTCGACGAGGATCCCGCCTCGGGCGATGCGAACAGCGCCTTCTTCACCGACGCCGATGGCCGCATCGAAGTGCGCCGCGACCTCAAGGACCGTTTCGAACGTCAGCGCATCCGTACCGTCGTCGTCGGCAGCGACACCGATACCGGCGTTTGGAAATTCAACTGGTCGGCAAGCTGGGCCAAATCGAGCGAGCGCGAGGATTTCTCGATCGACCCGTTGCGCTTCCGCGCCCGCTTCAACGACGACGGCGTCGACGTAAACATGGATTACAGCGATCCGCGCGTGCCGCTCTACAGCGTCACCGCCGGCGCCGCGCTGTTCAACGACCCCACCGAATATGGCTTCAACCGCCTCGAACTCACCGACCTGTCGGACAGCCAGGACGAGGAATATGCGGTCAAGGCCGACCTCGCCCGCACCTTCGCCGGCGACAAGGGCGATTTCACGATCCAGGGCGGCATCAAATCGCGCTGGCGCGACAAGAGCTATAATTTCAACCTGATCTATTATGGCGACTATAACGGCGACTTCACCCTTGCCGACGTGCTGGGCCAGCAGACCTATCGCCTCACCGATATCGGTCCCGTGGCGAGCAAGACCGGACCGGCAGCCTTCTACAATGCCAATCTCGGCAATTTCGAGGTCGACCAGTATGAAACCGACCTCGGGTCGAACAGCAGCGACTATTCGGTCAGCGAGGATATTCTGGCGGGCTATCTGCTCGGCCGCTGGGACAGCGATACGCTGCGCGTAATCGGCGGCGTCCGCGTCGAACGCACCAAGAATGTGCTGAACGGCAACCTCGTCGCCGACGACGGGTCCGACGTGTTCGTTACGCCGGTGTCCTACCGCCGCAACTACACCGACTGGCTGCCCAGCATGACGATCCGCTTCCAGCCGCAGCAGGATCTCGTGCTGCGCCTCGCCGGATCGCGCAGCATCGTGCGCCCGAAGCTGTCGAAGCTCGCGCCGCGCTTCACGATCAACGAGGATGACGAGGCCGAATTCGGCAATCCCGACCTGCTGCCCTACAAGGCGTGGAATCTCGACGCGGGCGCCGAATATTATTTCGGCCGCAACGCCGCGCTGAGCATCGGGGGCTTTTACAAGTCGATCGACAATTTCATCGTCGACGGCTTCTTCGAGGACAGCGACGCGCCCTATAACGGCGTCTATCGCGGCACCGCCTTCAGCGAGGCGATCATCCCGGTGAACGGCGACAAGGCCGAAGTCGCCGGGCTCGAAGCAAGCTACAGCCAGGTGTTCGACATGCTGCCCGCGCCGTTCGACGGGCTGCTGGCACAGGCCAACTACACCTATACCTGGTCGAAGGCGAAGCTGTTCGACGGCCGCAGCATCGCGCTGCCGTCGAATTCGCGCAACACCTTCAACCTCGTGCTCGGCTATGAAAAGGGGCCGATCGACATCCGGCTGGCGGGCACCTACCGCGACAAATATCTCGACGAAGTCGGCGGCGATGCAGAAACCGACCGTTATGTCGACAACCACTTCCAGCTCGACCTGTCGGTCAAGTTCAAGCTGACCGACAATGTCCGCCTCTATGGCGAGTGGGTGAACATCAACAACGCCAAATATTTCGCCTATCAGAATTATGCGAACAGCCAGCGGCTGCTCCAATATGAAGAATATGGCTCGACGTTCAAATTCGGCGTCAAGGCCAATTTCTGAGGGGGGCGAGGCCATGACGACGGGAGCGCGGCGCCGCCGCAATCGCTGGATCCTGCCGATCGCGCTCGCCGCGATCGGCGCCGTCCCCGCCGTGGCGGGGGCGGCCGCCGGCGGCGGCACGCTGCCCCGCTCGCCCGGCCTGCCCTATGCGCCGCGCAACCTGCCCGACCGCATCGTCCTCACGCCCGGCTCCGATCCGGCGCGCGAGATGGCGGTCGCCTATCGCACCGACACCGCGCAGGCCGAGTCCCAGGCCCAGATCGCGGTGTCGGTCGATGGGCCGACGCTCGAAGAAATGGCCCGGCTCGTGACCGGCACCGCCGTGCGGGTCGACAGCAGCTACGGACCGGCGCTCTATCACCAGCTGCGCTTCACCGGGCTGACGCCCGACACCGTCTATGCCTACCGCGTGAAGGGCGCGGCGGGATGGAGCGAATGGTATCAGTTCCGTACCGCGGCGGCCGAAGCCAAACCCTTCCGCTTTCTGTATCTGGGCGATGTCCAGAACGGCATCCTGACCTATGCCAGCCGCGTCATCCGGCAGGCGTTCCACGCCAATGGCGACATTCGCCTCGTCCTCCATGCCGGCGATCTCGTCGGCCAGCGCGACGACCTCGACCATGACGACGAATGGGGCGAATGGAACCAGGCGGGCGGCTATAATTATGCGATCGTCCCGCAGCTGCCCGCGACGGGCAACCATGAATATGTCGACGCTCTCGCGCCCGACGGTGGCGAAAGCCGCCGGCTCGGTCCCTATTGGCCCGCGCAGTTCGCTCTGCCGTCGAACGGCACCGATCCGGTCAAGGCGACGACCTATTATGTCGATTATCAGGGCGTGCGCTTCATCGTCCTCGACGGCACCTCTGCCCTCGACCTCGGCACGATGGCGGCGCAGACACGCTGGCTCGATGCCGCGCTGGCATCGAGCAAGGCCAACTGGAACGTTGTGCTGTTCCACCAGCCGGTCTTCACCTGTGCGCGGCCCAACGACACCAAGGAAATCAAGGCGGCATGGAAGCCGGTGTTCGACGCGCGCAAGGTCGATCTCGTCCTGCAGGGACACGACCATTGCTACAGCCGCCTGACCTCCGAAGCCGGTCGCGAGGCCAGCGCCAGGGCGCGCGCCGACGGCAGCGTGCAGGGGCCGGTCTATCTTGTCTCGGTCACCGGATCGAAGATGTACGCGCTCAACGACCGCACCCCGTGGCAACCCGACAAGGTCGCCGAAGCGACCGAGCTCTATCAGATCGTCGACGTCGAACCGCGGCGGCTTGCCTTCCGGACCTTCACCGCGTCGGGCCGCCTCTATGATGGCTTCACGCTGGAACGCCGCGCCGACGGCGCCAATATCCTGCGCGAGATCGACGAACCGACGATCGCGGCGCGGCGGTGCAGCGGCACCGTCGGTCCCGACGGCGGCGCCTGCGTCGCGCGCGGCAAATGACCGGCCCGAATCGATCGGCATGACAGGGGAATTTCGATGATGTCTTTGCGCTCGCGGCAGCTCGCCGCTTCGATCGGCTTTGCCGCCTTGCTCGGCGGATGCGCCGCGCAGCAGGGTCCGGCGATCCACGGCCTGCCACCGGTCGCCGTCACCGCCGACGGCGAAACCGCCCCCGTCGGCACAGCGAAGGCCGACGCCGCCGACGATCCGGCGATCTGGGTCGATCCGGCCAACCCCGGCCGCGCGCTGATCGTCGCGACCGACAAGAAGGCGGGGCTGCACATTTATGATCTTGCCGGCCGCGACCTCGCCTTTCTGGAAGGCGGGCGCGTCAACAATGTCGATGTCGTCGGCAATATCGTCGTCGCGAGCGACCGTAACGACGGTGTGAACGCGCATCTCGCGGTCTTCGCACTCGACGGTGCCAAGCCCGCGCTGACCAGCCTCGGCCGCGCCTCGGCGGGCCCCGGCGAAGCCTATGGCCTCTGCCTCAAGCGCAGCGCGCCCGGCGAGCCGGTGACGGCAGCCCTCATTATCAAGGACGGCACGGTGCGCGTCGGCACGCTGGCGCTCGCCGAGGGGGCCGAACCCGCCTTTGCCGTGCAGTGGGAGCACAAGATTCCGACCCAGTCCGAAGGCTGCGTCTTCGACGGCGACACGCTGTATGTCGGTGAGGAGGATGCCGGCATCTGGCGGTTGACGCCGAACGCGAGCGGCGTCGATGCCAAGCTCGTCGCGCCCGTCGACAACCAGCGGCTGGTCGCCGACGTCGAAGGGCTTGCGACGATCGATCACAAGGGACAGCGCTATCTGATCGCATCGAGCCAGGGCGACAACGCCTATGCGGTCTTCCGCCTGCCCGGCATGGACTATGTCGGCCGCTTCGCCATTGCGGCGGGACGCTATGGCGCGACGAGCGAAACCGACGGCATCGAAGCGGTCGCGGGCAATTTCGGCGCGGCGTATCCGGGCGGCCTGTTCCTGGCGCAGGACGGCGACAATGCGCCCGCAGCGCAGAATTTCAAGCTGGTGCGCTGGGACCGGATTGCGGCGGGGCTGGGCCTGTAATCGAGAACGTCGCCCCTGCGAAGGCGGGGGCGACGACCCTTGCCCAAATGCCCGCACCCGCCTAGGGGGACCGCGTCTTTCCCGTCTTGCAAAGGCCGCCCTCCCATGACCGATCTCGTTCCCGTCCGCCGCGCGCTCCTTTCCGTCAGCGACAAGGCGGGCCTCGCCGATCTTGCCGCGGCGCTCGTCCGCCACGGCGTCGAGCTGGTTTCGACCGGCGGCACCGCCAAGGCGCTGCGCGATGCGGGGCATGACGTTCTCGACGTCTCCGACCTCACCGGCTTTCCCGAGATGATGGACGGCCGCGTCAAGACGCTGCACCCGACGGTCCACGGCGGCATCTTGGCGGTGCGCGACGATGCCGCGCATGTCGCGTCGATGGAGGCGCATGGCATCGGCGGCATCGACCTGGTCGTCGTCAACCTCTACCCCTTCCTTCAGACGGTGATGAGCGGCGCCGACCGCGATACGATCATCGAGAATATCGACATCGGCGGCCCCGCAATGGTGCGCTCGTCGGCGAAGAACCATGCCTTCGTCGGCATCGTCACCGAGCCTGAGGATTATGCCGCGGTGATCGCCGAGATGGACGCCAATGGCGGCGCGACCACGCTCGGCTTGCGCAAGCGGCTCGCCGCGACCGCCTTTGCGCATACCGCGACCTATGACAGCATGATCGCGCAATGGTTCGCCTCCGCCGATCAGGGCAAGCTCTTCCCCGACACGCTGCCGCTCACGACCAGGCTGTCGGGCGAACTGCGCTATGGCGAAAATCCGCACCAGAAGGCGGCGCTCTACCTCCCCGTCGGCCCGTCGGCGCGCGGCGTCGCGCAGGCCGAGCAGGTGCAGGGCAAGGAGCTTAGCTACAATAATCTCAACGACGCCGACGCGGCGCTCGAACTCGTCGCCGAATTCCGCGAGGCCGATCCGACCTGCGTCATCGTCAAGCACGCCAACCCGTGCGGGGTCGCCACCGCAGCGTCGCTGACCGAGGCCTATGACGCGGCGCTGAAATGCGACGATGTCTCGGCCTTCGGCGGCATCATCGCGGTCAACCGCCCGCTCGACGGCGCGACGGCCGAGGCGATCAGCAGCATCTTCACCGAAGTTGTCTGCGCGCCCGATGCCGACGCCGACGCGCGCGCGGTGTTCGCGAAGAAAAAGAACCTCCGCCTGCTGCTCACCGGCGACCTGCCCGATCCGGCGCGCGGCGGGCTGGTGATGAAGGCGATCGCGGGCGGCTGGCTCGCGCAGACGCGCGACAATGGCCGCATCACGCGCGATGACCTGAAAGTCGTCACCGACCGCGCGCCGACCGACGAGGAACTGGCCGACGCGCTCTTCGCCTGGACCGTCGCCAAGCATGTGAAGTCGAACGCCATCGTCTATGCCAAGGGTGGATCGACCGCCGGCATCGGCGCGGGACAGATGAACCGCCGCGACAGCGCGCGCATCGCCGCGATCAAGGCGCGCGAAGCGGCCGAGAGCCACGGCTGGGCGAGCCCGCGCACCGTCGGCAGCGCGGTCGCCAGCGACGCCTTCTTCCCCTTCGCCGACGGGCTGCTCGCCGCGGTCGAAGCAGGCGCCACCTGCGTCATCCAGCCGGGCGGCTCGATCCGCGACGACGAGGTGATCGCGGCGGCGAACGAAGCCGGCCTTGCGATGGTGTTCACCGGCATGCGGCATTTCCGGCACTAGGCTCTGATTTCCGTTCGTGTCGAGCGAAGTCGAGACACGCTTGGGACGCACAGGGTTTCGGCGTGTCTCGACTTCGCTCGACACGAACGGCATAGGGGTGGGAAAAGTCGCGAGGGCGGCATTCAACAAGGACCAGCATGAGCGCCATCCCCCGCAACAAGTCGATGATCCAGCGCCTTTATGGCTGGACGATGGAGAAATCGGCGCATCCGCACGCCGAATATTGGCTGGCGCTGGTGTCGTTCGTCGAGGCGAGCTTCTTTCCGATCCCGCCGCATCCGATGCTGGGGCTGATGTGCCTCGCCGAACCGAAAAAGGCCGTGCGCTATGCGCTGATCTGCACGCTCGCCTCGGTCGCGGGCGGGATGCTCGGCTATGGGATTGGCTTCTTCTTGTACGAAAGCGTCGGGCTGTGGCTGCTCGGCGTGCTCCATCTGACCGAGAGCTTTCCTGCCGCTGCCTGCTATCTGCGCGACTATGGCGCCGAGATCATCCTGGTGAAGGGGGCGACGCCGATTCCCTTCAAGCTGCTGACGATCACCGCCGGCTTCATCCACATGAACTTCGTCACCTTCCTGTGGGCAAGCCTCGCGAGCCGGGCCTTTTCCTTCATGCTGGTGGGCCTGTTGTTCCGCCTGTTCGGGGCGCCGATCAAGGCGTTCATCGACAAATATCTCGCCTGGGTCGCGGGCGGCTTCATCGTCCTGGTTGTCGGGGGCTTCATCGCCGCGAGCGCGCTGTCGGGCGGCGGCGGCAAGACCGCCGACAAATGCAGCCATGCGACCCTGGAAAGCATCGGACTGGACCGGAAATAGCCACCGAACCGCAATAAGGACGTGTTCCCCCGCGAAGGCGGGGGCCCATCTCCTGCCGGTTCGAATGGCATTGTCCGGCGATGGACCCCCGCCTTCGCGGGGGAACACCCGATTTTTCGTGGCGGATTACTCGTTCGCCGCCTGATGCAGCCAGTCTGCGTGGCGCGGCGCCTTTTTCGTCCGGCTCCATTCTTCGAGCATCAGCGGGGCGACGCGCGCGAGTTCGGCATATTGTTCGTCGGTGCCGATGTCGCACGCCAGTTCGACGCGGTGGCCGTTGGGGTCGAAGAAATAGATCGACTTGAAGATGCCATGATGCGTCGGGCCAAGCACATCGACCCCATTCGCCTCGAGATGTGCCTTGGCGCCGACCAGCTCGTCATAGCTGCCGACCTTGAAGGCGAGGTGCTGGACCCACTTGGGCGTATTTTCGTCGCGGCCCATGTCGGGCTGGTTCGGCAACTCGAAAAAGGCAAGGATATTGCCGTTCCCCGCGTCGAGGAAGACGTGCATATACGGATCATATTCGCCGGTCGACGGCACATGATCCTCGGCAAAGGCGGTCGTGTAGGTCATGCCGAGCATGGCCTCATACCATTCGACCGTCTCCTTCGCGTCCCGGCAGCGATAGGCGGCGTGATGTACGCCGCCCAATTTGATCGGGCTCGTCATTCGGCGGGCTCCTCGACAGTGAGCGCGCCGCGGCGGATCTGGTCGAGTTCCATCGACTTGAACAGCGCGGTGAAATTGCCCTCGCCAAAGCCCTCATCCTTCTTGCGCTGGATGAATTCGAAGAAAACGGGTCCGATAACGGTCTGCCCGAAAATCTGGAGCAGCAGGCGGGGATCGCCCTCGGTCGTCGATCCGTCGAGCAGGATACCGCGCGATTTCAGTTCATCGACCGGCTCGCCATGCCCCGGCAAGCGGTCGGCGAGCATCTCGTAATAGGTTGCAGGCGGCGACGGCGCGAAGGGATTGCCGAGCGCCTTGAGCTTGTCCCACGACGCGTAGAGATCGTCGCAGCTGAAGGCGATATGCTGGATACCCTCGCCATTATAGGCGCGCAGATATTCCTCGATCTGGCCGCCGCCGCCCGCGCCTTCTTCGTTCAGCGGAATGCGGATCTTGCCGTCGGGAGCGGTCATCGCCTTCGAGGTCAGGCCGGTATATTCGCCCTTGATGTCGAAATAGCGGATTTCGCGGAAGCCCGCGATGCGTTCGTAAAAAGCCGCCCAATGCGCCATGCGCCCGCCATAGACATTGTGCGTTAGGTGATCGATCACCTTCAGCCCCGCCCCTTCGGGATGGCGGTCGACGCCGTCTTCATAGACGAAGTCGATGTCATAGATGTTCAGCCCGTCGCCATAGCGGTCGATCAGATAGATGATCGAGCCACCGATGCCGCGAATCGCGGGCAGGCGCAATTCCATCGGGCCGGTCTTGACCTCCACCGGCTCGGCTCCGCGCGCAATCGCCTCGGCATAGGCTTTCGCCGCGTCGCGGCAACGCCATCCCATGCCGCACGCCGACGGGCCATGCTCGGCGGCGAAATAGGCGGCGGGCGATTTGGGTTCGTAATTGGCGATCAGGTTGATGTCGCCCTGCCGCCAAAGCGCCACATCCTTCGAGCGGTGCCGCGCGATACGCGTGAAACCCATGCGTTCGAACACCGGTTCGAGCATGCCCTTTTCGGGGGCCGAAAATTCGACGAATTCGAAGCCGTCGAGGCCCAGCGGATTGTCGAACAGGTCAGCCATGGTCAGTCCCTTAATATGGTTTCAATTGAAACTATTATGCGGGATCACGGGCCGCGAGTCAATGCCGGGGCGTTTCAGATAGACCGTCGCCCCCGCGCAGGCGGGGGCCGTTGGAGGTCTCCGCATCGACGAAGAGCAAGGCCGACAGCCCCCCCCCCGCTTGCGCGGGGACGGCGCTTCTTGTCTCAACGACTACGCCGCTTCCTCGATCGCCTCGAGCGCTTCCATCCACGCCGCCTCGACATTTTCCAGTTCGGCGGCAAGCTTGCCGCGGCGCCGCGCGAGGTCGCCCATCGTCAGCTTGGCAAGCGCCGGGTCGGCACTCGCGGGGTCGAACATCGCGCGGTCGATGGCGCTGACCTGCTGCGCAAGCTTGGCCGCGCGCGCCTCATGATCCTTGGCGGTCTTGCGCAATGCCGCCTGGGCCTCGCGCGCCTTCGCCGCCTCCTGCCGCGCCGCCTTTGCATCCTTTGGCTTCGCGGGCGCCGCCTTCGCATCGTCACCCGACGGCGACTTGCCGAGGATGAAGGCGACATAGTCGTCCATGCTGCCGTCGAAATCGCGCGCCGTTCCGTCGTCGACGAGGACCAGCCGGTCGGCCGAGAGTTCGAGCATATGGCGGTCGTGGCTGACGATCAGCACCGCGCCCTCGAAGCCGTTAAGCGCCTGCACCAGCGCCTCGCGCGCATCGACGTCGAGGTGGTTGGTCGGCTCGTCGAGGATCAAGAGGTGCGGCGCCTCGCGCGTGATCAGCGCGAGAGCGAGCCGCGCCCGTTCACCGCCCGACAGCTTGCCGACCTCGGTCGTCGCCCTGTTACCCGAAAAGCCGAAGCGCGCCAGTTGCGCGCGCACCGCGCCGGGGGTCTTGCCCGCCATCACGCGCGTCATATGGCCGAGCGGAGTATCGGCGCCGTCGAGTTCCTCGACCTGATATTGGGTGAAATAGCCGACGCGCATTTTGCCGGCGACCGCCATGCCGCCATCTTCAGGCTTCAACTGCGCCGCGAGCAGGCGCGCGAGCGTCGTCTTGCCGTTGCCGTTGCGGCCGAGCAGCGCAATGCGATCGTCGGGATCGATACGCAGGTTCAGGCGGCGCAACACCGGCGCGCCGGGCGTATAGCCGACGCTGGCAAGGTCGAGCGTGATCAGCGGCGGCTTGAGTTCGTCACCGGGGCTCGGGAAATCGAACACCAGGCTCGGATCGTCGGCGATCGCCGCAATCGGCTGCATCCGGGCGAGTTGCTTGGCGCGCGACTGTGCCTGCTTCGCGGTCGAGGCGCGCGCGCTGTTGCGGGCGATATAGTCCTGCAATTTGGCGCGCTGCGCGTCCTGCGCCGCCTTCGCCGCCGCAAGCTGCGCCGCGCGTTCGGCGCGCTGGCGCTCGAACGCGTCATAGCCGCCGGCGTAGAGCGTCACCTTCCCGCCTTCGAGATGCAGAATATGGTCGACCACATTGTTGAGCAGGTCGCGTTCATGGCTGATCACGACAAGCTGCCCCGGATAGGCGCGCAGGAAGCTTTCAAGCCACATCGTCGCTTCGAGGTCGAGGTGGTTCGACGGTTCGTCGAGCAGCAGCAGGTCGGGGTTCGAAAAGAGCAGCGCGGCGAGCGCAACGCGCATTTTCCACCCGCCCGAAAAGCTGTCGAGCGGGCGCCCCTGCATATCCTCGTCGAAGCCGAGCCCGATCAGGATGCGCGCGGCACGCGCCGGCGCGGTATAGGCGTCGATCGCGATCAGCCGCTCGTGAATGTCGGCGAGCCGGTCGGGGTCGGTTTCGATCTCTGATCGTTCGAGCAGGTCGGCGCGTTCGGTATCGGCGGCGAGAACTGTTTCGAACGGCGTCGCGCTGCCGCTCGGCGCTTCCTGCGCGATATAGCCGAGGCGCGTCTTGCGCGGCATTTCAATCCCGCCGTCGTCGGCCTCCAGCTCGCCGATCATCGCCTTCATCAGCGTCGACTTGCCCGCACCGTTGCGGCCGATCAGTCCGGTGCGGCTTTTCGGTGGCAGGCTAGCGCTCGCGCGGTCGAGGATGGTGCGGCCGCCCAGTCGCACGGTCAGATTGTTGATCGTCAGCATGGGCGCGCGCCTAGCACGGCTGTCCGCCGGTGCGAAGCCCGATCGGAGCTAGTGCGAAGCGCCCATCGAGATCGTCTTGGGCCGCGGGATCAGCCACACCGCCGCTGCCGCGATGACGAAGACCGTCCCGGCGGCGAGGAAGATATGCAGCACACCGAGCGTCGAGGCCTGAACATCGACGATCCGGTCAAGCGCGGCGCGCGCCTGTTCGGTCGTCAGCCCGGCATTCTGCATCTTGTCCATCGTCTCGGCCGCGCCGTTGAGCGCGGGCACCAGTTCGGCGCGCGATACGCGGCTTGCGTCGTCCCACGCCGTTGTCGCGATGGCGGTGCCGATCGCGCCGCTCAGGGTGCGCAGGAAGCTCATCAGGCCGGCCGCCGAGGTCTGATCCTTCGCCGGTACCGAACTCAGCGCCAGCGCGGTCAGCCCGACGAAGAAGAAGGGCATGCCCATCCCCTGCAGCAGATGCGGCAGCGCGAGGCTCCAATAATCGACGTCGGTATTCCAGCGCGCGCGCAGGATCGACATCAGCGCCATCCACAAGATGCCCGCGCAGACGGTGATCCGCACATCGATCTTGGTCAGCAGCCCCGCCGCCAATGGCGAGAAGAGCACAGCGAAACAGCCGATCCACGCGACGATGAAACCGGTTTCGGTCGCGGTGTAGCCCGCCACCTGCTGCAACCACAGCGGCGTCAGCACGACCTGCGAGAAAAAGGCCCCGAAGCCGAGCGAGATGGCGACGGTCGCGAAACTGAAGCCGCGAAAGCGGAAGACCCGGACATTGACCACCGGATTGGCGTCCGTCAGCTCCCAGATCAGAAAGGCAGCGAAGCTGATCGCGGCGACGATCGCCAGCATGACGATCCATGCCGATCCGAACCAGTCGTGCTCACGCCCGGTGTCGAGCATGACCTGAAAAGAGCCGACCGACAGGACGAGCAGGATGAGGCCGACGATGTCGATCCGCATCTTCGCCTTCTTCGTCTCGAACGCGCCAAGCATGCTGCCGACGCCGAAGGCACAGACAGCGACGACGGGCAGGTTGATGAAAAAAATCCAGGGCCAGCTCCAATTGTCGCTGATCAGCCCGCCCAGAATCGGCCCCAGAATCGGCGCCGTCGTCGTCGTCATCGACCAGATCGCGAGCCCGATACCGGCCTTTTCCTTCGGAAAGATGCGCAGCAGCAATATCTGCGACAGCGGCATCAGCGGCCCGCCCGCAAGCCCCTGCAGGACGCGGAACAGGATCAGCGCGTCGAGCGTGCGCGAAATGCCGCACAGGAAGGAGAAGATACCGAAGCCGACGATCGACACGATGAACCAGCGCACCGTGCCGAACCGCGCGGCGAGCCAGCCGGTGAGCGGGACGCTGATCGCGTCGGCGACGGCATAGCTTGTGATCACCCAGGTTCCCTGCGTCGGCGATACGGCAAGGCCGCCCGCGATATGGGGGACCGAGACATTGGCGATCGTCGAATCGAGCACGACGACGAAATTGGCGAGCGCGAGCGCGAAGGCCGCGGCGAGCAGCTTGACGCCGCTCAGCGGCTGCGGCCCGGCCGGTGTCGATACGGCGGATGCGGCGGCGCTGGCCATCGTTCAGCTCACTTTCCGCGCGTGTCGATCGTCGCTTCCATCGACAGGCCGACGCGAAGCGGATGCGCCTGCAATTCCTTGGGATCGAGCGCGATGCGCACCGGCAGGCGCTGCACCACCTTCACCCAATTGCCCGTCGCATTCTGGGCGGGGATCAGCGAAAAGGCGGCGCCCGTCCCACCCGCGATCCCGATCACCTTGCCGTGATAGACGACATCGCCGCCATAATAGTCGGAGGTGAGCTCGACCGGCTGGCCGATGCGGATCTTGCGGAACTGGCTTTCCTTGTAATTGGCGTCGACATAGGCGGTGGCGATCGGAACGATCACCATGATCGGTGCGCCGGCCGCGATCCGCTGGCCGACCTGGACCTGACGATTGGTGACGATACCGGCGACGGGGGCGCGGATGATCGTGCGCTCAAGATCGAGTTGCGCCTTCTCTAACCGCGCCTGCGCCGCGGCAACATCGGGGGCGGTCTCGATCGTCGTGCCGCGCACCACCGCTTCGGCGGCACCGAGATCGCCGCTCGCCGAACCGCGCGTCGCTTCGGCCGAAGCGATCGCCGCCGCGGCAAGATCGCGCGCCGCGCTGGCCGATGCAAAGGCGGTGCGCGCCGCGGTCAATTCTTCGCCCGACACAGCGCCCGTCCCGGCGAGGCCTTCACGGCGGGCCAGTTCGGCGCGCGCTTTCGCCACCGCCGCATCGGCGTCGCGAAGCCGCGCGCGGGCCTGCGCAATATCGGCGCCGCGCGCCGAAACGCGCGCCCGCGCCGCGTCGGCATTGGCGCTCGCTTGGCCATAGCGCTGGCGTGCCTGTCGCAGCGCAGCTTCGGCATCGGCAAGCGCGATGCGCTGATCGGCATCGTCGAGGATGACGAGAACATCGCCCTTTTTCACCGCCTGGGTGCCGCTGACGCGCACCTCTTTGACGGGGCCGGAGACGAGCGCGGTAACCGCGGCCGAATCGGCGCCGACATAGGCATTGTCGGTCGACACGCGCCCGGCCTGCGTCAGGAAATACCAGATGCCCCACAGCGCCGCGATCGTCACCACGACGAGCGCAAGGATGCGCAGCGCCTTGCGGCGCGTCGCCGGGCGCCCCTCGGCGGCGGCGGGGGTTTCGCTGTCGACCGCGGGAGTATCGGTCATTGCTTGTCTCCTGTTGGCGATGCGGCCGCAAATCCGCCGCCCAGGGCACGGATCAGGGCAATGTCGAGCGAAAGCCGGCGCGCTTCGAGGTCGGCGACCGCGCGCGCGAGCGCGACCTGGCTATCCTCAGCGGTGAGCTGCGCAAGCTGGTTGGAAAGGCCGGCACGGTAGCGCAGCCCGGCAAGGTTGGCGGCGTCGGCCGCGGCCTTCAGCGCGTCGCGCCGGTCGGCAAGCTGGCGCGCTATGGCGTCACGGCTGGCGACGATGTCGGCGACATCGCGCAGCGCGGCGACGAGCGCGCGGTCGTAATTGGCGACGGCGCCGTCATAATCGGCCCGCGCCCCGCGATACTGGCCCTGCAGCCGCCCGCCCTCGAAGATCGGCAGGCTGATCGCCGCGCCGCCATTGCCATATTCGGACCCGGTCTTGAACAAGTTCGACAGCCCGAGCGACTGGAGCCCGACGAGCGCCGACAGGTTGATGTTCGGATAAAAGGCGGCACGTGCAACGTCGATGCGCTTCGCCGCCGCTTCGGCCCGCAGCCGGGCCGCGACAATGTCGGGTCGCCGGCCGACCAGGTCGATCCCCGCCTGCGGCGGCAGCGCGAGCGACGGCGCCGCAAGCGCCGGACGCGCGATGGTCCGGCCGCGATCGGGACCGGCGCCGAGCAGGGCGGCAAGGCGGTTGCGGGTGAGCGCGATCGCCTCCTCGATCGCGGCGACATCGCCGCGCGCCGAGGCGGCACGGCTTTCGGCCTGCCGCTGCGTCGCCTGATTGTCGAGCCCGGCGGCGGTGCGCTTCGCCGACAGATCGGCGCTCGCGCCGCGGATACGGATCGCGTCCTGCGCAACGTCGAGATCGGCATAATAGCCCGCCAGATCGGCGTAAGCGGTGGCAATCCCGGTCGTCAGCATCAGCCGCGCCTGCGCAGCATCGACGCGCGCCGCTTCGGCTTCGGACGTGGCCGCCGCCAGCGCTGCGCGGTTCTTTCCCCACAAGTCGAGATCGAAGCCGAAGGTTGCGGCGATGCTGCCGGTATCCTGAATGCCGTCGGGAACGAAAGCCGGCGGGATTCCCATATTCTTGCTTTGCTGGACGCCGCCGGCGCTGCCCTGGATGCCGACACGCGGGAGCAGCGCGGCCCCCGCCTGCTGCGCCAGCGCCTCCGCGGCGCGCACGCGCGCTGCGGCCACCGCAATGTCGGGCGATCCCGCCAGCCCTTCGTCGATCAGCGCATCGAGTTGCGGGTCACCGAAGCCCCGCCACCACCCCTCGACCGGCCAGGCGCCCGCCTGATCGGCCAGAGTCGTCTGCGAATCGAGCGCCGCGGCGGCGACCGGCGCGGGCTTCTGCCCGAGATCGGGAACGCTGGCACAACCCGCCAACAGGCAGAAAACTGCGGTTGAGAGGAAAAATGATCGGGGCATGGCTTCCAACGATACTAGCTGGTATCATGCGCCATTGGACTTTGGTGGATGGCTTGTCAACGGAAATGATACCAGATAGTACGGTTGTGATGGATGATGCCGCGACCGCGCGCCGCAAGGCGTTCGTCGACGCCGCGCGCGAACTCTTCTTTGCCAATGGCTATGCCGGCACCACCATGTCTTCGATCGCCAGCAAGGTCGGCGGCTCGAAAACAACGCTCTGGACCTATTTTCCGTCGAAGGAGGATCTGTTCGAAGCGGTGGTGGACGATATTGTCGAACGCTATGGCGACGCGCTGGCCATCGACCTGCCGCTCGACGAGCCGGTGCCCGACGTGCTGCGCCGGTTCGGCAATGTGCTGATGACCAAATTGACCGCGACGCCCCTGCTGTCGCTGTTTCGCCTGGTCGTGGGCGAGGCCGAGCGTTTTCCGCACCTGTCGAAGACATTCTATGACCGCGGGCCGCGCCGTGGCAAGGCGCGCGCCGCCGAGTGGGTGGCGGCCAAGATGGCGCGGGGCGAGCTGCGCTCTGGCGATCCGATGCGCGCCGTCCAGCATTTTGCGGGCCTCTGCCAGTCGGGCCTCTATCAGTTTGCGATCCTCGGCATGACCGACCCCGACGATGTCGAGCGGCTGCAGGCCGACGTCGAGGCCGCGGTCGAAACCTTCTATCGCGGCTGGCGCCCCGACACGGCAGGCTAGCCGCGCCGCTGTCCCAAAAGGCGACAGTTTCGGGGCCCGTCGCTGCTGGCGCGGGCGGCGATCATGCTAACGAGGCGGCGTGGAACCGATTCGCGACGCCATTTATTACGAGCAACTCGCCCGGGTCGCGCGGCTGAAGGCCGACGCGAGCGACGACCCGTTTCTGGCGCGGCGGCTGCGCGAGGCGGCGATCCGCAATGAGCGGCTGGCGCGCCGGTTGCGCCGCGAGGAAGAGGGCGGAGCGCCCGAAGCGTCCGCCTGAACCGCCCGCGGCGGCGTTACAATTCGATCATGATCCGCACGCTGGCGGCATCGACACCCGCGGCGAGCGCGATGCGACGGCGCGCCGCTGCAATCTCGACTTTCAGCATGTCGCTTTCGGCATCCGCCTCGGCGCGCGCCGAGGCGCGCAGGCCGACCATCGCGGCGACGCCGCTCAGCTGCTGTTCGGGAACATCGAGTGCACGCGCCAGCGCGAGCAGGCTGGTGCGGCGCGGCGCGGTGGTACCATTTTCCCACGCCCAGATGCTCGGTTTGCTGAGACCCGCCGCCTGGGCGAGCCCCGCGAGGCTCAGCCCGCGCGCCTGCCGCAGCCGCCGCAGCCGCGCGCCAAGCGTCTCCTCCGCATCGGCATCGGTGTCGGCCTCGGCCCGGTCGGCGGGATCGAAATCGGAGGGGAGCGGGTTGCGCAGCCGCGCCGCGCTGAGCGCCGCGCGCGGCAACGGCTGGCGGAAGCGACAGCCATAAAGCCGCTCGCTCTGCCATACGACCGAGGCGACGACATCGCCCGCCTCGGGCAAGGCGATTGCGATATCCTGCCCCATCATCAGATCGGCGGCGGTTTCGATCAACACGCCGCTGACCGACAGATTGTGGACGATGACCTCGGTGCCTTGGCCGGGCGCCACCGCGCCCGCCACAGCAAGATTGAGCCGCAGGCGATCCGCCCGCTGCTGCCCTTCGCCCGCGGGGGGCTCAACCATCGTTCCGTGAATGACCATAGGCGGCTGCTTGTCGCAGCGCAGGGTAAGCGAGGGGTTAATGCGCACGCGCGCTTCGTCCGGTACGTGCGCCAACAGCGGCGAGCCGAGGACGCGAGCGAAGAGGCCGGCGGATGGTCCCGCGGGATTTCGGGGCGCGGATGCGCGCCGGGGCAGGCTGGACATGGCGACTTTCTGTTCTTGCACCCCGCAAACCGGGATGGCGACCGACAGAAACGCCCGAAAGCCGCGCTTTGTTGCCGCGACTCACCGCGCGTCCGCCCCGCCACGGCGCAGAAAAGCGCCGATCCGGCGCCAAATATCGGTCGCTTTTGCGTTAAGAAGTTAACCGCCACTGTTCCATATCAGGACGGCCGCAAAAGCGGCCCGCGAGGCCGATTTTCGGATTAACCGTCGAAACCCCCGTAACTCCGGTAATTTTCAATGCTTCTAATGGCATCGCCGGTGTCTAATCTTGCCAAACTGCCATTTTGGGGGTTCACATCTAACTGAACCGTCGTATTAAATTCGTCTTAACGGAAAGGGGGGGTGAGTCGGGTCGCGACTTCCCCGGGCATCCAGTTGCCCGAGACCGCCAATGAGCCGGTCGGAAACCGTTCTAGGTTTTTTTGAGGGGAGAGCCATGCGTCCGCTGCTTATCGCGCTTGCTGCGTTTGCATTCGCTTCGCCCGCCGTCGCGGGCGAAATCGAAAACGCCCGGTCGATCGACATCGCGGTCAGCGGGTCGATTCGCGAACATTGCGGCATGGGCAGCATCCCCGACATGAATTTCGGCAACCTCGAACGCCGCGGGCTGGGCATCCAGACGCGCGTCGCCTTCGATTGCAACGTCCCCTTCACGATGACGATCAAGGGCGCCAACGGCGCGCTGACGCACACCAGCATGCCGAACGGCCAGGGCCCCTATGGCGGCAAGCTGCCCTATAATCTGGCGGTGCAGATGCCGGTGCGTTTCCCGTCGTCGCAAACGATCAGCAAAAGCTTCAACAGCGCCCAGCTTCAGGCCGGCGGCGTGATTTCCAGCAACGGCGGCATCGCCACCGACGGCATGACGCTGGCGGTCGAACTGGGTCAGCCCACGGGCGAGGCCGGGATGCTGCTGGCAGGCGATTATTCGGAGACGATCACGATCACCGTGTCTCCGATCTGACGAGATTCCTTCGCGAGGGGCGACTTCGCGGACGGATCAGGCCCTGGGGGTGGCACCGACCCCCTGGGTTCTCCGACCAGCCGGTGCATATGAACAGCCGCCTCCCCGCGACGGGGGCGCGGTTCAAAAATGAGGGAAGAAGGTTATGAAGAAGATTCTTACCGGCGCCGTTGCCGCCATCGCTCTTGTCGGCATCGCTTCGCCGGCCGCTGCGCAGACCAACCAGCGTCACTATGCGGGTACGGCTCCGATTCCGTACACGATCACCAACCCGCAGCCGATTCCTTTCTTCGGCAATGTCGGGCTGGTTGCTGGTGAACTGGGCGTCGCTCTCCAGGTCGGCACGCGCTACACTGCGGTTGCCGATGCGCCGAGCGACAGCGAAACCGCGACCCCGACCGTGAACGTTGCGTTCAACCTGTCGGGCACGGTGAACAAGGACTGCTCGTTCTATGCTGGCAACAACTCGAATGCGACGAACATCGACTTCGGCGTGATCGGCGTCCGCACCGGCAACAACGAAAACGTCAACAACGCTTTCGAAATGGTCGGCCCGGCGTTCGCCAACATCGAAACGCTGACCGCTGGCTGCAACTTCAACAACGAAGTCAAGATCGCCAAGAACGATGCCGCTGGCCTCGTGAACCAGACCGCGAGCGGTTATGACACGAACCAGTTCCAGAACAACATTCCGTACACCGTTTCGGCGGCTTGGACGGGTGTTGCGTTCAACGCTGTCACCGCTGGCACTCCGCAGAGCCTGACCGTTGGTGCGAACTCGCTCGACGGCACGCTGCAGCAGGGTGCATGGCGCTCGGCGATGACGATCGACTTCAACGCTCCGGCTGTCACCAGCAAGGGCCTCGTCGCTGGCAACTACACCGGCACGACCACGCTGACGCTCAAGGCTCTCTAAGCCTCGGCGTAAAATCAGGGAAAGGGGGAAGAGCAATCTTTCCCCTTTCTTTATGAATGAATGCAATTATTCTGTGAAATTCAGGGGGGAAGGGGAATCATGGCTATCTTGTCCGTGCTGAAGCGCCAGTCGAAGGCGCTGCTGGCGGTGGTTGCCGCGCTGTTCATTCTTGTCCCCGCGGCTTATGCGATGCGCGTTTCGCCGATGGTCGTCGAAATGGAAACGCGCGGCACCAGCGCGGTCGCACGTATCGAGGTTCAGAATATCAACCCCGGCAAGCTCGCTTTCCAGACGCGCGTCTATCGCATGGAAATCGACAAGGACGGCAAGATCACCGAAACACCGGCCGACGACAAGTTCCTGATTTTTCCGCCGCAAGGCGCGCTGCCGCCCGGCGGACGCCAGGTGATCCGCCTGCAATGGGTGGGCGACCCCGAAATTCCGACGTCGCAGGCTTATTATGTCTCCGTCGAACAGCTTCCCGTGGCCTTCGAGCCCGGTACCGAGGATTCGGCGTCGGCACAGGTTCAGGTTCTCTATAATATGCGCGCGCTCGTTGTTGTCGCGCCGCCGGGCGCCAAGCCCGACGTCAAGCCGACCGATGTTCGTCAGGCCGAATATCAGCCGCCGGCGCTGCCGGGCGCGACCGAAAAGCCGCCGTTGCAGGACGGCGTTGCGGTCACACTGCGCAACGACGGTCGCCGCCACGCGATGATGGCTAATTTCGGCTGGCACCTCGAAGGCACCGACCGGGATGGCAAGTTCCTGCGCGTCGATGTGTCGCCCGAAGAATTGTCGCGCGTCGTCGGCACCGGCTATGTCCCGGCGCAGGGTGAGCGCACCTTCAACCTGCCGGTCCCGGGCTTCGGCCCCGGCCCGATCAAGCTGACCTTCGCAAAATGAGGATGCGGGCGGCCCTTTGCTCGGTCGCTTTGCCGGCCCTTTGGGCCAGCACCGCCGCCGCGCAGGTTTCGATTCCCCTGCCCCAGCGGGCGGGGACAGCCCAACCTACGCCTGCCCCGGCTCCCACACCGGCGCCCAGCACGCCGCCGACCAGCATCCCGCTGCCCGGCACACCAACGCCGACGCCTGCCCCCACGCCGACCGAGCCCGACCTCGGCCTGCCGCAGGTACCGATGGGGCCTTACGGACGGCCCGATATCAATCCCTACGACCGCGACATCGACATGACGGTGCCGCTGACCTTCCTCAGCCGCAGCCTCGGCGACATTCCGATGCGGCTGACCGCCGACGACCGTTTCCTGCTCGAGACGGCCACCTTCCTCAAGTTGCTGAAACCGATCCTCAACGATGAGGCGCATGCCAAGCTGGCGGCGCATCTGGACGGCAAAACGCAATTCGGCCCCGACGACCTTGCCGAGACCGGCGTTGGCTTGACTTACGATCCCAGTACGCTTGCGGTCGTCGTCGTCCAGGTGTCCGCCGATCAGCGCTCGACGGTCGATCTGTTCGCGCCGCCCAAAGACGATATGGATGACGTCACGCTGCAGCCCGAGAATTTTTCGGCCTATTTGAACCTCAGCGTGATCCAGACCTATATATGGGAAGGCAGCAACCACGCCGATCCGCCGACGATCAATTTCGACGGCGCGATCCGGGTGGGTCCGATCGTATTCGAAGGCGATGCGCAGTTCGGCCAGCAATTCACGCTGAGCGGTGACAGTTATAAGTTCCAGCGCAACTATGCGCGGTTGGTTTACGATCAGCCCGAAGATTATCGCCGCTGGTATCTCGGTGACCTTGACGTCGAGATCCGCGGCCAGCAAGCCTATGTCCAGATGGGCGGCATTGGTGTGCTGCGCCAGCAGCGGCGATTCAACACCTTTCGTGCAGCCATCCTGCAAGCCGATCGCCAACTGGTTCTGCAGCGAGAATCGACCGTGCGCTTCCTGCGCAACGGCTCGCTCTATCGCGAATTGCGCTTGCAGCCCGGCCGCTATGACTTCAGTTCGCTGCCGCTCGTCGCAGGCAGCAATGACATCCAGATTCAGGTCACCGACAACAGCGGCGCAGTGCAGAATCTGTCGTATCAGCAATATCTCGACCCGATCGACCTCGATCCGGGCGATTATGAATATGGTGCCTATATCGGGCCCACGAGCCAACGTTTCGGTTATGCGCCGGACTATAAGGGGCCGGTCGCCTTCACGGGCTTCTTCCGCAAGGCCTTTCTCAACGCACCGGCGATCGGCGTCGGACTGCAAGCCAGCAAGGACGTTCAAACGCTCTCCGGCCAAACGCAGTTTGTTCTGGGCAATGGCGGCAGGATATTGCTCGATGCGGCCGGCAGCCATTCCAAAGAGGCTGGCACGGGCTTTGCCGGCGGGGTCAGCTACGAGCATTATTTCGATCGCAATGGCCTGTCGGACAGCCTGACGATCCGCGCCGATTACACGTCGCCGCATTTTTCGACGCTGAGCAATATTCTGGGGATCAACACAACCTCCTTCACGGCGTCGGCCCAATATACGCATCAATTCAGTCAGAAATTCCTGACAACCTCGACCGCGTCATACATCAAGGGCCGCGGAAATCTTGGTGACAGCTACCGTGTCGGCACCACCGGCTATTACCGGTTTGACCGCGAATGGACGTTCCGCGCGGGCGTGGAATATTCAAAATTTCCTGCTGCATTTTCGGACTCTACGGGGTTTAGCGTCCTTGTCGGCCTGGTCTTCCAGCCCGACTATCGCCGCCGCGCCGAGGCGCGTTACGAAAGCCGCAACAATCTGGCCGAGCTATCCTATAATCAGAGCGGCCTTAACCAGCTCAACAGCGTCGGCTTCGGTGGCGTCCTGACACGGCAGGATCAAAGCGCGCAGGCGGTCGGCTACGTTAGCTACTCGGCAAATCGCTTCGACGCGACGCTCAGCCATGCGACCTTCGGCCCCAGCCTTTCAAGCATCGCGGACATCAACGCGACGACGCTGCGCGTGGGCACGACAATCGCCTATACCGGCGGCATGGTCGGGCTGGGTCGCCGCATCAACGACAGCTTCATGCTGCTCAAGGCGCACGAGAATCTCGGCAAGCGCGACGTGGTCGTGGGCCAGTCGCTCGCGCAGAACGACTATATCGCGCGCAGCGGCGCGCTCGGCGCGGCGGTGCATAATTTCCTCGGCTCCTACACCACCCAGTCGGTGCAATATGACGTGCAGGATCCGCCGCCGGGATATGACACCGGCCCCGGCGTGTTCCGCGTCCACCCGCCGTACAAGAGCGGCTATGCCGTGCGCGTCGGCACCGACGCCTTTGCGAGCGCGATCGGCACGCTGATGCTCACCCCCGAAAAGCCGGTGTCGCTGATCGGCGGGCGCGTCACGCTGCTCGACGTCAAGGAAGGCGACAATCCGCAGCCGACGCCCTTCTTCACCAATTCGGTGGGGCGCTTCGCGGTGTCGAACCTGCTGCCCGGCCGCCGCTATCTTGTCGAAACCTATGGCCCCAACGGCACGGTCGACAGGGCATTCGAATTTACCGTTCCGGCCGATACGACCGGTCTCGTCGATCTCGGCATCGTGAAGTCGGGCTCGTTCAAATAGGAGGCTTCCATGCTTCGCGCATCGCTTTTGCTCGCCGCCACGCTGATGGCCGCTCCCGCCTTTGCCCAGTCGGCCAATTCGGCACGCCCGACCGACTGCATGGTGCGGATGAACGCCGCGCCGACGAGCTGGATGATCTCCGGCTACGATCCCTATGGCGGCTCGCTGCCCGAAGGGACGTTCAGCGTCACCTATATCAATGACGGCGGGTCCGAATGCCGCTTTGCGCCGCTGTTCGACCTGACGCAGCCGCCGTTCGGTCTGTCGAAGGGGACGGGCAAGCGCATCGGCTATGCGCTCGTCAACCTCACCGATTCGCAGGATGTGACACCGCGCGCCGGCCGCTCGCTGCGCACGCCGTCGCAGCGCGAGCTGGTGCTGGCGCCCAATGAATCGAAGACGCTGCTCTACAAGCTCGTCGCCAATCCCGAAGACGTCCGCGATTCGGGCACCTTCACCCAGGACGTCAGCATCGAGGCGCAGGACCGCAGCTTCCGCTCGCTCGGCGGGACGCAGGTCGTTCTCGGCCTCGAGGTGCTGCCGTCGGCGCGCATGGGCCTGTCGGGCGCCTATTCGATGAGCGACGGGCACGCCGTCGTCGACCTGGGCGAACTGCGCACCGGCGTCGCGCCCGTGCCGCTGCAGCTGCGCGTCAGCAGCACCGGTCAATATGATCTGCAAGTGACCTCGGCCAATTCGGGCAAGCTGCGCCTCGGCGCCAGCGACTGGACGGTGCCTTATTCGATTGCCGTCGGCGGAACCGCGGTGAATCTGGCCGGCACCAGCCGCCTGTCTGGACCGACCGGCAATGGCTATCGCCGCGACTCGCTGCCGATCCAGTTCATCATCGGCGACGTCAGCGATCGCCGTGCCGGCACCTACAGCGACGTGATCTCGATCTCCGTCACCGCGCGCTAAGCGCTTAAATTTCCGACCTTCATGGGCAGAAAGCGCCGGGTTCCGGCGCTTTTTCGCGTGGGCACTTAACTGAATATTAGATGTGCGCGGCTAATCACCATCCAACACTTCGGCCAATTCGGGCGGAAAGGGTGGCGAATGAAACGGAAACTTTCGATTGCTCTCGCGGGCGCCGCGCTCGTGGCAGTACCGACGACGGCGCTGGCCGCCTCGTACGGCTTCAACCTGTTTGCGACGGTCGCGGTCAACTGCACCGTCAATCATCAGCTGACCGGCTTCGGCGCGATCGAGGGCGACGCGGTATCGCTCGGCTCGTTCCGCGAATATTGCAACGCGCCCACGGGCTATGAGCTGGTCGTCAGCTACGCGCCGGGCACGCTCGTCGGGACGCGCATCATCGCCGGCAGCGATGAAATTCTGCTCAACGGTTCGGGCCAGGCCGTGCTCAGCCGCGCAACCGGCCCCCGCATCCGCGAACGGCCGATCGCCGCGGTTCCGGGCGAGAACGGCTTCGATTCGGACCATCTGGACCTCCAGATCATCCCGAGCTGATTACCGGCGCGACGGGAAATTCGGAGGGGTCGGTGCAAACCGGCCCCTTTTTCTTTTTGTCGTCGGGCCACATCATATTCCCTTGCCCACCCAATGGGTGTGACGATCCGCGCCAGCGACGGATATTCGTCTGTCGTCCGGCATTGATGTGTCGCCCGGCGAAGGCCGGGGTCCAGAGCTTCCCAGCACCAGCGGCGGCGTTCGATACTCTTGGCGCCCGGCTATCGCCGGGGAACCCAAAGCGGTTGGCAGCAACGCCCGCTTTCTACCCCGAAACTGCCGCGGCCTCCGCTTTTTACAGCATATATTTCATCTTGATCGACTGGCGCATGTCGCCGGTGACGGCAAAGCTCGCCGATTTGAACTTCGGGGGCCCCATGCGGATCGCCGGGTCGCGCGAAAAGCCGAAGCCTTCCTTTGGCAGGAACAGCGCCATGTCCATCTTGTTGTTGCCATTCTCGTCATGGACCACTGCGATGGCATAGGTTCCGGCGGCGACTCCGCGGATTTTGAAATCGCCGGCGTCGGCCGCCTTTACCGCCATTTGCACCGACGCCTTGTCCTTGCTGCAATCGGGAAAGGCCTTTGGGTTGGCGGTCAGGCAGACAAGAATCTGTCCCTTGACGTTGCGCAGGCCGGTAATGCTGACTTCAACCGTCGGGCCGGGCATCGGGGCGTGAGGCGGCGGCGCGGTCGCCGCGACCGGCAGCGGCAGCAGTCCCGCCAAAGCTGCCCAGCCCGATATCGGTGCCGCACGCCTTGTCCCAGAAGCGGAAGTAAAGACCATAATTCCCCCGATAGGCGGCGTGATGCTGCTCATGGTGCGTCGCCGTTATCAGCCAGCGCCCTACCGGTCCATGAACGAGTGCGCGCGGGAACATCTCCCACCCCATATGATTGCCGACCCCCATCAGCGTCATGATCGCGAGCACGAGGCCGAGCACCGCGACATGGATGGGAACGATGAAGACCAGCGCCGGAATGACGATCGCGCCGGTGATCGCTTCCCACGGGTGAAAGCTCATCGCCGCCCATGCGGTCGGCGGCCGGCTCTGGTGATGCACGGCATGCGCGATACGGAACAGTCGCGGCTGGTGCATCCAGCGATGCGTCCAATAGAACCATGTGTCGTGAAGTAGCAGATAGACGAAGAGACTGACCGGCAGATACCAGAGCGGAAAGGCGTGGACGTCGGTGTAGATGCGCGTCCAGCCGTGCGCCTGCCAGCCCCAGGCGACGACGCCCGCCGGAATTCCGTAAATCGCCGCACTCGCCAAGCTCCAGCCGATTTCGCGCCGCATCTGCGCTTCGAGCCCGCGATAGAGGCCGGGATGCCTGAGCCGCGTTGCGAGCGCAAATCCTCCGCTGCTCAGCAGGTAACGTCCACCGACGATGAAGGTCATCGCCAGCGCCGACAGCGCGATGGCGAGCGCGGCGCTCATGCGGGCGCGCTCGCGGTGCCGTCGCCGAGCGGGCGCTGCATATAGACGGTGTCGAGCCAGCGCCCATGCTTCCACCCCATGCCGGCGAGGCGCCCGGCATGGACGAAACCCGCCGCCGCATGGAGCGCGACCGACGCAGGCTCGGCGCCGCCGATCACCGCAACCATCGTGCGGAAGCCCGATGCTTCAGCGGCGTCGAGCAGCGCGGCGAGCAAGGCCCGGCCGACCCCGCGTCCTTGCTGCGTCGGGGCCACATAAATGCTGTCCTCGCACGCCCAGGCATAGGCGGCGCGCGGGCGGAACTGGCTGGCATAGGCATAGCCCGCGATCCCGCCGCCGGCCGCCTCGGCGACCAGAAAGGGCCAGCCCTTTCCGCGATGCTCCGAAATCAGCGCCGCGGTGGCGAGCGTGCTGCGCGGTTCGGTGTCGTAGCTGGCGGTTCCGTGCGCGACATGGTGCGCATAGATTGCGGCAATGGCCCTGGCATCGTCGGGGGTCGCGGAGCGGATGACGGGATCGGGCGCTGCCATGCGAAAGCGATAGCCGCTCGCCGCCAGCCTCGCTAGGGCTGCTGGATGAACGGCGCCGATTCCGACTCTTGCGACATCGCCATCGTCGGCGGCGGGCTCGCCGGCGGGCTGGCAACGCTCGCGCTGGCGCGGCGGCGCCCCGATCTCGACGTGCGGCTGATCGAGCCGGGGCCGGTCGGCGGCAATCATCTCTGGTCCTTTTTCGACGGCGACGTCGCGGCGCGCGACCGCTGGCTGATCGAGCCGCTGATCGCGCATCGCTGGAGCGGCTATGACGTTGCCTTTCCCGCCTATCGCCGCGCGATTGCCATGCCTTACAACAGCATCGACAGCGAAACGCTGGCGGAGGCGGTCGCCGCGCGGTTGCCGCCCGAACGGCTGATCGCGAAGGCGGCGACGCGGCTCGCGCCGCAATCGGTGCTGCTGGAGGGCGGCGACCGGCTCGCCGCGCGCCACGTCATCGACGCGCGCGGGGTCGGCGACCTCGCGGGGGTCGATTGCGGCTGGCAGAAATTCGTCGGGCAGGCGCTGCGCGTCGCGGGCGGACACGGCCTCACCCAGCCCGTGGTGATGGATGCGACGGTCGATCAGATCGGCGGCTATCGCTTCGTCTATTGCCTGCCCTTCGATGCCGAGACCGTCTTTGTCGAGGACACTTATTATGGAGACGATGCCGACCTCGACGTCGGCGCGGTCCGCGGCCGGATCGCCGATTATGCGGCGGCGCGCGGGTGGACGGTCAGTGCAGTCGCGCGCGAGGAAACCGGATGGCTGCCCGTCGTCATGGCGGGCGATTTCGACGCGATCTGGCCGCGGGACGACGCCGTGGCGCGTATCGGCGTGCGCGCGGGGCGCTTTCACGCGACGACCGGCTATTCGCTGCCCGACGCGGTGCGCGCCGCGGCGGCGCTGCCCGCGCTCGTCGATCGCGCCGATCTCGGCCCCCGGCTGCGCACCGATGCGGCGACGGCTTGGCGGCGCCAGCGCTTTTACCGCATGCTCGGCGCGATGCTGTTCCGCGCGGCGGAACCGGCCGAGCGCTATCGCATCTTCCAGCGCTTCTATCGCCTGTCGCCCGCGCTGATCGCGCGTTTCTACGCCGGCGCGTCGAGCGGTGCCGACCGGCTGCGGCTCTTGTCGGGGCGCCCGCCGGTGCCTATCGGACGGGCGATCAGGGCAATCGGGAGTTTCGACTGGCTATGACGCGAAGGGCCATCGTTATCGGCGCCGGATTCGGCGGGCTTGCGCTCGCGATCCGGCTCCAGTCGGCGGGGATCGCGACCACGGTCGTCGAAGCGCGCGACAAGCCCGGCGGGCGCGCCTATCATTGGCGGCGCGAGGGCTTCACTTTCGACGCCGGGCCGACCGTGATCACCGACCCGCCGTGCCTCAATGAACTTTGGGCGCTCAGCGGTCAGGACATGGCGGCCGACGTCGACCTTGTGCCCGTCACCCCCTTTTACCGGCTGAACTGGCCCGACGGCACCAACTTCGACTATTCGAACGACGAGGCGGCGCTGCGCGCCGAAATCGCGAAGCTCGATCCCGCCGACATCGCGGGGTACGAACGCTTCCTCGATTATTCGCGCGGCGTTTACGAAGAAGGCTATGTGAAACTCGGCTCGGTCGCTTTCCTCGATTTCGCCGCGATGCTGCGCGCGGCGCCCGCGCTCGCGAAATATCAGGCATGGCGCAGCGTCTATTCGATCGTCTCCTCTTATGTGAAGGACGAACGGCTGCGGCAGGCGTTGTCGTTCCACACGCTGCTCGTCGGCGGCAATCCGATGACGACCAGCAGCATCTATGCGCTGATCCACACGATCGAAAAGGACGGCGGCGTGTGGTTCGCGCGCGGCGGCACCAACGCGCTGGTCGCGGCGATGGTGCGATTGTTCGAGCGGCTGGGCGGGGTGCTCCGGCTGGGCGATCCGGTGGCGCGGATCGAGACGCAGGGCGATCGCGCGACCGGGGTGGTGACCGCCAGCGGCTGGCAGGGCGCGGCCGACATGGTCGCGTGCAATGGCGACCTGATGCACAGCTACAGGGATCTTCTCGACCATTCGCGCGGGGCGAAGGTCGCCAAAAGCCTGGCGCGCAAGCGCTGGTCGCCATCGCTCTTCGTCGTCCATTTCGGGGCGAAGGGCGACTATCCGGGCGTCGCGCACCACAGCATCCTCTTCGGCCCGCGCTACAAGGGGCTGCTCGATGACATCTATGGCGGGAGGGTGCCCGACGATTTCTCGCTCTACCTCCATCATCCCAGCATCACCGATCCCGGCATGGCGCCCCCCGGCCATTCGACTTTCTACGCGCTTGCCCCCGTCGCGCATCTCGGCAAGGCGAAGGCCGACTGGGACGGCGATTTCGGCGCGCGTTTCGCCGACGCGATCCTGGACGAGGTCGAGCGCCGCGTCGCGCCGGGCCTCCGCGCCAATCTCGTCACGCGTTTTCACTATACGCCCGCCGATTTTGGCCGCGATCTGTCGGCGCATCTTGGCAGCGCCTTCAGCCTCGAACCCGTGCTATGGCAGAGCGCGTGGTTTCGCGCCCATAATCGCGACGATATGATTTCGAACCTTTACTTCGTCGGCGCCGGGACGCATCCGGGCGCCGGTATTCCGGGTGTCGTCGGCAGCGCGAAGGCGACCGCCCAATTGATGTTGGAAGAATGATGAAACGCATTGCCGTCTATTGCGGGTCCGCAACCCCCGAAGATCCGATCTATATGGAAACCGCGCGCCACGTCGGCCGGACGCTGGCGAGCCGCGGTATCGGGGTCGTCTATGGCGGCGGCCGGCTCGGGCTGATGGGGGCGGTCGCCGACAGCGCGCTGGAAGCGGGCGGCGAGGTGATTGGGGTGATCCCCGATGCGCTCGTCGGGACCGAGGTCGCGCATCGCGGCTGCACCGAACTGCACGTCGTTTCGGGAATGCACGAACGCAAGAAGATGTTCACCGACCTGTCGGACGGCTTTCTGACCATCCCCGGCGGCGTCGGGACGATGGACGAATTGTGGGAAGCGATCAGCTGGGCGCAACTCGGCTATCATGCCAAACCCGTCGGGCTGCTCAACGCCGCGGGCTTTTATAACGATCTGATCGCCTTCAATCGCCGGATGATCGACGTCGGCTTCATCCGCCCCGCGCACGCCGGGATCATGATCGTCGATGCGGGAATCGACGAACTGCTCGACAAGATGGCCGCTTACCAGCCGCACGAGCCGATCTTCGCGATGAAGGCCGACGATCTGTAATGACCGCGGCGGGGGGCTATGATGCGGCGGCCCTGCACCGCTTTGCGCACGACAGCATCGCGCGCGGGTCGAAAAGCTTTGCGCTCGCCAGCCGGCTGTTCGACCGGCGGACACGCGAACGGGTGCTGCTGCTCTATGCGTGGTGCCGCGCCGCCGACGATTTGACCGACGGGCAGGATCATGGCGGCACTATGCGCGCTGGGCACGACGCGGTGGCGGCGGTGGCGCGCATTCGCGACCTGACCGATCGCGCTTTTGTCAGCGATCCGACCGGCGACCCTGCCTTCGACGCGCTCGGCCTGCTGCTGATCGAGGTCGCGATCCCGCGCGCGGTGATCGACGATATCGTCGCGGGCTTCGAACTCGACGCCGCCGACTGGCGCCCGCGCAGCGAGGCCGATCTGTTGCGCTATTGCTATCATGTCGCGGGCGCGGTGGGCGTCGCGATGGCGCTCGTCATGGGGGTCGATCCGGCGGACGAAACGACGCTCGACCGCGCGTCCGACCTCGGCATAGCGTTCCAGCTCGCCAATATCGCGCGCGACATTGCCGAAGATGCGGCCGCCGACCGCTGCTATCTGCCGGTCGACTGGCTGGTCGAACTGGATATTCCGCCGGGCCAGCATATGCATCCCGCCTTTCGCCCGCGCCTTGCGGTGATGGCGAAATGGCTCGCCGAAATGGCCGGGGAATATGAAGCGTCGGCGCGCTGGGGCGCGCGCAAGCTGCCGCCGCGCAGCCGCTGGGCGGTGCTTGCGGCGGCGGGCATCTATGGTGACATCGCGCGCGCGGTGCGGCGGCGCGGCGATCATGCGTGGGACCATCGCACCGCGACGACGCGCGCCGCGAAATTCGGCTGGGTGGCGCGCGCCGGCTGGTCGGTGCTGCGCCGCCCGCCGCTGCGGCGGATCGCCCGCGACGGGCTGTGGACCCGCCCCCGGATCGCCGGCGCCGCGGAGGCGGCGCAATGAGCCAGCTCGAATGGCTGGCCGCCGCGCTGGTCCTGATCAACGTCGCGCTCGTCGCGATGCGCAAGGTGTGGAACTATCCCTTCGCGCTCGCTGCCGTGACCCTTTACGCCTTCGTCTTCTACGAAGCGAAGCTGTACAGCGACATGCTGCTCCAGGGATTTTTCTTCATCCTCAATCTTTACGGCTGGCTCAGCTGGGTCCGCGCCCGCGACGACAGCGGCGTGCCCGTGGGGTGGATGCCCCGCCGCGATCGCTGGCGGTGGGGCGCCGCCGTTGCGGCGGCCTGGGTCGTGTGGAGCTCGGCGATGCACCGCTACACCGACGCCGCGGCGCCGTGGATCGACGGCGGCATCGCGATGCTCAGCATCGCGGCGCAATGGCTGCTCGCGCGGCGCCGCGTCGAAAGCTGGTGGCTGTGGATTCTGGTCGATCTGATCGCGGTGCCGCTGTTCGCGTGGCGCGGTCTTTATGCGACCAGCGCGGTCTATATCGTCCTGCTGGGACTGTCGATCGACGGGTTGATCCAGTGGCGCCGCGCCGCCGCCGCGCCCGCGGCGATGCCGGCATGACGCGCCATATCTGCCTCCACGGTGCCGAATCGACCGGCAAGTCGAAGCTGGCGCCGCGCCTTGCCGCGCGTCTCGGCGGCGTGGTCATCCCCGAATATGGCCGCGCCTATTGCGAGGCGAACGGCACCGATCTCGACGCCGGCGACCTGCTCGCCATCTTCCACGGCCATATCGCCGCGACGAAGCTTGCCCTCGCGCAAGCCCCGGCGTGGGTGATCTCGGACACCGATCCGCTGATGACGCAGGCGTGGGCGATCATGCTGCTCGGTCGGCGTTTGCCCGAAATCGACACCTGGAGTGATGTCGCCGACTTCTACCTCGTCCCCGCGCTCGACCTGCCGTGGCGCGAGGACGGCACGCGGCTGTTCGGCAGCGACCTTGCGCGGCGGCAGTTCATGGACGTTGCGATCGCCGAACTCGACCGCCGCCGTCTGCCTTGGGCCTGGGTCGAAGGCGATGGCGACGCCCGCCTCGAAAGTGCGCTCGCCGCGATCGCGGCGGCGGGGCTCGATCGATAGCACGCGCGTGAAAAAGCCCGCCTTCGGTGCGAAGGCGGGCTTTTGCAGAAACGCCTTTGGCGCTTACTTCTTTTCGGGCGGCGCCACGGTGATGCGCACCCGTTCGCCCGAATTGCCGGGGAAGTTGGTGAACATCGCTTCGACCAGATTGGGAACGATCTGCGTCAGGTCGTTGTCGCGCGACTGCGCCTGCGCATGGCCTTCGAACAGCCGATAGCCGTCGGCGGCGCGGCTGATCTGCAGGTTGAGGTCGCTGGTGTAGACGGTGAAGCTTTCGACGTCATTATAGCCCCAGCTCGGGCCGAAGCCGCCCCACATGAAGGGGTCGCGCCAGCCGTAGATATAGCGGCGCCCGCCGGGACCGCGGACGATCACGGGCGGCGAATAGAAGCCGCGACCGTAATAGCCGCCGTACCAGGGATTGCCGAAGCCGGGTGAGGAGACGACGCGTTCGCGTCCCTTGTCGATGCCATAATCCATGTGCACGACCATGTCGGCCTTTTCGCCGGGGGCGACGGGACGATAGCCATAGCGCGTCAGCTCGCCGGCGACGAGCGTCGCATATTGGCCGAACTCGATCCCGCCCTGCTGCGCCGGGTCATTCGCCTCGATCGCGAAGCTCTGTCCCTGCGGCGCGGGAAGCTGGGTCTGAAAACGCGCGACATCGGCGCGGAAAGGCGTGGCAGCACAGCCCGCCATCACCAGCGCCGCGCCGGTCATGGCGGCGAGTCCGAGACGCCGAAACATTGTCTTGCTCATCATCATGCTCCGTGATTCGGTGCGCGCACAGAACGCACCGTTTATAGCATGACTACGCCGGCGCGGCTGAACCTTGGTTTAACCCGCTTCGTCGCAGCTCCGTTCCACGCAAGCAATGACTTAGCGGCATAGCCCCAAGACCCTATATGTGGTGTCGAGCGTCGGCTTTGCAAGCGCGCGCGCCTTGTCGGCGCCCTTGTCGAGGATCGCGTCGAGCGCCGCCTGGTCGTCCTTGAGCGCGACGAAGCGCGCGTTGATCGGCGCCAGCCGCTCGATCAGCAGCTCGCCGAGCGCCGGCTTGAACGCGCCGAAGCCCTGCCCGCCGAACTGTTGCAGCACCGTATCGGTGCTCGAGTCGGCAAGCGTGGCGTAGATCCCGACCAGATTGCGCGCCTCGGGCCGCCCCTCCAATCCCGCGGCCTCGGACGGCAGCGGTTCGGGATCGGTCTTCGCCTTCTTCACCTTCTGCATCATCGTGTCGGCATTGTCGGTCAGGTTGATGCGGCTCATGTCCGACGGATCGGATTTCGACATCTTGGCCGACCCGTCGCGCAGGCTCATGATCCGTGCGGCGTCGGGCGGGATGATCGGTTCGGGCAGGGTGAAGACGGGTTCTTCCGCGCTTGCGTAATCATTGTTGAACTTCTGCGCGATGTCGCGCGCCAGCTCCAGATGCTGCTTCTGGTCCTCGCCGACGGGGACGTGCGTTGCCTGATAGAGCAGCACGTCGGCCGCCTGCAGCACCGGATAGGTGTAGAGCGCCGCCGAGGCGCCCTCGCGATTCTTGCCCGACTTGTCCTTGAACTGCGTCATCCGGTTCAGCCAGCCGATCCGCGCGGTGCCGTTGAGCAGCCATTGCAGCTCGGCATGCGCCGGGACGCGCGCCTGGTTGAACAGGGTCGAACGGTCGGGGTCGATACCGCAGGCGACGAGCGCCGCGGTCATTGCGCGGGTGTTCGCGGTCAGGTCGGCCGGGACATGCGGCATCGAGATTGCGTGCAGGTCGGCCAGAAAGAACAGGCAGTCGCCGCCATCGCTCGCCACCTGATCCTGCATCCGCACCCAGTTGCGGATCGCGCCCAGATAATTGCCGAGGTGCAAATTTCCGGTGGGCTGGATGCCCGAAACGATCCGCATGTCTTACTCCTGTGTCGGCGCGGTCTTGCCGCGGCGCCGCGTCAGCATGGCGACCAGATCCTTGTCAAGCGCACCGACAAGGAAAGCCACGGCGAAAAAGGTCACGCCGCCCGCCAGCACGAGCACGGCGAGGGCGCCGACCCGTTCGGCGACATTGCCGCCGTAATAGGGGGCGACGACGGGCATCAACCAGACGAGCAGCGCCGACATCGCTGCGACCGCGACGATCTGCCGCGCGATCCGGATCGCCAGCCGGGCGGTAAAATGAAACCAGCCGCGGCGGTGGAGCACGGCATAGAGCAGCAGGCAGTTGAAGCTTGCCGACGCTGCGGTCGCCCCGGCGAGCCCGACGATGCCATAGCGTTCGACGACATAGAGGTTGATCGCGATATTGAGGGTGAGCGCGGCAAGCGCGGTCCACACCGGCGTCCGCGTGTCTTCGCGCGCGAAGAAGCCGGGGTTCAATATCTTGACGATCACGTAGGCCGGCAGCCCCGCGACCAGCGCCACGACGATATGGGCCATGATTGCGCCGTCGGCCGCGGTGAATTTGCCGCCGACGAAAAAGGCGGTGACGAAAGCGGGCGCGCAAATGGCAAGCGCGGCGGCGGCTGGCAGCGTAAGCAGCGTCGCCATTTCAAAGGCATTGCTCTGCAGCCGCTGCGCCTCGGCGGCGTCGCCGCTGTGGATATGGCGCGACAGCATCGGCAGGATCGCGGTGCCCAGCGCAATGCCGACGATGCCGAGCGGCAACTGGTTGAGCCGGTCGGCGAGCTTGAGCAATGTCAGCGACCCCTGCGGCAGCGAGGTGGCGAAGAAGGTGTCGACGAACTGGCTGATTTGATAGATGCCCGCGCCGAAGGTTGCCGGCAGGATCAGCATCCCCAGGCGCCGTACCTCGGGCGTCAGTCGCGGCAGGCGCAGGTGCAGGCGCAGCCCGGCACGGCGCACCGCCCACCACAGATAGGCAAGCTGCGCGATACCTGCGAGGCTGACCGATACCGCGAGTGCGATCGCGACGATCCGGTCGTCGTGACTGTCGCCGCGCAGCCACCAGCCGGTAACGATGCCGCCGATCAGCACGATGTTGAGGAGCACCGGCGCAAAGGCGCCCGGCGCAAAGCGCGACCGCGCGTTGAGCAGGCCCGACAGCATCGCGACGAGGCTGATCAGCGCCAGATAGGGAAAGGTGACGCGGCTCAGGAAGACCGCCAGCTCGAACTTGCCCGGAACGCTGCCGAAATCGCGCGCGAGGACCCACACGATCCCCGGCATTACGGCCATCATAACGCCCGAAAAGGCGAGCAGCGTCCACAGGAAGACCGACAGGACATCGTCGGCGAAGCGCGCCGCCGCTGCTTCGCCGTCGCCTTCACTGCCGTGCAGCGCGCGGCTGTACATCGGCACGAAGGCGACCGAGAAGGCGCCTTCGGCAAACAACCGCCGAAAGGTGTTGGGCAGGGTGAAGGCAAGCTGAAAGGCGTCGGCTGCCAGCCCGGCTCCGAGCACGCGCGCGAGCAGCATGTCGCGCGCGAAGCCGAAGATCCGGCTGAGCAGCGTCAGCCCGCCGATCGTCCCGACGCTCTTGACCAGGCTGCTCATCGGATCAGCCGGCCGCCGCGGTCGGGATCAGGCCTGGCCGACCGGCGCGGCGTCGCCCGCCTGTTCGGCCTGCGCCTGCACCTGCTGCATGAACAGGCCGTGGAAATCGATCGGGTCGAGCAGCAGCGGCTGGAAACCGCCGTCGCGCACGACGTCGGCAACGACGCGGCGTGCGAAGGGGAACAGGATGCGCGGCGCTTCGGCGAGGAAGAAGGGCTGCAGCTGGTCGTCGGGGACGTTGCGCACGCCGAACAGGCCCGCATATTTGAGCTCGATGACAAAGGCCGTGCCTTCGTCATGCTTGGCGGTGACGTCGATCTTCAGCGTGACTTCGAACAGATTGTCGCCGACGCCGTCGGCGGCGATGTTGAACTGGACATCCATCTGCGGCGCCGACTGCCACTGGAAAACCGCCGGAGCATTGGGGTTTTCGAACGACAGATCCTTCACATATTGCGAGATCAGGCCGATCGCGGGGCTGGTGTCTTCGCCATTCGCCTGCGGTGCGGGATTGATGTCGATGCTGGTCTCGTCGGCCATGTCAGATGCGCTTTCGTTGAAACGATGGATGAAATGTGGGTCACCGTCCGCAGGCCGTGCAAGGCCCGCGTCAAATGGTTGCGGCGGCGCTTAGCAGTGGCGGCGCGCCAGCACAATGGCTGCAAGGATCGCCGCGCGGCGAAGCGCGGCAGCGGGCAAAGGGACGAATCGTTGACCCGCCGCGATGGTGCGGTCATGGAGATTTGAAACATGTGCCGGCATCGCCTATGTAAAGGCGAAGTCTTTACCCTTTGTCCGTATCGGATTTGCTTGTGACCGCTTTCTCGATCATCCTGCTCGCCATGATTGCCGCCTTCCTCGGCATGCGGCTCTATTCGGTGCTCGGCAAACGGACGGGGCATGAACAGGAACCCGTCCTGCCACGCCGCGACGACCGCGCCGCGCCGGCGCCGGTGCGGCTCGACGAATCCGACGCCGTGGGCTCGTCGCGCGATCAGGCGCCGGTGAACAGCGGACTGGTCTATGAACCCTCTGCCGAAGCCGGTCTGCGCCAGTTGCTTGCGAGCGACCGTCACTTCGACGCGGGCCGCTTCATGGACGGCGCGCAGGCGGCCTATCGCATGATTCTGGAGGCCTTCTGGAAAGGCGACCGCGACACGCTGCGCGACCTGTGCGACGATGACAGCTACGAAGGCTTCATCGCGGCGATCGAGGATCGCGAAGCGCGCGGCGAAAAGCTGGAAAACCGCCTGATCGGCATCGATTCGGCGAAGATTACCGCGGTCGAACTCGGCCGCAACGAAGCGCGCATCACCGTGCGCTATCAGGCGGATATCAGCGCGGTGACGCGCGATGCCGACGGCAAGCTGATCGCCGGATCGATGAGCGATGCGGCGCAGACCGACGATCTGTGGACCTTCCGCCGCAAGGTCGGCAGCAGCGATCCCAACTGGCTGCTCGACGAAGCTGACGTCGCCTGAGCGGCAGCAGGATGTTCCGGGGGGACGCCGTGCCGGATCGCAGGCCGCGCCTTCGCTGCGTCGGCCTCGTGCTTCTCTTGACCGTTCCGCTGCTGTCGGGCTGTGCCTCGGTGATCCCGGCGGCCGCCGGACCACGCCCCGCCCCCGCGACCAACCCGGCACCGGCACCGACTCCGGCCCCCACGACCGGCGCCCCGCGCCCCTATCAGCCGCGCCCATCGGTGCCGCCGGGCGCCGCGGCCAAGCCGATTCCCGCAACCCCCAATCCGCCGCTCGCCGCGCCGCCGGTTCCCGCGACCGCGACCAGCGCGGTCGAAAGCGGTGTCGTCGCCGGTCCCGAATATAATGCGCTGGGCATCGCGCCCGAACAGGCGACCGTCGCGCTGATCGCCTTCCGGCTGAGCTGCCCCTCGGTGCAGCGCCGTACCGATGCGAGCGGGCTCACGCAGCCCGGCGAATGGGGCGAGGCGTGCAGCGCCGCGAGCGGCTGGGCCGACCGCGATGCCGGCAATTTCTTCAGCCGCTATTTCGGCACGGTGCAGGTCGGTGCAGGCACCGCCTTCGTCACCGGCTATTACGAACCCGAAATCGCCGCCTCGCGGACGCGGCGGCCGGGCTATGACGTGCCGATCTACCGGCGCCCTGCCGATCTGGTCGATGTCGATCTCGGCCTGTTTTCCAAGGATTTGCAGGGCAAGAAGATCCGCGGCCGCGTCGACGGCAGCAATTTCGTCCCCTATTATGATCGCCTTGCGATCGAACGCGGCGCGCTCGCCGGGCGCGGCCTCGAAATCGCCTGGGCGGCCGATGCGGCCGAATTCTTTTTCCTGCAGGTGCAGGGGTCGGGGCGGCTGCGCCTGCCTGACGGCGGCGTCATGCGGATCGGTTACGACAGCCAGAACGGCCGCGATTATGTCGGCATCGGCAAGCTGCTGCTCGACCGCGGCGCGCTCCAGCCGGGGCAGGCCTCGATGCAGGGCATCCTCGATTATCTGCGCGCCGACCCGGTTCGCGGCGCCGCGGTGATGAATGAAAATCCGAGCTGGGTCTTCTTCCGCGAACTCACCGGACCCGGGCCGCTCGGCGCGCTCGGCGTGCCGGTCACGGGCCGCGCGAGCGTCGCCGCCGATCCCAAATATGTGCCGCTCGGCGCCCCCGTCTTCCTCTCGCTCGACCGCGCCGAACCCAATGGGCTGTGGGTAGCGCAGGACACCGGCGGCGCGATCAAGGGCGCGAACCGGTTCGACAGCTTCTGGGGCGCCGGCGAAAAGGCGCGTGCGATCGCGGGCGGCATGGCGGCGCGCGGTTCGGCGCTGATCCTGCTGCCGCGCGCTGCGGTCGCGCGGCTCACCGCCGCCGCGCGCTGACCGGCGATGGCGCGGCGCCTCGCTCCCGAAGAAAACGCGCTGTGGAAACGGGTCGCGGCCACGGTGAAGCCGCTCCACCGCGCACCGTCGCCGCTCGAACCGGCGGCGCCGCCGACGGTACAGCCACCCAAGCCGGAGCCGCGCGGCCTCGCCGGTGCCGCCGCGGCGCGGGCCCGGCCCGCCGCGCTCCCCCCGCCGCGCCGTACCCATGGGCAGGCGACGCTCGACAGCCATTGGGACCGGCGGCTGCGCAAGGGGCACGTCCGCCCCGACCTCAGCATCGATCTCCACGGCCACAGCCTTGCCTCGGCGCAGGCGCTGCTCGACGATGCGATCGGGCGGGCGCTGCTGCGCGGCGCGCGCGTGCTGCTCGTCGTCGCGGGGCGCCTGCGGCCGGGCGCCGACCGCTTGCCGCAACCGCACGAGCCGCGCCCGCGCGGCGCAATCCGCGCATCGCTTGCCGACTGGCTTGCGGTGTCGCCCCATGCCGACCGCATCGTCGCGCTGCGTCCCGCGCACATCAGCCATGGCGGCGCGGGCGCGGTCTATGTCATCCTGCGGCGCAGCCGCGAGGATTAGGCGTCAGCGAAAGGCGCGGTCCAATATGCCGCGATAGATGGCCGTCAGCGTGTGCAGGTCTTCGACCGCGACCGCCTCGTCGAGCTTGTGCATCGTCGCATTGGTCAGCCCGAATTCGACCACCGGGCACAGTGCGTGGAGGAAGCGCGCGTCAGAGGTGCCGCCGGTCGTCGACATGTCGGCTTCGATGCCCGTCTCGGCCCGGATCGCTTCGGCGACGAGCGACGACAGCGCGCCCGGCGGGGTCAGAAAGGCCTCGCCCGAAATCTTGCCGATCACCTTGGCCGCGGGCTCGACATCCTGCGCGATGCGCTCGACCATCGCGACCAGATCGGCGCCCTTCTGCTGATCGTTGAAGCGGATCGACAGCCGCGCGCGCGCCGATGCCGGAATCACGTTGGTCGCGCCATTGCCGACCTCGAGGTCGGTGAACTCGATGTTCGACGGCTGGAACCAGGCGGTCCCCTCGTCGAGCGTCACCGTATCGATCGCCGCCAGGATGCGCACCAGCTTGGGGATCGGATTGTCGGCCAGGTGCGGATAGGCGACATGGCCCTGCGTCCCCGGGACGTCGATCCAGATATTGACCGATCCGCGCCGGCCAATCTTCACCATGTCGCCGAGCCGGTTCACCGACGTCGGTTCGCCGACGACGATCATGTCGGGCCTCACCCCGCGCGCATCCATATGCTCCATCAGCGCGCGGGTGCCGAAGATCGCCGGACCTTCCTCGTCGCCGGTGATGATCAGGCTGATCGTCCCCGCGTCGGCGGGGGTTGCCGCCGCCGCGGCGACGAAGGCGGCGATCGAACCCTTCATGTCGACCGCGCCGCGGCCGTAGAGCAGATCGCCGCGAATTTCGGGTGCGAAAGCATCGCCGGTCCAGCCGACGCCCGGGGGTACGACGTCGAGATGCCCGGCAAAGCCGAAATGCACCGGGCCGCTGCCCGCCCGTACCGCGAGCAGATTTTCGACCGGCCCGTCGGGTTCGATCCCGTCGATGAAGCGCTCGACCGTGAAACCGAGCGGGGCGAGCGCCGCCTCCAGCACGTCGAAAACGGCGCCGGTCGCGGGCGTGACGCTCGGCGCGGCGATCAGCGCCCGGGCAAGGTCGACGGGGTCGATGGTCATGGTCATGACGCTCCCTTACCCGTTCGCGCCGCACCAAGTCGAGGCTTTGCATCACGCCCCCTTTGTGCAAAACAAAGCGGGAACATGCCCGGAGTCCTTCATGCCCAAGCTCGATCTCGACACCATCCCCCAGACGAACGCCACCGGCTATCCCGCCCCCTATGACGCGCCGGTGCAGGGGCGCTGGTACCGCCGCCTCGCGCCCGCCACCGGCCTTGCCGATTTCGCCGCGAGCCATGTCGTGCTGAAACCCGGCGCCTGGTCGTCGCAGCGCCACTGGCACGACGGGGAGGACGAGATGCTGGTGATGATTTCGGGCGAAGCCACGCTCGTCGAGGATGCGGGGCGCTGGCCGATGCGCGCGGGCGACATTGCGGTATGGCCGAAGGGCAGCACCAACGGTCATCATCTGATCAATGAATCGGGCGCCGACTGCGTCTTCGTCGCCTTGGGCGGCGGCAAGCTGCACGATACCGGCGGCGGCTATTCGGACATCGACATGCTGTTCACGCCCGACGGCTATTTCCACAAGGACGGCACGCCCTATCCGACGAAACGCCTGCCGTGACCGACGCCGACTGGATCGGCTTTGGCTTGGCGGTGCTGCTGATCGAACTGACGCCGGGCCCGAACATGGCGTGGCTCGCCGCGCTCGCGATGGGCGAGGGGCGCCGCGCCGGGCTCGCCGCGACCGCCGGGGTGGCGATCGGCCTGTTCGTCAACGCGCTCGCCGCTGCGCTGGGGATCGCCTTCATCGTGTCGGCCAGTCCGCTGCTGTGGCAGGTCTTGCGCTGGGGCGGCGCTGCCTTTCTGCTTTGGCTTGCCTGGGAAAGCTGGCGCGACGCGGGCGAAAATTCACCGGCGCTGATCGCCGCGCCGGGCCGGTCGCGGCATCATTTCCTCTCCGGGCTGGTGGTCAATCTGCTCAATCCCAAGGCGATGCTCTTTTACGTCGTCGTCATCCCGCGCTTCAATGGCGGGCAGGTGCCGGGCTTCGGCCTCGCCTTCGCGCTCGCGCTCGTCAGCATCGCGATCGCGACCGCGGTGCATCTGACCATTGTCATGGCGGGGAGCCGGGTCGGCGGTTGGATTTCCGACCCGGCGCGCACCCGCACCGTGCGCCGTATCCTCGCGCTCGCGATCGTCGGGGTGGCGATATGGTTTGCGCTTACCGCAGGCCGCTGACCGCCCGAATTGCGCCGAAAGTGCGCCCTCGCCAACGGTTCGCCGCACAATCTGCTCATATGGACGGCGCGATCGATCAACGGCCTTGCCGGACGATTTCAGGTGCAGAAAAGGGCGGCGGGAACTCGCGGGGGCGGCTCGGAATGAAGGAGTAGCGTAATGCGTGCAGTTTCCATGAAATCGAAGCGATTGTTGTTGCTGGCGATGCTTGCCGGCTCGGTCAGCACCGCGGTGGCGGTGCAGGCTCAGGATGCGCCCGAAAGCGACGGATCCTTGCTCGTAACCGGTGCCGCGCCGCCCGATCTGGCGCAGATGACCGAAGGCCCGAAGGTCGAAGGCATCATCTCGGCGCGCAGCGGCGACCGGATGCAGGTGACGACCGCCGACGGCAGCAACACCGTGATCACCATCGCCGATGCCACGACGATCAAGTCGAGCGGCGGCTTTCTGGGCCTGAACCGCGACAAGCTTGGTGCCGAAGCGCTGCTCAACGGCCTTCCCGTGTCGGTCGAGACGCGCCAGTGGGACGGCGGGCTGGTCGCCAGCCAGATCGATCTCAAGAGCAAGGATCTGCGCACCGCCTCGATGATTCGCAACGGGACCGATCAGCGGTTCGCCGAACAGACCGCGGCCACCGAAGCGCTGCGTGGCCGGATGGGCGACATCGACCAGTATAATGTCAAAGCCACGACGACGGTGAATTTCGACACCGGCCAGTCGGTCCTGTCGCCGCAGGCGAAATCCGACCTGTGCGCCGTCGCGCAGCAGGCGGAAAGCATGGACAATGCCCTGCTGCTCGTCGTCGGCTACACCGATTCGACCGGCAGCGAGGAACTCAATCAGCAGCTCAGCGAAAAGCGTGCCGGGCGCGTGGTGAATTATCTGCAGCAGGCGTGCGGCTGGAAGCCCTATCGCATGCTCACGCCGACCGGAATGGCCGAAGCCGATCCGGCCGCCAGCAACGACACGGTCGAAGGCAAGGCGCAGAATCGCCGCGTGGCCGTGAATATCCTCGTCAGCAAGGGACTCGACGGCCTCTAAGCCACGCGCGTACGGGGCGGGTTCACGCCCGCCCCGCCTCATCGGCGGGCGCGAAGGGGTTGCCGCGGCGCAGCGTCGGCGCCACATCTCGCGCATGTCGCTTCCCGCTCCCTTCGCCGGCTGGTTCGCGCACCGCGGGTGGCGGCTGCGGCGGCACCAGGCCGACATGCTCGCGGCGGCGCAGCGCGGCGAAAGCGCGCTGCTCGTGGCGGCGACCGGCGCCGGCAAGACATTGGCCGGCTTTCTCCCCAGTCTGATCGACCTTGCGGCCAACTCGTCCGACCGGTTGCACACCCTCTATGTCTCGCCGCTCAAGGCGCTGGCCGCCGATGTCGAGCGCAACCTGCTCGGCCCGATCGCCGACATGGACCTCGACATCAGCGTCGAAAGCCGGAGCGGCGATACAAGTTCGGACAAAAAGGCGCGCCAGCGCAGTCGGCCGCCCAATATCCTGCTGACCACCCCCGAATCGCTGTCGCTGCTGCTGTCCTATCCCGACAGCTTCGCGATGTTCGCCGATCTGAAGACGGTGGTCATCGACGAAATCCACGCCTTCGCGACCGGCAAGCGCGGCGATCTGCTCAGCCTCGCGCTCGCGCGCCTCGAACGCATCGCGCCGGGGCTGCGGCGCGTCGGCCTGTCGGCGACGATTGCCGATGCGGACGCCTATCGCGCCTGGCTCGCGCCCGAGGGCGATGCGACGCGCGTGACGCTGGTCGAGGGCGAGCGCGGCGCCGATCCCGACATTGCGATCCTGCTGCCTGAGGGGGCGGTGCCGTGGGCGGGGCATTCGGGACGCTATGCGGTGCATCAGGTGATGGCCGAAATCGCGAAGAACCGCACGACGATCATCTTCTGCAACACGCGCGGGCTGGCCGAGCTGATTTTCCAGGAATTGTGGAAGGTCAACGACCTGTCGCTGCCGATCGCGATCCATCACGGCAGCCTCGACCGCGAGGCGCGCCAGCGCGCCGAAAACGCCATGGCCGAGGGGCGATTGCGGGCGCTCGTCGCGACTTCCAGCCTCGATCTCGGGCTCGACTGGGGTGATGTCGACTGCGTGATCCAGATGGGGGCGCCCAAGGGTTCGTCGCGGCTGCTCCAGCGTATCGGTCGCGCCAACCACCGGCTCGACGAACCGAGCCGGGCGCTGATCGTGCCGGGCAATCGCTTCGAATATCTCGAGGCGCGCGCCGCACTCGACGCGGTCGAGGCGGGCGAGCGCGATGCCGATCGCTTCCGTCCCGGCGCGCTCGACGTGCTGGCCCAGCATGTCATGGCGCTCGCGTGCGCCGCACCCTTCCGCGAGGAGGATCTGCTTGCCGAAATCCGCGGTGCGCAGCCGTATCGCTGGATCGACGCCGCGCTCTTTGCGCGCCTGCTCGGCTTCGTTCGCGACGGCGGATATGCGCTCAAAAGCTATGATCGCTTCCGCCGCCTGGCGCCCGACGGGCAGGGGGGCTGGCGCATCGCGCACCCCCGGCTCGCGGCGCAACATCGGCTCAACGCCGGGATCATCGTCGATGCCCCCACACTCGACGTGCGCTTCAAGAACGGGCGGCGCCTCGGCAGCGTCGAGGAATATTTCGCGAGCACGCTGACCGCGGGCGACACCTTTGCCTTCGCCGGCCTCAGCCTCGAGGTCGAGACGATCCGCGACACCGACCTCATCGTGCGCGCAACGACGCGTCCGGCCCGCATTCCCTCCTATGTCGGGGCGCGGATGGCGCTGTCGACGCGGCTCGCCGACCGGGTGCGCGCCTTCCTGGCCGATCCGGCGAGCTGGCGGCGCTTTCCAGAGGATGTGCGCTTCTGGCTCGAGATGCAGGCGCTGCGCTCGGTGCTGCCGCGCCCCGGCGAGCTGCTCGTCGAAACCTTCCCGCACGAGGGCGCGCATTATCTTGTCTGCTATCCGTTCGAGGGGTGGAACGCGCATCAGTCGCTGGGCATGCTGTTGTCGAAACGGATGGAGCGCGCGGGGCTACAGCCGCTCGGCTTCGTCGCTTCCGACTATGCGCTCGCGCTCTGGTCGCTGAAGCCGGTCGCGCATCCCGAGGCGCTGTTCGACGCGACCATATTGGAAGGCGAGTTCGTCGAATGGGTCGAAAATTCGCACCTCCTGAAGCGCGCCTTCCGCGAGGTTGCGGTGATCGGGGGGCTGATCGAACGCCAGCATCCGGGCAAGCGCAAGACGGGCAAGCAGGTGACTTTTTCGACCGATCTTATCTTCGACGTCCTGCGCAAATATGAACCCGATCATCTGCTGATCGAAGCCGCCTGGGCCGACGCGCGCGAGCGCCTCACCGACGTCGCGCGGCTCGGCGACCTGCTCGACCGCGCCGCGGGGACGATGGTGCACCAAAGGCTGGAGCGGATCAGCCCGCTCGCGATCCCGGTGCTGGTGCTGATCGGGCGCGAAAATGTCGCGGCCTCGGACCTCGACGACGCGCTGCTCGGCGAGCTCGCCGATACGCTCGCGGCAACCGCGATGGGGCGCGAATGACGGGGTTGGTCGCACGATTGCTGAAAATCGCGAAGAGGCGTATTATGAGCGTATAACAATAAAGAGAGGATGCCGCGATGAAGCATAATGTGCATCGCCCCGCGCTGATGGCGTTGTTGCTCGCCGCACCGCTGTTGATGGGATCGGCCCAGCCTGCCGGCGCGCCAGCGGCGCCCGAAGCTCCTGCTGTTCCACCGGCCGCCGCGGATCCAACTCCCGATATGGTCGTCGACCCCGCAACCGGCACGCTCATTCCCTTCATTCAGCCTTTCGATCTTGATGCGACGCGGCGCATGGCAGTCGAGGTCACGATCGGCGGGCAGGGGCCTTTTTCGTTCTTAGTCGATACCGGCGCCGAACGGACCGTGATCGCCCGCGAACTGGCCGCCCGACTCAAGCTGGCGCCGGGCGAACAGCTCCGGCTGGCGACCATCGGCGGCTCTGCGACCGTCCCCAGCTTTCGGGTCGCCGCCCTGCAAATGACCGACCTTGAGATGACCGGCTTGGTCGCGCCCGCCTTCTACGGTCGCCATATCGGCGCCGCCGGCCTGATCGGCGTCGACATGCTCGAAGACCGGCGCGTCCTGATCGACTTTCGCAAGCAGCACATGGAGATACTGGCAACGCGCAAGCGTGCTGCACCGATTATCCGCGACGACGACGCCATTGTCGTTACCGCGCGCAATGCCGCGGGCCGCCTTATCCTGTCCGACGCCCGGCTCGATGGAAAGCGCATTGACCTCATCGTCGATACGGGCGCGCAGACGAGCGTCGGAAATCCGGCGTTGCAGCGGCTGGTTGCGGCGAGGCGTGCCAACCGCGTGCCCTTTGTCGAGACTACGCTGAGCGCCGTGACTGGCGAGGCGGTCCCTGCGACGCGGACGGCGATCAAGCGCATTACGGTCAAGGGTCTGGACATCAACGACTTGCCCGTTAGCTTCGCTGACAGCCAAGCCTTTCGCGCGCTGGGTCTTGATGACCGGCCGGCGTTGCTGCTGGGGATGGACAGCATGTCACTGTTTGACCGGATCGAGATCGATTTCCCCAATCGCCGCGTCGTCTTCGATTTGCCGAGCGGGGCGAACCGCGAGACCGGCCAGCGTTTCGCGCTCAACAATGCGGCGCGCGGGAGCTAACAAAGCGATCGGTCCGCGGCGCTTGCCCGCGGCGGGATAGCGCGCCATAGCGGCGCGATGCCGCCCGCGCCCGCCTTCGACTTTGCCGGCCAGACCTTTCACCTGCTTGCCGAACGGGCGCTGTTCTGGCCGCGGCACGGGGCGCTGATCGTCGCCGACCTGCATCTGGAAAAGGCGAGCTGGTATGCGGCGCACGGCCAGCCGCTGCCGCCCTACGACAGTCAGGACACGCTCGACCGCCTGACCGATCTGGCGCGGCGGACGCGCGCGCGAGCCGTCTGGTGTCTCGGCGACAGTTTTCATGATCGAACCGCTGACGAGCGCATCGCGCCGGCGACGGCGGATCGGCTGCGCGCGCTGGCGGCGATGACCGAACTCGTCTGGGTCGCCGGCAATCACGACGGGCTGACGGGCGGGGCGTGGGGCGGGGCGATCGCCGACGCGCTTTGCGTCGATGGCATCGTTCTGCGCCACCAATGCTGTCCGGACGAGACGCGGCCCGAGATATCGGGGCATTTCCACCCCAAGCTGCGACTGCAGCTTCGCGGCCGCCCCGTCTCGCGCCCCTGCTTCGCGCATGACGCCAAGCGCTTGATCCTGCCCGCCTTTGGTAGCCTGACCGGCGGCCTCGACGTATTCGACCCGGCGATCGCTGCCAATTTCGCCGGTTGCTATCATGCGGCGCTGAATGCGCAGGGGCGGCTGCTCGCCTTTCCCTCGACCGCGGCGACCCGCGATGACGCTACGGCAAGCAAAAGGGCGGCGGCGCGATAGCGGCCCGCGGCGGCGTATCGCGCCTTGGCCGCGCTGTGGCCAAAAAGCATCACCCGCCCAAAAACGTCGAAAAAGCAGGGGTCTCGCTGGATCGGGCCGCCAATTGCGGTATGACATCAGGGCAACGAAAAAAGAAATTATCTGATAGGAGTGCCCAAAGTGACATCATCTTCCCTACTGAATGCCCGTCTGCTTCGCACGACCGCGCTCGGCGTGTCGATTGCCGTCGCGGCCATGTCGGCGCCCGCCTTCGCGCAGGACGCCACCACCGATAATGCCGAAGACACCGCCAATGCGATCGTCGTGACCGCGCAGGGCCGTTCGCAGCTGCTGTCGGACGTGCCGGTCGCAATTTCGGCGGTCAGCGCCGAAACGCTGCAGAACAGTGGCGCCAACGACATTCGCCAGCTCAACCAGGTGGCGCCGTCGCTGCTCGTCTCGTCGACGGGTTCGGAAGCCAATGGTTCGGCGCGTATCCGCGGTATCGGCACCGTCGGCGACAACCCCGGCCTCGAAAGCTCGGTTCCGGTCTTCATCGACGGCGTCTATCGTTCGCGTTCGGGCATCGGCCTCAACGAACTGGGTGAGATCGACCGTGTCGAAGTCCAGCGCGGCCCGCAGGGCACGCTCGGCGGACGCAACTCGTCGGCGGGCCTGATCAGCATCTATTCGAAAAAGCCCGACTTCAACTTCGGCGCCAGCGGCGAAATCACCTATGGCAACTACGACTATTGGCGCCTGAGCGGCAGCGTTACGGGCCCGATCACCGACAAGGTTGCGGCGCGCCTCGATGGCGTCTGGGTCAAGCGCGACGGCTTCCTGCGCGACACGACGAACAATACCGACGTCAACAACCGCGACCGCTATTTCCTGCGCGGCCAGCTGCTGTTCGAACCGACCGACGCGCTGTCGATCCGGTTGATCGCCGACTACACCTATCGCAACGAAAAATGCTGCGGCGCGATCTATGTCGACAACAGCGTCAACCCGTACATCGGCAATCTCAACAATCCGTCGACGCCGCTGTCGACCGGTACGGTTCCTCAGCCTGACGGAAACAACATTATCAACGTGCTGCGCGACCTTGGTCAACCGCTCAGCGCTTTCAGCCAAGGTTACAGCCGCAACCTGTCGGTCAGCCCCGGCCGCAGTTTCGCCGGCAAGACCAAGGATTACGGCTTTTCGGGCCAGATCGACTGGGACCTGGGCGGCGCGACGCTGACCTCGATCACCGGCTACCGCGAATATCGCTCGGGCCAAGCTGGCGACCTCGACTATGGCGCGGTCGACATTCTCTATCGCGCGCCGAGCGACAATGCCTACCGTCAGTTTCACACCTTCACGCAGGAACTGCGCCTGCAGGGTGAAGCGTTCGACGGCAAGCTCGACTGGCTCGTTGGCGGCTTCTATGCCAATGAAAAGCTGACGGTGCGCGACAATCTGCGGTTTGGCACGCAATATGGCCGCTTCGCCTCTTGCCGCCTTATCTCGGGCGGGGCGCTTGCGGGTCTCTATTCGCCGACGTCACCCGGCTGTGTTGCCGCACGACCGGCCGCCTTCGGCGCGGCTTCCCCGGCGATCTACGCTGCGCTCGATCAACTCGACAGCATCAGCGACAAGGGTAGTATTGACGACCGCTACCGGCAGGACGATACCAACTGGGCGCTTTTCACCCACAATATCTTCCACATCACCGACAAGCTCGATCTGACCTTGGGTGTGCGCTACACCCACGACAAGAAGAAGTTCGCGGCAACCTTCACCAACGACAATCAGGCCTGCGTCAACGTCCAGAATTTGGTCGGCGGTTTTCTTGGCGTCACTGCGTTGCAGCCGGTTTCGGCGGGGCTGATCGGGCTTGCCTGTCAAGGCAACTCGACGGCCGAATTGAACGGCGTTTCGATCAACGATCAGCGCAGCGAAGACAAGTGGACCGGCACCGCGATCCTGTCGTACAAGCCGGTCGACGATCTGTTGATCTACGCAAGCTATGCCCGCGGTTACAAAGCCGGCGGCTTCAACCTCGATCGGTCGGCGCTGAAAAATCCGATCCAGATCGTTGGCGGCGTTCCGACCTGGTCCTTTGCCCAGGCCGGCGGAGCGCAGTCGCTTGTGGGCAATCTGCAGTTCGACCCGGAAACGGTCGACAGCTACGAACTGGGCGCCAAATATTCGACCGGGCCGTTCAGCGCAGGGCTGACCTTCTTCCGTTCGGATTTCAGCAGCTTCCAGCTCAATACGTTTAACGGCAGCGTGTTCCTGGTGCAGAACGTGAACGGTTGCTCGGCTGATCTCAACGGAGCCGATCGCGATCAGAGCACGTTCACCTCCGGCGGCGTGCCAATTCCGGGGGCGCCTGCGAATACGAATGCCGCTGCCGCAACCACCGGCGCGTGCGCAACGGATAATGTTGGATGGGGCGTTCGTACGCAGGGCTTCGAACTCGAAACCTCGCTGGTTCCGGCGCGCAACTTCCGCATGACTGCTGGTCTGACTTATGCACGGACCAAATATCGCAACAATCTGGTCGGCAATGCATCGGGTGCGCCGCTCGATCCTGCGTTGCGCCTGCTCCCCGGAAACAATCTGTCGAATGCGCCCGAACTGGTCGCGACCGGCAGCGTGACCTGGACGCCCGAAATCGGCAGCAGCGGCCTGACCGGGCTCGTCTATATCGATGGTCGCATGACCAGCGACTATAATACCGGTTCGGACCTCTTCCCGCAGAAGGAACAGGACGGCTACGCGATCTTCAACGCGCGCGTTGGCGTTCGCGGTCCCGACGAAAAGTGGGGCATCGAATTCTGGGCGCAGAATCTGTTCAACAAGCAATATGCGCAGGTCGCGTTCAACTCGCCCTTCCAGGAAGGCGGCGTGAGCAGCGCATTCTCGGATCCGCAATATCCGGGCGGCCGTCAGCTGTTCTCGCAGTTCCTTGCCGAACCGCGCACCTATGGCGTGACGCTTCGCGGCAAGTTCTGATCGCGTAACATGCGGTCGGCTTGTCCGGCCGGATAAGGGACCGCCCGCTTGCCGAATGGCAGGCGGGCGGTTCTTTTTTGTGGAACCTTTGCGCCGACCCTGCATAGGCTGGGGGCATGTTCGCAATCGATTCCCTGCTCGTAAAAATCGCGCTGATCGGCGTGATCGGCATCGGCGCCCAATGGGTGGCGTGGCGAACCAACAAACCCGCGATCGCGCTGATGCTCGTCGCCGGCATATTGGCGGGCCCCGTACTCGGGCTGATCGATCCGGTGCGCGATTTCGGCGCGCTGCGCGAACCGATGATCAAGCTCGCCGTTGCGGTGATCCTGTTCGAGGGCGGCTTGAGCCTCAAGTTCCGCGAACTGCGCCAGGCGGGAACCGCGGTCTTCATGCTCGTCTTTATCGGCGTGCCGGTCGGCTGGGCGCTCGGCACCGCTGCGGCCTATTATGGCGCGGGCCTGCCGTTCGAGCTTGCGGCGCTGTTCGGCGGGGTGATGGTTGTGACGGGACCGACCGTGATTGCGCCGATGCTCCGCTCGCTCAACATCGCGCCGCGCGTCAAGAATATGCTCAAGTGGGAAGGGATTGTGAACGATCCGATCGGCGCGCTGCTCGCGGTCGGTATCTACAGCTACATCACCCACGGCGGTGCCGATGCGAATAGCGTGAGCATCATCACCGACGTCGTCGCGGCGAGCGTGCTGGCGATCCTGATCGGCGGCGCGGCGGGATTCCTGCTGACCTGGGCCTTTCCGCGCGGCTGGGTGCCCGAATATCTGAAGGCGCCGGTGCTGCTGACGACGGTAATCGCGGTCTTCGTGCTTTCGGACCTCATCATGCACGAAACCGGGCTGATCACCGTCACCGTGATGGGCGTCGTGATGGCGAACCGCGAAACCTATTCGACCCGCTCGCTGCAACGCTTCAAGGAGGATCTGACCGTCGTTCTGGTATCCGGCGTCTTCATCATCCTGTCGGCGACGCTCAACTGGGACGTGGTCAAGAATTTCCAGTTCCGCTTCCTGATCTTCCTCCTTCTGCTGCTTTTCGTCGTGCGCCCGCTGACGATCATGACCGCGCTGCTGTTCACGCGCATCCCTCTGAAGGAGCGGCTGTTCGTCGCCTGGATAGCGCCGCGCGGGATCGTCGCGGTTGCGGTAACGGGCCTCTTCGCGCTGCGCCTCACCGACTATGGCGTGCCGGGGGCGGAGGCGCTGGTGCCCTTGGGCTTCGGCGTCGTCATCGCAACGATCTTTGCGCATGGCTTTACCGCGGGAACCTTTGCGCGCTGGCTCGGGCTCGATCAGGGCAAGGGCGACGGCGTCCTGCTCGTCGGAGCGAACAGCTGGACGATCGCCTTCGCGCAATTCGTCAAGGAACAGGACCGCGGCGTGATGATCGCCGACGCCAGCAAGTTCGCGCTGCGCCGCGCGCGCCGCGCCGACATTCGCGTCTATCACGGCGACATATTGGACGAGGTGCACGAGGATGCGATCGACATGGGCCAATATCAGCAGCTCATCGCCGCCACTGATAATGACAGCTATAACGCGCTGGTCTGCGGCGAGCTGGCGCCCGAGATCGGCCATGACCGCGTCAGCCGCGTCGCGGGCGAGGCGACCGGCGCGAGCCAGCGGCTCGGGCGCGTGTTCACCATCGGCGGCACCACGATCGACACGCAGCTCGACCGCCTGCACGCCGGATGGACCTTCGGTCGCACACGGATCACCGAAAAATTCCCCTATGCCGACTTCGTTGCGCGGATGAAGGCGTCGGGGGGCGACAGCCTGATGGTGGTCAAGGCGTCGGGCGACCTCGCGATCTTCTCGACCCGCCACCGCCCGACGGTGGAGGCTGGCGATACGGTGTGGACCTTCGTTCCGCCCGACGATCCGAAGGCGCGCCGCGAGGCGAAGGAAGCGTCCGCCGCGGTCTGACGGTCCGGCGTCAGCGTGCGCGCGCGGCCTGATGCGCGATGTCGGTCATCAGCTTGCGGAACAGCACCGCGCCCGCGGTGCCCGATGCCTTCAGCGCGCGCTCGCATTCCAGCAGCCGCGTCATCAACCGCGCAACGCGCACCGAATCCCAGATGTGCAGCTGCGCCGTCACCGCATCACGCTCTTTCCAGAATACGCCGCTGCTTTTCGCCGCGACCACCGTCGCCGGGTGCGCGCCGGCATCGACCTCGGCGCGCAACTTGGCGAGCTGCATCGCGCGGATCGCCAGCGCGCGGATGATGCGGATCTCGGCAACGCCGACCGCCGCCGCCTGGGCCAGCATGTCGGGCAGATCGCGCAGCTTGCCGCCGAGCGCGACGTTGATGCACGCGCTGACATCCTCTTCATGCGTCGCGGCGCCCAGCGCGGCGATGTCGGCGGGCGTGACCTGCCGCTGCCGGTCGGGGCCGGCGTCGAGGTAGAGCGCGATCTTCTCGATCTCGCGGCGCATCAGCGCCTGATCGCCCGAGACGAGATCGACGAGCAATTGCGCCTCGGCATTGGCAACCCGCAATCCTTGCGCCGCCGCCACTTCCATCGCGATGCCGACAAGCGCGCGGCGGTCGGGCTGGTAACAGATGGCGGCGACCGCATTGTCGGCGCCCTCGACCAGCTTGACGAGCTTCGATCGCGCGGTGACCGACGCGCCGGTCGCGATCACCGGGTTGAGCACGCTGTCGGCGCCGAGCAGCGCCTCGACCGCGGCGAGGCAATCGTCGCCGCCGCCCGAAATCTCGAGCCGGATCACGCGCGCCGACGAAAAGAGCGACATCGACGCGGCTTCGGCGGCGAGCAGCGCGCCGTCCTGTGCCATCTGACCCGATGTCAGATCGACCCGTTCGGCCTCCTTGCCGGCCAGCGCGATCAGATGCGCGGCGACGCCTTCCATCGTGGCGTCGTCGGGGCCGGTCAGCAGGATGAAGCGCACCGCGGGATCGAGGCGGCTGAGGCGTTCGAGTTCGCCGGGCTTGACCGACTTCATGCCGGTCAGGGCGCCGGGGCGGCCGGCGCCGGTTGGCCGCCGCCGCGGTCGGCGAAGACCGCCAGCCGCGCAACGATCTGGTCGGCGATTCCCGACGCGAGCCGCTCGAGCGTCGTCGATTCGGCGGCGATCGTCGAATATTCGCTGCCGACGACGTCGATCCCGCCGTCCTGCGCCGCGGTCGCGTCGAGCAGCACTTCGCCGCTTGCCGCGTCGACGAGCTGATAGCGGGCGCGCAGCGTCCGCCGCTCGCGCGTCACGGCATCGTCGGAGCGGACGCCGAGGCCTGTGATCGAATCCTCGAGCCGCACGTCGAGGCGCAGCCGCTGGCCCGCACCATGTCCGCCCTGCGTCGCCTGCAACCGGTCGCGCAGCGCGTTGCGGACGAGCCAGCCATTATGCCCCTCGATCGGCGCGACATCGACGTCGGCCAACACCTGCGCCACCGCGCCCTTGCTGCCGTTCGCATAGAGCGGCCGGAGCCCGCAGCCGCCAAGAAGCAGCGAAGCGGCGACGAGCGAGGAGGTGAGCAGGCGTTTCATGTCAGGGAACGATATTCACCAGACGGTCGGGAACGACAATCACCTTTTTGGGCACGCCGCCGCCGAGCAGCTCGGCGATGCGCGGGCGGGCGAGCGCCGCGGCCTCGAGCGCGGCCTTGTCGGCGCCCTTCGCGGCGGTCATCGTGTCGCGCAGCTTGCCGGCGATCTGGATCGCGATCGTCACCTCGTCATCGACGAGAAGCGCCGGGTCGGCGGCGGGCCAGGCGGCGTCGGCGATCATCGTGGTCGTCCGCTGCGCCGCGGGCAGCGCCGCCCAGGCCTCTTCGGCCAGATGCGGCATCATCGGCGCGACGAGCAGGATCAGCGTCCGGCACGCTTCGGCGCGGGTAGCCGAGGGCTTCGCCTTTTCGATATCGTTGGCGAGCGCGTGGATCTTGGCCACCGCCTTGTTGAAGCCGAGCGATTCGATGTCGGCGGCAACGCCGGCGATCGCCTGGTGCAGCTTGCGCGCCAGCACCTTGTCCTCGCCGCCGTCGCCGACATTGTCGGTGTCGCCGAACAGGCGCCACAAGCGCTGGACGAAGCGCCACGCGCCCTCGATCCCGGCCTCGCTCCACGGCAGATCGCGCTCGGGCGGGCTGTCGGAGAGCATGAACCAGCGCGCGGCGTCGGCGCCATATTGGTCGAGGATGGCGTCGGGATCGACGACATTCTTCTTCGACTTCGACATCTTGATGACCCGGCCGACCTCGACCGGCGCGCCATCGGCCTCCAGCGTCGCGCCGTCGGCGGTGCGCACCACCTCGTCGGGGGTGAAGAAGAGGGGGGGCAGGCCCTCGCCCTGCGCACGGCTGTAGGTTTCGTGCGTCACCATCCCCTGCGTGAACAGGCTGGCGAAGGGCTCCTTGATGTCGATCATGCCAAGCTTGTTGAGCGCGCGCGTCCAGAAGCGCGCGTAGAGCAGGTGAAGGATCGCATGCTCGATGCCGCCAATATATTGGTCGACGGGCAGCCAGCGGCGGATGACATCGGGATCGAACGGCTTGTCCGCCGGTGCCGAGGCGAAGCGCAGGAAATACCACGACGAATCGACAAAGGTATCGAGCGTATCGGTCTCGCGCACCGCCGCGCCGCCGCACGTCGGGCAGGCGACATGCTTCCACGTCGGATGGCGGTCGAGCGGATTGCCGGGGACCGAGAAATCGGCATCGTCGGGCAGTACGACCGGCAACTGATCCTTCGGCACCGGCACGAGGCCGCAGGCCGGGCAATGGATGAAGGGGATCGGCGTCCCCCAGTAACGCTGGCGCGAGACGCCCCAGTCGCGCAGGCGCCAGACGGTCGTGCCCTTGCCCCAGCCTTCATGCTCGGCGCGCGCGATGATCGCGGCCTTCGCCTCGTCGATGCTCATCCCGTCTAGGAAGTGGCTGTTCACGAGGCGGCCGGGGCCGGTATAGGCTTCGTCGCCGCGGAAAGTCTGGCCGGTTTCGTCGCCGTCGGCAATCACGCGGTGGACGGGCAGATCATATTTGCGCGCGAAGTCGAGGTCGCGCTGGTCGTGCGCGGGACAACCGAAGATCGCGCCGGTGCCATAATCCATCAGCACATAATTCACGACCCAGATCGGCAGATGCCAGTCGGGGTCGAGCGGATGTTGCACCGACAGGCCAGTGTCGAAGCCCATCTTCTCCGCGGTTTCGAGCTGTTCGGCCGACGTTCCTTGACGGCGGCACTCCTCGATGAACGCGGCAAGGCGCGGCGCATCCTTGGCGAGCGACTCGGCCAGCGGATGGTCGGGCGAAATCGCCGCAAAGCTGGCCCCGTACAGCGTGTCGGGGCGCGTCGTGAAGACGTCGAAGCCCGGCGCGCCGCCCGCCAGCTTGAAGCTGAATTCCAGGCCCTGCGACTTGCCGATCCAGTTTTCCTGCATCAGCCGCACCTTGTCGGGCCAATGCTCGAGGCTCTTGAGGCCGTCGAGCAGTTCGTCGGCGAAATCGGTGATCTTGAGGAACCACTGCGAGAGTTTCTTCTTCTCGACCAGCGCGCCCGAACGCCAGCCGCGCCCGTCGATGACCTGCTCGTTGGCGAGCACGGTCATGTCGACGGGATCCCAGTTGACGTAGCTTTCCTTGCGCGTGACGAGTCCGTGCGCGAACAGGTCGAGGAACAGCGCCTGTTCCTGCCCGTAATAATCGGGTTCGCACGTCGCGAGTTCGCGGCTCCAGTCGATCGCGAGGCCGAGGCGCTTCAATTGCGCGCGCATCGCCGCGATATTGTCGCGCGTCCAGCCGCCGGGGTGGACGCCCTTTTCCATCGCGGCATTTTCGGCCGGCATGCCAAAGGCGTCCCAGCCCATCGGATGCAGCACGTCATGCCCGGTCATCCGCTTGAAGCGCGCGAGCACGTCGCCCATCGCATAGTTGCGGACATGCCCCATGTGGATGCGTCCCGACGGATAGGGGAACATCTCGAGGATATAGGCCTTTGGCTTATTCGAACTGTCGGTCGTCGCAAAGCTGTTCGCGGCGTCCCATGCCGCCTGCCAGCGGGCGTCGGCGGCGAGGGCGCCAAAGCGCGTTTCGCGGGTCATTTGTTCGGTTACCCCGTTTGTCAAAATACCATCGATCAAAATAGCGTGCCCCACCCTTCGACTGCCCGCAGGACGGGCGCTCAGGATAAACTTCAGCCAAAGGGCTGGAGGCGGGGGCCCATCACCTGCCGTTCAAATCCGGAACAACCGGAGATGGATCCCCGCCTTCGCGGGGAAACACCGAATTCCGAAACTCAGCCCTCGATCGCGCTGCGGCGCAGATCGCGGGCGCGGGTGAGGATGATTTCTTCCAGCTTCTGCACCGTCGCGGCCTGAACCGGCGCGTCGACCCAGGTGCCGTTCTGGGCGACCTGACGCAGCGCGGCGACGCGCAGCGCATCGGCGCGCAGGTCACGATCGAGGATCGACACGGTCACCTTCATGCGCTCGTTCGGATTGCCGGGGTTCGCATACCAGTCGGTGATGATGACCCCGCCCGAGCTGTCGGCCTGCAGCAGCGGCATGAACGACAGGGCGTCGAGCGACGCGCGCCACAGATAGGAATTGACGCCGATCGTTGTCACCTGGCTCGCCGCCAGGTCGGCGCGCGGCCGGTCCTTCCCGCCGCAGGCCGACAGGCCGAGCGCCGCGACCCCGATCAGGGCGAGCGCGGCCGGACGACGACCGAGCGAGGCAAGAAGGGTAAGCTTGGACATGCCGTAACACCTTATTCTGGGCGCGCGGGCAGCAAATTGCGGGCGCGCATGCGGAAATTTGCAAGCGTCTCTATCGCCCTTGCCGCCGTCCGGCAAGCGCGCCATTTCCGGTGTTTCGACCGTTCATCCCCGGCTCATCTCCGCCCGCCACTGTGCTGTTCGCGCAACATGTTCGGCGAAAAGCCGGCGACGCGCGATCAATCGGTCGGGAATCACTGGAATTGTCGCCCCCGTCGTCCTATCTCAGGATTCGATTGGGGTTGGAGTCGCAGAGCAATGGCGCGGAATTCGCGACATTTTTGGAAAGCAGGACTGTTCGCGGTAGCAGCGGTTACCGTTGCGCTTCCGCCTGCGCTCGCGTCGATGACACGCGCCGATCGGATTCGCGACACCCAGCTTTCGAATTCGGTGCTTGGCCAATTCACCCCGGCGTCGGGCGACCCGCGCCTGATCGCCCGCTATATCAAAATCTCGGAAGAGGCGCGCCGCGGCTTCAGCTTCACGCCCGCGCTGCCCGATGACGGACACAAAAATCGCGCGATCACCGTCGTGATTCGCGCCCGCGACGATTCGTCGAGCGCGCGCACCGCCGCGCTTGCCGCCGGCCGCACCAAATCACCGATCTCGATCGCCCCTGTGACCTATAATCTCGGCGCGTCGGTCGGGTTCGAAAAATTCGTGACCCCGGCCCTGCCTAGCGGCACCGACCTGCGCAACCTGCCGGTCGCGCGCGCGCCCGAACAGGCCGACAACAAGAAATCGCGCTTCGCGACCAAGATGGTCAGCCGTCCCACCGATCCGGCCGGCGCAACCGACCGCATCACCGCGCCGGGCGAAGAGCAGACCGTCGATGTCGTCAGCAGCTATCGCCTGACCAAGAATCTCGATGTGACCGCGGGCGTCCGTTACAAGGCCGACGACCGCTTCCAGCCGCTGACCGACGCGCGCCGCGACAGTCAGGCGGTCTATGTCGGAACCGCTTTCCGCTTCTAAAAGCTGTACCGATCGTCGGGCCAGGCCGCCCATAGACGATCATGCCCCCAGCGTCGGCCACTAACGCACCCGACCGCGCCGCGCTTTGCGCGTCGCTCCCTTTTGCTCCCATGCGTCGATGGCGGCCCAGCCGGGCCGGATGCCGCTTGCGGCGCTGGCGCGGATCAGCGCGCGGGCGCGCGCCGGGGTCATCCCGCCCAGCGCAACCGCTTGTCCGCCGGCCGCACGCGCGAGCCGCAGCCACTGGGCGCGGCCGAGCGGTGCTGCGCCGGGATGCGACCGCGTCGGGTGAAGCGGCGAGACGAGCGCCGCGTCGGCGCCCGCCCGCCGGGCGCGGTGCGCCTCGCGATGGTCATGGACCGGCATGGTGACGATCAGGCCGATCGCGCGCGCCTGCGCCGCCCGGCGCGCAGCATGCTGCCGCAGATGGACGCCATCGGCCCCCCAGCGCCGCGCCTCGGCGGGCAATCCCGCGATCAGCAGCATCAGCCCGCGCGCTTTTGCGACGCGCGCGAGGCGGCGCGCAAGGCGCCAGCGCGCGCCCTGCGGCAGCGCGTCGTGCCGCAGGACGATGCCGCTTCCCGGCGGCAACAGCGCGGCGAGCCCCACCGTCCCGGCCGCGCTGCGTGCGTCGCTCATCAGCCAGCATGCGGGCAGGGGGTGGCGTCGGACCATCGCCCTTCCTATAGGCGCGTCGCGGGCGCACGCAACGCGCCCTTCGAGGATGACGATATGAGCGATGCGGCAAGCCGGCTGGCCGAGGTGGGGACGAACATTGCAGAGGCGGCGCGCCGCGCCGGACGCAAGGCGGGCGACGTGTGCCTGATCGCGGTGTCGAAAACGCATGATGCCGATGCGATCCGCCCGCTGATCGCCGCCGGCCAGCGCCATTTCGGCGAGAACCGCGTGCAGGAGGCGGCGGCCAAGTGGCCCGCCCTGCGCGGTGAAGCCCCCGATCTGACGCTGCACCTGATCGGTCAGCTCCAGTCGAATAAGGCCGAAGAGGCGGTCGCGCTGTTCGACGCCATTCACTCGGTCGATCGCAGCTCGCTCGTTCAGGCGCTCGCCAAGGCGTGCGACAAGCTCGGCAAGCGGCCGCAGCTTTTCGTTCAGGTCAATATCGGCGACGAGGAGCAGAAGGGCGGCTGCGCCGTCGCCGATCTCGCGGCGCTGCTCGCCGAGGCGAAGGCGGCCGGGCTGGCGATCGACGGCCTGATGGCGATCCCGCCCGCCGACGTGGAACCGGCGCCCTATTTCGCGCTCCTCGACGAGCTGGCCGAGCGCAACGGCCTGCCGCTACGCTCGATGGGAATGAGCGGCGATTATGAAAAAGCGGTCATGCTCGGCGCGACCCACGTCCGCGTCGGCACCGCCCTCTTCGGCGCGCGCGACTAGGCCCCAAACCCGCAGAAGCCTACGGATCGCCTTACAAGCGGCGGCCCATCGCTGCTAATAGCCCGCGCCAATGTTCGCCGAGGCGGCGCTGGAACAGCATCAGGTCGAAGCCGTGGCGCGCGGCATGGCTTTGCGGGATTTGATCCCAGCCGCGATGCTCGACGGTGACGCGCGTTTCGGCGCCGACGGCGTCGAAGCGCACCTCGACTTCGGTGGTCTGGTCGGCGGCAAAGCTGGGAACGCGCCAGTCGAAGGCAAGCCGCTTGCCGGGCTCCCACGCGTGGACGCGGCCGATCTCCCATTCGCGGCCGTCGGCGAAGCGCGTCACCAGCCGTCCGCCCGGCCCCGCGGGGTCGAAGCGCGGCACGCCGTCGTCGCCGCGCGCCAGCTCGAAAAGCGGATGGCTTTGCCACCAGCTGCCGATGTCGCGGGTGAACACCTCGAAGGCGCGCGCCGGGGTGGCCGCGACGCGCAGGGCGACGATCACCGCGGCGCCGCTCATGGCGCGCGGCTCATGGCGCGCCGCGCTCGACATGCGCCTTGAAGGCGGCGAGCTGCTCGCTCCACAGGCTTTCGGTTTCGGCGAGCCAGCCCTTGAGCGCGTCGGTTGCGCCGTCCTTCAGGCGATAGATGCGGACGCGGGCGTCGAAGGGCAGATAATGATCCTCGACCAGCCCACCATCTTTCAGCGCCTTGAGGTGCCGGCTCATCGCGGGCGGCGCGAGGCCCAGCGTGCCCGCCAGCTCGCCGGCGCTATAGGGGCGCCGCCCGAGCAGTTCGACCGCGCGCCGCCGCCGCGGGTCGGCAAGCGCCGCAAACACGGCATCGACCGCAGCCGCGCTCAATCGTCGAGCCGCGTCTGGGTGGTGAAGCCGCCCTCGGCGTCCCATTCGGCGGCGGTCTTGGCCGCGACCGTGACGCCGAAGGTCCAGATATGCCCCTCGGGATCCTTGGCGCGATAGGTGCGGTCGCCATAAAATTGCGTCTCGGGTTCGGCGATGATCGCGGCGCCCGCCGCGCGCGCCGCCGCGCAATGCGCGTCGATATCCTCGCCGGGGGCGAGCTGGACATGGACGCTCTGGGTGTTCTTGCCGCCGATCGACTGCGGGCTCTTGTGATCGTCCGACCATTCGTTGCCGATCATCACCACCGAGGCGCCATAGCCCATTTCGCTGTGCGCGAGATTGCCGTCGACGTCGAGCAGCACGAACAGCGGTTCGAACCCGAAGGCCCCTTCCAGCCAGCGGAACGCCGCCTTGCTGTCGCGATAGCTGATCGCGCTCGACAGCCCTTTGGGGCGGTGCGTTTCGGCCATGTCTCTCTCCTTCGACTCATTATTTTCAGAATGAAGAATATTTATCAAAAAACGAAACTAAATGCAATTGCGTGTGAAGTTGCTAGAAAATGGCATGCCCGATCTCGCCCGCTGCGTCGCCGAAGCCTATCAGACCGCGCTACCGCACCGCGGCCAGGGCAAGGTCGCCGATTATATTCCCGCCCTCGCCGGGGTCGATCCCGATCGCTTCGGCTTCGCCCTCGCGCTCCCAGACGGAACAGTCCACACCGCGGGCGACGCCGACGAGGCTTTTTCGATCCAGTCGGTGTCGAAGGTGTTCACGCTCGCCCTCGCGCTGCGCCGGGTCGGCAGCTCGCTATGGGACAGCGTCGGCCGCGAACCGTCGGGCAGTGCATTCAACTCGATCGTCCAGCTCGAAAGCGAGCAGGGGGTGCCGCGCAATCCGTTCATCAACGCCGGGGCGATCGCGACCACCGACCGGCTGATCGACGGTCGCTCGGCCGACGAGGCGGTCGACGAGATCGTCGCCTTCATGCGAGCGCGAGCGGGCGACGCTAGCGTGGCGATCGACACCGGGGTTGCGGGGTCGGAAAATGATACCGGCGCGCGCAACCGCAGCCTGTCCTATTTCATGGACGCCTTCGGGACGCTGCGCCACCCGGTGGAGACGGTGCTGTCGGTCTATTTCCGCCAATGCGCGCTGTCGATGAGCTGTCGCCAGCTGGCGCAGGCCGGCCTGTTCCTGGCCTTCGAGGGCCGCGACCCGCGCACCGGCGAACAGCTTCTCGACCCGCACCGCGCGCGGCGCATCAACGCGATCATGATGCTGTGCGGCCACTACGACAATTCGGGCGAATTCGCCTTTCGCGTCGGCCTGCCCGGCAAAAGCGGAGTGGGCGGCGGCATCTTGTGCATCGCACCGGGGCAGGGGTCGATCGCGGTCTGTTCGCCGGGCCTCAACGAAGCCGGAACATCGCTCGTCGGCGCGCTCGCGCTCGAACATTTCGCCTATGCGGCGGGTTGGTCGGTGTTCGATTAATCCTGGTCGGCGACGAGCGTCAGGCTGACCTTGGCGGTGCCGCTGCGGTGCATGCCGATTTCCTTTGCCGCGGCCTGCGAAATATCGATGACGCGGCGGCCGCCGAAGGGGCCGCGGTCGTTGACGCGGACGATCACGCTCTGGCCGTTGGACAGGTTGGTAACGCGGACCTTACTGCCGAAGGCGAGCGTGGGGTGCGCGGCGGTCATCTGATCGGGGTCGAAGCGCTCGCCGCTCGCGGTGCGATTGCCCGCGAGTTCGCGGCCGCAATAGCTTGCCGTGCCGTTGCCGATTTCGGTCTCGCCGCCGCCGATCTGATCCTGCGCCACCGCCGGCATCGCCAGTATCAACGCCAAACTCATCGCCATCACGCGCCGCATGCGCAGCCTCCCCCGTTTCAGGTGGAGCGCTCAAAGCAGCGGCGCGAGCGGCTTGCAAGCCGCCCGCGCCGTGCCGGTTTGATTCTGCGCCTAGTGGTTTGGTGACTCAGACGTCCAGATTGGCAACCGACAGCGCGTTGGTCTGGATGAAATCGCGCCGCGGCTCGACCTCGTCACCCATCAGCCGCTCAAAGATTTCATGCGCGACATCGGCCTGTTCGGCCTCGACGCGCAGCAGCGAGCGGTTGGCGGGATCGAGCGTGGTTTCCCACAATTGCTCGGCATTCATCTCGCCCAGTCCCTTGTACCGGCTGATCGACAGGCCGCGGCGGCTGTGCGTGAAGATGGCATCGAGCAATTCGGACGGGCGCGTCATCGGCGCGGCCTTTGCGGCGCTCGCGGCGGTCGGTGCCTCGCCATCCTCGCCCTCGGCATCGCTGTCGGCCTCGACGACCGTAGCAGCGCTGGCTTTCACCAGCCGTCCGGGGCCACCATAGGTTTCGGCCTGTTCGGCGGCGAGTTTGTGAAGGCGGCGCGCCTCCTGGCTCGCGAGGAAACCGGCATCGATCGCGTGATGGTCGCTCACTCCGCGCCAGCGGCGTTCGAGCGTATAGCCGCCGCCTTCGACCGCCTCGACGGTCCACACCGCTTCGGCGCCGCCGGTCAGCGCGCGCTCGGCGGCATTGAGCCAGTTCGCGGCAGTTGCCGCAGCGCTGTGGCGTCCGGCCGTATCGAGCGCCGGATCGAGGGCGCCGACCAGCGCCAGTGCCTCGACCAGCCCATGATCGAGCGTGCGGGGGACGTAACGCATCAGCGCGCGGAGTCGTCGGCCATGCTCGATCAGGCCGCGCAGATCGTTGCCCGATCGTGCGCCGCCCGGCGTTTCGAGCATCAGCGCGTCGATCCCGGCATCGACGAGGTAATTTTCGAGCGCGGTGTCATCCTTCAGATACACCTCGCTGCGCCCCTTTGCGACTTTGTAGAGCGGCGGCTGGGCGATGTAGAGATGGCCATTCTCGATGATCTCGGGCATCTGGCGGTAGAAGAAGGTGAGCAGCAGCGTGCGGATATGCGCGCCGTCGACGTCGGCGTCGGTCATGATCACGATCTTGTGATAGCGCAGCTTTTCGATGTTGAATTCGTCGCGGATCCCGGTGCCGAGCGCCTGAATCAGCGTGCCGACTTCCTTCGACGAAATGATGCGGTCGAAGCGCGCCCGCTCGACGTTCAAAATCTTGCCCTTCAGCGGCAGGATCGCCTGCACATGCCGGTCCCGGCCCTGCTTTGCGCTGCCGCCTGCCGAATCCCCTTCGACCAGGAAGAGTTCGCATTTGCTGGGGTCGCGTTCCTGGCAATCGGCAAGCTTGCCGGGCAGGCTCGCGATATCCATCGCGCCCTTGCGACGGGTCAATTCGCGCGCCTTCTTCGCGGCCTCGCGCGCCGCGGCGGCGTCGATCACCTTCTGGATCACCGCCTTGGCATAGGCGGGATTTTCCTCGAGCCATTCGGTCATCCGGTCGGCCATCAGGCTTTCGAGCGGCTGGCGCACTTCCGACGAGACAAGCTTGTCCTTGGTCTGCGAGGAGAATTTCGGATCGGGCAGCTTGACCGAGACGATCGCGGTCAAGCCTTCGCGCATATCCTCGCCGGTCAGGCTGACCTTCTCCTTCTTCAGCAGGCCCGATTTTTCACCATAGCCGTTGAGCGTGCGCGTCAGCGCCGCGCGGAAAGCGGCGAGGTGGGTGCCGCCGTCGCGCTGCGGGATATTGTTCGTGAAGCAGAGGACATTTTCATAATAACTGTCGTTCCACTCGAGCGCGACGTCGATGCCGATGCCGTCGCGCTCGCTGCTGATCGCGATCGGATCGGGCAGCAGCGGATTCTTGTTGCGGTCGAGATATTTGACGAAGGCCGCAATCCCGCCCTCGTAGAACAGGTCGTGGACGACATGTTCGGCGTGGCGCGCATCGACCAGCTTGATCCTTACGCCGGAATTGAGAAAGGCGAGCTCGCGATAGCGATGTTCCAGCTTTTCGAAATCGAACTCGGTGACATTCTTGAAGGTATCGGTCGACGCCATGAAGGTGACGCGGGTGCCCTTCTTGCCCGCAGGCGCCGGCCCGTTGACCTTTAGCGGCGCAACCGAATCGCCATGTTCGAAGCGCATCCAATGCTCTTCGCCATCGCGCCAGATCGTGAGTTCGAGCCATTCGCTGAGCGCATTGACGACCGATACGCCGACGCCGTGCAGGCCGCCCGACACCTTATAGGCATTGTCGTCGCTCGTGTTCTCGAACTTACCGCCCGCGTGAAGCTGGGTCATGATGACCTCGGCCGCCGAAATGCCTTCTTCGGCATGGATGCCGGTCGGGATGCCGCGCCCATTGTCCTCGACGCTGACCGATCCGTCGCTGTTGAGCGTGATGAGTACCAGATCGCAATGGCCGGCGAGTGCCTCGTCGATCGCATTGTCGCTGACTTCGAACACCATGTGATGCAGACCCGACCCGTCGTCGGTGTCGCCAATATACATGCCAGGCCGCTTGCGCACGGCGTCGAGGCCTTTCAGCACCTTGATCGAATCGGCGCCGTAGCTGTTCTGATTGGGCTGTTTGGGGGCGCCTTCGCTCGCGCTGCTCACGGGGGTATCTGTCATGCCGATTATATAGGGTCGGCGGCCGCAAAACCCAAGCAAAAATGCGCCGCTCGGCGCGCTGCCGACGGGCGTTGCGCGCGGCGGCGGCGGCGGCTAGTTTCGTGGGATGAAAAGCCCTGCCACCCCCCGTTCGATCCTTTCCGCCGTTGCGCTTGCCGCGCTCGCGCTCGCCGGCTGCTCGCAGCCTGCGCCGCCCGCCGACAACGCCCCCGTTGTCGCCGGCCCGCCGCTTGCGACGCGCGCGGTGATGACCGGCACCGAAGGCCCGACGCTTCCCGCCTGCTCCAGCATCAGCCGCGTCAAGGACGGCGGCACCGATGTCTATTGGGCGCCGGGCGAAACGCGCGCCGTGAAGGCCAAACTGCCCGGCGCGATGAAGGTGTCGGTGTGCGAGGCAACCGATGACGACGCCTGGTTCGGTATCGTCTTCGCGGCCCCCGGCACCGACGAGGATATGTGCGGCGTCGGCCGCTCGGTCAGCAGCGCGCGCGAATATCAGGGACCGTGCCGCTGGGGCTGGATCCGCGGCGGAACGGTACGGCTCGGCGCCTAGCTCGGCTGCCTAACGGCAATCCTCGATCACGCGGCCGATTTCGGACTGGACGGGTAGGGTCAGCGCCCGGCCGTTCGCGGCTTCGAGCGCAAAGCGGCCGCGACTGAAGGCGATGCGGTCGAGCCGGATGTCGCGGCTCGGTACTATCGCCGTACCGCCGTCGAAGCGCACCTGGTCGGTGGCTGCGCTGGTGCGCAGTGCGACGGTGCCGTCGAGCGCGGCGGTCAGCCGGATAGCGCCGCCGCTGCACGCCATGGTCAGCAACGGCGCCGCGCCAGCGGACGGCGCGAAGATCGCGCTGCGGCTGCCGGCATCATAGCGCCAGGCGCCGCGATCGAGCGCGCGGTCGTCCCACCCTTGCGTCGGCGCGGGGGCTGGCGGCGGCGGTCTCACAGCGGGCGGTTGCTGCGCGGGGGCGGGCGGCGGGGCTTCGGCCTTCGGAATCGCGGCGCAGCCGGCGAGCAGCAGCGCCGTCGCCGCCATGGCCGTGAACCCCGCCGTCTTGCCGCCCCAAACCATCCTCAAAACCCCTGCCAATCGATCACCTCATCCAGTTCGGCGCGCGGAACCGGCCATTGATTCACCGGCGCCGCCGCATCGGCATGGCCGATCGCCAGCCCGGTGAACAAGATCTGGTCGTCGCCCAGTTCCAGCTCGTGCCGGATCGTCGCGCCATACATCGCCCAGCACTCCTGCGGACAGCTTGCAAGGCCATGTTCGACGAGCAACAGCATCACCGACTGGAGCCACATGCCCATGTCGGCCCATTGCGGCGGTCCCATGATGCGCGAACAATGGAGGAAAAGCATCACCGGTGCGCCGAAACCCCGGTAATTCTCCATGAACCGAGCGAGCCGGCCCGGCTTGTCCTCGCGCGGGATACCGAGCGAGGCGTAGAGCGCCTCGCCGACGCCGAAGCGCCGGCTTTCCCACGGGTCGGTCAATCCGCGCGGGTAGATGTCATATTCGGGTTGCTGACCGTCGCGCCCCATCGCGATCCGCGCCGCCACCGCCGCCTTCACACGCTCCCAGCGCGCGCCGGTAACGACCGTCACCTGCCACGGCTGCAAATTGCCGCCCGATGGCGCGCGCTGCGCATCGGCAAAAATCTGCGCCAGTACCGTCCGGTCGACCGCGCGATTCGAAAAGGCGCGCACCGAACGGCGGCGGTGCAATGCGTCGGCAACGGACAGGGCTTCATTCGCTGGCATATTTATCCTCTCGGCGTTTTCCGAACAGCAACCCGCGCTCGAGCCGGGCCTTGAGCTGCCGATAATAGCTCGTCAGGAAGACGTCATCCTCTTCGGCGACGGGGCGCCCGATTTTGCCGCGGATCGTGTCGGCGACGTCGCGCATCGCGCGCGGATCGCCGCCGCGCAGCACGCGTTCCAGTTCCTGCAATTCATAGATGCCATAGACGGCGAGTTCGGCGTCGGTGAAGCGGATCGCATCGACCCCGGCCCCGTCGGCGGTGATGTCGCGGTCGAGCTTCGCGCGCTGGGCCATCACGACCCAGGTGCCGGCGATAAGGTCGCCCATCCGCATCCGGTCGCGGTTGAAGAGCAGGAACAGGCTGAGCGTCAGCGACCAGGCGACCCCCGCGAGCGCGGTCCAGCCCGACACCATATCCTCGGCCGCGCCGACGCCCATCATGGTGAGGGGAAGGAACAGCTCGAGCTCGCGGATCAGGTTGCGCGCGACCACCGCATCGGCGGTTAGCCGGCCGCCGTCACGCGCGACGACGCGGATGCCCATCAGCCGCTTGCCGGGTGTCGCCGCGCGCGTGCCAAGTTCGAAGCCGATGAACCAGAAAGTGCGCAGGATAAAGGCGCCGAGCAGCCAGACCGTCACCGCGATCGACGAGTTGGAAGCGAGCCCGGCCCAAAGGATCAGCAGGGTGAACAGGACGAGCGTCAGGACGATAAGGATCAGGTCGATCAGCAGCGCGCCGAGCCGGAGCGCCGCGCTTGCGATGCGCAATTGCAGATCGACGCCCTCCGGCGTCACGAATTCGCGCAGCTTCTTTTCCTGCGCCGCGCGCATCCGCAGATTGCCCGCCGCGCTCAAGCGACATTCTCGCGGCGCGGGATGTAGAAATAGGCAAGCCAGAAGGTGAGCATCAGCGACCCGATCGCATAGCGCGTCACGGTATCGGTGATGAGCTGGCGCCCGAACCCTTCGAGCAGGCCGGCGGCGAGCAGCATCAGAATGACGCCGACCATCACCTTGCCCGCGGTGCGGCCTGCCTCGGCGGCGGCCTGGAGGCGCGAGCGAGCGCCGGGAAAGACAACCGCGCTGCCGATCCGCAGCCCCGCCGCTCCCGACAAGGCGGCGGCGAACAATTCGGTCGTGCCGTGGATGAATAGCCAGCCGCCGAAATCGACGCCCAACCCTTTGGACGAAAAGACCGCGAGCATCGCGCCCAGCCCGATCCCCTGATAATATTCCAGCATCATCGTCGGAACGCCGAAGGCAAAGCCGAGCGCGAAGGACATGATCGAAACGCGGCTGTTGTGGGTAAACAGGAAGGTCGCAAAGACGTGCAGAGCGCCCTGATCCTCGCCGCCCGCCTTGCCGTGCCCCAGCGTCGAGCGCAGAAACTCCGCAGTCGCGCGCGGGTCGCGCCCGCCCGCCATCTCTTCGGGGACGAAATTATAATACCATTCGGGATTATGCGCGACGAGCGACCAGCTTGTCAGCGCGCCGAGCGTGATGATCAGCGCGATGATCAGCGTTTCCTTCCACACCGCGCGCACTGCCGCCGGCCAGTCGTAAAGGAAGAAGCGGCGCAGGCGGCTGAGCCGCGTTTCGCGGACCCCGTAAATCAGGAAATAGCCGCGCATCGCCAACCCTTCGAGGTGGTCGAGCAGCGCCTTGTCGAGGATCGTCGCGCGCGCGATCGATAACGACGATAGCGTCGCGCGATAGAGGATCGGGAGCTGGAGCAGCTCGTCGCTCGACAGCGCCTTGGCACCGCGCGTCTCGAGACGGCCCAGCAGCGTGTCGAAGGCGATCCAGTCGGCTTCGCGCTCGGCGCGAAAACGGCTGGTCGAAAAGCCGGAGGCGTCGGTCGGGCGCGCGGTTTCCATCACAGGCTCCCCTGCCGCTTGATGCCCAGATAGGCTTCGACGACATGCGCGCCCATCGCATCCGCGGGGACTTCGACAACGTCGGCGCCCAGGCGCTGGAGCCGTGCGATGACCAACTGGCGATCGCGCAGCATCGCCGCGGCGACATTGGCGCGCGTCACGTCCGATCCGCTTTCGGGGCGGCGGCGTTCTTCCGCCTCCAGCTCCTCGTCCTTGATGACGACGAACAGCAGCCGGTGTTTCTTGACCAGCCGGCCCGCAGCGCGGATCATCAGGTCGGCGCTCGTCGCATCGGTGAATTCGGTGAACAGGATGATCAGCGACCGGCGGTTGAGCTCGGCGCCGAGCGTCGACAGCGCGAGCGTAAAATTGCTCTCGACCGGCGCATAGTCGATGCGGCTCGCCGCGCGTTGCAGCGCGGGAAAATCCTGCGTGTGCATATAGGCGGGGGTCATGCCGATCGGCTTGGCGGCAAAGGAAAAGAGGCTGATCCGGTCACCGAGCTTCAGCCCTGCATAGGCGAGCAGCAGCGCCGCCGATACCGCACGGTCGACGCGCGGCATCGCGCCGACGGGCTCGGCCATCGTGCGACCGGCGTCGATTGCCAGCACGACGCGGTTGTCACGCTCGACCCGATATTCCTTGGCAAGCAGCTTGACGTGCCGCGCCGATGCATTCCAGTCGATCGCGCGCCGATCCATGCCCGGCTGATACTCTGCCAGCGCCTCATATTCATGGCCTTCGCCGCGCAGCTTCTGCTGGCGGAGCCCGAACCAGCTGTTGCGCTGGAACAGGCGGCGGCCTTCGTCGGTAACGAGGCGCATATTGGGCACGACGCTGATCGCGCGGTCGATCGCGAAGCGGCGCTGTTTCCAGACCAGGCCGAGCGGTCCCGCCCAGCGCACCCAGAGCGCATCCACGGCTGCCTGCCCGCGTCGCGACGCGGTCAGCGGAAGCCGATGGGCGAGCGCGGCATCTTCGCCGTCGCCCACCGTTTCGAAAGCCGCCGCGATGCGGCCGCCCGGCGCCAGCCGCTCGTCGAGCGACAGTGCGAACTCGGCGCGGCGCGGAAGGGCCGGCGCGCGCGCCGCAAGCATCATTTCGAACGGTTCGCCGACCCCGATCTGCAGCGGGAACTGGGCGTCGAGCGCGAGCTTGCGCGGCGCCGCGCCGGTCAGCGTATCGAGGAGCAGCCCCACGGCGACGAGCGCAATCCAGCCGAGCGCGACGAGCCACAGGTCGGGGCGCAGCAGGCCGAGCGCCAGCGCCACGGGGGCGCCGAGCAGCAGCAGATAGATCGCGCGCCGCGTCGGGTAGATCACCGCGGCACGTCCACCCGGTCGAGCAGCGCGGCGACAACCTGTTCGACGCTGCGTCCCTCGATCTCCGCGGCGGCCGACAGGATCACGCGGTGACGCAATACGCCGCCGGCGAGCCGCTGGACGTCGTCGGGGATCACATAGTCGCGGCCGTCGAGCGCGGCGGCGGCGCAGGCGGCGCGGGCGAGCAGGCTCGCCGCGCGCGGACTCGCGCCGCATTCGAGGTCGGCGCTTTCGCGGGTCGCGCGCACCAGTCGGACGATATAGTCGACGATCTCGTCGGCCAGGCGCACGGTCGCGATCGTGTCGATCGCGGTGCCGATCGTCGCGGCGTCGGCAACCTGCCCAACGCCGAAATCGGCGACCGCAGGGCTTTTGAAGCGCCCGCCATGTTCGGCCACGATGCGCCGCTCCTCGTCGGCGTCGGGATAATTGACGACCAGCTTGAACAGGAAGCGGTCGAGCTGCGCCTCGGGTAGCGGATAGACGCCCTGCTGCTCGATCGGATTTTGCGTCGCCAGTACGGTGAAGCGCGGGCTCATCGGGTGCGGCTCGCCGTTGATCGTCACGCGCCGTTCCTGCATCGCCTCGAGCAGCGCCGCCTGCGTCTTGGGCGGGGTGCGGTTGATTTCGTCGGCAAGCAGCAACTCGGTGAAGATCGGCCCCTTGGTCAGGGTGAAGCTCGACGTCTGGAAGTTGAAAAGGTTCGATCCCAATATGTCGCCGGGCATCAGGTCGGGGGTGAACTGGATGCGCCCGAAATCGAGCCCGACGGCGCGGGCGAAAGCCTGCGCGAGCAGCGTCTTGGCGGTTCCCGGCGGGCCTTCGAGCAGCACATGGCCCCCTGCGAGCAGCGCGATCGTGACCATGCGGGTCAGATCCTGCTGCCCGAACACGACCTTGGCGACTTCGCCCTCGATCGCCGCGCCGAGCGCCTGAACGCCCTCGATAGTGTCAGCCGTCACGCAATAATTCCTTCCTGATGTCGTGCAGCGCCTGCGCGTCTGCCAGAAATTCATGGGTGTTGCGCGCCAGCGGGAGGCGGCGCGCGAGAGTGGCGAAGGAGCCGCTATCCGCCTTCAGATGGCGGTCGATCCATGCGTCGGTTTCCTCGGCGTTCAGACCGCCGGGGGCATGCAACCGGCGTGCGATCGCGCCGCGCTGGCTGCGTACATAGGCATCGGCCCCGTCGAGTTCACGGCGCGCCTGCCGGATCAGATCGGCGCTGTTGGCGATCAACGCCTGTTTGGAAATCGGAATTGCGCGCGCCGGACGCAGCGCGGGGCCGAAGCGCGCGCATGCCTGCCACAGCGCGAGCAGGCCCGCGGCGATCAGGCACAGGGTGATCCCGATGAACGGCGGGACAAAGGCGAAGCGCAGCAGCGATCGACCGCCGCCGAAGCCGTTGAGCGTCAGGTCGAAGGCGATCCCTGCCGCTTCCGCATCCTCGCCAACGGCATCGATCAGCATGGCCGCGGCATGCGCCTTGTCGCGCGACGCAAAGGCCAGATTGTTGAGCAGGTCGGGCTCGGCCAGAACATAGAATTCGCGATTGCTCGTCCGCGCCAGCACCGCGCCGCCGTTCGCGCCGGGGATCAGCGTCTCGAGACCGGCGCCGCTAACCGTCTGGGCATTGTCCGGCAGCGGCACGGCAAAGCGGCGGCGCGCGACATCGGCGGTGACGGCCTGCGCCTTCGCCTGCGGCATCGCGATCTCGACCGTCCCGAAATAGCTTTGCGGCAGCAGGCGGGTGGGGGCGGGCAGCGGCACGCCGAAACCGGCCCAGCCCGGCTTGTGACCCTCGCCGGTGCCCGGCATCGTCCGCCACTTGGGCAGGACGAGCAGAACCGGGCCATTGCCCTGTTTCGCCAGTATATCGGCGACATCTTCGGCATCGGTATCGGCTGCGGGCGTCAGGACGAGCAGCGGCTTGTCGTCGTCATAGGTCGCCGTATCGACGCTGCGGCGCAGCTCGACATCGGCGCGGGCGCGTTCGGCGAGGTCGACGATGCCCGCGAAGCCCGGCGCCGCCTTCGACAGCGCGTGCCCGCCGCCGTCATTGCCGCTCGACAGCTGCGGACCGAGCGCAACCAGCGCCCACAGCGCGATGAAGGCGACGACCCCCACCGCGACCACCGCCGCGATCAGCCGCGGATCGAAGGGATTGTCGCGGTCGCTGCGCCCCGTCATGCGCGCGCCCAGTTCTTCGGCACCGTCAGCTCCGAATAGGCGCCGCGGCACGCGTCCCATGCCGCGGCGTCGATCGACCGGCCGCCGAACAGGCTGATTTCGACCGAGCGAGCGATGCGGCTGAAAGCGCTGCGCGCGACGCCCGGCAGATCCCGCGCTTCCGCCAGTTCGCGCGACGTCATCGCGGGCCGTACCAGCCCTGGCCGCCGCGCGCTGATGTCTTCGACGCTGCGATAGAGCAGCATGTGGACCGCCTCGGCAAAGCGCCCTTCGGCGGCCAGCGCGTCGGCTTCGGCCAGCAGTGCGCGCGCCGCGCCCGCTTCGGCCGCGCCCGCCTCCTCCGCCTCGGCGCCCGCTCCCGTCTTGCGGAGGAAGGGCAGTTCGTTGACCCAGCGCGCAAAGGCAGGGACGGTGAAATAGAGGATCAGCAACACCAGCAGAATAGCGCCGCCCCACAGCATCGGCTTCAGCGCCGGCGCGCTCCATTCGAAGAAGCGGCCGATCGTCTCGAACAGCGATTTCAGCCAGTCGGGAACCTCGGGCGGCGGCGGCGGCGCGGGAAAGGCCGTCTGGATATCGCCGCGGGCAACCGTCTGGCCATAGGCCGGATCGACGAGTTCGGGATCAAGCAGCCAGCCCTGATCGGGTGCAGCGGCGGCGGCCGACGCCTGGGCGATCCAGATCGACATCATATTGAAATTATGGCCTCGCCCCGCTGCACCATCGCCCCGCGGTGGTAGCGCGAGGCGCAGCACCGACGCAAGAGGATGCTTGCACGCCCGCAGCCCCCGTTCTAGCTGCGCGAGACGGCGGCGAAATGGTTGCACCGGCAACCGGAAGACCGGCAGGAGGACAGCGTGGACGCGGCACAGGCGGTACATGAAAAATTTCTCGGCGCGCTGGCGAGCGGGACACTCGCGCGCCGCGCCGATGCGCCCGATCCCGCGCGTGCCGGGCTGACTCGGTCGGATGCCACCGACATTTTCCTGTCGCAGCTCACCAGTCGCCAGATGGACCGGCTGTCGCGGACGCTGCAGGCGCGCGGCGAGGGCTTTTATACCATCGGATCGTCTGGGCACGAGGGCAATGCCGCGGTCGCGGCGGCGTTGCGCGTCACCGACATGGCGTTCCTCCACTATCGCTCGAACGCCTTTCAGCTTCACCGCGCGCGCCAGCTCCCCGGGCAGACCCCCGACTGGGACATGCTGCTGAGCTTCGCCGCTTCGGCCGAGGATCCGATTTCCGGCGGGCGGCACAAGGTCATCGGGTCGAAGCCGCTCGCGATCCCGCCGCAGACATCGACGATCGCGTCGCATCTGCCCAAGGCCGTGGGTGCCGCCTTTTCGATCGGTATCGCGCGGCGACTGGGCATGTGCGGCCTCCCGCTGCCCGAAGACGCGGTGGTTCTGGCGAGTTTCGGCGATGCGTCGGCCAATCATTCGACCGCGCAGGGCGCGTTCAACACCGCGGGCTGGTCGGCTTTTCAGGGTACGCCGTTGCCGATGATCTTCCTGTGCGAAGACAATGGGATCGGCATTTCGACGCGCACGCCCACTGGGTGGATCGAGGCGCAGTTCCGCCACCGCGCCGGGCTGCATTATGTCCAATGCGACGGCACCGACCTTGTCGCGGCCTATGCGGGTGCGAAAGAGGCTGCCGACTTCGCGCGCCGCACGCGCAAGCCGGTCTTCCTCCACATGGGGACGGTGCGGCTCTACGGACATGCCGGGTCGGACGTGCAGGGTGCCTATCTGCCCAAGGCGCTGATCGAAGCCGACGAGGCGCGCGATCCGCTGCTCGCCGGTGCGGCGCTGATGGTCGAACAGGGATGGATGTCGGGCGCCGAGGTCGCCGATGCCTATGAAGAGATCGGCGCAACGCTGGCGCGGCAGGCCGAAGCCGCGATCCGCCGCCCCAAGCTGACCACCGCCGCGGCGGTGATGGAGAGCCTGGTTCCGCCGAAGATCGACCGCCCGCCCGCCAATCGCCCCTCTGTCGACGAGCGCGCGGCGCTGTTCGCCGGCGACGCGAACCAGATGGACAAGCCGATGCATATGGCGCGGCTGCTCTCCTGGGCGCTCGCCGACCTGATGCTCGCCTATCCCGAAATCGTCGTCGCGGGTGAGGATGTCGGGCCGAAGGGCGGCGTTTACAATGTCACCGCCAAGCTGCATCAGCGCTTCGGTTCGGCGCGCGTAATCAACACGTTGCTCGACGAACAGGCGATCCTCGGCCTTGCGATCGGCATGGCGCACAATGGCTTCGTGCCGATGCCCGAAATCCAGTTCCTCGCCTATGTCCACAATGCCGAGGATCAGATCCGCGGCGAGGCGGCGACCTTGAGCTTCTTTTCGAACGGCCAATATACCAACCCGATGGTGATCCGGATCGCCGGGCTCGGCTATCAGAAAGGGTTCGGCGGTCATTTCCACAATGACAACAGCCTGGCGGTGTTCCGGGACATTCCGGGCGTGATCCTGGCGGTCCCATCGAACGGACGCGACGCCGTGCAGATGCTGCGCGAATGCGTGCGGCTGGCGCGCGAGGAGCAGCGCGTCGTCGTCTTCGTCGAACCGATCGCGCTCTATATGACGCGCGACTTGCACGAAGAGGGCGATGGCCTGTGGACGAGCGCCTATGAAGCGCCCGGCGAAGGGACGTCGATCCGGCTCGGCGATGTCGGCGTGCATGGCGACGGAACCGATCTGGCGATCGTGACCTATGGTAACGGCACTTATCTCTCGCGGCAGGCCGAAAAGCTGCTCGCCGCCGACGGCGTCAAGGCGCGCGTAATCGACCTGCGCTGGCTCGGTCCCGTCGATGCCGACAAGCTCGTTGCCGCGGTCGGCGAGGCGAAACGCGTCCTGATCGTCGACGAATGCCGCATCACCGGTTCACAAAGCGAGGCGCTGATGGCGCTGTTTACCGAACGCACGCCGGAGAAGAAGCTGGCGCGCATCGCCGCCGAGGACAGCTTCATCCCGCTGGGCAAGGCGGCGACGGTGACGCTGCCAAGCCGCGATTCGATCTACGCCGCCGCGAAGGAGCTGCTGGCATGACGGCGGCGAAGAAGACCGCGCTTGTCGTCGCCCCCGGCCGCGGCACCTATGGCAAGGGCGAGCTTGGCAGCATCGCGCGGCTGCACGGCGCGCGCTTCGGCGATATCATCGCCGGGTTCGACGCCCAGCGCCGCGAGCGGGACCAGCCGACGGTCAGCGAACTCGATGGCGCCGATCGCTTCAGCGTCGCGACGCACATGCGCGGCGATGTCGCGGCCCCGCTGATCTACACCGCGACCCTGCTCGACTGGCTCAGCATCGACCGCGCCCGTTATGACATCGTCGCGGTCGCGGGCAATTCGATGGGCTGGTACAGCGCGCTCGCGCTTGCAGGCGCAGTGTCGGTCGAGGATGGTTTTCGCATCGCCAATGCGATGGGTCTCAACAGCCAGACGCACGGGCCGGGCGGGCAGATATTGGTGCAAATCGTCGATGAAGACTGGCGCCCCGTACCGGGGCTGCGCGCCAGCCTGCTGGCGCTCGTCGCCGACATCGCCGCGCGCCCGGGTCATGCGCTCGCGCTTTCGATCGACCTCGCCGGCATGCTCGTCCTCGCAGGCAATGAAGAGGGGCTGACCGCCTTGCTTGCCGAGGCGCCGCCGACGCCGGGCCGCGATCCGTTGCGGCTGGCGGGACATGGCCCCTTTCATACGCCGCTGATGGTCGGCAGTTCGGACAAGGCGAAGGTCGAATTGCCCCCGGCGCTGTTCGGCATGCCCGATCTGCCGATGGTCGACGGCCGCGGTCATATCTGGCGGCGCTTTTCCAGCAATCCCTGGGGCATCTGGGACTATACCTTCGGGCATCAGATCCTTGCGCCCTATGATTTTGCGCTGTCGGTGCAGGTTGCGGTCAAGGAATATGCGCCCGACGTGATCATCCTGCCCGGCCCCGGCGATACGCTGGGCGGCGCGATCGCGCAGGCGTTGATCGGCATCGAATGGCAGGGAATCGCGGGCAAGGCCGACTTCATGGCGCGTCAGGCGGCGGACCCGATCCTGCTGTCGATGGGCCGCCCGGAACAGCGCGCGCTCGTCACGGGCTAGCCCGTCTGTCTGTCGAGGTCCGGCGAAGGGGCAGGTGCCAATGGGGCCGACGGAAGTGGAACATCCTCCGCCGGCCCGGCTGGGATGCGCGGCCAGGTGGGGATGGCACGCGCGGTCGAACGGATCGCCCTTGGGGACCAACACAGGGGCGACGGACCGTTCGATTCTCTTATAGGGGCCAATCTATCGCGCTGGCCGGTGACGGGCGGACTTCAAGCTCCGAAATGGACGGGATTGGCGCTTGGTCCCCGTGCGAATTCGACGGTGAAGCGTAGCCGCAGCAGCTCGGCGACGCTCGCCGCGCCCGACCGACGCATGATATTGGCGCGGTGTACCTCGACGGTGCGCGGACTGACGTCGAGCCGCCGCGCAATAGCCTTGTTGCCGAGCCCGGCCGCGATGGCATCCAATATGTCGCGTTCGCGCGGGGTCAGCGCGGCGAGGCGCGCCTCGGCGGCGCGCCGGTCGGCGTAGAGTGCGCGCTGCCTTTCCCAAGCCGTCCACGCATCGCCGATCACCGACCGGACGAGCCGCGGATCGAGCGGGGCGGGCAGCAGATCGTTCGCGCCGCCGCGCAGGATGGAGCGGCTTTCGCTGACGCTTAGCCGACTTGCGGCGACGAAGCAGGCCATGTCGGGCGACTGTGCGATCGCCGCGAGCATCGCGCCGCCATCGACCGCGCCGGGCTGGTCCCAGTGGAAAAGCAGGACGGCGCAATCGTCGGCCGCCCCCGCGTCGAGCCAGTCGGCGCCGCTCGCAAAGCTGCGGACGATATGACGGCCATCGGCAAGCGCGCGGAAGCAGGCGGCGCGCTCGGTGGCGTCGGGAAGCACCAGATGGATATGCGCACCGGACATTTGCATGACGCCATGGTGCCAGCGGTGCCCGCCGCCGCCGAGCAGGGTCGCCTCGGCTTCGGCGTCAATTCGAAGTCTTCGCGGTCGTGGCGATCAGGCCGCCGGCGCGACGACCGGCAGACGAAGCGTGACGACGGTGCCGTGGGGCTCGGCCGGGGTAATCGTCATCCGGCCGCCGTGCATATGCGCAATCGTCTCGACCAGCGACAATCCCAGCCCCGCACCCGATCCGCTACGCGCGGGATCGAGCCGGACGAAGCGCCGCGACGCTTCGGCGATGCGGTCGGCGGGGATGCCGGGACCGTCGTCGATTACCGCGAGGTTGATCGCATCGCCGGCTTCCCGGACTGCGGTCAGCCGGATCTGAGTGCCGCCGGCCGCATATTTCAGGGCATTGTCGATCAGGTTCGACAGCGCGCGGACCAGCATTTCACGGTGCGCGACCACGTCGAGATCGACGGGTGCCGTCACCGCGATCGCAAAACCCTCGTCCTCGGCGAGCGGGCCATAGACTTCGGCCATGTCTTCGAGCAGCGGCGCGAGTGCGAACCGCGTGAACTGGTCGCGGCCGATGCCCGCCTCGGCGCGGCTGATCTCCAGCGCGGTGTCGAGCAGGCGATGCAGGCTATCGGCCTCATCGATCGCACCGGCAAGCGCCGCCGTCGTTTCGGGGTCGCGCGCGCGGACCAGCGCCTGTTCCAGCTTCGCCTTCATCCGCGCGACCGGCGAACGCAGATCATGCGCCATCGAATCGGTGAGCATCCGCAATTCGCCGACCAGCGTTTCGATCCGGTCGAGCATTGCGTTGATCGATACGCCCAGCCGGTCGAAGGCGTCGCCGGTGCGGTCGCGCTCCACCCGCGCGTCGAGCCGGCCGCCGACGATTGCGGAGGCGGCGCGCGAAAATACGTCGATGCGCCGTCCGAGCAGCCAGGCGACGAAGGCGGCGACGATCCCGGCGATCGTGATGCCGACCGCGAGCGCGAACAGAAAGGCGGCCTGACTGGCGCGCGCGAGCTGAACCTGCGCCTCGAGCACTTCGCCCGTCAGCAGGGCATAGCCGCCGGGAAGCGGCGTGGTAATCAACCCGATCGGTTCGGCCTCGGCCGCATCCTGCCGGAACAGGCGGATTTCGCGCCACGCTTCATGGTCGGACACCGTCGCCGGCCATTGGCTGAGATTGCCGACGACGCGCGTGCCGTCGGGTGCCTTCAACAGCACGACGAAATTGCGGTCGTCGCGCCGGGTGAGCCGGTCGCGGATCGCCTGAACCAGCGCTTCGGGCCCTTGCTGGCGTTGGGTTTCGGCAAAATCGTCGCGTGCGACTTCGGCCGCGATTCGCGCGTCGTCTATGATCGTCGCCTGGGTGAAGCGGTGGATGATCGTCAGGCCGAGCGCCAGCGCCGCGACCTGCGCGATCACCAGCGCCAGCGTCAGGCGGACGATCGTCGATTGAAAGAAGCGCGCGCGCATGCGCCGGTCAGCTCGCGGCGCCGAGCATATAGCCCGCGCCGCGGATCGTATGGACCAGCGGCGTCGCGAACCCGTCGTCGATCTTGCGGCGCAGGCGGCTGACATGGACATCGACGACATTGGTGCCGGGGTCGAAATGATATTCCCAAACCCCCTCCAGCATCATCGTGCGCGTCACCACCTGCTCCTTGTGGCGGAGCAGATATTCGAGCAGGCGAAACTCGCGCGGCTGCAGTTCGATCCGCTTGCCGGCGCGCGTCACGCGGCGATTGAGCAGGTTCATTTCCAGATCCTCGCAGTGCAGCGCCGTTTCGACCTGAGGGCCGTTGCCGGGCTTGGCAAGGAGCAGCTTGAGCCGGGCCAGCAGCTCGGAGAAGGCGAAGGGCTTGACCAGATAATCATTGGCGCCCGACGTCAGCCCTTCGACCCGCGCATCGACCGCGCCCAGCGACGACAGGATGATGACGGGCGTCGCGATCTGCGCGGCGCGCATCGCCGCGAGCAGCGCCATGCCGTCCATGCCGGGCAGCATGCGGTCGAGGATGATCGCGTCGTAACTGCCATCGGTTGCATGAAACAGGCCGTCGCGGCCGTCGGCGGCATGATCAACGACGAAGCCTTCGCCGGTCAGGCTCTTGCTGATGAAGTCGGCGGTCGTCCGGTCATCTTCGACGAGCAATATTTTCTGCGACATGCACTGTCCCCGGCTGTGGCCCGCGCGTCGCGGGAAGATGCTTATAGCTTGTCCGGATGCCACGGCGAATTCGCAGCGTCACCCCCTTGCGCGCGTCGCGGCGTAGCCGCGCGGCGGCATCGGCCGCCGACGCAATGGAGCGGCCATCGATCCGGTCGATCCGGTCGCCCGCCGCAATGTCGGCTTTTGCCGCCGGGCCGCCGTCCTCGACGCTGGTGACGACGAGCGCGATCGGCTGGTGGCGCCGGACAGGCTCCGCTTCGAAGGTCAATCCCCCCACCTGCCCCCCGCCACGCGAATGCGGCGAGGCATAGAGCCGCGCCGACAGAAAAATGATCCCCGCCAGCAGCAGGATCAACGAGGCCGTCGGCGGCATGGATCGGATGCGCGGCGGGTCCATTGGACCGGCGTAGCAGGCCGCGTCCCACCGCCCGATGGCGTGCAGATGAAACTGCGGTAATTTTGCCGGCGATCAAGCCGTGGCGGCGACGGGCACGCGCGTATCCTTGCGGACCGGTGCGCGCGAGACGATCTGGTGCACCGCCGCCATTGCCTGCGCAAAGGCCATGCCGCGGGGTCCGGCGATGTAGCGTGGCTGCCAATCGGTCGCGAATTTCGCCTTGTAGCTGCGCAAGCCTTCGAAACCATAGAGCATCTCGCCATGGCGAAAGACGAAGGCGGCGCCCTTCGCCCATGCGGGCGCGAGCTTGCGCCCCTCGATGCCCGACAAGGGCGCGATGCCGAGCGTGAACCAGCGATAGCCCGATTGCTGCGCATACTGCATCAGGCGAATGAACAGGAAGTCCATGACGCCATAGGGGATGTCCTTCACATGGCGCATCAGGTCGACCGACATTTCGGCGCCATTGGAGGTCGCCAAAATATTGGCGAAAGCGACGATCCGCCCCCCTATCCGGACCACCGCGCAGGGAAAGCGCGCCATATAGGCGGGATCGAAGCTGCCGAGGCTGAACGCCTTTTCGCGCTGCTTTTTCGCGTGTAGCCAATCGTCCGACACGGCCTTGAGTTCGGCCAGATGCGCGGGAACCTCGGCGGCGGCGATTACGGCGAATTCGGCGCCGTCCTGCACCGCGCGGCGCTCGGCGTGGCGCAGCGTCTTTGCCCGCGGCCCGGCAAGGGTGAAGCGGGCAAGCTCGACGCGCGCCTCTTCGCCATATTTGACGATCGACAGCCCAAGGTCGATCGCTTGCGGCAGGCACGCCGCGCTGATCTGATAGAGCAGGATGCGTCCCTGCGCCGCGTCGGCCATCTCGCGCAGCTTCCACAAGAGATCGGCCCAGCGATCCTCGTTGCCGACCGGATCGCCCATCACGATCCAGTTGCCGCCCTGCACCCGGTACATCAGGAAGGCGTCGCCCTCGTCGGCGAGCAGGAAGCGCTTGTCGCCGGTGTAGGCCAGAAAGGCATCGGTGCTGTCGCTGAGCGCCAGCGCCGGTTCGAGCGCATCGAACCCCACCGGCGCATCGCGCGCCGTGCGGGCCGTCGGCGCAAAGAGCCGCCACAGCGCGAGGCCGGTAATCAGCACCGCGATCCCGAAGCTCGCGCGCAAGAAGCGGGGGGCGTCGCCGCGCAAGCTGAACTGCCACCACAGGCTGCTGGTATAATCGACATGCTTATAGGCAAAGAGGCCGACGAAAGCCGACCCCAGAATGGCGATCAGCGCCGCGACGATCCAGCCAGTCGACAGCGGTGCGTCAATCAGCGCGGTCTTGCGATAAAAGGCCGGGCGGCTCCACTGCAGCGCGGCGCAGATGGCGAGGAGGATCGCTGCCTCCTCATAGTCGAACCCTTTGGTCAGCGAAAAGATGGCGGCCGCTAGCAACAGCGCACGCGTCGCGACGAAGGCACCGTTGAGGCGGCGCAGCAGGCCGGGCGCTAGAAAGAGCAGCAGCGTGCCCGACAGGCTGGCGGCGATATGCGATGCTTCGACGAAGGGCAGCGGCAGGATATGCCGCAAATCGTGCATCCGTCCTGCTTCGGCGGGGGTCGACCCCGACAGGAGCAGGATCAGGCCGCCGGCGAAGACGAGTGCGGCGAACAGCGGCGGTGCCAGTTCGCGGAGCAGCGATTCGCCCGCCGCGGCGAACTGGCGCGCCGGGGCGTGCCACGCCTTGCTTTCGTGCCAGGCAAGCAGCAGCGCCGCGAGCAGCAGCGGCAGCAGATAATAGATGACGCGATAGGCGAGCAGCGCGGCGAGGAGCTGCGCCTTGTCGCCGGGAACCATCGCGATCACCACCGCCTCGAACACGCCCAGCCCGCCGGGCACATGGCTGACCAGCGCCGCGATGATCGCGAAGGCATAGCCAAGGAAAAAGGCGGGGTAGGCGGCGGGGTCGGGCGCCGGCAGCAGCACGAACAGCGCCGCGCTGGCCGCAGCCAGATCGAGCGCGGCGACGAGCGTCATCGACGCACTTGTCTTCAGGTCCGGGATCGGGGTGCGCCACCCGCCGATGTCGAGCGCGGTCAGCCCGAAATGGCGGAGCAGCAGCGGGATGAGGCACAGGGTCGCGACGACCATCCCGCCGAGATGCAACCAGTGCAGCGACAGGCCGATGTCGAAAATCGGCAGCAACTGCGTACTCGCCATCGCCGCCAGACCCGCGAGCAGAACGACGCCGTTCCAGAAGCTCAGGCTGGCGAGCGCGATCACGCTGCCGACCTCTCCGCCGCTGAGCCCCGCGGCGCGATAGACGCGGTAGCGCGCCGAGCCGCCGGTCAGGAGGGCCAGGCCCAGATTGTGGCTGAGCGTGTAGCTTGTGAAGGAGGCGAGTGCCGCGGTGCGCCAGGGCAATTTGCGGCCGATGACGCGCAATGCGCCGGTGTCGTAAAGGGTGAGCAGCAGATAGCTGGCCGCGGTCAGCAGCAGCGCGAATCCGATCTGTGCGTTGGAAACCGCGCGAAAAGCCTCTCGAATCGCGTGCGGGCGCACCGAATGCAGCAAATGATAGAGCGCGGTGAAGCCGAGCGCCGCGACGACCAGCGCGGCCGCGATCGACAACGTCCGGCGATGCCGCGAGGCCCAGGATCGCACGCCCCCGAAAACCGTCATCGACGCGTCCACTCCTGATGTTTGCAGATCAGCCCGCCCAGGATACAACCCGAAATTCGCAAGCTGTTCGGGTTCCTTACCTCGATCGTCGAATAAAAGCGACGACCCTGGTCGGGCACATAGACCTGCCCGGTCCAGCGCCCCGCACCCGTCGCGCGATAGTCGCTGAGCAATTCGGTGCCGATCAAGGCATTGACCCCGGCGTCGCGCGCATCGGAGAGGGCGGTGGGGCTGGCCCAGACGATATTGCCGCACAGCATCGCGCCGCAATTGCGTGTGCGCACCAGGATGGTGCCTTTCGGATTCTGCCAGACGCCGATCGGGCTGGCGGCGGGCGTCGGGGCCGGAATGCCGGTCGCGGCGCCGAGCAGCAGGGCGATTGCCAGAGCCTTCATATCAGTTTCTCCGTTGGGGCGGTGCGTGCATCCGGTCGGTCGCATGCGCAATGGCAGGGAAAATCGCGGCCTCGAGCGCCGCGTCGTCGGATTGCAGCTTGTGCCCGCCCGGCAAGGCGATCTTGCGCACGCCGGGCAAGGTCAGTTCGGGGCACAGGCTGTCACTTTCCTTGATGCCCCAGATGCAGGTGAGCGGCGCCCAGTCGAGCTGCGCTGCGGTCGGCAGGGCGAGCTGGTCGGGGATTTCGAGACCGGCGAGTTCGATCGGCGAGGCGCGGAAGATGATATCGTGGCCGGGGACGATCAGGATGACGGCGCTGATCGGCGTCCGGTCGGCCGCGGGCATCGCGGCGAGACCGGCGTGCAGCATGTCGGCGCCAAAGGATTGCCCGATCAGGACGACGCGGCGCGTGCGGCCGAGCCGCATCGCCCGCGCCATCGCATTCTCGATCAGCGTTGCCGCCTCCTGAGGCGTCCGGCGCGGCGAGAAATAGGCGAGCGAATTGACCGTCACTACCGCATAGCCGCGGCGATTGATCCGCCGCGACACCGGCGGGGTCATGCCGACCTTGTTCCCCATGTCGCCCGACAGCATCACGATCGCAGGCCGGTCGGGTCCGGCGGCGTCCGACGCGAGATCGCGGTAGAGGGGTCCGTGATAATAGCCCGCCCAGACATAGAAATCGCCGAGCGCGAGCAGCGCCAGCAGCAGGCCGGCAAGGGCCAGCCGGACGCCGCGCCCCACGCCGCCGCGGCGGGCGACGGGCGAAGCGGGTTCGGCGATCGATGCCAGGTCGGCGTGCGCAGTCACGGGGATACTCCCATTGAGCAGGATCGCGTTATGGAACCGGTCGGCCGTTCGGATGCTGGCGCGCAAATTACCATATTGTCATGTCGCGGCCATCACCCCGTCGGTCGCGGCCGCCTAATAGGGGTTTGTCCAAGGCGGGATCGCCCCCTGTCCACCCAGACCCCGCCCTGGACGTCCTGTTTCCCCGCCGGCCCCGTCGCGTTGACCGGGACCGTGCGGCGGGACCATTCGGAGTGATAGAGATGGCACGTTTTGGTTCCCTGATCGGCGTCGGCCTGGCCGCGACGATGATGATCGCCGCTCCGAGCTTTGCGGCAACAACGACGGCGAAGCCCGCGACGACCGCGCTCAAGCCCGCCGCAAAGCCCATCAAGCAGGCTGCCGCCAAGCCGAAGGCCGCATCGCAGCGCGTCGCCGCGGCCCGCCCCACCGGCCATATGGTCAAGGCGAAGCAGGCGAACGGCAAGACCGTGACCTATAATTGCAGCCTTCCCGGCAACAAGAACAAGCAGGCTTGCAAGGGCTGACCCCGGCACCCGAAGCCCCGAACAACCTGCTGCTGGCCAGCTCTCGCGCCCCGAGAGCTGGCCTTTCTTGTTTTGGCGAAGCGTCGCGCGCGATCAGCGCGCCACGGCCGCCGTATCGGCAGGGGCAATGGTGCCGCGAAAGCGGTCGAAACGCGCCGCGATGGTACGGGCGTAAGGCTGCGACCCCTCATCCAGCACCAGTTCGTCGCCATCCCAGCGGATCAGTCCGCGCTGCGCGACATCGGTGAGCGCCGGGCGCGCGGCATCGGCCCATGCCGCGGGCAGCGCGGCGCGCCCCTGACACAGGATAGCCTTGATGATCGCGCCGCGCAGGCGGTCGTCTTCGCCCACCGCAACGCCGCGCACGGCGGCAAGCCGCCCTTCGCCGATCAGGTCGCGATAGGGGCCGGCGCGCTTTTCATTCTGGACGATCAACCCCGGAAAGCGGCTGATCGCGCTCGCCCCGAAGCCGAGGAGGACAGGGGCGTCGTCTTCGGTGAAGCCCTGGAAATTGCGGTTGACGCGCCCCGCCTTGGCCGCCGCGGCAAGCGGATCGCCCGGCAGCACGAAATGATCGAAGCCGACGGGAATATAGCCCGCCGCGGTCAGCCGTTCGAAACCGTGCGCGGCCTGTTCGAAGCGCAACCGGTCGTCGGGCAGGTCGGTCGCGTCGATGCGCCGTTGCCGCGGCAACATCGCGGGCAGATGGGCATAGCCGAACAGCGCGATCCGGCTGGGAGCGAGGCGGATCGTTTCGTCGAGCGTCGCGTCGAGATCGGCGATGCTCTGCCCCGGCAGCCCGTACATCAGGTCGAAATTGATCGCGTCGATCCCGCGCAGGCGCAGCGCCGCGACCGTCGCCTCGATATCGCGGAGCGGTTGGACGCGGCCGATCGCCTGCTGGATGTGCGGGGCAAAGGTCTGAACGCCCAGGCTGACGCGCGTGACGTTCGACGCGGCGAGGACAAGCGCCCATTCGGTCGTGAAACCGCGCGGGTCGATCTCGATCGATATTTCGGGCCGACTGACGTCGAAGACGGTCAGCAGGCGGTCGAGGATGCGGACGAATTCAACGGGCGCGACCGCATTGGGGCTGCCGCCGCCAAAAGCGATATGCTGGACGCGCGCGCGGCCGCCGATCCGTTTCGCCACCATCGCGATTTCGGCGCGTAGCGCGACGAGATAGTCGGCGAGCCGCTGCTTGCGGCCCGCGGCCCCGGTATTGCAGCCGCAATACCAGCAAATCTGTTCGCAAAAGGGGATATGGGCATAGAGCGAAAGCGGCGTGGCCGGCTCGATCGCATCGAGCGCCCGCGCATAATCGGATTCGCCCACCGCGTCGCCGAATTCCACCGCGGTGGGATAGCTGGTGTAGCGCGGCACGGGCTTTGCGAGCAGCTCGGGATAATAGGTCCACATGGCCATGGTCCTACGGGCGGGCGGTCTTTGCCGCATTGACCAAGGTCAAAGCGGCGGCGGCCATGTCAGCAACAACCCTTTTTGTCGTCGGTCGGCTTGCTGCGCCGCTCGGTCACGGCATGGCAGGGCTTCGAACAGGGGTGGTCGCCGGGCTTGTCCGGGGCGCCGGGAATGACGAGCAGATGCGTCCCGCCGCCGCATGCGGGAAGCAGCAAGATCTGCGCATCGCTGGCAAGCGGCGCGAAGGCGAGTCCGGTGGCGGCGGCGAGCGAGGCGAGCGGGCGCAGGATCATGGCGCGGCGTCTTCTTCATCCTCGACGAAGATGCGCAATGCGGCGCCGTCGAGATCGTCGAACTGGCCGTGGCGCAGCGACCAGAAGAAGGCCGCAAGACCGAGCAGTCCCAGCCCGAGCGCGATCGGGATCAGGAAGAGCAGGCCGTTCACCGGATCGCCGCCTTCAGGCGCAGCGCGTTGCCAACCACGATCAGCGACGAACCCGACATCGCGATGGCCGCGATCAACGGGGTTACGTGGCCGAAGATGGCGAGCGGCACCGCGACGATATTATAGCCGATGGCGAGCGCGAAATTCTGCTTCACGATCCGCTGCGTCCGGCGCGCCATGCGCACCGTCTGCACCACCGGCATCAGCCGGTCGCCGAGGAAGATGCAGTCGGCAGCATTCTTGCCCGCGTCGCTTGCCGATCCCGGCGCCATAGAGGCATGACCGGCGGCCAGCGCCGGGCCGTCGTTGAGGCCGTCGCCGATCATCAGCACCCGGTGTCCGGCGCCCGCATGGCGGGCGATCGCGGCGAGCTTGTCCTGCGGCGTCATGCCGGTCTGGGCGGTGATGCCGAGTTCGCGGGCGACGGGTGCCACCGCCTCGGCCCGGTCGCCCGACAGGATCGTCGCATCGATTCCCTCGGCCGCCAGCGCGTCGATTGCGGCGCGTGCGTCGGGGCGAAGCTGATCGGCGAAGCGGATCGTCGCCAGCGGATCGCCGTCGATGGCGAGTTCGGTGGCCAGCGCGGTGCCCGCCGCGGGGCTTTGCGGGCGCCCGAGCGTGACCTTGTGCCCATGCCAGTCCGCCTCGATACCGAAGCCCGGCGTTTCGCGTATATTCTGGACCGTTTCAGGCACCACGCCCAGCGCCGACAGGCCGCGCGTCAGCGCTTCGCTGAGCGGGTGGCGGCTGGCCTGCGCCAGCGCGAGGAGCAGCGGGCGATGGGCGGGATCGATGCTGTCCAGATCGGTGGCGACCGGCCGGCCGAGCGTCAGCGTCCCCGTCTTGTCGATCAGCGCCCGGTCGACCTCGGCCATGCGTTCGAGCGCCGAGCCGTCCTTGATCAGCACCCCGACGCGCATCAGCGCCCCCGCTGCAACGATCTGCGCCGCCGGAACCGCAAGGCCGAGTGCGCAGGGGCAGGTGATGATGAGCACCGCGACCGCGATCAGGAGGCTATGATGCCAGCCTGCGCCCGCGATCATCCAGCCCGTGAATGCGAGCAGCGCGAGCGTGTGGACCGCGGGCGCATAGAAGTGTGCGGCGCGATCGGCGATGCGGACATAGCGCGACTTGCCCTGCGCTGCTTCGCCCATCAGCCGCGCGATATCCGCGATGGCGGTGTCGGCGCCCGCGGCGGTGATCCGGACGCGGATCGGCGCGCCGAGATTGAGCGTACCGGCGTGGACATGGTCGTCGACATGCACCGCCTGCGGCGCGCTTTCGCCGGTGAGCAGCGACAGGTCGATCTGGCTCGATCCCGCAACGATCACCCCGTCGGCGGCAAGCCGTTCGCCGGCGGCGACCAGCATCACCATGCCAGGCTGAAGCGCGGTCGCATCGACCCAGTGGCCGCTTCCTTCGCCGCGCAGCACCGTCGCGCCGGTGCCCATGTTGCGGAGCAGAGCGGTAACACCGCCACGGGCGCGGTCGCGCATTACGCTGTCGAGCCAGCGTCCGCAGAGCAGGAAGAAGAGGAGCATGACGACGCCGTCGAAATAGGCGTGCTGGCCGTGCGTCGCGGTTTCGTAGACGCTGAGCGCGCTGGTGATGACGACGCCGATGCTGATCGGCACGTCCATATTGGTCCCGCCGTGGCGCAGCGCGCGCCATGCCGAGCGGAAGAAGGGGCGCCCCGAATAGGCGACGGTCGGCAGCGCGATCGCCGCCGACAGCCAGTGGAACAGGTCGCGCGTCGCGCCCTCGGCGCCCGACCAGACCGATACCGACAGCAGCATGACGTTCATCATCGCGAAGCCCGCGACGGCCACCGCACGCAGCAGTTCGCGGCTGCTCGCGGCTTCGGGATCGCCTTCGCCGGGGGCATCGCCGATCGGATGCGCCTCGAACCCCAACAGCGCGAAGGCGCCGACCAGATCGGGCGTCTCGGCGTCGGGGGTGCAGGCGATATGGACGCGCTTTTCGGTGAAGTTCACGCGCGCCGAAGCGATGCGCCGGTCGCGGACCAGCCCTTGTTCAAGCTTCGAGATGCAGCCCGCGCAGCGGATATCGGGAACCGCGAAGTCGCGCTCGACCAGTGGCGAGGCGGTGGCAACGCTCATTGCAGATCGATCTGGTAGCGGGCCTCGTCGGCGCCGTGCCGGACCGAAAGGTCGAGCCGCCAGCGGCCTGCCGGCACCGTTTCGCGCGAGATCAGGCGGCCGTCCGCTGCCGGCGCGAAATGCACCGCGCGCGCCGGCAACTGGCCGAGCGGGTGGCTGAGCGTCGCGGTCGTCGCCAGCCCGTCGAGCGGCTTGCCCTGACTGCGGACGGCGAGTTCGATGTGGCGGTCGGCATCGAGCGTGGCGCTCTTGTCCCAGCCCAGCCGGTCCTGCGCGGCGGCGCGGGCGAGCCATTCATTGTAGTGCTGGCTCGCGACATAGCTGTTTTCGACCACCGTGCCGCCGAAGGTCGAGAGGGCAAAGCGCGCCATGACGATGTTCACGGTGATGACGACCGCGAAGAAGGCGACGAGGATCGTCGTCATGTGCCAACCGGTAAAGCGGCGCGCCTTGCTCATTGTCCGGGCTCCTGATTGTCGGCCGGCGGCCGGTCGAACTGGATGGTTTCGCTGTCGCCGCGCGGATCGCCGTCGAGGCCGCGCGTCGCGATGGTGAAATCCTGCCGCGCCGCGCCCGCGGCGGGGGCGGCGACGAACAGCTTGACGCGGGTGACGCTGTCGGGTGCGAGGGTCAGCGTAATCCGCTGGGCCGCCTTGTCGCGCGAGCCCTCCTCGGTCCACAGCGCGGCATCCTTGAGCCCGCTGACCGTCACTTCGACCGCGCGCGGGCGCGTTTCCATGTTGCGCAGCTTGAGCGTGTAATTGTTGCGGATATGGCCGTCCGAAAGCTGGACGTAGAGCGGGCTGCGCTCGTGCTGGACGGCGAGGTCGAGCCGCGTGCGCTGGCCCAGCGTGAACAGCATGGCGGCGCCGATCGCGCACCAGATCGAAAAATAGATGATCGTACGCGGGCGAAACAGCGTCTTGCGCACGGGGCGCGCCGTGCCGCCGGCCTTTTCCGCGGCGACATCCTCGAGCGTGCAATAGTCGATCAGGCCGCGCGGGCGGCCGACCTGCGCCATCACCCCGTCGCAGGCGTCGATGCACAGCGCGCAGGTGATGCAGCCGATCTGCGGCCCTTCGCGAATGTCGATGCCGGTGGGGCAGACCGCGACGCATTGGTTGCAATCGATGCAGTCGCCGAAGGCGCCGGGGTGCGCCATCGCCTTCTTGGTGCTGCCGCGCGGTTCGCCGCGCCACTCGCGATAGGTCACGAGCAGCGACTTTTCGTCCATCATCGCGGTCTGGATACGCGGCCAGGGGCACATGTAGATGCACACCTGTTCGCGCATGAAGCCGCCGAGGACGAAGGTCGTCGCGGTCAGCACCGCAACGGTGCCATAGGCGACTGGCGCTGCCTGGCCGGTCCAGAAGTCATGCGTCAGCGTCGGCGCATCGGCGAAATACATGATCCACGCGCCCCCGGTCCAGAAGGCGATGGTCAGGTAGATCGCATATTTGAGTGCGCGCTTGCCGACCTTCTCGGCGGTCCACTGCCCCTGCGCGAGACGGATCTGCGCGTTGCGATCGCCATCGACCAGCCGGTCGACATGCTGGAACAGGTCGGTCCACACGGTCTGCGGACAGGCATAGCCGCACCAGGCGCGGCCGACCGCGCTCGTCACCAGAAACAGGCCGATGCCCGCCATGATGAGCAGCCCGGCGACATAATAGAATTCGTGCGGCCAGATTTCGATCTGGAACATGTAGAAGCGCCGGTGGGCAAGATCGACGAGCACCGCCTGGTCGGGTGCATAGGGGCCGCGGTCCCAGCGGATCCATGGCGTCCCGTAATAGATCGCCAGCGTCACCGCCATGATCGCCCATTTCAGCCGGCGGAAGGGGCCGTCCACCCGCTTGGGATAGACGGCCTTCCGGGCGGCGTAGAGCGACGTCTTGCCGCCGGTCAGATCGTCAGGGCTGGCCATCGGCTCCCTGTCCTTCCGGGGCGGCTGCGGCGACCGCCGCGGGTGCCGGCGCCTTTTCGCCGCCGCCCAGCGAATAGACATAGGCGGCGAGCATCTTGATCGTCACCGGATCGAGCCGTTCGCCCCAGTGCGGCATCACGCCGTTGCGCGGCTGGTTGATCGTCGCGGTCAGGCTGGCGCGATCGCCGCCATAGAGCCAGATGGCGTCGGTCAGCTTGGGCGCGCCGACGCTGCGGCCGCCTTCGCCGCCCGCGCCGTGACAGACCGCGCAATTGGCCGAGAAGAGCGCCGCGCCGCGCGCCGATGAGGCGCTGGGTTTTTCCTGGCGGCTGATGACGCGCACATGGCTGACCAGATCGTCGATCTGTTTGGCGTCGAGGATGCCGTCGCGGCCGAAGGCCGGCATCTGGCTGGTCCGCGTCGTTTTCACGTCGGGATTCCGGATGCCGTTGGTGATCGTATAGTGGATCGCGGCGAGATCGCCGCCCCACAGCCAGTCGTCGTCGGTCAGATTGGGATAGAGCTTCTTCACCCCGGCACCGCCGGCACCGTGGCACTGGACGCAATGGACGCGGAACGCTGCGCCCCCGCCCTGGATCGCGGCCTGCATCAGTTGCGGCCGGGCGGGCAGTTCGGCGATCGGGGTGGCGGCGATCGCGTTGACGATCGGCGCCCGCCGCTGCGCCTCGGCGGCGAGTTCCTTTTCGAGCTGGCCGCGGCTGCTCCAGCCGAGTGTGCCCTCGGTCGCGCTGCGGATCATCGGCCAGGCGGGATAGAGGATCACATAGACGATCCCCCAGATGATCGTCGCATAGAGTGACCACAGCCACCACCGCGGCATCGGCGTATCGAGTTCCTCGATGCCATCCCATTCGTGACCGGAGGTGGCTGTGCCCGTCACTTCGTCGATGCGCTTATCTTCGGCCATTGTCGTCTTCCTTGAAGATCATGTTCGCTGCTTCGTCATGGTGGCGGGCGGCTCCCTTGCGGAACGGCCAGGCGATGAAGAGGAGGAACATCGCCACCATGACGATCAAGCCCCAGCTATCGGCGAAATGCCGTATCTCGTCATAGGTCATCGCGCTTTCTCCTGCGCGATGTCGGCGGCGTGCGCCTGTTCCTGCGGCGCCGCCTTGTCGACGTCGACGAGCGTTCCGAGCATCTGGAGGTAGGCGATCAGCGCGTCCATTTCGGTAAGACGCGCGGGATCGCCGTCGAAATCGCGGACCTGTGCCTTGGGATAGCGTTTCTGGAGATCGGCGGCCGACGCGGGATCGACCTGTGCCTTCAAATCCTCGTTGGCCTTGGCGATATCCTCCTTGGTATAGGGAACGCCGACGCGATAGAGCGCGGTCAGGTCGTTGCGCAGATCGTCGGTCCGAAGGTCGTTTTCGGCAAGGAAGGCATAGGGCGGCATGATCGATTCGGGCACGACGCTGCGCGGATCGATCAAGTGCGCGCGATGCCATTCGTCCGAATAGCGGCCGCCGACGCGCGCCAGGTCGGGGCCGGTGCGTTTCGACCCCCATTGGAAGGGATGGTCGTACATGCTTTCCGCCGCCAGGCTGTAGTGGCCATAGCGTTCGACCTCGTCGCGGAAGGGTCGGATCATCTGGCTGTGACAAAGGTAGCAGCCCTCGCGGATATAGATGTTGCGGCCGGCGAGTTCGAGCGGAGTATAGGGCCGCATGCCGTCGACCTTTTCGACGGTATTGTCGATCCAGAACAGCGGCGCGATCTCGACGATGCCGCCGATCGCCACGGCGACGAGCGAAAAAAAGCCAAGCAGGGTGATATTGCGTTCGAGCTTCTTGTGGCTGAAGCGCTTTTCGGTGGATTGGGTGGCCATGGCCTGGAGGCTCCTTATTCGGCGGGAACGGGCGCCAGCGGGCGGTCCGCGGCGGCGTTATAGGGGGTCTCGGTCATCGGCTTCTCTTCGCGGACCTTGCCAGCAATCGTCGCCCAGACGTTGACGATCAGCAGGACAAAGCCGGCGAGATACATCGCCCCGCCGGCAGCGCGGATCAGATACATCGGGTGCATCGCCGCGACGGTTTCGGCAAAGCTGTAGACGAGGTAGCCGTCGGCGCCATATTCGCGCCACATCAGACCCTGCATGATCCCGGCGACCCACATCGAGGCGGCGTAGAAGACGATCCCCAGTGTCGCGAGCCAGAAGTGCCAGTTGACCATGCGCAGCGAATAGAGGCGCGGCCGTCCCCACAGGCGCGGCACCAGATAATAGACTGCGGCAAAGGTGATCATGCCGTTCCAGCCCAGCGCGCCGGCATGGACGTGCGCGATCGTCCATTCTGTATAATGGCTGAGCGAGTTGACCGCCTTGATCGAGAGCATCGGCCCCTCGAAGGTCGCCATGCCATAGAAGGCGAGGGCGATCACCATCATGCGGATGATCGGATCGGTGCGGATCTTGTCCCATGCGCCGTTCAGCGTCATCAGCCCGTTGATCATGCCGCCCCAACTCGGCATCCACAGCACAACCGAAAAGACCATGCCCAGCGTCTGCGCCCAATCGGGCAGCGCGGTATAGTGCAGATGGTGCGGACCCGCCCAGATATAGAGGAAGATCAGCGACCAGAAGTGGATGATCGACAGGCGATAGCTGTAGATCGGCCGTTCGGCCTGCTTGGGGACGAAATAATACATCATCGCAAGGAAGGGTACGGTCAGGAAGAAGGCGACCGCATTGTGCCCGTACCACCATTGCGTCAGCGCATCCTGCACCCCCGCGAAAGCCGAATAGCTTTTTGACCCGAAGATCGTTGCCGGCACCGACAGATTGTTGACGATGTGGAGCATCGCGATGGTGATGATGAAGCTGAGGTAAAACCAGTTGGCGACATAGATATGCGGCTCGCGGCGTTTGACGATCGTGCCGACGAACACGACAAAATAGACGACCCATACGATGGTCAGCCACAGATCGACATACCATTCGGGTTCGGCATATTCGCGCGCTTCGGTGACGCCCATCAGATAGCCGGTGGCTGCGAGCACCAGAAAAAGCTGATAGCCCCAGAAGACGAAGCGGGCGGCGCCCGGAAAGGCGAGCCGCGCGCGGCAGGTGCGCTGGACGACATAGAAGCTGGTCGCGATCAGCGCATTGCCGCCGAAAGCAAAAACCACGCCCGAGGTGTGCAGCGGGCGCAGCCGTCCGAAGGTCGTATATTCAAACCCCAGGTTAAGCGCGGGATAGGCAAGCTGGAGCGCGATATAAAGGCCCGCGATAAGACCCGCGGCGCCCCAGAAGATCGTCGCGATCACCCCCCAGCGGATCGGGTCGTCGTCATAGACGCCTTCGTCCGCGGGCATTTTCAATATGCCGCGCGCGATGCCGTCGAAATCGGCGCGCGAGACGGTGGCCCACAGGACGGCGAGGCAGGCGACCGCGACGATCCCCATATGCACCGCAAAGGGCGCATCGACCGCGAGCGCCGCCATCACGAGCGCGAGAAGGGCGAGGCCCAGCCAGCCGCCCGCTTTCAATACCACACCGTCCATAATGCTTGTCCCTGCTTGGCGCGGTCCCTTCGACCGCACGGCTGGGAACCGCTCATGGACGGGGACGGTGGCCAAAACATTGACCAGGATCAAGCAATTTTTTGCGTTCCATCAATGCGCGGTGCGGCGGGCAAGCGCAGGGAGGCGCTCGTCAACGCAAGGAGTCACGACATGAAGACGCATTATCTCTCCCTCGCCGCTCTGGCCGCCGCGATGGTGGTTCCGGGCCAGGCCCAGGCCAAGGCCGGGGACGTTCAGGTGAAGCTGCTCGCGACCCTCGTCGCGCCCGACGGCAAGATCACCGACGTTAAATATGACGGCCTCAGCCTGCCCGCCGGGACGCAGAGCAAGGCGAACGACAATGTCACGCCGACGATCGCGGTCGAATATTTCGTCACCGACAATGTCTCGCTCGAAACCATTGCCGGCGTGACCCAGCACGACGTCGATGGCGCCGGGGCGCTGGCGGGTGCCGAGCTGGTGTCCGACGTCAAGATCATCCCGGCGACGCTGACGCTGAAATATCATTTCGGCCGCGACGGCGGGATTCAGCCCTATGTCGGCGCCGGCCCGAGCTATTTCTTCTTCATCGACGAAAAGCCGGGCGTGACGACGCGCGGGCTGGGCGCGACGCGGCAGAAAATCAACGACAAGTTCGGCGCCGCGGTGCAGGCCGGGATCGATATTCCGGTGAATGACAAGGGGCTGGCGGTCTCGTTCGATGCGAAGCGCTATTTCCTGCGTCCAACCGCGACCTGGTATGCAGGTACGACCGAAGTGCTGCAAACCAAGCACAAGCTCGACCCGTGGGTGATCAGCGCCGGGGTGGCGTTCCGCTTCTGAAGCGGCGCGCGGCGCTGATCGGCGACATGCCTGCCGGGGGGGCGGGGTGTGTCGCCGACGCCGCCGGCTATCCCGCCATCGCTTCCATGGCGTTGCGATCGGTAATCACGATCTCGCGGCGCGAGGGGAGATCGAGCAGGCCGTCGGAGCGCATCCGGGTGAGCTGACGGCTCGTCGTTTCGATCGTCAGCCCCAATATGTCGGCGATTTGCTGGCGTCCGAAGGGTAACTCGAAACCGTTACGCGTGCCGCCGACCTGGCATCCCTGCCCCGAAAGTCGTTCGGACATTTCGAGGAGGAAGGAGGCGACCTTTTCCGACGCCGATTTGCGACCGAGCAGCATCATCCAGTGCCGCGCCCGGTCGAGTTCGTCGAGCGTGCGGCGCAAGAGCTTCTGTTGCAGGTCGGGATGGTTGCCTGCAAATTCGTCGAAGGCGTTGCGGTTGAAAATGCAGACTTCGGCATCGGTCATCGCGGTGACGCTGTACGGGCTTTCCTTGCCGAACGGGCGGCCGATGAAATCCGACGGAAAAACGATGCCGACGATCTGCTCGCGCCCGTCGGCGGTCGCGACGACCAGTTTGAGCACGCCTTCGAGGACATTGGCGACCACCGGTGCGTCGTCGCCTTCCCAGAGCAGCGTCTGGCCCGCCTTGACGCGCTGCTTGCGCCCCATCTTGCCGAGCAGCAACAGCTCCTCGGGATTGAGGCTCGCACAGATCGCGCGGTTCCGCACGACGCAGGATGCACAGTCGGTCACGCCGTTCGCCTAGCCGAATGCGCGGCATTTGGAAATAGCGAGAGCTTCCGGTCTGGCTGGATGAAGCGGCGCTGCGGAATACCGGAAATTCGCGCCTCGGGCGTGCCGGTGACGCAGGATGATACGCCTATCGCGCCCCTCGTAACTTGATTTCGAATCATGATCCTCTATGCCCTTTTGTGTGCAGGGTGACCCAGACAATTACATCAGTCTCCTTTCGGCCGCGCAAATCGAAACGCTGCGGCTGGTTTTTGAGCACAAAAATTCCAAAGAGATTGCTCGCATTATGGATGTATCCCCGCACACGGTTGATGAGCGTGTGCGGCGCGCTTTGAAAAAACTCAATGCATCCAACAGGATAGAGGCTGCGACGATTTTGGCACGTAACGGTGTATTCGACCAAGTTACTCCCTATCAGCCATTGAGATATCAATTGATCAGCCTAGGCGACGAGGCGCCCGCCGATGAAGCCGGTGTGGGGCGCAGTTCGATCCGGCGGCTTTTCGATATCGGTTCGCCATTTCCTACCGCGTCCCAGCCGGCCAACCGGCACGGGTTGATGGAAAGGATTATCTGGCCAATCCTGATCGCATTTGCGACCATTTTGGCTTTTTCCGCCCTCTATTCGATCCTTGTCGGTCTTGGTCGTGTGTTGACCTGAATGCTGCGGGGGGGATTCCGTCGGCATTCGTATACAAGGACCAGGATTATGCTGAATGAACGCATGTCTGCCGCCAAGAAGATCGCCTCGGACCTCCATCAGGCCGAAGATGCGATCGACGATACGATGATCAGCATCGCGCGTCTCGCCGCGACGCTGCCCACCGCACGGCGCGATACCAATATGTCGGCGATCGTCGGTCAGGAAGCGATGGCCAAGGTTGCGCAGGCGCTTGCCGCGGCCGGCGAAGTCCGTCAGCTGCTGACCGACGCGCATCTCGCGCTCAGCGTTACGCAAAAGCAGGTCGGTCTCGGCACGCGCATGTTCGGTGCAGGGGTCAAGCCGCCGGCGGCAACGCTGGTCGAGGACGGCAGCAACGATCACGGCGATGCCGCGGTGGCGCATCTGCCGCTCGCCAAAGCGTCGTAAGTTCAAGAGCGGGGGTGGACGAACCACATGTGGACCGTAGCGGGCTATTATGCGGTTCTGCTGACCACGGTGGCCGTCGCGATGTGGCGCGGCGGTCCCCTCGAGCGCTGGGCCGCCTATACGGCCCTGCTCGCGTCGGTGTGCACCACCCTCCTCGCACCCAATCCGGATTGGTCGCATATTGAATATAATATCTTTGCGATAGACCTGGTCGCGCTCGCGAGCTTTTGGTTCATCGCATTGAAAACACAGCGTTTCTGGCCCTATTGGATCACCGGATGGCAGTTGATCGCCATTTTCGGCCATGTCCAGAAGCTGATGTTTTCGGAGATATTGGCGCGTCCGTACGCGCTGCTTTCAATGTATATCTCTTACCCGATCTTGTTCGTCATTCTGTACGCATCGGGTTCGACCAGACGGAGGGGTGGTGTCGGTGTGTAGCGCCTGAAGGCGCACCAGGGGTCCCATCACATGCAGCAATTTTCCAACCAAGAAATTGCCGATCTGAAGTCGCGTATCGACGAAATTCACGAGCTGCTCGCCGCGCGCGGCGGCGACGAGCCGGCGGTGCCGGTCCGCGTCGAGCTTGAACCGAGCGGCGACGTCGCCGCGCCGCGGCTGGTCGACCAATTGTCGTTCAGCATCCAGGCCCGCCGTATGCGGCGCCATCATTTCGGCAGCGCGCAAATGTCGGGTCCGACGTGGGACATGATGCTCGATCTGATGCTCGCCAATGCCAATGGCCGTATCCTGAGCGCGAGCGATCTTGCCACCGGCGCCGGCGTGCCGCTGTCGTCGGGGCTGCGGATGATCGCCTCGCTCGAGGCGATGGGGCTCGTCAAACGGTCGATCGACGAACGCGACCGCCGCCGGACCATCGTCCGCCTGACCGACGCGGGGACCGAGCGGATGGCGAGCTATTTCGAAAAGGTCGGCCTGGCGCTGCGGAGCAGCCGCGCGGGTTGACCGGCGCGGCCGGATGCGGCTTCTGCTGGTCGCAGCCGCATCCGGCCGTTCGCGTCATTCGGTCATTTCCCGCATCATGCGGTCGATCTTGGCCATGGCATCGCGCTTGATCTGGCAGACTCGCGCCGCGCTGACGTCGAGCGTCAGCCCGATCTCCTGCAGATTGAGCTCTTCGAAGAAATAGAGCTGCAGGATCATCTGTTCGCGGTCCGACAGGCGCCCGATGCAGGCGCGCAGCGCATCCAGCATCCCTTCCTGTTCGAGCAGCTCGCCGGCGCCGAGCCGGTCGTCGGCGAACAGGAAATCGCCTTCGTTCATCATTTCGTCGAGCGAGGTCGAGCGGCCGTGCGTCGCGCTGCGTTCGAACTCGAAATATTCCTCGGCGCTCATCCCCATCGCTTCGGCCATTTCGGCGGCGCCCGGAGCGCGCATCAGCTGTTGCTCGAGCGCGGCGCGCGTCGCCGCGAGCCGCTTGGCGGCCGCCATCGCGGCGCGGCCGACGTCGGCCTCGCGCCGCTGCTGATCGATCATCGCGCCGCGGATACGCGTCGTCGCATAGGTGGCGAAGGCGAAACCACGCTCTTCATAGGTACGGCTCGCCTCAATGAGCGCGATCAGCCCGACCTGGATCAGATCCTCAAGATCGCTCGTCCGCGACACGCGCGAATGGACCTGCCAGGCGATCTTGCGCACGAGCGGCGCATGTTCGGCGATCAGCGCCTCGACATTCTCGCCATAGCCGTGCGGCCGCAGGGCGTGTGCGGTGTTTCCCGCAAATTGCTCGGCGGGCTCAATTTTCATGGGGCTCGTCCTTCTGATAGGCTTCTTCGCCGCTGGTCAGCCGCGGTTGATCGGCGCCGATCGTCGCGACGATTTCGGTCGCCTTGGTCGCCGGAATTTCGAGGTAGGAGATCACCGCAACATCGGGGAATGTCGCGCGCACCAGCCGCGACAGCGCCGGGCGACAGATGGGGGAGGCGACGAGCGCGAAACTGCGCGTCTGGAGCAGCAGCGGCTCGACCGCTTGGCCGATCTGTTCGACGATCTTCATCGCCATGCCATGTTCGAACGGCCATTCGGCGCCTGGATTTGCGCGCACCGCCTGATTGAGCAGCACCTCGATATCGGGGGTGAAGGTCACGACGGGCAGCGGCATGCGGCTCGGCACGATTGTCTGGACGATCAGCGCGCCGATGCGCTGGCGCACCGCTTCGATCAGGTCGCCGTCACCGAGCTGCTGACCGACGAGCGCCACCATCGCTTCGGCGATCTTGCGGAAATCGCGCAGCGGCACGCGCTCGATGAGCAGCGCCTTGCACAGCGCGGCAACGCGCGGCAGCGCATAGCCCTGCGGGCTGAGATTCGCCGCAAGCTGCGGATAATGGGTCTTGAGATTGTCGATCAGCGACTGGGCATCGTCGATGCCGAACAGTTCGGCGGCCGAAGCGATGATGCTGTTGTTGAGGTGCGTCGCGACGACGGTGGCGGGATCGACGACGGTATAGCCCGCCGCGATCGCGTCATTCTGCGCGCTCTTGGGAATCCACAGCGCGTCGAGGCCGAAGGTCGGATCCTTGCAGGGGCGACCCGTCACCTTGGTCACCAGTTCGCCCGAATCGAGCGCGAGCATTTCGTTGGGGAAGACCTCGTCCTCGCCGACGATCACCCCGGCGATCGAGATGCGATAGACGTTGCCGGGCAGCGACAGGTCGTCGGCGACCTTCACCGGCGGCACGACGAAGCCGAGTTCCTTCGACAACTGGCGCCGGATACCGGTGATCCGCGTCATCAGCGGCGCGCCCTTGCGTTCGTCGACCAGGCTGACGAGCGCATAGCCGATTTCGAGCTGGCACGGGCCGATGTCGCTGACATCCGCCCACTCGATATGATGCGGGTCGGGCGCCGGGGCCGCGGGTTCGGGCTGGGCAGCGACCTCGGCCGCCGCGCGCCGGAGTTGCCAGCCGATGGTGAAGGCCAGCGCCGCAGCAGGCAGGATCAGCATCTGCGGCATTGCGGGGACAAGGCCGAGGATGAACAGGATACCGCCGACCGCCATCCATACATGAGGGGAGGCGAACTGGCTGCCGATCTGGCCCGACAGGTTGTGGGGCGACGACACGCGCGTGACGATGGCGGCGGCCGCGATCGAGAGCAGCAACGCCGGAATCTGGGCGACGAGCGCGTCGCCGATCGCCAGCGTGACATAGGTGCTGCCCGCCTGCGAGAAGGACAGGCCGTGGCTGAACATGCCCAGGATCAGGCCGCCGACGATATTGACGAACAGGATGAGCAGGCCGGCGACCGCGTCGCCCTTCACGAATTTCGACGCACCGTCCATCGAGCCGTAGAAATCGGCCTCGGTCGCGACTTCCTGACGCCGCGCCTTGGCTTCGTCGGGGGTCAGCAGGCCGGCGTTGAGGTCGGCGTCGATCGCCATCTGCTTGCCGGGCAGGGCGTCGAGGGTGAAGCGCGCCGACACTTCGGACACGCGTCCCGCGCCCTTGGTGATGACGACAAGGTTGATGATCATCAGCACGCCGAAGACGAACAGGCCGACGACATAATCGCCCCCGATCAGCACCTGGCCGAACGCTTCGATCACATGGCCCGCCGCCGACGTGCCTTCGTGGCCGTGGACGAGGACAACGCGCGTCGAGGCGACGTTGAGGGCGAGACGGAACAGCGTCGCGAGCAGCAAGACGGTCGGGAAAGCCGAGAAGTCGAGTGGCTTCGACGCCGACAGCGCGACCATCAGGATCGCGAGGCTGATCATGATATTGCCGATGAAGCTGATGTCGAGGATGATCGGAGTGACGGGGATCACCATCAACGCGACGAGAATCAGCATCGCCGCGGGCAGTGCCGCGGCAGTCGCGAAGCGCGCCGCATTGCGGACGTCGAGCCCGGTCATGCGGTGCCTCCCGACAGCGAAGCGAGCCGCTGATAGGCACTGGCGGCAAAATCCATCGACAATTTCCTGGGCATGGGTTGAATATCCATCATCGGTAGCGGCGGCCGTCCGGCGGCTTCGCCCGAAAAACTGGTTGCGGCGCTGCGCCATGTCGAAACGGGCGCCGCAGCGGCGGGCAACGGCGCGCCGCCGTCGGCGTCGAGTTTGGCGCGGAACAGATCGCGGATCTCGCCGACGCTGCGCATGCTGCCGTCGGGGGTGTAAAAGATCGGACGGTTCGCCGCCGCGGCTTCGGGCAGCAGCGTGGCGCCCGGCTGGTCGGGGTTCGCGTCGAGCGCGGTCAGAAAGCGCGCGGCCCCGGCGCTGCCGAGGAAATGCGCGAGGTAGAGATCGACCGGTTCGGCGGTGCGGCCCATCCGGCTTTCGAGGAATTCGCGATTATCGGCGGTCAGCGCCGCCGCCATGTTCGATGCGGCAAAGGGATCGTCGCGCAGCGCCATGATCTGGTCGCGCAGTGCCGGATCGCTGACCGACAGGCGGCCCGCGCCATCGCGGCGGATCGCGTCGGCGGCCCAGGCGAGCCCGTGATTGGCGCCATGGCGTTCGAGCGTTGCGAGCCAGGTCTGATTGGTGAACTGATAGAGGCCGCGCGCCGACGATGTTGCGGCCTTGGCGCCGGGATTGAAGCGGCTTTCGACGCGGGCGACATCGACCAGATAGTCGAAATCGACCCCCGTGCGCGCCGACGCCGTCTGCACCGCATCCATGACGGGTGCGGCAATCCGGTTCGCTGCCTGGGGGTTGTTGATTGCGTTCATTGCCTCTGTTCCGCTGTTTCAGCAGAAGAGAAGCAATCATCGTGCCATTTCCGGGAAAATCCCCGAAAATCTTGCTTATCAATAGGTTAAAGCGGGGCCTCGCGGCTGCGTGCCGCGGATTGCATGGTTCATGTCAATCCTCTGACGCGTCCAGTTCTTCAGGACATTGATGCGGATCGCGGCCGCTTCGAGCTGGCCCAGCGTCTTGCCGATCAGCGCCCGGGCCTGCATTTCGCTGCCCGCCGGAACGCCGGCGCCGCGAAACAGGATGACCGCCGTCGCCAGATCCTCGGTCGCCGACACGATCGCCCCGGCATCATGGCCGTCGAGCGCGCCGACGAGCAGATCGAGCTTGGCCTGCACCTCATGCATCTGTTCGATCATCACGAATTGCCGCCCGTGCTGTGGAAAAGTGCCATCGATTTGGCGATCGCCACGGGATCGACGCTATATTCGCCGCTGGCAATCGCGGCGCGCAGCGATGCGATACGGGCATAATCCACCGGCGGCTCCTGCGCGGCCATTTCGTTGGCAAGGCTGATCAGCCGCGCGACGGGCATCGCCGTCGGAGCGGGCTGGGCCGTCGCGCGCTGGTTCGCCGAAGCGGTCGAACCGCTTGCCGTCCTGCGCACGGGTGTCGCTCGCGTGACACCGCCGACCTGCAGGACGAGTTTGTCGTCACCTGCCATCTTTAGCCTCCATACATGCACCGTCGGAAAATCGACGGCACTGCTTCAAAGCCTTTAACGGCGGCTCACGCGGCGCTTTAAGGGGCGGGTTGCCAAAAAATTAAAAAAAGAGGCCCGGCGGCGTCGAAAAATCGACAGCCACCGGGCCAGTGGGGCTTAACTGTTTGAAAATCAGTCCTGAAGGCTCGCGCGGCCCGGTCCGGTGACGGTGGCGCTGATCATGTTCTTCGCATCGTTGCCGCGCAGCGCAATTGTTTCGCCGACGCGGCCGTCTTCGGTCGCGATGGCGTTGTAGCTTACCGAAAAGCTGTCGGTGTCGATCGAGACGCGGACATTGTCGCCGCGGCGGATGACCGGCGCGGCAGCCGGGGCGGAGCGGGCGAAGACCGCGGGGGTCGCCGCGCCCGCCTGCGCCGCCATCGGCACGCGCAAGCGCCAGCCGAGCGATTCGCAGCGCACCGCGAGCGTCTGGCTGTCGATCGCGGTGATCGACGCCTGTTCGGGACAGCGCGCCAGCTTGATGCGCCGGTCGATCGGCGTCGCGGTACGCCCCATCGCATTGGCGACCATCGCGGTCAGCGTGTCGATGGTCTGCCAATCCTCAGTCGCCTGCTGCGCAGTTGCGGCGGGCGCCATCGCGATGCCGGCGGCGAGGGCGGCGATCATCCTGCGATACATGACCCAATCTCCTTTTCTGGTCCTTTGTCGCCGGTCACGGTGCAGGATGCGTGCCAATCGCGGGCAACTGCCGAATTTGCGGCCTGCGCGCCCGTCGCCGTCAATCTTTTGACGAGCGCTTCGCGGGCCGGGTCGGCTCCCGTCGCGGCATGGCCTTAGGACACTGAAAAACAAGCGATAATGCAATTTGGCACGGCGATTGCATCATGCCTTGGTGATTCATCGCGCCCCTGCGCCGGACCGCCGGCAGCGAGGCGGGGCGACGGATCGAAAGCCGCCACTTGCTGGCGGCAAGCGAAGGCCCGCTACCGAAAGGTGGCTTGCGAAGGAAAGTGATGATGGCATCCGAGAAGCTCTTTGGCCTGCATGCGACAGCGCTCCAGCTGCGCAGCCAGCGCATGATGATGCTCGCGTCGAACATCGCCAACGCCGCGACCCCCAATTACAAGGCGCGCGACCTTGATTTTACCAAGGCGCTCGACCTGGCCCAGCAGGGCGCATCGACCGACGGCGCGATCGAAGGCGCCATCGCTTACCGCGTGCCCGTGCAGGCTTCGCTCGACGGCAACACCGTCGAAATGGCGACCGAACAGACCGCCTTTGCCGAAAACGCGCTCGCCTACCGTTCGAGCCTGTCCTTTCTGCAGGGCCGGATCGGCACGCTGACGCGCGCGCTGAAGGGCGAATGACGATGAGCGCGCTTTCGATCTTCGACATCAGCGGCCGCGCCATGTCGGCGCAGCTCGTCCGCCTGAACACAACGGCATCGAACCTCGCCAACGCCGGCACCGTCGCGGGCAGCGAAAAGGAAGCCTTCCGTTCGCTGAAGCCCGTGTTCCGCACCGTCATGGACGGCGCGGGGCGCGCGACCGTCGCGGTCGATCAGGTGACGGTCAGCAAGATGGCCCCGTCGAAACGGCACGACCCGTCGAACCCGCTCGCCGACAAGGACGGCAACGTCTGGGAAGCCGCGGTCGATAGCGCCGCCGAACTGGTCGAGATGGTCGAGACCGCCCGCCAGTATCAGAACAACGTCCAGGTCCTCGAAACCGCAAAGGGCCTGATCAACGAAACGCTGCGGTTGGGACAATAAGCCATGACGACCACCTCTGCCGTTAACGGAAGCAATATCACGGTCGTGCCGAAGAACAGCGGCACCCAGCTCGGCCAGCAGGATTTCCTGCGGCTGATGACCGCCCAGCTGTCGCAGCAGGATCCGTTCAACCCCGTCGATAACCAGCAGATGGTTGCGCAGATGGCGCAATTCTCCAGCCTGGCCGGCGTCACCGAAACCAACACGACGCTGAAGACGATATCGGACCAGCTCACGGCGCAGACCGCGCTGCTTCAGGACATCAAGACCGCCCAGGACGCCGCCGCGGCGGCGGCCGCAGCCACCCAATCGACCACGCAGGAAGGATAAGTCCATGTCATTCTATACTTCGCTTTCGGGCCTCAAGGGTGCCCAGACCGACATGTCGGTCATCTCGAACAATATCGCCAACGCCAGCTCGACGGGCTTCAAGCGCAGCCGCGCCCAGTTCGGCGATCTGTTCGCTTCGTCGCCGACCCAGTCGACGCGCATGGTCGCGGGTCAGGGCCAGCGCCTTAACGGCATCATCCAGCAGTTCACGCAGGGTACGCTCGAGGCGAGCGAAAAGACGCTCGACCTCGCGATCGCGGGCGAAGGCATGTTCGTCGTCAAGGGCGAGCCGCCGCGCGAGCAGGTGACCTACACCCGCAACGGCGCCTTCACCCCGACCGATGACGGCCATATCGTCGACACCACCGGCCAGAAGCTGCAGCTGCTCCCGGTCGATGCGTCGGGCAATGTCACCGACCGCACGCTTGCCGGCATGACCGACTTCGTGCTCCCCGCGGGCGCGCCGTCGGATCCGACCTCCGCGCTGGTCAATGTGTCGGTCGGCCTCGACGGCCTTGTCACCGCGACCTTCGCCAATGGCGAGGGCCAGGTGCTCGGCAAGGTCGCGATGGCGAGCTTCCCCTCGATGGAAGGGCTGCGCCCCGTCGGCGACGCGCATTACCAGTCGACGGGCGAAAGCGGCCAGCCGACGATCGACGCCGCGACCAACGGTCCGATGGGCACGATCCGTTCGGGCGCGCTCGAACGCTCGAACGTCGACATCACTGAAGAGCTGGTGCTGTTGATCGCCGCCCAGCGCAACTTCCAGGCGAACGCGAAGGCGATCGAGGGCGCGTCGACGCTGACGCAGACCCTGATCAACATGCGTTCGTAATCGTCGATTAGCCGTCTGCCGGGAGCCAGAAGATGGACCGTCTCATCTACACCAGCCTCACCGCGATGCGGGGCAGCCAGGCCCGGCAGACGGCGATCGCCAACAATCTTGCCAATGCCCAGACGCCCGGCTTTCGCGGCGACATGGCGGAGGCGCAGTCGCTCTGGCTGCAGGGCAGCGGCGTCAATGCCCGTGCCATGTCGTCGGAGGAAGTGATCGGCGCCGACATGCGCGCCGGTGCGGTGTTCGCCACCGGCCGCGACCTTGACGTCGCGATGACCGGCGACGCGCTGCTCGTTGTGCAGGCCGAAAATGGTGAAGAAGCCTATACGCGCCGTGGCGATCTGCAGGTTTCGGCGAGCGGGTTGCTCACCACCGGCGACGGTCATCCCGTCCAGGGGGCGCAGGGCCCGGTTACCATTCCGCCCGCCGACAAGGTCAGCATCGACAGCGAAGGGCGCATCTGGGTCGTGCCCACCGGCGGCGATCCGCAGAACCCGCAGGAAATCGACCGGCTGCGCCTGACGACCCCCACGGGATCGGACATCGTCAAGGGGCTCGACAATCTTTTCCGCGTCAAGGGCGGCGGCATCCTGCCCGACGATCCCGAAGCGCGCGTCGTCACGCGGTCGCTCGAGGGATCGAACGTCGCCGCCACCAGCGCTCTCGTCGAGATGATCGAGGCGAGCCGCAGCTGGGATTCGCAACTCAAGCTCATCAGCGACGCGCGCGACATGGACAGCGCGACCGCGAACCTGATGCAGCTCCCCCGTTAAGGAGAATAGACAATGAGCTTCGGTGCCTTGCACGTCGCGCGGACCGGTCTGGATGCCCAAGGCTTCCGGATGCAGGTGATCGCGAACAACCTCGCCAACGTGAACACCACGGGCTTCAAGCGCGACCGCGCCAATTTCGAAACGCTGGGCTATCAGATGATGACCCAGCCGGGTGCGCCCTCGTCGTCGGAAAACCGCTACGCGACCGGCCTCAACCTCGGCACCGGCGTCGAACTGGGTGGCACCGCGCGCATCGATACGCAGGGTTCGCTCAACGCCACGGGCAATGCGCTCGACATGGCGATCGAAGGCGCCGGCTTCTTTCAGGTGCTGCTGCCCGACGGCCGCACCGGATATACCCGCGCCGGCAATTTCACCATGTCGGCCGACGGCACGATCGTCACGCCCGACGGCAAGCCGCTGCAGCCGAATATCCAGGTTCCCGAAGGCGCGACCGGCGTGTCGGTAGGCGCCGACGGCACCGTTTCGGCGACCGTTCCCGGCCAGGCCGAGGCGACCGAGCTCGGCCGCATCGAAATCGCACGCTTCGTCAATCCGTCGGGTCTGCAGGCGATCGGCGACAATATGCTCGTCGAAACCGCCGCTTCGGGCGCACCGCAGGTCGGCGCCGCAGGCGAGGAAGGCCGCGGCATCCTGCGGTCGGGCATGCTCGAAGGATCGAACGTCAATGTCGTCGAGGAACTGGTCGACATGATCGAGACGCAGCGCGCCTACGAAGTCAATTCGAAGATGATCCAGGCCACCGACGAGATGATGAAAAATGCCACGCAAACGCTCTAAGGCCCTGCTCCTCGCATCGGCGCTGCTGCTGCCCTTCGGCATGCTGGCACCGGGCGCCGCGCTGGCGAAGGACAAGGTTGCACCCGACGCCTTTGCCGTCGCGATGCCGGTCGATCCCGCGCCGCCGCCGACGCCTAACGGTGCCATCTTCCAGGGCGGCTATACCCCGCTCACCTCGGGCGGCCGCGCCGGCCGGGTTGGCGACATCGTCACGATCCAGCTCGTCGAACGAACTGCGGCGACCAAGAGCAACAGCGCGACGACGCAGCGCGGCGGCAGCATCGGCCTGACCCCGCCATCGACCGGTCCGCTGTCCCTCTTTTCGCCCAGCGACATCGGCGCGGGCGGCGACCAGCAGTTCAAGGGCAAGGGCGATGCCGCCCAGTCCAACGCGCTGTCGGGCGAGATCAGCGTCACCGTCGCCGAGGTCTATCCCAACGGGATGATGCTGGTGCGCGGCGAAAAGCTGCTGACGCTCAACCGCGGCGACGAGCGCGTCCAGATCTCGGGCCTCGTGCGGCCGATCGACATCGGCCCCGACAACCGAGTCCTGTCGACCCGCGTCGCCAACGCGACGATCCGCTACGTCGGCAAGGGCGAGATCGCCCGCGCCAGCAAGCAGGGCTGGCTGCAGCGTTTCTTCTCGATCATCAGCCCCTTCTGAACGCCTTTTCAAAGGATAGTGCCGTGACCAAGCGTCCCACCCTTCTCGCCCTCTTCCTCCTGCTGATCGCGGGCTTCGGCTTCGCGGCGCCGGCGTCGGCCGAGCGGATCAAGGACATGGGCCAGTTCCAGGGCCTGCGCGCCAACCAGCTTACCGGCTATGGCATCGTTGTGGGCCTCGCCGGAACGGGCGACGACAGCCTCGATTATTCGACGCTGGGAATGAAGGGCGCGATGTCGCGCTTTGGCATGACGCTTCCTGCCGGGGTTAACCCGGCGCTTAAAAATGCGGCTGCGGTGATGGTCACCGCCGAACTTCCGCCCTTTTCCAAGCCTGGCCAGCGGCTCGACATCACCGTGTCGGCGATCGGCAAGGCCAAGAGTCTGCGCGGCGGCACGCTGGTGCTCGCGCCGCTCTATGGCGCGGACGGACAGATTTACGCGATGGCGCAGGGTAACCTCGTCATCGGCGGTCTGGGGGTCGACGCCGCCGACGGTTCCAAGCTGACGGTCAATGTGCCGTCGAGCGGACGGATCGCCGGCGGCGCGACAGTCGAGCGCGCGGTCGATACGGGATTTGCCTATGGCGACCAGCTGACCTTCAACCTCCACCAGTTCGATGCGACTAACGCCCAGCGCGTAACCGATGCGATCAACCGTGCGGTCGGGCCGGGTGCGGCGACGATGCTCGACGGTGCGAGCATCTCGATTCGCGCCGGCGGCAGCGGCGACGATCGCATGCGCCTGATGTCCCGAATCGAGAATCTCGAGGTTATCCGCGCCGAACCACCCGCCAAAGTCATTGTTAATGCGCGCACCGGAACGGTCGTTATCAACGGCGCGGTCCGGGTCGGCACCGCGGCGGTGACGCAGGGCAAGCTCTCCGTCTCGGTCAAGGAATCGCCCACGGTGGTGCAGCCCGCACCGTTCAGCCGCGGGGAAACGACGGTCGAACAGTCGAGCGAGATCGGCGTCGACCAGGAATATCGTCCGGTGATGATGGTGAAGCCCACCGCATCGCTTTCCGAGCTCGTCGATGCGATCAATCGCATGGGCGTTCCTCCCGGCGACCTTGTCGCCATCCTCGAGGCGCTGAGCCAGGCCGGCGCGCTCACTGCGGAACTGGTGATCATATGACGACACCTCTTTCTTCGATCGGCGCCCCCGCCGCCAGCGCCGCCCCCGCCGGGGCCGGCAGCGGCGACGGCGGACTGCGCAAGGCGGCCGAATCCTTCGAGGCGGTCATCCTGCGTCAGCTCCTCTCGTCGATGCGGCAGGCCAAGCTGGGCGACGACATCTTCGGATCGAGCGCGACCGACAATTTCCGCGAAATGGCCGACGCCAAGACCGCGGACAGCATCGCCTCGATGCGCCAGTTCGGTATCGCCGACATGGTCGAGGCGCAGTTCCGCGCCCGGGTCGGAGGCGCGCAGTGAGCGACCTTCTCAACATCGGCGCCAGCGGCCTGCGCGCCTATTCGCGCGCGCTGTCGACGATCGGCGACAATATCGCCAACGCGCAGACGCCCGGCTATGCGCGGCGTACGCTCGAACTGGTCGAGAATCAGGCGGCGAGCAACATGCCGCTCTATCGCAGCTCGATCAAACCGGGCGGCGTGGCGATCCAGGGCGTGACGCGTTCGGTCGACCAGTGGCTCATTCAGGATTCGCGCATTTCGTCGGGCGACGCCGAGCGCTCGGCGACCAAACTCGACTGGATGAACAAGGTCGAGGCGGCGCTGAGCGACGATTCGAACGGGATTGCGACCGGGCTGGGCAAGCTGTTCAACACCGCCGACCTGCTCACCGCCGATCCGTCGAACCCGACGCTGCGGGCGCAATTCCTGCAGTCGGTCGACGATGTCGCGTCGGGCTTCCGCACCGCGGCGGGCCAGCTTTCGAGCATGGCCGACGGGATTTCGAGCGCCGCGGCGGGCGAAGTCGATAGCTTCAACACCAATTTGAACGCCCTCGAACAGATCAACATCGGGCTGCGCAAGGCGCGCCCGGGATCGACAAACGAGGCATCGCTGCTCGACGAGCGCGACCGTTTGCTCGACGAGCTTTCGACGCAGGCCGGCGTCACCGCGAGCTTCGACAGCCATGGCGCGGTGACGCTGACCGCAACGGCGACCGGCGATACGCTGGTCGGCGGCGGCGTCGTGACACCGATTTCGGTCAGCGCTGCGGCCGACGGCCGGCTGTCCTACAGTATCGGCGGATCGCCGTTCACGACCGCGACGGGCTCGCTCGCCGGACTGGCCGAGGCGGCCAATCATGTCGCTGACCAGCGCGCGGGGCTCGACACCATGTCGGCGCAGTTCGCGAACCAGGTCAATGCCGCACACCAGGCGGGCGTCGATGCCAATGGCAATCCGGGCCAGCCGCTGTTCGCTGGCGTCGGCAGCGCTGCGACACTGGCCGCGGCGCCGTTGACGACCGCACAGGTCGCGGCGGCCGATGCGACGAGCAGCAACGGCAATATGCTTGCGATCGGCGGGATGCGCGGGTCGAATGACCCCGAAAGCGCCTGGGCGGCGCATATGGCGACGCAGGCGCAGGCGACCGCATCGGCGCGCGCGCAGGACGCCGCCGCGACGACCCGCCGCGACGCCGCCTCGGCGGCACGCAGCGCGGTCAGCGAAATCGATCTCGACCGCGAGGCGGCCGATCTGCTGCGTTTCCAGCAAGCCTATTCGGCGGCGGCGCGCACGATCCAGGTCGCGCGCGACACGATGCAGGCACTGCTGAACGCGGTGTAGGCGAAGGATTTGGGGCCATGAGCCACAAGGGGCAGAACGATGATTAACGCCACCGGCAACCGTATGACGCGCGAGATCGCGCGCCAGTCAAAGCTCGCCGAACAGATCGAAAAGCTGCAGATCCAGGTCTCGACCGGCAAACGGCTCCAGCGCATGTCCGACGATGTCGTGGCGTCGAAGCGGATCGCGACGATCGGCAAGACCCAGGCGGCGATGGACACCTGGGCGACCAACATCAACACCGGCAAGGCGCTCGCCGCGCAGGCCGACGGTGTTCTGCAATCGACGAGCGATCTGCTCACCCGCGCTCGGGAACTCACGCTCAATGCGGCGAGCGACACCGCGAGTCCGGCCGATCGCGCGACGATCGCCGCGGAATTGAGCGCGATTGCCGACCAGATCGACGGGCTGGCCGCGACGCGCGATGCGAACGGCGAACCGCTTTTCGCAACCGGCAATGCGCGCGCAATGCGGTTCGATTCGGACACGGTATTCGCCCCGGTGCCATCTGCGGCCGATGCCCTGGCCGTCAGCGGGACGAGCTTGTCGACTTTCGTCCGCGATGCCGCGGCCGCGGTGGCGGCAGGCGACAAGACGGCGATGGGCGGGTCGATGACCGCTCTCGACACCGCAATCAACCACACCGCTGACCAGAACGCCGCCATAGGCCTCGCTGCCGGCCGTCTCGAGCGGATCGGTGACAGCCTTGCCGCGCGCGGCGTGACGCTGGCCGACGAACGCTCGTCGGTCGAGGATACCGATCTTTCGGTTGCGATCGCGCAGCTCAACGCTGCCGATCTGACGCTCGGCGCCGCGCAGGCGGCCTTTGCCAAGATCAACCGGCAGAGTTTGTTCGATCTTTTGAGCTGAGCGGCCTCAAGTTTCCGGCGCCGCTGCCGTTAAGCATAAAAGACGTCCCTGTTTAGGCGGACCCCGGGCGGGTCCGGATGGAGTTGAGCGCGCATGTTTCCCGTAATCGGCATCGTCGTACTGATCCTGCTGGTGTTCGGGGGTTTTGCGCTGACGGGCGGCAATCTTGGCCCCGTCATGCACGCGCTGCCGCACGAAATGCTCATCATCGGCGGCGCCGCGGTCGGATCGCTGATCATCGGCAATTCGGGCGCCGACCTGAAGGCGCTCGCCGGCGGGCTCGGCAAGGTGTTCAAGGGGCCGCAGTACAAGAAGCAGGATTATCTCGACGTCATCCTGCTCGTGTCCTCGCTGATGAAGATGATGCGCACCGAAGGACCGGTCGCGGTCGAACCGCATATCGAAGACCCCAAAAGCTCGCCCATCTTCCAGCAATATCCCAGGCTGCTCAAGGACAGCACGCTCGTCCACCTGATCTGCGATACGTTGCGCCTGGTCGTTGTGTCGTCGGGAACGCTCGATCCGCACGCGGTCGAGGACGTGATGGACAATGCGGTGAAGAACCACCACCATCACGCGATGAAGCCGGCCGACGGCTTGCAGAATCTCGCCGACGCGCTGCCCGCGCTCGGCATCGTCGCGGCGGTGCTTGGCGTGGTGAAGACGATGGGCTCGATCGACAAGCCGCCGGAAATTCTGGGCGGCATGATCGGCTCGGCGCTTGTCGGCACCTTCCTCGGCGTTTTGCTCGCCTATGGGCTCGTCGGCCCGTTCGCGACGCGCGCGAAAAGCGTGATCGAAAGCGACGGCGCCATCTATCACACGGTGAAGCAGCTCATCATCGCATCGCTCCACGGCCACCCGCAGCCGCTCGTCATCGAAGCGGCGCGTTCGGGGGTCGAACATTCGAACCAGCCGAGCTTCGCCGAGGTCTTTGACGGAATGCGGGGCCGCTGATGGCCGCGCGTCCCAACACGCCGCCGCGGCCGATCATCGTCAAAAAGGTGATCGAGGGGGGCCATGGCGGCCATCATGGCGGTGCGTGGAAGGTCGCCTATGCCGACTTCGTGACCGCGATGATGGCCTTCTTCCTGCTCATGTGGCTGCTGGGCGCCACCACCGAAAAGCAGCGCAAGGCGCTTGCCGACTATTTCGCGCCGACGATCGTCCAGACCAAGCAGGAAAGCGCCGGGTCCAACGGCATGTTCGGCGGCGATTCGATCGTTTCGGCCGACAATTATCCGCATCGCGCCGGGCAGACGGGGACGCGGTCGATCACGATCCCGCGCGATGTCGTGGGCGGCCCCAAAGAGGCGTCGGGCCGCGAACAGGAAACCAAGAAGTTCCAGCAGGTCGCGAAATCGCTCGCCGAGCGCGTCCAGCGCAAGGGCGATCTGCGCCGCCTTGCGCGCAACCTGCGCTTTACCCAGACCGTCGACGGCATGCGCATCGACGTGGTCGATGATGCCGATTTCTCGATGTTCACCATGGGAACGAGCCAGCTCACCCCCGAAGGCGTGCGGCTGTTCCAGGAAGTGGCCGAGGCGATCGGGGGCGTTCCGAACCAGCTGATGATCCGCGGTCACACCGATGCGGCACCCTGGTCGGCAGGCGCGGGCACCAACAACTGGCGGCTGTCGGTCGACCGGGCGGAGGTGGTGCGCAACTATCTCCAGTTCCGCGGGATCGATTCAAACCGCTTCTCGCGTATCGAAGGGGTCGCCGATCGCGAACCCTATGTCCCGTCGAATCGCTTCGACCCGCGCAACCGGCGCATCTCGATCACGCTCGGCTGGGGCAGCGCGGCCAAATATTAGTGCCAGATTGGCAGTAAGATAAACCCTTAACCGCGCAATTGAGCCGCCATTGCTGCCAAATTGGCAATAACCCTTTGTTTTCAATGGGTTGTAATAGCTTGGATAATCTTTCGTTTACCATTTTCCTCAATCTCTCGGCTCATCGGAAAGGCGCCATGGGGGGCGCCATGGAGACGAAAATGACTGAGGTGGGGCAGAACAAGGGCAACAACGCAGCGCTCGAAGCGCTGATCATCGGCAACAGCCCGGCGGTCAGCCAGCTGCGCGAGATGATCCGCCGGGTGGCGCGATCGAACGCCTCGGTCATGCTGTGCGGTCCATCGGGATCGGGCAAGGAACTGGTTGCCCGGGCCATCCACGACGAAGGCGTCCGCGCCGGCAAGGCTTTCGCCGCGATCAACTGCGGCGCCATCCCCAGCGAACTTATCGAATCCGAACTCTTCGGCCACGAAAAGGGCTCGTTCACCGGCGCCACGGCGCGCCGTATCGGCCATTTCGAAGTCGCCAGCGGCGGCACGCTCTTCCTCGACGAAATCGGCGACATGCGCTTCGACATGCAGGTCAAGCTGCTCCGCGTGCTCGAGGAACGCACCATCGTTCGCGTCGGCAGCAGCGAGGTCCGCCCGGTCGATGTTCGCGTCATTTCGGCCACGCACCAGGATCTGGGCGCGGCGATCGCCGAGGGCAAATTCCGCGAAGATCTTTTCTTCCGCCTGGGCGTCGTCGTCCTGCAGGTGCCGAGCCTGGCGAGCCGCGTCGAGGATATTCCCGCGCTGATCCGCCATTTCCAGCGCAAGATGCCGGCCGACGCCAAGTGCCGCTATGACGACGCTGCGATCGCGATGCTGATGCAGCATCGCTGGCCGGGCAATGTCCGCGAACTGCGTAACTTCGTCGAGCGCGCCAGCGTCCTGTTCGGCGGCGAAACGCTCGGCTGCGACGATGTCGCGATGCTTTTGAACCCCACCGCAGCGCTGGCACCGCGGCCAATCCTCCCCACGGGTACGGTCGCGGTACCAGCCGGCGGGCTGGACATCCCGGCGGCCGCAGGCGCGCAGGCGAAAAAGCCCGCGCCGGGTCAGCCGATCGACCTCAAGCGCGAGATCGAGACAATCGAACTCGAACAGATCCACGTCGCGCTCGACCTTGCCGACGGCATCATTTCGGAGGCTGCCCGCCTCCTGTCGCTCAAGCGCACGACGCTGATCGAAAAGATGCGCAAATATGGAGTTCAGCAGCAGGCCGCCTGAAAACTACCCCACCAGTTTCGGCGCCGCTGAATTCGGCACCGGTCGCACCCCACCCCCGTCGTCGCTTGTCCCCACTTATAGCGACGGCGCGGGCCGCGGCCGGTGCCGAACCCTTTTTTCCCGATCGATAATGAAGAGACGACGCGGGCGCGTCAGCGAAGCTGGCGCCAAGCCTCGGCGATCGTACGGATGCCGTCGAGCACCTCGGCAAAGCCGTCTTCGTGATTGGCGGCGATCGCCTCATCGAGCTTGCGGCGCATGCTGCGATAGACGCGCGACAGCGCCGCGGCGACATCGCCGCCCGCGCTATGATCGAGATTGGCGTCGAGTCCGATCAGGATCGCGCGCGCGCGGTGCGCGGGGTCGGTGGCGGAGACGCGCTGTCCCTGCCGCGCCATTGACCCGAGCACGCCGACCGCCGTCTCCAGCTCGTCATAGAGCATGGCGACGAGCTCGACCGGGTCGGCGCCCTCGGCGCGGCTTTCCTGCTGCAGCCGGCGGTAGGTGCCGGTGGCGCGGACGATCGAGGCGGTGGCAGGCACGGCGAAAACCCTTAGTTATTGCTGTTCTGGTTGTTCCACATCTGGATCTGCTGTTCCAGATAGGCCTGGGTCGCCTTGAAGGCTGCCAGCTTGGCGTCGAGCGTGCTGTATTTTTTCTCCAGCCGCGCGCGATAGGCATCTTCGCGCTCGTTGACCTTGTCGAGCTGGTCGGCAAGATCCTTGCTCTTGGCATCGAGCGTCCTGGTGACGCGATCGATCACGCCGCCTGTCCCCACGGCCTTGTCGCGCAGAGCGTCAAGCACACCGGCGATGCCCGGATCGCTGACGTCGGTATGCGCGCCGTCGCGCGGAGGATTGAACAATGCTTCGACCGCGCCGGCGTCGGTCGTCAGGGCAGTTTCCAGCCGGGTTTGATCGACGGCAAGCAGGCCGTCCTTGTTCGTGTAGATGCCGATGTCGGCGAGCGTCGTATAGGTGCCGCTGCTGGTCAGTGTTTGCGACATCATGCCGCGCAGCTGGCCCTCGAGCTCGCGCAGGCCGCGCGTATCACCCGACATCGCGGCGGCGTCGGTGATGCTCTTCTTGAGCTGGTTATAGACGTCGACGAAATCCTTCACCGTCTGCCGGATCATGTCGAGCGGGCGACTTGCCCCCACATCCACCTCCTGGCCTGGCGATGCCTTTTTAAGCGTAAGTGACATGCCGGGAATCACGTCGTCGACGATATTGGAACTGCGGCTATAGGCCACGCCGTCGATTGTGAATTGGGCATCGGTCGCCGATTGGCCGAGCGTCATGCCGCCGCCTGCACCATAGCCGAACGCCGCGAGCGCCGGATCGGCGCCCGCGTCGGCAGTCAGCGTGAAGCTGTTCGCCGCCCCCGTCGCGCCCTTGAGCACGATCCGGCTGCCGCCAGTGTCGGACACGATCGAGGCCAATACGCCGCTGCCGCTGGCGTTGATGGCCTTCGCCAGCCCTTCGAGGCTGTTGTTCGTGCTGTCGATTGTAATCACATGGTCGGTGCCGCCGACGCTGAGCGTCATCGTGCCCGTCCCGATCGCCGCCGTCTTGTCGGCGACCACCGCCGAATAGGCGGTCTGCGCCCGGGCAAGCTGGTCGACGACCACCGTTGCCGAGAAGCTGTCGGCATTGATACCGGCGCGCGTCGTTGCCGAAATCACGCTTTCGTCCGAAACCGTCGGCGTACTACGCAAGGTGCCGTCGGACACCATCTGCGCCAGCGAATCGGCAAAGCCTTCAAGGTTCGATCGCGCCTGGGAAACGGCGCTGATCCGCGCCTGATTCTGCTGCGCCAGCGTCGAGAGCCGCGTAACCTTGGGCTCGCGCGAGGCAGCCGCAAGATCATCGACAAGCTTGGGAATGTCGATCCCCGACCCGGCGCCGAGCGAACTGGCAATGGAAGTGAGAGCCATGGCAAATATCCTTCGCTCTTCTTAACGGCCGCGCGCGCGCGACATTAAGCGCGAAATCAGCCCTGCCGGCGCCCGTCGGGATCGAATTGGTGCGACACCGGAATCTCGACATCGGGCTGGCTGCGTCCCTCGGCGACCGCGCGTTCGAGCTGGAACACGAAGGCGAGGATCGTGGCGACGGCGACGAACAATTCTTCGGGAATCGTCCGCCCGGCGCGCACGGTGAAATAGATCGCACGGGCGAGTTGCGGATATTCCAGAATCGGAATGTCGGCGCCGCGGGCAAGCTCGCGGATCGCCAGCGCGACATCGCCGCGCCCGCGGGCGACGACCACCGGCGCTGCATCGACGCCGGGACGATAGCGCAGCGCGACCGAGAAATGCGTCGGGTTGGTGAGCACGACCGTCGCGTCGGTCACCGCCTTGCGCGCCGATCCGCTCAATATTTCATGCGCCCGCTGGCGCTGCGCCTGCTTGAGCTCGGGGGCGCCGTCCGACTGGCGCATCTCCTCTTTGACTTCCTGCTTGGTCATCATCAGCCGCCGGTTGCGCTGATACCATTGGGCGGGAACGTCGATCAGCGCGATCACCACCAGCCCGCCCGCCATCGCGAGCATCGAATGGCCGATGGCGCTGCCTGCGAGCCCGATCGCGGCATTGAGATCGGTCGACGCCATGGTCATGATCGCGGGCAGATTGACCGCGATCAGCCAATAGCCGATCGTTCCGAGCAGCAGCACCTTGGCGATCGACTTGACCAGTTCGATCAGCCCCTGCGGCCCGAAGATGCGCTTGAGGCCATTCAGCGGATTGATGCGGTTGCCCTTGAAATTGAGCGCCTTGCCGCGCCAGCCGAGCGAACCGAGCATCGCGGGCGCCGCGATCGCAGCGACGAAGGCGAGCGCGAACAGGCTGCCGAGCGGCAGCAGAATTTCGACTCCGTTGCGCATCACCGCTTCGCCCGGCGCAAAATGCGCGACGTCGTCGGCGCTGAGCGTCAGGCCGCGTTTCATGAGGTCGCCCGCCGACTGGACGAGCCAGCCGCCCGCGGCAAAAAGCCAGCCCGCACCCGCGAGCATCATCAGCGCGGTCGCGAGTTCGCGCGACATCAGCACATCGCCCTCGCGCGCGGCGTCGGCGCGCTTTTTCGGGGTTGGTTGTTCGGTTTTATGGTCCTTGTCCGACTGTTCGGCCATCGTCAGCCCCCCGCGAGCAGGCGCGCCATGTCGAGCGCATCGGAAAGGAAGCGGGCGATCGCCTCGGCCATCGCGGGGGTCGCGATGCCGAGCAGGATGACCCCGGCAAGCAGCGTCGCCGGCAGGCCGACCGCGAACAGGTTCATCGCCGGGGCCGAGCGCCCGATGACGCCCATCACCATCTGGACCATGATCAGCACGAAGCCGACGGGCAGGGCGATGGTCAGCCCCGCCGCGAACATCAGGCTGCCGAAGCGCAAGATGCCTTCGATCGCGCCATAGGAGGGAAAGGCGTTGCCCGGCGGCAGCGCGTTATAGCTTTGCACGATGATCTCGATGAGCAGCAGATGGCCGTTCGCCGCCAGGAACAGCGCGGTTGCGAGCATCGAGAGGAACTGACCGACCGCCGAGCTCATCTGCCCGCTCATCGGATCGACCATTGCCGCAAAGCCGAGACCCATGGCGTTGCTGATCGCCTCGCCCGCGAGCAGCGCGGCGGCGAGCCCCATCTGGAGCACGAAGCCGATCGCGAGCCCAATCACGACCTCGCCCGCGACGAGGAGCAGGCCGGTGAAGGACACGAGCCCTTCGGGCGGCAGATGGAGCCCCGATGCCGCGACCGCCGGAACGCCGACGGCGAGCGCGATGACGAGGCGGAGCTGCACCGGCACATTCGTCGCCCCAAATACCGGCGCGGCCAGAAAGGCAGCGCCGGGGCGGATCATCCCCAGCATCCAGAGCTGGAGCATCGCCTCGATATTCGGGATATCGGCCGGGTTCATCGCGGCCCTATCGGACCAGATTGGGTATCTGGGCGAACAGGTCGCGGGTGAAATCGGTAAGCAGGACCAGGATACTGCTGCCGAAGATCGCCAGACAGATGGCGGTGATGATGAGCTTTGGTACGAAGCTGAGCGTCTGTTCGTTGATCGAGGTCGCCGCCTGGACCATGCCGAGCAGCACGCCGATGACGAGCACCGGAATCAGGATCGGCGCCGAGGCGAGCGCGAGAATCCACAGCGCCTGCTGTGCGACACCGATGAAATAATCGGCCTCCATCGCCCTATGTCCCGAACGACGAGGCGAGCGACCCCATCGTCAAGGCCCAGCCGTCGACGAGGACGAAGAGCAGCAGTTTGAACGGCATCGATATGACTGTCGGCGACAGCATCATCATGCCGAGCGACATCAGCGCCGATGCGACGATCAGGTCGATGACGAGGAAGGGCAGAAAGATCAGGAAGCCGATCTGGAAGGCGGTCTTGAGTTCGCTGGTGACGAAGGCGGGCAGCAGGATCGAAAAGGGGACGTCCTTCGGGCTCGCATATTCGGGCGCCTTGGCGATCTTGGCGAACATCATCAGGTCGGTCTTGCGCGTCTGCTTCATCATGAAGCCGTGGAGCGCATCGCCCGACCGCACGACCGCCTCGCCGATGTCGATCTGTTCCTGACCATAAGGGGTGATCGCGACGCGGTTCACCTCGCTGAGCACAGGCTGCATCACGAACAGCGACAGGAAGAGGCTGAGCCCGACAAGAACCTGGTTGGGCGGCGTCTGTTGCAGGCCGAGTGCGTGGCGCAGGATCGACAGCACAATGATGATGCGCGTGAAGCTGGTCATCATCAGGAGCAGCGACGGCAGCACCGTCAGCAAGCTCATCAGCAGCAGGATCTGCAGTGACAGGCTGAGCGGGCGGCCGTCGCCGCCGATTTCGCCGACCGCGCGGGTCAGTCCGTCCGCCGCCTGCGCATGCGCCGCGGGCGCCGCGGCGACGAACAGCGCGATGCCGCCGGCAATCGCCGCGCGGCGCAGCCAGCGGCCGCGCGCCGGGGCGGCGTCAGTCGACATGAAAATCGCCCTGGCTGTTGTCGGCAAGGCGCGTGATGCCGTTGCGCGACACCGCGATCAAAATCTGTTGCCCGGCAAATTCGACGACCGCGAGCTTCGACCCCGGACCGAGGGGGAGCACGCCGACAAGGTCGACCGGCCGATCCTGTTTCGCGCCGCCGCCCAGCGGCACGCCCATCTGGACGCGCTTCCACAGCCACAGGCTGCCCCAGGCCATGCCGCCGACGATCGGCAGCAGGATCAGCAGGCGCAGGATATATTCGAGCATCAGGCCCTCCGGTCGAAGCCGGCGATGCCGCGGTCGGGCGCGACGACTTCGGCGACCTGGATACCGTAACGGCCCTCGACGCTGACGATCTCGCCCTTCGCGATCAGCGTGCCATTGGCATAGATGTCCAGCAGGTCGGTCGCCGCGCGGTCGAGTTCGATCACGCTGCCTTCGGTCATCGTCAGCAGCTCGGCGAGCGTCATCGACGTCGATCCGACCTCGACCGAGACACGCAGCGAAACGCCGGCGAGCAGGTCGAAATTGGGGGCGGCGGCAATCGTCTTGCCTTCGCGGCGGTCGCGCTGCGGCGCCGCGGGCGCGTCGCTGAGGTCAGTCATTGTCCGGTCCTTTTTCGATTTGATCGATCATGATGGCGGCGTTGCCATTGGCTTCGCCGATGCTGCCGAGCGCGAATTTGCGCCCAGCGACGGTCACCGGCACCTGGCGCGGCATGGTGATGGGAATGATGTCGCCAACTTCGAGCGACAGAAGTTTGACAAGGCTGATCTCGGGACGCGCGAGGACCGAACGCACGGGCAGGCGGACGTCCTTGAGTGCCTTGTTGAGCGCGTTCGACCAGACAGGATCGGTCTGCGGCAGGTCGCGCATTTCGGGCACCGGTTCAGCGCCCGCGATTCCGCGCAGCGCCGCCTGCGGATAAGCGCACATTACGGTCTTGCCATCGAAGGGCGCGCCGCGCAGCGTGAAGCGCTGGACGAGCAGTTCATCGTCGGCGCGCACCGCGGCGAGCTTCGCGCTTTCGGTGGTGACGAAATCGAGTTCGGGATCGATCGGGTGCTTGTCGCGCCACGCGGCGGCGAGCTGCAACCCCATGTCGCGGCCGAGGCGCGCGGCAAAGCGTTCTTCGGCGTCGGTCAGATCCTCGCGCTCGCCCGCGGGCTGGCCCTTGCCGCCGTAAAAGATGTCGACGAGCTGGAGGACAAGCGCGCGGCCGCCGGTGATCAGCACCGGCCCCTTGAGCGGCGGCGCGTGATAGCGCCAGAAAATCGCCGGTTCGACGACGGCGCACCAGTCGGCAAAGCGCATCGTTTCCGCGGGCGCGCGCTCGATCTGCACGAGCGGCGCGCCGAGCGCGCGCACCAGATCGCGCAGGCTGCGCGCGAACTGGTTGCTCACGGCGTCGAGCAGCGGAAAGGCATAGCTGCCCTCCGACCGGCGGAGCAGCAGCGACGCCTGCGCGTCGGCCTCCTGCCGCGCCGCGGCGTCTGCGGCCGCTACGGGTTTGGCGTTTAGCGTCACTGAATCACCAAGCTTGTGAAATAGACATTGTCGATGCCCCCGAACCCCTCCTTGTCGCGCAGTACTTGGTTAATCGCATTGGTCAACTGGCGTTGAAGCCGCTGTTTGCCCTGCGACGTCGAAAGCAGCGCCGGATCCTGTTCGGCAAGCGTCATCAGGACGGCCGACCGGATCGGCACCTCCTGCCGCTTGATGTTGGTGATCAGCTTGCCGTCATAATAGGTCGACAGGCTGATCCCGACCTGAAGAAAGCCCGATCCGTCGGCCAGATTGGTCGTGAAGGGCTGTTCGATCGGATAATAGGTGATCTCATATTTGCGGGGATCGACCTTGTAATGATCGTTGGGAACGGAGACGGTACCGACCTTCAGCGCCGGCGCACCGCCGCCTTCGCCGCCCTCGCCCGAGGCCGCTTCTTCCTTTTCGCTGCGTACGACCAGCTTGGGGTAATTGTCTTGCGGCGTCGCCTTATGCTCGCCGAGGCCGCCACCCAGATAGATGCCCGCGCCAGCACCGGCGCCGATCAGCGCGGTTCCGCCGACGCCGACCACCAGCAGCTTCTTCATCTTGCCGCCCTTCTTGGGCGCTGCTTCGGGGGCCTTGTCCTTGCTCATCTCGTCGGTTCCTTTCGATATCAGGCAAAGCGGCCGCGGCGGTTCGCGGCGCTGTCGTCATCGCGCGCGTCGGCGCGATCATTGGCGGTTTCGATCAAATGGCTCGCGTCGGGCGCAGCGCCGCGTCCCTGGTTCTGGCCCTGTCCCTGACCCTGGGCGAGCGACGGGCGCCCGGCCTGATCGGGGGTGCAGGTCACTTCGGCGCCGGCAACGCGGACGCCCTGCTGGCGGAGATCCTCGACCAGTCGCGGCTGTGCGGCGGCGACGATCGCGGCGGTGCTTTCATGCTGGGTGTCGAGCTTCATCGACACGCTGTCGCCGTCGAGTTTCATCGCGACGTCGAGCCGGCCGAGGTGGCGCGGCATCAGGCGGAAGCTGAGGTCGCTCTTGTCCGATTTGGTCGCGGCGATATCGGCGGCGAGCTGCGCGATCCAGCGATCATCGCTCGTCAAGTCGAGCGTGCGTTCGGCGAGCGGCGCCGCCTGCGCCGGGGCACCGATGCTTGTGGCGCCGGGCGCGGCGGGCTGATTGAACAGCACGGTCATGGAAGCGCCGCCTTCGGCACGGATCGGCTTGGCCGCGGGTTCGGCGGCGGGCGCCGGCGTAGCGGTGGCGCTCTCGGCCTTCGCAGGCGTTACGGCGGGTGCGGCGGGGGCGTCGCGGCCTTGCGGCGCGGCCGGGGCAAGTGCCGGCTTGGCAGCCTTCGCGGGCTTGTCGGCAACCGGCGCGGAGGCTTCGGGCGCCACCGCATTCGCGGCGGCAGGCAGCGGATTGACGGGCAGGGGCACGGCGGGAGGCGTCGTTCCCGCCGTCGCGGCAGCGTCGGCCGTCGGCGCGGCGTCGGTCGCTTCAGCATCGGCGCGGCCGGTGCCGGTCTTCGCCGGATCCGCGGCGGGCTTGGCGGGCTTGCCGGTCAGCGCGGCGAGCAGGCTGGCGGCATGTGCCGCGGCATCCTGCGTATCGGGTTGCGGGACGTCCGGGCCGGCACGCTTGGGCGCGGCCTTGGGCGACGTGTCGCCGGCCAGGATCGCGGGCGCCGCTTCGGTATCGGCGCCGGGTGCCGCCTTGGCATCGGTCGCGGGCTTTTTGCCGCCGACGATGGCGGCAAAATCGGGTGTCACGACCCGCGGTGTCTCGTCGGGGGTGGTGGTAGTCGGCACGGCATCCGCTGTCGGCGCCACCGCGCCCGCCGCTTCGGCCCCTGCGAGCGCGATCACGCTCGCGGTCGTCGCCGTCGCCGGAACATCGCTGGTCGGCGCAGCGCCAGCCGTGCCGGTCTTGCCGCTCGTCGCTGCACCGGGAAGCGTCGCGAGGAGCTGGCCGAAGCCGCCGTCCTCGCCCATGCCGTTGGCGGGCGTCTGACCGATATTGGCCAGAAAGGCCGCGAAGCCGGGCTGGCTCGCGCTCTGGGGCAGGCCGGGCATCATTCCGGGCCGCCTTCGACCAGGCGTAGGCTCATCGTGCGGCGGCGGTGCGGGCGGTTCGCGTCGGCGCGGCGTTCCATCTCGACTTCGGCCGACTTGCGGCTGCGTTCATAGAGGCGCACGGCCGATTCTTCCTTCATCAGCGCGCTTTGCGCGAGCACGCCCATTTCGTCGCGGCGGGCGCTGGCGTTGACCAGCGGCGTCGCAAGATTTTCCTTCGCCATGTCGAGCCGCATGCTGAGTTCGCCGACCGTATTGAGCGCGCGGCCCGCGACGACGCCCCGGGCGACCGCAAGGTCGGCGCGCAGCGCCTCGAGCCGGCGCGACAGCTCGACGAGGCTCGCAAGCTCGCCATTGGCGCGCGCCAGATTGGCCTCCGCCATCTGATGTTCGACGGTGCGCACGCGAATGATACGTTTGCGGCGTGCGGTGCGAGCGGTCATGCAGAATATCCTTCGATGAGTGACTGGCGTGCGGTCTGAAAGTCGACCTGGGCGCCGGCGGGCTGGGTAACGAATGCAAGCTGGTCGGCGCGCCGCGCGATCGCGGTGTCGAGCACCGGATCGGTGCCGGCGACATAGGCGCCCATCAGCATAAGGTCGCGATTCTCTTCATAGGCGGACCAGAGCTGGCGGAAGCGCGCGGCGGCGGCGGCGTGATCGGCATCGACCGAATCGGCCATGGTGCGCGACAGTGACCGGGCGATGTCGATCGCGGGATAGACGCCCTGTTCGGCAAGCTGGCGCGACAGGATGATATGACCGTCGACGATCGCGCGCGCCGAATCGACGACCGGATCCTCGATGTCGCCGCCATCGGCGAGTACGGTGTAGAGCGCGGTGATGGACCCGCCGGTGACGCGGTCGTTGCCGGCGCGTTCGACGAGCGAGGGGATGAGCGCGAAGGTCGAGGGCGGATAGCCCTTCATCGTCGGCGGTTCGCCCAGCGTCAGCCCGATCTCGCGCTGCGCGTGCGCGACGCGGGTCAGGCTGTCGATCAGCAGCAGCACCTTCTTGCCGTCTTGGCGAAAGGCTTCGGCGATCGCGGTCGCGCGCATCGCGGCGCGCAGACGGAGCAGCGGCGGATGGTCGGCGGGAACCGCGACGACCACCGATTTCTTGCGGACGGCGGGCGGCAGCTTGGTTTCGACAAAGTCGCTGACTTCGCGGCTGCGCTCGCCGATCAGGCCGACGACGATCACGTCGCACTCGGTGCCTGCGATCATCTGGCCCATCAGCACCGATTTGCCGACGCCCGACCCCGCGATGATCGCGACGCGCTGGCCTTCGCCGACGGTGAGCAGGCCGTTGATCGCGCGCACGCCCATGTTGAGCGGTTTGGTCACGCGGCCGCGGCGCAGCGGATTGACCTTGCGGCCGGCGAGCGGCCACTGGAACTGCGACTTGACTGGCGGGCGACCGTCGAGCGGATTGCCCTGCGCGTCGATGATGCGGCCGAGCAGCGCCTTGCCGACGGTCACCATGCTCGACGCGCCATGCGGTTCGACCGGCGCGCCGGTGACGAGCGGCATGTTGGTGTCGAAGGGCAGCACGAGACTGCGGTGTCCGCGAAAGCCCACGACCTCGCCGTTCACATATTCATTATTCGCCGACTTGATGCGGACATTGCTGCCGAGCGGCTGGGGAAAGCCCGATACTTCCAGCATGATGCCTTCGTGCGCGACGAGCGTGCCGATGCGGCGCGGCGATGCGTCGCTGAGGTCGACGGGGTCGAGCAACTGGCGTGCGGTCATGGCGAGGCGGCGGGTCATGCGGCGGCGCCCTGGCTGCCGAGCGCGGCACGCAGCTCGTCCAGGTAGACCGCGCGGCCATGCTCGATCCAGCCGGCCGAGGTTTCGACGCGGACGGTGCCGCGCGCCATCGACGGATCGCTTTCGATCGGCAGCGCGATCGGCGCGTCGATGAGCAGCACGGCGTCGGCGGGATTGACCCACAGGGTGCGCGCCTTGTCGGCTTCGGCGACCATCGCGGCGGCGGTTTCGGCCTGCGCGCGCAGCCAGTCAGCCTCGATCGGCGCCGCCTCGACGATCTGGCGGACGAGCCGCTCGACCGTTTCGGCGATCAGCTGCGCCAGTTCCTCGCTGGGTTCGTCCTGCAGCGCTTCGGCGGCGGCGACCATCGCGAGCAATTGCTGGCGCTCGACCGCAAAGGCGGCTTCGGCGAGGCGCTGGCCTTCGGCAAGCCCGCGCGAAAAGGGGTCGTCGGCGGGTTCGGCCGCCGCTTCGGCGACCGGCGTCAGCGGAGCACTGCGCGGCTGGCCGAACTGCAACGGGCGAAAGCCGCCGTCGCGCGCCATCGCATGGGCCAGCGCGGCAACGGTCGATTCGGACGCGAGATCAGACATAATCGTCGCCCCCGCCCGCGAGCATGATTTCGCCCGATGCCGCCATCTGGCGGACGATCTGCATGATCGACTTCTGCGCCTCGTCGACGTCGGTGCGCTTGACCATTGTCATTTCGGCCATTTCGTCGCGGATCGTTTCCGATGCGCGCTGCGACATCGTGGACAGGCACAGATCGACCATGTCGGCGTCGGTGCCCTTGAGCGCGACCGCAAGGATCGCCGCATCGACCGAGCGCAGCACGGTGCCGATGCTCTTCTTGTCGAGTTCGCGCAGATTTTCGAAGATGAACATCTCTTCCTCGATCGCCTGGGCGAGCAGCTTGTCCTGCTTCTTGAGCGCGCGGATCGTGCGTTCGGACAGCGACTTGGGCATTTTCTTCATGATCTTCGCGACGTCGCTCGGGCCGCCGATCGGCTGCTTGGCGACGCGCTGGCCGCCGACATTGGCAGAGGCGAGAACCGATTCCAGATCCTCGATCGCGGCGGCGGGGACGGTGGTAAGCTGCGCCGCGCGCAGCACCAGATCGGCCTGCAGGACTTCGTCCAGCGTTTCGATCGCGCGCGCCGCGACGTCGGGGATCAGCACCGACAGGATCAGCGCGCCGACCTGCGGATGTTCGCTGGCGAGCAACGCGCTGATCGCCTCGACATCCATCCACCGCAGCATTTCAAGCGACGCGGCGCTCGACTGCGGCGCGACCGCGGCCAGGATATTGTCGGCGCGGACATTGCCCACCGCCTGATTGATGACGGTGCGGATACGCGTTTCGGCGCCGATGGCGAGCGCGCTGACGTCGCGGCTGCGCACGACGAACTGGTCGAGCGCCTGTTCGATCTGCGTTTCGCTGGCGTTGGCGGCGTCGAACATGCCCTTGGCAAGCTGGCGCACCTCATCGGGATCCAGATGCTTGAGGATCGTGGCGGCGTCGCCTTCCTCGAGCAGCATCAGCAGGATCGCGGCGGCGGCCGATCCTTCGATGGCAGGGCGCAGGCCGACCGCGGGTGCGATCTCGCCGGCGACATCGATGTCGTCAGCCATGGGCGCCCTCCTGCATCAGCTGGCGCACGACAAGCGCGGCGCGCGCCGAATCCTGGCGGACGAAGGCGCGGACCAGATTGGCGCGCGCTTCATAGCTCGGCGCGGCCTCGATCATCTCGAGCGTGATTTCGCTGCCGCCGCGCGGCGCGTCGAGCGCGGCGCGGTTTTCGGTGGCGGTCAGCAGCGACTGTTCGATCTCGGCATCGCGTTCGGCGCGCGCGGCCGCGCGCTGTTTGGCCGACTTGATCATCGGACGGCCGATGAACAGAAAGGCGAGCAACGCGGCGAGCACGGCGCCGATCTGCTTGGCGAGCGGCATGAACCACGGCTGGTCGTAGAAGGCTGGGGGGACATCGTCGACCTTCGCAAAGGGACGCTGGCTGATCGCGACGACGTCGCCGCGCGTCTGGTCATATCCGACCGCGCCTTTCACCAGCCCCTCGATCTTGGCGAGGTCGGCTTGGGTCAGCGCCTTCTGGCCCTGGTTGAGCGCGACCGCGATCGACAGGCGCTTCAGGCGGCCCTGTGGCTGGTGCGTGACAGAGATTTCGCGGCCGACCTCATAGGCGCGGGCCGAATTTTCGTTGCTCTGCGTGTCGGTGGTCGGCGCGCCGGCGGGCGTCGGCGCGGGGGCATTGTTGGTCACGGTGGTCGCCTGCGGCGGCTGGTTCGACAGCGCGCCGGGGATGCCGACGGCGGGCGGTGTGCTCTGGCCGCTGACGACTCGGCTCACCTGTTCGGTGCGCAGCGCGCGGTCGTTCTCGGGGAAGCTTTCGCGCGTCGCCTGGCTTTCCGACATGTCGACGTCGGCGTGGACCTCGACCGAATAATTGCCCGAACCGAGCATCGGGCCGAGCAGCGTTTCGAGCGCGCGGCGGAAACGGTCCTCCATCTGCATCTGAAGCTGGAAGCTCTTCATGTCGCCGCTGCTGGCGCCGTCGGAGAGCAGCGCGCCGCGCTGGTCGATCACCTGGACCTCGTCGGCGTTCATGCCGGGAACCGAGGAGGCGACGAGGAAGCGGATGCCCTGAACCTGCGCATCGCTGAGGCTGCGGCCATTCTGCAGCGTCAACATCACCGACGCGGTGGCGGGCTTGTCGTCGCGGACGAACAGGCTGGGTTCGGCGGCGGCGATGTGGACGCGCGCGGTCTTGACCGCGTCGATCGTCTCGATCGTGCGGGAAAGATCGGCTTCGCGCGCCGAGCGCAGCGTTTCGCCTTCGATCGCGCGGCTCGACCCCATCGGGAGCGAGGCGATCAGGCTGTCGCCGCTCGGCTGCGCCTTGGGCAATCCCTGCCCGGCGAGCGCGATGCGCGCCTGATACAGCTTGTCGGCATCGACGGTCAGCGCGCCGGTCGTCGGATCGATGGTGTGGCCGATCCCCTGCGACTGGAGCGCGTCGGCGACGGCGGCCTTGTCGCTGTCGTCGAGCCCGGCGAAGAGCTGCGCCTGCGGCGCCGACTGGGTCATGAAATAGGCGAGCGCGGCAAGGCCGATCGCGGTCGTCGTGGCGATCGCGGGCAGGGCGCGCTGGACGGCGGGCTGGCGGACGAACTGCTGGACGGGCGCAAAGCGGCCACCCATCGCGGGGAGGGGCAGCCGGTTCGTATCGGCAACGGGGGCAAGGAGTTGAGCTTCGGCCATGGATTACACCGGCATGTTCATGATGTCGCGATAGGCGGACAGCAGCTTGTTGCGGACCTGCAACGTTGTTTCGAAGCCGAGCGAGGCCTTCTGGCGTTCGATCATCACGCTCACGATGTCGTGCGTGTCGCCGCGTTCATAGGCTTCGCTGAGGTCGCTCGCCTTCGCCTGCTGGGTATTCACTTGCTGCAGTGCGCTGGCGATCGCCGATCCGAAATCGGGTGCCGCACCGGCACCCGCGGCGCCGCCCGCAGCCGCGCCGCCGGCGGCGCGTTGCAGCGCCTGGTTCTGATTGAGAATCGAGCTGCGCATTTGCAGCAGTCGGCTCTGGTCAATCGTGCTCATAAGCTTTCATCCGTCCTGGTGCGCGGCGGTTCGCCGCACGCACAAAGAGTAATGCAAAGCCCGTGCCAAAAATTTTTTACGTTGGAAAACAGATGTTTGAATGAGATTGCCTGTTGCCCGCTGCGCCCGACGGCGTTTTTTTGACGCGCCGGCTTAATCCGCCGCCGCCGCCGCCGTTACAGCTTTCGTGACCGCTCGCTGAGCCCTCACACCACGGGAATGGCCAAGGGGCCGGAAAGGAACATTATGACTGTCATCAACACCAATGTGAGCGCGCTTCGCGCCCAGAACAGCTCGCGTGTTGCCAATCGCATGCAGTCGCAGGCTATGGAACGTCTGTCGAGCGGCAAGCGCATCAACAGCGCCAAGGACGACGCCGCCGGCCTCGCCGTTGCAACTCGCATGCAGGCTGCCTCGCGCGGCTTCACCCAGGCGATCCGCAATGCCAACGACGGCATTTCGCTGGCGCAGACCGCCGACAGCGCTGCTGGCAGCGTTTCGGACATCCTGGTTCGTATGCGCGACCTGGCGATGCAGGCTTCGACCGGTACTCTCAGCAATGCCGACCGCGGTCTGGTGCAGAAGGAAGTTACCGCGCTGATCTCGCAGATCGGCGACATCGTCGGCCAGACGACGTTCAACGGCAACAAGCTGCTCGACGGCAGCGTCACCGCAGGCTTCGATATCCAGACCGGTATCAACACCGGTGAAAAGGTGAACATCACGATCGGCAAGCTTGATGCGACGACGCTGGGCGTCGACACGCTTTCGGTGGCCACGGCGACCGGCGCGACCGGTGCACTGGCGACGCTCGACACCGCGATCACCACGGTCGCCGGCGAACGCGCCAACCTCGGTGCGCAGCAGAACCGTCTTGAAGCGGCTGTCGATAATTTGACGTCGCGTGTCACCAATCTGGACGAATCGCGCTCGCGCATCGAAGATGCCGACTTCTCGGCTGAATCGACGAAGCTGGCGGCCGCGCAGATCCTGTCGCAGGCTTCGACGGCGATGCTCGCCCAGGCGAACCAGAGCGCCCAGGGTGTGATGAACCTGCTGCGCTAAGCGCGGAACATCGCAAACATCTCAGGCTATATTTGGTTGGTCCCTTTAATAGCCTGATCGGATGCCCCGGCTCCCCACAGCCGGGGCATCTTTTTGCGTGCGGGGCGGAGGCTCCCCGCTTCAATGAAAATCGCGTGACTTGGGCAGGATGCGGACATTGCGCGGATGACTGTGCCGCGCGCCCGGCGTGCGGCCGCGCGGCATTTGCGGGTGCTTGACCTCGTCGGCCCGGCACAAGTCGGGATCGAAACCGCGATCGCTGCCCAGTGCGTCGAGCATTGCGGTGCGATCGACGATGCGGGTCGCCATCAGGTGGATGACGCCCTCCTTGCTGCGCTGCACCTCGCCTTCGGCCAGCATCAGCCGCGACGCCATGACGGCGCGGCGATAGCGTTCGAAATGGCGCGCCCATAGCAGGATGTTCACGATCCCGCCCTCATCCTCGATGGTGATGAAGATCGCATTGCCCTTGCCCGGCCGCTGGCGGATCAGCACGACCCCCGCGGTGCGGACGATCGACCCGTTCTTCGCCGCCGCAACTTCGCCCGCGCTCAGCACGCCTTCGCGGGCGAAGGCGGGGCGCAGAAAGGCCATCGGATGGCCCTTCAGCGACAGGCGCGTCGTCTGATAATCGGTCAGCACCTGTTCGACCGGCGGGGTCGGCGGCAGGCGTACATCGTCTTCGGTGCCCAGTTCGTCGGCGCCGGCCGCACCGAACAGCGGCAGCACCCCCTGACGGACGCGCCGCGCATCCCATAGCGCGGGGCGCCGTTCGAGCCCCATCGACCGGCATGCGTCGGCATCGGCGAGCAGGCGCAGCGCGCGCGGCGGCAGGTTCGCGCGGCGTGCGAGTTCCTCGACCGATGCGAAGGGCGTGTTGCGCGCGTCGGCAATCTGCTTCGCCCATTCGGCGCGAAACCCCTCCACCTGCCGAAAGCCGAGCCGCAGGGCGAGGCTACCGTCGGCGCGGGGTTCGAGGCTGCTGTCCCAATCGCTGGAATTGACGTCGACCGCGCGCACCTCGACGCCATGCTCGCGCGCATCGCGGACAAGCTGCGCCGGCGCATAAAAGCCCATCGGCTGCGAATTGAGCAGGCCGCAGGTGAAAACGGCGGGGTGGTAATGCTTGATCCATGACGAGACATAGACAAGCCTCGCAAAGGACTGCGCATGGCTTTCGGGGAAGCCATAGCTGCCAAAGCCCTCGATCTGCTTGAAACAGCGTTCGGCGAAATCCTGCGTGTAGCCCCGCCGCACCATGCCGCCGATCATCTTGTCCCGGAAATTCTCGATCGTCCCGACGTTGCGAAAGGTCGCCATCGCGCGGCGCAGACCATTGGCCTCCTCGGGCGTGAAATCGGCGGCCACCATCGCCAGCTTCATCGCCTGTTCCTGGAATAGCGGCACGCCGAAGGTCTTGCCGAGCACGTCGTGCAGTTCGTCGGGTGGGTGCGGCGGGGCAGGCTTGGGGAATTCAACCGGCTCCTCGCCGCATCGCCGGCGCAGATAGGGGTGGACCATGTCGCCCTCGATCGGGCCCGGCCGGACGATCGCGACCTGCACGACAAGGTCATAGAATATCTTGGGTTTCAGGCGCGGCAGCATGTTGATCTGGGCGCGGCTCTCGACCTGAAACACCCCGATGCTGTCGCCGCGCTGGAGCATCTCATAGACGGCCTCGTCGCCGCAATCGATGTCGACCTCCAGCGTATGGTCGCCCAGCCCGTGCGCACGCATCAGGTCGAAGCATTTGCGAATGCAGGTCAGCATCCCGAGCGCGAGAACATCGACCTTCATCAGGCCGAGCGCATCGATGTCGTCCTTGTCCCATTCGATGAAGGTGCGGTCCTCCATCGCGGCATTGTGGATCGGCACCAGTTCGTCGAGCCGCCCCTGGGTCAGCACGAAGCCGCCGACATGCTGCGACAAGTGGCGCGGCGCCTTCAGCAATTCGCCGACGAAGCGGTGCAATCGCTCGATCTCGCCATTATGGGGGTCGAGCCCGGCTTCGGCCAGCCGTTCGACCGGCACCTCGTCGCCCCAGCTTCCCCAGCTCGTATCGGCGAGCCGCGCGGTCACATCCTCACTGAGGCCCAGCGCCTTGCCGACCTCGCGGATCGTGCTGCGCGGGCGATAGTGGATGACGGTTGCGGCGATCGCGGCGCGGTCGCGCGTGTAGCGGCGGTAGATATATTGGATCACTTCCTCGCGCCGCTCATGCTCGAAATCGACGTCGATGTCGGGCGGCTCATCGCGCTCGGCCGAGACGAAGCGGGAGAAGAGCAGGTCGTGCTGCATCGGATCGACCGAGGTGACGCCGAGCAGGAAGCAGACAATCGAATTGGCCGCCGATCCGCGCCCCTGACAGAGGATCGGGGGTTCTTGCGCGCGCGCGAAACGGACGAGATCGTGGACGGTGAGGAAATAATAGACGTAATTCCGCCGCCGGATCAGCCGCAGTTCGTTGCCGATCAGCTTGCGGACTTTCGCCGGCAAGGGCGTGCCATAGCGCGCCTCGGCCGCTGTCTTCACCAGATGGTGCAGATAGTTGAAGGGCTTCCATCCCGGCGGTACCGGCTCGTGCGGATATTCGTAGCGCAGTTCGTCGAGCGCGAAGCCGATACGGTCGAGCAGTCGCGCGCTTTGCTCGACCGCTTCCGGACAGGCCGCGAACAGCCGGCGCATCTCGGCCGGCGCTTTCAGATGGCGTTCGCCATTGGCGTGGAGACGCCGGCCCGCCTTGTGAAGTGTCGTGCCCTCGCGGATACAGGTGACGATGTCGTGGAGCGGGCGCTGCGCGGAGGTCGCGTAGAGCGCATCGCTGGTGGCAAGCAGCGGGATGTTCACCGCCGCCGCCAGACGGTGCAGTCGCGCCAGCCGCCGCGCGTCGGCGCCGCCCCGGGGCATGGTCGCGGCGAGCCAGGCCGATTTCGGACGTGCATGCTTGAGCTGGCGCAGCAGGGCCTCGTCGCCACCCGTCGCGATCAGCAACAGATCGTCGCAATGCGCGAGCAGATCTTCGAGGTGAAGGATGCAGTCGCCCTTCTGCGCGCGCAGATTGCCGGTCGATAACAGGCGCGTCAGTCGGCCCCAGCCATGGCGGCTCACCGGATAAGCGATAATGTCGGGAGTCTCGTCGGCGAACGCGAGCCGGGCGCCGACGACCAGCCGGAATCCCGCCACCGCCTCCGGCTGCTTGACCTGCAGCTCTTTCAGGAAGGCCCAGGCCCGCACCACGCCTGCGACGCTGTTGCGGTCGGCGATGCCGATGCCCGTCATGCCGAGTTCAAGCGCGCGCGCGACCATTTCGGCGGGGTGCGAGGCGCCGCGCAGGAAGCTGTAGTTGGTCGCAGCGACCAGTTCGGCGAAGCCGGGATCGGCGTCGGGGCAAGGCGCGCTCATGCAAAGACCCCGTGAATATACCAGCGCGGGTCGGGCTTTTCATCGTAGAGGCCGTGGCGGAACAGCCAGTAACGGCGGCCCTGCGCATCCTCGACGCGGTAATAGTCGCGCGTCAGCCCGGCATTGTCGCGGCGGCGCCACCATTCGGCGGCGATGCGTTCGGGGCCTTCGAAGCGGCGCACCGCATGGAGCGTGCGGCGCCAGCGGAAGCGCTGCGGCGGGCCGTCGGGGACTTCGGCGATCACTTCGATCGGCTGCGGCGGGTCGAACAGGTGAAAGGGGCGCAGTGGCGGTTCGCCCGGCTCGGTCGCGGTCCAGGGCGTCGGCGGCGGCGCCTCGACCGCGGGAAAGGCAAGCTGCGCCTGTTCGGGGATATGGGTATCGGCGCTGCGCAGCCGCCGAACGCGCCCGCGCCCCAGCCGGGTCGCCAGCCGGTCGGCGAGTTCGTCGACGGCGGCGGCGCCCCGCGCGGTGTTCGCCGCCCCGCCCTCGAGCCTGAGCTGGCCGGCACCCAGCGCCTCGATCCGCGGGACGGCGAGGCGGATCATGTCGAAACCGAAACCGGGGTCGATCGGGTCGCGCAGGCTGTCGATCCGTTCGGCGAACAGACGCATGACCAGATCGGCGTCGCGCGTCGGCTGGCCGGTTTCGATCGCGATGCTGCGCGCGAGCCCGTCGCTGCGAAAGAAGGTCGCGCGAAAATGGCGTCCGCCCTTGCCGCGTTCGCCAAGCGCGACGGCAGCCTCGGCGGCAAGCTCGGCGAGCACCGCAGCGGCATGGGCGCTGCTACCCAGCGGTTCGGCGAAACGGCGCTCGACGACGATCGGCGGAGGCCGGATGCGCGGGTCGAGCGGGCTTGGCGCATCGCCGAGCAGCCGGCGTAGTGCGTTCGCTGCCTCGGCCCCGAAACGCGCGGCGATTGCGGCCACCGGACGGCCCGAAAGATCGCCGATCGTCTTGAGCCCCGCGCGGACGAGCGCGGTCGTCGCCTCCGCCTCCAGCCCCAGCGCCGCGACGGGCAGGCGGCGCACCGCCGCGGCCTCGTCGGGGGCGGGGAGCGCCTGGTAGCGCGCGAGCGCGCGCGCCGCATCGGCGGTCCCGGCAAGCGCGCTGCGCAGGGTCATTCCCAGCCTGTCCATGCGCTCTTCGACATCGGCGACAAGCCCTGCTTCGCCGCCGAACAGATGCGCCGCGCCCGCGATGTCGAGGATCAGCCCGTCGGGGGCGTCGAGCGCGACGAGCGGCGTGTAGCGCGCGCAGCCCTGCGCCAGCCGGTCGAGCCAGGCGGCATCGGCGACGGGATCGTGCGGCACTACGGCAAGGTCGCCGACCTGCGCGCGGGCATCGGCGAGCGGCATGCCGGGGGCGAGCCCCAGCGCCGCGGCGTGCGGATCGACGCTCGCGAGACGGAGCGCCCCGCGCTGCTTTTCGGCAAAGACGATCGGAGCGTCAGGCGGCGGCGCGGCGCGGCACAGCCGTTCGGCCGGGAGCCACGGGAAGAAGAGCGCCAGATAGCGCCGCCCCCCGGAAGACTTGCTCATCGCGATTCCATTCCATCTGCCAGCGGGCGCCCGCGGGGCCGCCGCGCCAGCGTATCAGGTCGAGGGTGAAGCCCGGGGCGCCCGGCGCATCGGCCTCGAGCGCGGTCGAGGGCGCGGCGGCGACCGTCCAGCGCGTTTCCGCCACGCTGGGTGCGGGAAGGGTGTTGAGCCGCAGCATCAGCAGCACGGTCCCCGCATCGCGCGCACCGAGTGCCAGCCGCCGCCCCGCGGTCAGGTCGAGCGCGGGCCACGCTCCCCAGCTTTCGACGATAACCGCCGCCGATCCGCCGCACCGCACCGCGTCATTGGCGCAGGCGAGGAGCATTTTGGGGTCGGCGGTTTCGACGAGCAGCAGCCGGTCGGGGTCGCCGCCAAGCTCGGCGATGCCGGGCGCATAGATATGCCCTGCGCGCCGTGCGGCATCGGCGGTGCGCAGCCACAGCAGCGGCGCCGCGCCGGGCGTACGCAGCGCGAGCAACGCGGCAAAGGCGGCGGCGCTCGTCGCATCGAGCGCGTCGGCTGCGAAAAATTCATGCGTCTTGCCGATCGCCAGCCCGCCGCCGATCGCCGCATCGAAATCCGCATGGCCGCTCGCCAGCCAGCCGCCATCGCCCCCGCCGGACGGGGCGCCGCTATCGGCGAGCCGGGCGACGCGTTGGCGCAGCGCGGCGAGAGAGGAAGACGACTCGCGCATAATGTTCCTGATTTGTTCTATTAGCGCGCGAGCGGACGGGGTTGTCAAGCGGAGTCGGGATTCGCGTCTTGATTGCGCTCTAAGGCGCCGCGGACCCCGCGCTGCTGTCGCCGCCAAGCGCGCGGAACAGGGCGATGCGGGTCTGGACGAGCAGCAGGCCCGTCGCGATTTCGCTGCGCCGCGCGGCATAGAGGCTGCGCTGCGCGTCGAGGCTGGCGAGGAAACTGTCGACCCCGCCCTTGTAGCGCGCATCGCTGAGTCTCGCCGTGTCGGCCGCGGCTTCGGTGTTGGCGGCGGCGGCGCGGACGCGCTCGGCGATTGTGCCCTGCACCGCGAGCGCGTCGGCGACTTCGCGAAAGGCGGTCTGGATCGCGCCTTCATAGCTGGCAAGCGCGGCATCGCGCTGCGCCTCGCTCACTGCCACCCCGGCGCGGCGGCCACCGAAATCGAAGATCGAGGCGCTGGCATCGCCGCCCGCCGACCAGGTGAAGGAACCCTTGTCGAACAGGCTCGACAGCGCGTCGCTGGCAAAGCCCAGCAGGCCGGTCAGCGAAATCGTCGGAAACAGCCGTGCGCGTGCGACGCCGATATCGGCATTGGCGGCGCGCAGCAGATATTCGGCCTGGATCACGTCGGGCCGCCGCAACAGGATTTCCGACCGCATCCCGGCCGGGGGCGCCGCAACCGCGGGCGTCACCTCGGCCAAGCTGGCGGGGAACAGCGCCGGATCGACATCGCCGCCGACGAGCAGGCGGATCAGATTTTCGTCCTGCGCGATCGCAGTCTGCTGCTGCGCGATCGCGTCCTCGGCGGTCGCCAATATCTGTTCGGCTTGCCTGAGGTCGGTGCGGGGCGCGACGCCGCCGTCGAGCCGCGCCTTCGTCAGCCGGACATTTTCGCGCGCATTGGTCGCGGTTTCCTGCGCAATGGCGAGCAGGTCGCGGTCGGCGCCATAGGCGGCCCAAGCATTGGCAAGATCGGCAATCAGGCTCAGCCGCACGGTGCGCGACGCGGCCTCGGTCGCCAGCGCGCGGTCGCGGTCGGCGGCATTCGCGTTGGCGAGGCGCCCGAACAGGTCGAGTTCGAAGGCGGTGACCCCGCCTTGCAGCGCGAAACTGCTGCCCGCGCCGCCCGTGCCGCCGGTGCCGCCACGGTCGGCATAGTCGCCGCTCGCGCTGACGCCGATCGCCGGGAATTGCGCTGCCCGGCTGACCCGCACCTGCGCGCGCGCCGCCGCCAGATTGGCATAGGCGGTGCGCAGGTCGCGATTGTTCGCGAGCGCCTGTTCGACGAGCGACTGGAGCCGCGCGTCGGTGAACAGCTGTTTGTAGGACAGGATCGGCAGCGCTGCCTCGCTCTGGATCAGATAGGCGTCGCCGACCGGCCAGCCCTGCGGCACCGGGGGCGGCGGTAACGCCGTCTTCGGCGCAAGCGAACAGCCCGCGAGCATCAGCGGCGCTGCGATCATCAGGAAGGGCGCGCGTTTCATGCCGTCACCTCCGCGCCGCCGTCCTTTTTGCCGAAGCGCCGGCGCAGCGCGGCGAGCCCGTCGCGCACGCCGCGGCGCACGAGCACGAAGAAGAGCGGGATGAAGAAAATGGCGAGCAGCGCGGCAGTCAGCATGCCGCCGATCACCGACGTACCGATCGCAACGCGGCTGTTGGCCCCCGCACCGGTCGCGATGGCGAGTGGCAGGACGCCGAAGATGAAGGCAAAGCTGGTCATCAGGATCGGACGCAAGCGGATGCGCGCCGCCTCGACCGCTGCCTCGATAACGCGGCGGCCCTTGCGTTCCTCCTGTTCGGCGAACTCGATCATCAGGATCGCATTCTTCGCCGCCAGTCCCATCGTCGTCAGCAACCCGATCTGCAGATAGACGTCGTTTTCCAGCCCGCGCAGCGTCACCGCGAAAACCGCGCCGACCAGCCCGAGCGGAATGATCAGCAGCACCGCAAGCGGGATCGACCAGCTTTCGTAAAGCGCGGCAAGGCAGAGGAAGACGACGAGCAGCGACAGGCCATAGAGCAGGGGCGCCTGCCCCGACGACAGGCGTTCCTGATAGGAAGCCCCCGCCCAGGCGACGCTGGTGCCGGGAATTTCGGCCGCCATCCGCTCCATCTCGTCCATCGCCTCGCCCGAACTGACGCCGGCGGCCGCCTGCCCCGAAATTTCGAACGCCGGGACGCCCTGAAAGCGCGAGGTGCTGGCCGGGGTGGTCGACCAGCCGATGCTCGAAAAGGCCGAGAAGGGCGACATCTCGCCATCGGACGAGCGGACATACCATTGCCCGATGTCGTCGGGCTTGGCGCGATAGGGGGCGTCGCCCTGGACATAGACGCGCTTGACGCGGCCCTTGTCGATGAAGTCGTTGACGTAGCGGCCGCCCCAGGCGGTCGCCAGCGTGTTGTTCACATCGCCGTTGCTGAGCCCATAGGCGGTCAGCCGCTGCGTATCGATATCGACCTTCAGCGTCGCAACGTCGGGAAGGTCGCTGAGCCGCACCGAGGTCAGCTTGGGGTTGGCGTTGGCCATGTCGAGCAGCCGGTCGCGCGCCGCGACGAATTCGGCGCGGCTCATCCCGCTGCGGTTCTGGAACTCCATCGTAAAGCCCGACGAATCGCCAAGACCGCGCACCGCGCCGGGAACGAGGGCGAAGACCTGTGCGTCGCGCAGGCCCGACAGCGCCTTGCGCGTCCGGTCGGCGATCGCGTCGGCAGTGTTCTCCTTGCCGGGCCGGTCGTCCCAGTGGACGAGGTTCAAAAAGCCCTGGCCGGTATTCTGGCCGGTCGCACCGCCCCCGCCGCCGCCCGCGACGAGGAAGAGCGCGCCGACATTGGCCTTTTCCTGGCTCAGCAGATATTTTTCGACGCTGTCGCGCACGGCGAGCGTGCGTTCCTGCGTCGCGCCCGCGGGCAAGCGGAACTGCACCGAAACGCGTCCCTGATCCTCATTGGGCAGAAAGCCGGTCGGCAGGCGCACGAACATCAACACCAGCAGCACCAGAATGATGGCGTAGATGCCAAGGAACAGCCATTTGCGGTCGACGACGCGGGTCACGCTGCCGACATAGCCGCGAACCGTGCGGTCGAACCGCGTGTTGAAGCCGTCGCGGGCGCGGATCATCGCGGCGTGCAGGCGCGGGAAACGGTGCGGCCGATCCTCGTCCCCGCCATGGCTGCGCGGCTTGAGCAGGGTCGAGGTCAGCGCCGGGCTGAGGATCAGCGCGACGAGCACCGACAGCGCCATCGCCGACACGATGGTGATCGAGAACTGGCGATAGATGACGCCCGTCGATCCCCCGAAAAAGGCCATCGGCAGAAACACCGCCGACAGCACCATCGCGATCGCGATCAGTGCGACCTGCAATTCCTTCATCGACTGGATCGTCGCCTCGCGCGCCGACATGCCGGGATTCTCTTCCATCAGCCGCTCGACATTCTCGACCACCACGATCGCGTCGTCGACGAGCAGGCCGATCGCGAGCGTCAGGCCGAACAGGGTCAGCGTGTTGATCGTGAAACCGGCGATATAGAAGACGCCGAAGGTGCCAAGCAGCACGACCGGCACCGCGATCGCCGGGATCAGCACCGCGCGCCAGCTTTGCAGGAAGACGAACATCACCAGCACGACCAGCAGGATCGCCTCGAACAGCGATTTCTGCACTTCGCTCACCGACAGCTTGATGAAGGCGGTGGCGTCGTTGGCATAGGCATAGGTCAGGCCGTCGGGAAAATCCTGCGCCAGTTCGGCAACGCGCGTCTTGACCCGGTCGGCGGTTTCCAGCGCGTCGGAGCCGGGCGACAGCGAGATCGAGATGCCCGCACCCGGATGGCCGTTGATGCGCACGATGGTGCCGTAATTTTCGGCGCCGACCTCGACCCGCGCGACGTCTCTGATCCTTACAGTCGACCCGTCGGGCAGCGTCTTGAGCACGATATTCTCGAACTCGTCGGGCGTCTGCAACCGCGACTGCGCGGTTACGGTCGCATTCAGCATCTGCCCCTCGGGCGCCGGGGTGCCGCCGACTTCGCCCGCCGCGACCTCGCTGTTCTGTGCGGTGATCGCGGTGACGACGTCGCCGGGCATCAGCGACACCGCGGCGAGCCGCTGCGGGTTCAGCCAGATGCGCATCGCATGCGGCGAGCCATAGACATTGACGTCGCCGACGCCTTCGACGCGCGACAGCGGATCCTGCACGTTTGACGACAGATAGTCGGACACATCCTGGTTCGATCGCGTGTCGGTGGTGTCATAGACGCCGACAAGCAGCAGCGAATCCGAATTGGACTTGGTGACGCGCACGCCCTGGCTCTGAACCTGTTGCGGCAGGCGCGAGATGGCGGAGGCGATCTTGTTCTGCACCTGCACCTGCGCGATGTCGGGATCGGTGCCCTTGGCGAAGATGGCGGTAATCGTCGCCTGCCCGCGCGAACTCGACTGCGAGCTGAAATAGAGCAGGCCGTCGATGCCGGTGAGCTGTTGCTCCAGCACCTGCGTGACGCTGTTCTCGATCGTCTCGGCCGAGGCGCCGGGATAGCTGGCGCGGATATTGACCTGCGTCGGCGCGATATCGGGATATTGTTCGATCGGCAGCGAAAACAACGCGCCGAGCCCGCCGAGCATGACGACGATCGCCAGCACCCAGGCGAAGATCGGCCGATCGATGAAAATGCGCGACATGGGGCGTTATTGTCCTTTCGTCGCGGCGCTCTTGTCGGCGCTCTTCCCCGCGGGCGCCCCCACCCGCTGCGGACTGGTCGCGGGCACGGGCTTGATCGCCGATCCCTGCTTCAGATTGCCGACCCCCTGCGTGATGACCCGGTCGCCCGGCTTCAGTCCGCCGGTGACGACCCAGTTCGCGCCGACCGTGCGGTCCGCCTCGACCTTGCGCCGTTCGGCCTTGTTGTCCTTGCCGACCAGATAGACGAAGGCCGATCCGTCGAAATCGCGCTGCACCGCGGCCTGCGGCACCAGCATCGCCGCGGGGTTCACCGCCTGGTCGAACAGCGCGGTCACGAACATGCCCGGCATCAGCAGGCCCGAAGGGTTGGGGAAGCGCGCGCGCAGCGTCACCGTTCCCGTCGCTTCGTTCACCGTCACTTCGGAAAACTGGACGGTGCCGGGCAAGCCGTAATCGCTGCCGTCCTCCAGCTTCAGCCGGACGCTCGTGCTGCCTGCGGTCACGCCGCCGCTGGCGAGCGACTGGCGCAGGCGCGTCATGTCGGCCGCCGATTGCTGGATGTCGACATACATGGGATCGGTGCGCTGGATCACCGCGAGCGGCGTTGCCTGGCTGGCGCTGACCAGCGCGCCGGGAGTGACGAGCGAGCGGCCGATATGGCCGCCGATCGGCGCGGTGATCGTCGAATAGCGCAGGTTGATCCGCGCGGTTTCCAGCGATGCGGCGCTTTGCGCGACCGCGGCGCGCGCGACGCGCGCCTGCGCCAGTGCGTCGGTGTAATCCTGTTCGGCCACCGCCTGCATCTTGGCGAGCGGTTCGAAGCGCTTTGCTTTTTCTTCCGCCGCCTGCGCACTCGCGCGGGCGCTCGCCAGATTGGCCGCCGCCTGATCGACCGCCGCCTTGTAAAGGCTCGCGTCGATCTGGAACAGCGGCTGGCCGGCGCGCACCGTGCCGCCCTCGGTAAACAGGCGCTGGCGGACGATGCCGTTCACCTGCGGCCGGACTTCGCTCGTTTCGAAGGCGACGGTGCGGCCGCCGAGCGCGGTGGTGATCGGTACAGCCTCCTCGCGCACCACGACAAAGCCGACCTGCGCGGCACGGTTGCCGCCCTTGTCGTCCTTGCCCGAACAGGCGCCCAGCGAAAGCGTCATCGCGCACAGCGCTCCGGCAAGGAGCAGCGGCTTCTTGTGCAGCATAGTCTGTTGTCTCGTGTCGAAACCGCCGGGGGAGGCGGGGGGAAGGGCGCCTATTCAACCTATTGCGCCGCACCATGCAAGCCCCATGGCGGCTTTGCGACAAATTACGACAATTTTCCCGGCGCGGGGACGAACAGCGTGCGTGCGGCCTGCACTTCGGCGTCGAGCCAGTCGATGAAGGCGCGGATCCGCGGCTGCGGTGCGATGTCGCGGTGCAGCGCCAGCCAGAAGGCGCGCGCGATCGTCTGGTCGCCGCGGACGCGGACGAGCACGGGGTCGCCCGCGGCAAGGAAGCAGGGCAGGACGCCGACCCCGGCGCCGCCCGCGATCATCCGCCGCTGCGCGAGGATCGAAGAGGATCGGATGCCGGCGCGCAGCCCCGGTTCGATCTCGCCCAGATAGTCGAGTTCGGGGGCGTAGAGGATGTCGGGGACATAGCCGACGACGGGAATACCGGTACGCGACAGCGGCGCCGCTTCGACCGCCCGATGCCAGTCGCGGCGGTCGGCGGGGGCGTAGAGGCCGAGGCTATAGTCCGCGAGCTTGCGCGTGATCAGCGGACCCTTGCGGGGCCGCGCGAGCAGCACTGCCATATCGGCCTCGCGGCGCGAGGGGTTGAGGAAACCCGACGAAGCGACAAGGTCGATCTCGAGCTCGGGGTGCGCCGCGACGAAGGCGGCGAGGCGCGGCGCGATGAAGCTGCCCCCAAAACCTTCGGAGACGCTGATCCGCAATTGTCCCGACAGCGCCGCGCCGCCCTCGCCTGCCGAGTGGATGCGCGCGGCCGCTGCCGCCATCGCTTCGGCGTGCGGAACGAGCGCCCGGCCGGCCGCGGTCAGAACAAAACCCGTCGGCGCACGTTCGAACAGTGTCTGCTGCAAGGCGCTTTCCAATGCGCTGATGCGGCGGCTGACCGTCGTGGCGTCGACGTGGAGCGCCTGGCCGGCCCGCGCCAGCGTGCCATGACGCGCGACCATCAGGAAATATTGCAGGCTGTCCCAGTCCATATGCTGCAAATATGCAGGATAAAGCTGCAAGTCTATCCCTTGCAATCGCGCCGGTTTTGGTTTGTGGCTGCGACACGTCAGAAACGGGAGACTCGACCCTCATGCGACAGATCGATCATCACATCGTCGGCGGTGCCGGCGGCAATGCGGGACGGCTCGGCGACGTGCTCGATCCGAACAATGGCGGCGTTCAGGCGCAGGTGGCGCTTGGCGACAAGGCGCTTCTCGATCGCGCGGTCGCGGCGGCCAAGGCGGCGCAGCCGGCCTGGGCCGCGGTGAACCCCCAGCGCCGCGCGCGGGTGATGTTCGAATATAAGCGGCTGGTCGAGGCCAATATGGACGAGCTTGCCCAGATGCTCTCGGCCGAACATGGCAAGGTGATCGCCGATGCCAAGGGCGACATCCAGCGCGGGCTGGAGGTCGTCGAATTCTGTTGCGGCATCCCGCACGTGCTGAAGGGCGAATATACGCAGGGCGCCGGCCCCGGCATCGACGTCTATTCGATGCGCCAGCCGCTCGGCATCGGCGTCGGCATCACGCCGTTCAACTTTCCCGCGATGATCCCGCTGTGGATGGGCGCGGTCGCCACCGCGGTCGGCAACGCCTTCATCCTGAAGCCCAGCGAACGCGACCCGTCGGTTCCCGTCCGCCTGGCCGAACTGTTCCTCGAAGCCGGGATGCCCGAGGGCATTTTCCAGGTCGTCCACGGTGACAAGGAAATGGTCGACGCGATCCTCGATCATCCCGACATCGCCGCGGTCAGCTTCGTCGGCTCGTCGGACATCGCCCATTATGTCTATGAACGCGGCGTGCGCGCGGGCAAGCGGGTGCAGGCGATGGGCGGCGCGAAGAATCACGGTATCGTCATGCCCGACGCCGATCTCGACCAGGTGGTGAGCGACCTGACCGGCGCCGCCTTCGGCTCGGCGGGCGAACGCTGCATGGCGCTGCCCGTGGTCGTCCCGGTGGGCGAGGATACGGCGCAGCGGCTGCGCGACAAGCTGGTCCCCGCGATCGAGGCGCTGCGCGTCGGCGTATCGACCGATCCCGATGCGCATTACGGCCCCGTGGTGACGCAGGCGCACAAGGAAAAGGTCGAAGGCTGGATCGCGAAATGCGCCGAAGAGGGCGCCGAGCTGGTCGTCGACGGGCGCGGCTTCAGCCTGCAGGGGCATGAAAAGGGTTTCTTCGTCGGCCCGACGCTGTTCGACCATGTCACCCCCGAGATGGAAAGCTACAAGGAAGAAATCTTCGGCCCGGTGCTGCAGATCGTCCGCGCGCCCGATTTCGAAACCGCGCTAGAACTGCCGTCGAAGCATCAGTATGGCAACGGCGTCGCCATCTTCACGCGCAACGGCCACGCCGCGCGCGAATTTGCCGCGCGCGTCAATGTCGGCATGGTCGGCATCAACGTGCCGATTCCGGTGCCCGTCGCCTATCACACCTTCGGCGGCTGGAAGCGCTCGGCGTTCGGCGATACCAACCAGCACGGCATGGAGGGGGTCAAATTCTGGACCAAGGTCAAGACCGTGACCGCGCGCTGGCCCGATGGGTCGCCTGACGGCGGCAACGCCTTCGTCATCCCGACCATGGGCTGACGGCGCGCGGGCGATGAAACCGGTCCCCGTCATCGGGCATTTCCTGTGGGGGCGCCGGCCGGTCGCTGGCGCCGTGCAGGAGATCGAATGATGACGCGCTGGCTGTTTTCCGCTCCCTTGTTGCTGCTTGCCGGGTGCAGCGGCGGCAGCGATGACACTGATAACAACGCGCCCACCGCCGAGGAACGGGGGGCCGATACGCCGGCCGGGCCTTCGCAAAGCGCGCCCGCCCAGCCGGCGCCCGCCCCGGGCGGCGCCAGCGATGCCGACCTCACCTATGTTGCCGATCCGTCGGTGGCCCCGCCCAAGGCACCCGAAGCGGGAGTCGGTATCGGCGGGCAGGCGATTCCGGTTGCCATCCGCGGTCGCTGGGCGCTGAAGGCGGAGGATTGCGGCGCGCGTCCCGGCACCGACCTGACCGCGCTGGTGATCGACGCAAAGACGCTGCGCTTCTTCGAATCTGCGGGCGATCTGGCGCGGGTTCGCGATCGCGACGCGAACCGCATCGTCGCCGATTATAAATTCAGCGGCGAGGGACAGCAGTGGGACCGGCTGATGCTGCTCGGCCTCGCCGACGGTGGCAAGACGCTCGTCCGCCGCGATTATGGCGATGGTGCCGCGCCCGACGCGATGCGCTATACCCGCTGTGCCTGACTTGCGAAGAAAGGGAGATATATGATGGACATCCGTTTTCTGACCCTCGCTGCCGTCCTGCCGCTCGCCGCCTGCGCCGGCACCGGGGACGGTTCTCCCTCCGATGCCGGGCCGCCGCCGCCGGCCGCGATGACGTGCAGCGCCGATGCGGCGCAAAGCTATGTCGGCCAGACCGCGAGCCCCGATCTGGGCGGCGCCATCCTGAAAGCGACCGGCGCGCGCACGCTGCGCTGGGGGCCGCCGCGCAGCGCGATGACGATGGATTATCGGCAAGACCGGGTGAACGTCATGTACGACGACGCCTACAAGATCACGCAGGTTACGTGTGGCTGACGGCTGGCGGCGCAATCACGGCTCGGCGTCGCCCTTTGAGCCCGTGTACGGTTACAGCCGCGCGGTCCGGGTCGGCAATCGCATCGACGTTGCCGGCTGCGCGCCGATCGAGCCCGACGGTTCGTCGACCGTTGGCGACGCCGGAGTGCAAGCGGCGCGCTGCCTGACGATCATCGGCGAAGCGCTCGAAGCCCTGGGCGGCAGCTTCGCCGACGTTGTGCGCACCCGCATGTATATCACCGACGCCGCCGATGCCGATCGCGTCGGACAGGCGCATGGCGCCATATTCGGCGCGATCCGCCCCGCCGCGACGATGCTCGTCATTCCGGCGCTGATCCGCCCCGAATGGAAAGTCGAAATCGAGGCCGAGGCGATCCTCTCAGAATCGTCATGCTGACGAAGGTCAGCATCCATTCGGCGCTTCGTCGGGAGGTGCAAAATGCGAGAGCGGCATCCCTGCGTATATATCATGGCGAGTGGTCGTCACGGCACGATCTACATCGGCGTGACGTCCGATCTGATGGCGCGTGTCCATCAGCATCGCGAAGGTCTCACGGGCGGTTTCACCAGACGCTATGGCGTGAAGCGGCTCGTTTTCCACGAAACGCACGCGAGCATGGATGCGGCCATCACGCGCGAAAAGCAACTCAAGGCGTGGAAGCGTGAATGGAAGATTGCCTTGATCGAAAAGGAAAACCCCTTTTGGGAGGATTGGGCCGTGAGGCTCGGCTTCCGACCTTTACCATAGTTCGGAATGGATGCTGACTTTCGTCAGCATGACGACAGAGAAGAGATATGACCGACCAGTTCCAGCTTACCGACGACCAGCGCGCGATCCAGGACATGGCGCGCAAGTTCACCGCCGACGCCATCACGCCCTTTGCGGCCGAATGGGACGAAAAGGCGCATTTCCCGCGTGACGTGATCAAGCAGGCGGCCGAACTCGGCTTTGCGGCGATCTATGTCAGCGAGGAATCGGGCGGTATCGGCCTCGGCCGGCTCGAGGCGGCATTGATTATGGAAGCGATGTCCTACGGCTGCCCTGCGACGAGCGCCTTCATCTCGATCCACAATATGGCGAGCTGGATGATCGACAGCTTCGGCGGCGCTGCGGTGAAGGCGAAATTTCTTCCCGATCTCGTCACGATGGACCGCATGGCCAGCTATTGCCTCACCGAACCTGGTTCGGGGTCCGACGCCGCGGCGCTCAAGACCACCGCGACGCTCGACGGCGACCATTATGTCGTCAACGGCACCAAGCAGTTCATTTCGGGCGCCGGCGTCAACGACCTTTATGTGACGATGGTGCGCACCGGCCAGCCGGGACCGAAGGGCATCAGCTGCCTCGTCATCGAAAAGGACATGCCCGGGGTCAGCTTCGGCGCGAAGGAACGCAAGCTCGGCTGGAACGCCTCGCCGACTGCACAGGTGATCTTCGACAATGTGAAGGTGCCGGTCGAAAACCGCGTCGGCGCCGAGGGCGACGGCTTCCGTTTTGCGATGGCGGGGCTCGACGGCGGCCGCCTCAACATCGGCGCCTGCTCGCTGGGCGGCGCGCAGCGCTGCCTCGACGAGGCGATCGCCTATACCAAGGATCGCCAGCAGTTCGGACAGCCGATATCGGATTTCCAGAACACCCAGTTCATGCTCGCCGACATGGCGACCGACCTCGAAGCCGCGCGCGCGCTGCTTTACATGGCCGCCGCGAAAGTCACCGCCAACGCCCCCGACAAGTCGCGCTTCTCGGCGATGGCGAAGCGGCTCGCGACCGATAACGGCAGCAAGATCGTCAACGACGCGCTGCAATTGTTCGGCGGTTACGGCTATCTGAAGGATTATCCGATCGAGCGTTTCTGGCGCGACCTGCGCGTCCATTCGATCCTCGAAGGGACGAACCAGGTCATGCGAATGATCGTGGGAAGGGATTTGCTACGCCAATGATGAAGACGATGCTTCGAGACGCCGCTTCGACAGGCTCAGCGGCTCTTCAGCACAAACGGGTTTCCTTTGCCGCCGTTCGTCCTGAGGAGGGACTGAGCCTGGCGAAGGCCCGTCTCGAAGGACCTCTTGTATGACCGACGACATCCTCATCTCGATCGACGGCCGCGCCGGCCGCCTGTCGCTCAATCGTCCGAAGGCGATCCACGCGCTCAACCTGCCGATGTGCCGGGCGATGATCGACGCGCTGCTCGAATGGCGCGATGACGATGCCGTCGAGGCAGTGATCATCGACCATAGCGAAGGCCGCGGCTTTTGCGCCGGCGGCGACATTCGCATGCTCGCGGAAAGCGGCGCGAAGGACGGGGCGGAGGCGCGGCAGTTCTTCCACACCGAATATCGCCTCAACCATCTGCTCTTCGCCTATGCGAAGCCCGTCGTCGCCTTCATGGACGGCATCACCATGGGCGGCGGCGTCGGCATTTCGCAGCCGGCGAAATATCGCGTCGCGACCGAACATACGCGCTTCGCGATGCCCGAAACCGGGATCGGCCTGTTCCCCGACGTCGGCGGCGGCTGGTATCTGCCGCGGCTGGAAGGGCGCGTCGGCGCGTATCTCGCGCTCACCGGCGCGCGGCTCGACGGGGCCGAATGCCTCGCACTGGGCCTCGCCACCCACTATCTGCCCTCCGAAAAACTCGCCGAGGCGAAGGCGCGCATCGCGCAGCACCCCGATCGCATCGGCGGCATATTGGGCGAGCTGTCGGTCACCGCGCCGCCCGCCGCGATCATGCAGCATATCGACCGGATCAACCGCCTGTTCGCCAGCGACAGCTATGAAGAGATTCTTGCTGCGCTCGAAGCCGATGGCGGCGAATGGGCCGAAAAGGAACTGGCGACGCTCCACGGCAAATCGCCGCAAACCTGCAAGGTCGCGCTCCGCCAGCTCAAGGAAGGCGGTGAGATGCACGACTTCGCCGCGCAGATGACGCAGGAATATGCGATCGGCAGCCGGGTGGTGCAGATGCACGATTTCATCGAGGGCGTCCGCGCGCTGATTATCGACAAGGACAACAGCCCGAAATGGGACCCGCCGACCCCCGAAGCGGTCACCGACGACTGGATCGACGCGATCTTCGCGCCGCTGCCCGAGAATGAGACATGGACCCCGCTACCATAAACTCGTCACCCCGGACTTGATCCGGGGTCCATTCTGCCTTGGTGGGAGGAATGGATGCCGGATCAAGTCCGGCATGACGAAAATCCGGAGATACCGAATGACCTACGAAACCCTCCTCGTCGAACAGCGCGGCGCCGTCACGCTGGTGACGCTCAACCGCCCGCAGGCGCTGAATGCGCTGAACTCGGGTGTCCTCGACGATCTGATCGCGGCCTTTGCCGCGTTCGAGGCCGATGACAGCCAGCGCTGCGCCGTCCTCACCGGATCGGGCGACAAGGCGTTTGCCGCGGGTGCCGACATCAAGGAGATGGCCGACAAGCCCGCCGCCGATTTCTATCTCGAGGATTTCTTCTCGAAATGGACGAGCGACTTCGTGAAGAAGGTCAGGAAGCCCTGGATCGCCGCGGTCAACGGCTTTGCCTTGGGCGGTGGCTGCGAACTGGCGATGATGGCCGACTTCATCATCGCCAGCGAAAAGGCGAAATTCGGCCAGCCCGAAATCAAGCTCGGCGTCGCGCCCGGCATGGGCGGGTCGCAGCGTCTGACCCGCGCGGTCGGCAAGGCGAAGGCGATGGAAATGTGCCTGACCGGCCGGATGATGGACGCCGCCGAAGCCGAGCGTTCGGGCCTCGTCGCGCGGGTAGTCGCGCATGAAACGCTGGTCGACGAAGCGGTGAAGACCGCGACCACGATCGCAGGCATGCCGCCGATGGCCGCGATGGTGAACAAGGATATGGTCAATGCCGCGTTCGAAACGACGCTCGACCAGGGCCTTCTCTACGAACGCCGCCTGTTCCAGATCCTCGCCGCGACCGAGGACAAGGCCGAAGGCATGGCCGCCTTCATCGAAAAGCGCGAAGGCGTGTGGAAGGGGCGGTGATCGTCTCGAATGTAGTCCATTTTTTGAGTGAGAAGCTGTGTGCCCCCGCGAAGGCGGGGGCCCATCATCGGACGGCGCAATTTCAAACTGCCGGATGATGGATCCCCGCCTTCGCGGGGACACACAAGCCTTTGAGGTTTGTGGAGAGAGTTATGAAAATCGCCTTTATCGGACTCGGCAACATGGGCTGCGGGATGGCCGCGAACCTTGCGAAGGCGGGCCACGACGTCCGCGCCTTCGACCTCAGCGAAGAGGCGCTGACGCGGGCGGTGGAAGCCGGCTGCACCCGCGCCACATCGGCGGCCGACGCCGTAACCGGCGCCGAAGCGGTGGTGACGATGCTCCCCGCGGGCAAGCATGTAGCCTCGGTCTATGAAGCCGACGTCTTCCCGAACGCCGCACCGGGCACCTTGCTCATCGACTGCTCGACGATCGACGTCGCGACCGCGCGGGCGAATATCGAGGCCGCGACGGCGAAGGGCCTCGTCGCGGTCGATGCACCCGTTTCGGGCGGTATCGCCGCCGCCAACGCGGGCACGCTGACCTTCATGGTCGGCGGCACCGACGAAGGCTTCGCGCGCGCCGAACCGATCCTCGCGAAAATGGGCAAGGCGGTGATCCACGCCGGCGACGCGGGCGCGGGGCAGGGCGCGAAGATCTGCAACAATATGCTGCTCGGCGCCTCGATGATCGCGACCTGCGAAACGCTTGCGCTCGCGCAGAAGCTCGGGCTCGATCCGCAGAAATTCTTCGACATCGCCAGCGTGTCGTCGGGGCAATGCTGGTCGCTCACCAGCTATGCGCCGCTCCCGGGCGTCGGGCCGACGACGCCCGCCGACAATGATTACAAGGGCGGGTTCGCCGCAGCCCTGATGCTCAAGGACCTCCGCCTCGCGATGGAAGCGGCGGCGAGCGTCGAGGCTGAGGTCCCGATGGGATCGAAGGCTCGAGAACTCTATGAAGCGTTCGTCGCCGCCGACGACGGCGGACATGATTTTTCCGCGATCATCAAGACATTGCAGGATTGAGCGGCAACGCCGCCCGTGACGGTTTTGGGGTCGATTCCGGTCATACGACCCAGATCGACGGCGAACGACGACTTTGGGGAGGGGAGCGGACGTTGTCTAATCACTCTCGTCATCCCGGCGAAGGCCGGGATCTCGCCGGTGCGTTACCACGATAGGATGAGATCCCGGCCTTTGCCGGGATGACGATGGAAGAAAGGTCGCCCGACGACCGCTACCGGTCGTAACCGGACCCACCGCGGCCCGGCACCATTTCAATAAAAATCCGCCGTCTCGCCGCCATCGAGCCTTTTGGTGCGATGCACCTGCGTGGGCGCTTTGCTGTCTCCGGCGCGCAATTCCAGCCGGCCGTTTACCCGCCGCACCTCGGCCGGAGCCAATATGCGCGCGCGGGCGATGCCCACGGCGCTTGCCTGCGGCGGCGGGGCTTGCGCCGCCGTCGGTGCGCCCGCGGCGACGAGCAGGGCGAGGGCGAAGGACATGGCGTTCATGCTCTGCCCTAACGGCCGATGCCGCCATGATCTTAACCCCGAATCGCTGCTGTTTTTGCGACCGGTCGCCGGGATTTTGACAAAAGAAGGGCCGCCTGACCCAAGCGGGGACAGGCGGCCCTTTCTTCGTTTCGTGCTGGCTTAGAAGCCCGCTTTCGCCGCAGCCTTCTCGGCGAGCAGCGGCGCGACGGTGAAGCCGTGCTTTTCCAGCGCCGCGGCGATCTTGTCGGTGCCTTCAAGGCCCGCCCAGAACATCGGACCGCCGCGATAGACCGGCCAGCCATAGCCATAGATCCACACCACATCGATGTCGCTCGCGCGCTGCGCCTTGCCTTCGGCGAGGATCAGGGCGCCTTCGTTGACCATCGGATAGAGCGTGCGTTCGACGATTTCCTGATCGCTGATCTCGCGCTTCTGGATGCCCGCCTTTTGGCGGAACTCCTCGATGATCTCGGCAACGCGCGGGCTTTCCGATGGATTGCGCTTGTCGTCATAGTCATAGAAGCCCGCCTGCTTCTTCTGGCCCCAGCGGCCTTCGGCGCACAGCGCGTCGCGGATGCTTTCGATGCGGTTCGGGTCGCGGTGCCAGCCGATGTCGACGCCGGCAAGATCGCTCATCTGGAACGGTCCCATCGGCATGCCGAAATCGACATGCACCTTGTCGACCTGCGCCGGGGTCGCGCCTTCGAGCAACAGCTTCTGTGCCTCGATCTGGCGCGGTGCGAGCATGCGGTTGCCGATGAAGCCGTGGCAGACGCCGGCGACGACGGCGACCTTGCCGATCTTCTTGCCGATCGCCATCGCGGTCGCCAGCACGTCGGGCGCGGTCTTGTCGCCGCGCACCACTTCGAGCAGCTTCATCACATTGGCGGGCGAGAAGAAGTGCATGCCGAGCACGTCGCCGGGGCGGCTCGTCGACGCTGCAATCTCGTTGACGTCGAGGTAGCTGGTGTTCGACGCCAGAATGGCGCCGGGCTTTGCGATCTTGTCGAGCTTGCCGAAGATGTCCTTCTTGACGTCCATATTCTCGTAGACCGCCTCGATGATGAGATCGCAGTCGGCGAGCGCGTCGAGTTCGAGAGCGGGGGTGATGAGCCCCATCATCTGATCGACCTGTTCGGGCTTGAAGCGGCCCTTCGCGGCGCTGGCGTCATAATTCTTGCGCACCACGCCCAGACCGCGGTCGAGCGCTTCCTGCTGCATCTCGACGATGGTGCAGGGAAAGCCCTTTTGCAGGAAATTCATCATGATGCCGCCGCCCATCGTGCCGGCGCCGATGATACCGACCTTCTTGATGTCGCGCAGCTGCGTGTCCTTGGGCAGGCCGTCGATCTTCGCCGCCTGGCGTTCGGCGAAAAAGATGTGGCGCTGCGCCGCCGACTGGCTGCCCATCATCAGCTTCATGAATTCCTGGCGTTCGAAGGCGAGCCCTTCGTCGAAGGGCAGGCGCGTCGCCGCCTCGACGCAGGCGAGGTTCGCATAAGGCGCCTCGAACCCGCGCCAGCGCTTCGCGTTCGCGGTCTTCAGCTTTTCGATGACGCCGGCGTCGCCGAACACGGCGCGCTCGCGCGTCGGGCGCGGGCCGTCGGCGATCTTGGCGCGGGCAAAGGCGATCGCGTCGGCGGCAAGGCTGTCCTCACCCGCCAGTTCGTCGACAAGGCCCATCTCCTTCGCGCGTGGCGCGGGGACGGGGTCGCCGAGCGAGGTCATCGTCGCGGCGGCTTCGACCCCGACGACGCGCGGCAGGCGCTGCGTGCCGCCCGCGCCGGGCAGCAGGCCCAGTTTCACCTCGGGCACGCCGAGTTTCGCCGACGGGACCGCGACGCGATAATGACAGACGAGCGCGGTTTCGAGGCCGCCGCCGAGCGCCGTGCCGTGGATGGCAGCGACGACCGGCTTGGTCGCGGCTTCGATCATGTTGAGCACGGCGTTGAAATCGGGACCGCGCGGCGGCTTGCCGAATTCGCTGATGTCGGCGCCGGCGATGAAGGTTGCGCCATCGCAGCGCAGCACGATTGCCTTGACGCTGTCATCGGCGAGCGCGGCTTCGAAATTATCCTTCAGCCCCTGACGGACATGCCACGACAGGGCGTTGACCGGGGGGTTGTTGACGATGACGACGGCGATCTCGCCATCCTTCTGCATCGTGACGGAAACGGGGGTTTCATCGGACATGGGAAAGCTCCTCTCAATCTAAAGCCTGTCAGAAAAGCCTTGTGCCCCTGCGAAGGCAGGGGTCCATCACCGGACGGCACGATTTGGCACCGGCAGGAGATGGGTCCCCGCCTACGCGGGGACACAGGCTTTTTTATTCGAACATATACATCATTTCAGTCGTCGATCGCGGCGTGGACGAGCGTCTTGACCTCGCGGCGCACGGGATAGGTGGACGAGGGCATGAGCTGGGTCATGAACACCATGCAGATTTCTTCGACCGGATCGACGAAGAAGCCGGTCGAAAACATGCCGCCCCAATAAAAATCGCCCACCGAGCCGGGGATGCCCGCCGCCGCCGGGTCGAGCGTGACCGCGAAGCCGAGCCCGAAGCCGACCCCGGCATTTTCGTCCTCGGAAAAGATGCCGACGCTATGCTGCGTCAGGTCGCCGCCGCCGACGAGGTGGTTCGCGGTCATCAGGGCGAGCGTCTTGCGGCTGATGATCCGCGTGCCCTCCAACTTGCCGCCGCCGAGCAGCATCAGACAGAAACGGTGATAGTCGGCCAGCGTCGAGACGAGTCCGCCGCCGCCCGAATGAAAGCTGCGGTCCTTTGCCCAGCGGCTGCGGTCGCCGCTGTCGAAGCCCTTCATCTTGTCCTTCGGGTCGAAGGCGTAGCAGTCGGTCAGCCGATGCTGTTTGTCCGCAGGCACCTTGAACCCGGTATCGACCATGCCGAGGGGGCCGAAGATGCGTTCTTGCAGCACCTGGGCAAAGGGCTTGCCCTCGATTCGCTCGATCACCGCGCCGAGGACGTCGGTCGCCATCGAATAATTCCAGTGCGCGCCGGGATCGAACTGCAGCGGGATTTTCGCGAGCCCCGCGATGAAGCTGTCCATCGTATAATCGGCGTCGAAATCGTCGATCTTGGTCTTGCGATAGGCGGCGTCGACCGGCGTGCGCTCCTGAAAGCTGTAGGTTAGGCCGGCGGTATGGCGCAGCAGATCGACCATCAGGATCGGGCGCACCGGCGGCCGGGTCAGGAAGGGCACATTGCCGCCGCCCGCGACGAAGACGCCGGTGTCCTTGAACTCGGGGCAGAACTTTACCAGCGGATCGGACAGCGCGACCTTGCCCTCCTCGACCAGCATCATGAAGGCGGTGCTGGTGATCGGCTTGGTCATGCTGGCGATGCGGAAGATCGCATCCTCTTTCAGCGCCTCGCCCGGACGCGCTTCGCCGATGCACGACAGATGCGCGATCTCGCCGCGCCGGGACACCAGCGTCGCCGCATGCGGCAGGCGGCCGGCGCCGACATATTTGGCGTCGAGAAAGGCGGGAATGCGGTCCAGCCGCGCGGTATCGAATCCGTGACCCATGGGGCGTCGTCCTTAGTGCGATGTCTGGCCGAGAAGCTGGCGCGTCACCGGGTGCGAGCTGGTGAGGCCCCCGTCAACCGCAATCGCCTGTCCGTTGACGTAGCTTGCCTGGTCGCTGAGCAGGAAGAGCGCGACATTGGCGAGCTCCTCGGGCTGGCCGGCGCGCTTCAGCGGGTTGAGCTGGCCAATCTTGTGGGTGACGCCCTTCTCCTTTGCATAGTCGAAGGTCGGTTTGGTCATCCCGGTTTCGGTGAGGCCGGGGCAGATCGCGTTGACGCGCACATTGGCCGAAGTCATCTGCTGCGCTGCCGTCTTGGCGAGGTTGATGACCCCCGCCTTCGACGCCGAATAGGCGGCCGGGCCGGCGCCCGAATTGATCCCCGCGACGCTCGCGGTCAGCAGGATCGCGCCGCCGCGGCCCTGATCGACCATCGCCTTGCCCGCATGTTTCACCATCAGCGCCGGGCCGATCAGGTTGACGCGCAGCGTTTCGGCCCAGGCATCGGGCGAGATGTCGAAGATGCCGCCCATGTCGCCGATGATCCCGGCGTTGGCGAAGGCGATGTCGATCCCGCCGTAATTTTCCTGTGCGGTCGCGACCAGCCGTGCAACATCAGCCTCGACCCCGGCATCGATTTCCAGCGCGACGACAGTGCCGCCCGCGTCCTTTACCGCCTGCGCCGTGTCATGCACCGCCGCGCTCTTGTCGCCGATGACGAGTTTCGCGCCTTCGGCGGCGAAGCGCAGCGCGCTTGCCCGGCCGATGCCGCTGCCTGCGCCGGTAATGATCGCGATCTTGCCGTCCAATGCGCCCATCATGCGCCTCCCGATATCGTGGCTCCGCCATCGCAGACGATGGTCTGGCCGGTTGTGAATGCCCCCGCCTTGCTGGCAAGAAAGACCGCCGCGCCGGCGATCTCGTGCGGTTCGCCGATGCGCTTCAGCGTCGAAGCCGCGGTGGAACGCCGAAGATTCTCTTCATTTTCCCACAGCGCGCGCGCCATGTCGGTGCGGATCAGGCCGGGCGCGATGCAATTGACGCGGACACCCCTGGGGCCGAACTCGACCGAGAAATTGCGCGCCACCTGCATGTCCGCCGCCTTGGAAATCCCGTAGGCCCCGATGATCGGCGAGCCCTTGAGCCCGCCGATCGAACTGATGATCGTGATCGATCCTTCGCCGCGTTCCAGCATTTCGGGGGCGACCATCGAAATCAGCCAGTGGTTGGACAGGATATTATTGTCCATGATCTTGCGGAACTGGTCGTCGCTGATGCCGAGGCCGGGACCATAATAGGGGTTCGACGCCGCGTTGCAGATGAGCGCGGTGATCTTGCCGAAGGCGGCGCGCGTCGCGTCGACGAGATGCTGCAGATCCTCCTTCGACGAGATGTTCGCGGCAACCGAAATCGCGGTGCCGTCGCCATGTCTCGCGTTGATCTCGGCCGCCGCCGCGTCACAAGCATCCTGCTTGCGGCTCGAGATGACGACCTTGGCGCCCTGTTCGGCCATCGCTTCGGCGGTCGCCTTGCCGATGCCGCGCGACGATCCGGTGATCAGCGCGACCTGCCCGGTCATGTCGAACAGGCTCATGCGCCGGCCTGCTGCGCGAAGTGCCACGCCTTTTGCGCCAGCGGCAGGACGCGTTCGGACATCGCCTTGGCATGGGCGGACGATGCGGTGCCGTCGATGACGCGCTTCTTGATCCCCTGCATGATGCCGGCGAGGCGAAAGAAATTATAGGCGAAATACCAGTTCATGTCGGGAACGCTGTCGCGCCCGGTCGCGGCGCAATAGCGATCGACCACCTCGTCGAGTTCGGGAATGCCCAGCGCCGCGCGATCAAGGTCCATCACCCCCGAACGGCCGCCGTTTTCGGTCACCCAAGCCATTGCGACATAGGTGAAATCGGCGAGCGGATCGCCAAGCGTCGACAACTCCCAGTCGAGCACCGCCAGCACCTGGGGCCGGTCCTTGGCCCAGATCATATTGTCGATCCGATAGTCGCCGTGGACGACGCTGGTGCGCGTCTGTTCGGGCAAGGTCGCGGGCAGCCATTCGATCAGCCGCTCCATCTCGTCCATCGTCTCGGTCTCGGAGAGGCGATATTGCTTGGTCCAGCGATCGACCTGGCGGCCGAAATAATTGCCCGGCTTGCCGAAGTCCGAAAGCCCGGCGGCTTCGACATCGACGCTGTGCAGCGCCGCGAGCGCGTCGATCATCGCGAAATAGGTCGCGCGGCGGTTTTCGGGGGTCGACCCCGGCATCGATCCGTCCCAGATGGTGTGGCCGTCGACCATCCCCATCACATAGAACCAGCTGCCGACCACGCTGTCATCAGTACACAGCCCATATTGGCGCGCGACCGGATAGCCCATCTTATGGAGGCCAGCCTGCACCTTATATTCCCGGTCGACGGCGTGCGCCGACGGGAGCAGCGGGCCAAAGGGTTTGCGCCGCAGCACATAATTGCCCGACGGCGCCGAAATCTTGTAGGTCGGGTTCGACTGGCCGCCGGCAAATTTGCTCTGCGTCAGCGGGCCTTGGAACCCTTCGACATTGGCCTCCATCCAGGCGGTCAGCTTCGCTTCGTCGAGGACGTCGGCGCCCTCGGGCGCGACGGTGCCGCTGAACGCCTTTTGCGCGTCGATCGCGCCGCTCATTGGTCGAACACGATCACCGACCGCGCGGCATCGCCCTTTCGCATCTTGTCGAAGCCTTCGTTGACGCGGTCGAGCGGGATCGTCTCGGCAACGATGCTGTCGAGGTCGAGCAGGCCGCGCAGGTAGAAATCGACGAGCCGCGGAATGTCGACCGGGAAGCGGTTGCCGCCCATGATCGCGCCCTGCAGCTTCTTGCCCGAAAGCAGGTCCATTGCGCCCAGCCCGACCTTTTCGGACAGCGGCATCATGCCCAGGATCGTCGCGGTGCCGCCGCGGCGCAGCGACGCGACCGCGAGGCTGGCGGAGGCAGGACGCCCGACCGCTTCGACCGCATGGTCGACGCCGCCCTTGGTCATTTCGACGATCTGTTTGGCGGCATCGTCGGCGAGCGCGTCGACGACATCGGTCGCGCCCAGCTTCATCGCCAGTTCGCGCTTTTCGGGAACCGGGTCGGCGGCGATGATGCGTCCGGCGCCTGCGATCTTGGCGGCGTTGATCGTCGCGAGCCCGACGCCGCCGCAGCCGACGACCGCGACCGTTTCGCCCGGCGTCACCTTGCAGGCGTTGAAGATGGTGCCCGCGCCGGTCGTCACCGCGCAGCCGATCACCGCCGCGCGGTCGAGCGGCATTTCGGGATCGATCGCGACGCACGCATGTTCGTGGACCAGCATCACCTCCGAAAAGGCGCTGAGGTTGAGCATCTGGTTCACCGGCGATCCGTCGGGGCGTGTGATGCGCGGTGCCGATCCGGCCGGTCGGCGCGTCTCGCCGCCTAGGCACAGAGACATGCGACCGGTAACGCAATATTCGCAATGGCCGCAAAAGGCGCTGAGGCAGGTGACGACCGCGTCGCCCGGCTTCACCGTGCGGACTTCGCTGCCCACCGCCTCGACGATCCCGGCGGCTTCATGGCCGGGGATGGCGGGCAGGGGGTGCGGATAGGCGCCGTCGATGAAGTGCAGGTCCGAATGGCAAAGCCCGCAGGCGGCGGTGCGGATGCGCACCTCGTGCGGGCCGGGCTTGTCGACGACGACCTCCTCGATGACGAGGGGCTTGCCGGGTTCGATCAGGACGGCGGCTTTGGTCAATGTATCTTCTCCGTTCGGTTCGAGCGACGTCGAGAACCGGTTGTGGCCGTTCGTGTCTCGACTTCGCGCGACACGAACGGACGTGGGACGGTTTAACGCGTAACGCCAATGTCGCCCGACGAGAAACGATCGTCCTGCGCGGCGGGCGAATGTTTTGCCAGCTCGATGCGCGCGATGGCGCGGGCGTGGACTTCGTCGGGACCGTCGGCGATGCGCAGCGTGCGCTGGCCGGCATACATTTTGGCGAGGCCGAAATCTTCGCTGACGCCGCCGCCGCCATGCGCCTGGATCGCATCGTCGATGATCTGCAGCGCCATGTTCGGCGCCTGCACCTTGATCATCGCGATCTCGGCCGCGGCCGACTTGTTGCCGACCTTGTCCATCATGTCGGCGGCCTTCAGGCACAGAAGGCGCGTCATTTCGATGTCGATGCGCGCCCGCGCGATGCGCTGTTCCCAGATGCTGTGCTCGGCCACGGTCTTGCCGAAGGCGACGCGCGACTGGAGCCGCTTGCACATCCGTTCGAGCGCTTCTTCGGCGACGCCGATCGTGCGCATGCAATGGTGGATACGCCCGGGCCCGAGGCGGCCCTGCGCAATCTCGAAGCCGCGGCCTTCGCCGAGCAGCATCGCATCCTCGGCCTTGACGCGAACGTCCTTGAGCTCGATTTCCATATGACCGTGCGGCGCATCGTCATAGCCGAAGACGGGGAGGTGGCGCAGGATGTTGATGCCCGGCGCGTCCATCGGGACCGCCAGCATCGACTGCTGCGCGTGGCGCTTGGCGCCGAAGTCGGTCTTGCCCATGACGATCGCGACCTTGCAGCGCGGATCGCCCGCGCCCGACGACCACCATTTGACGCCGTTGATGACATAGTCGTCGCCGTCGCGTTCGATCCGCGTTTCGATGTTCGTCGCATCGGACGAGGCGACCGCGGGTTCGGTCATCAGGAAGGCCGACCGAATCTCGCCATTCATCAGTGGGGCGAGCCACTTGTCCTTCTGCGCGCGGGTGCCATAGCGGTGGAAGACTTCCATATTGCCCGTGTCGGGCGCCGAGCAGTTGAACACCTCGCTCGCAAAGCCGACGCGGCCCATTTCCTCGGCGCACAGCGCATATTCGAGGTTGGTGAGCCCCGGGCCTTCGAATTCGAACGTCTCGTCGACATGGTGGTGCGCACTGCTGCGCGGCGGCATGAACAGGTTCCAGATGCCAGCGGCCTTCGCCTCGGCCTTCAGATCCTCGACCACCTGGATGACTTTCCAGCGGTCGCCGCTCGCATCCTGCTGTTTGTAGGTCGCAACGGCGGGGCGGATCTTGCGGTCGATGAACTCGCGCACCCGGTCGCGCCAGTGCACCTGCCGGTCGGTGAAGTCGAAATCCATCGCTGCATCCTTTCCCTTTACGTTCACGTAAGCCTTTGGACCGATTCGCCCCCCTTTGCCAAGACCCGCGGCGCAGAAAATTGCCCCGGCATCGCTGCCCGCGCAATCTTCCGTTACGGCCGCGGCCCTTGGCTATCGGCCGCTGCGCCGCCCGTCGAGGCGAGGGCGGCGAGCCGTGCCTCGTGGCTGGCCCGGTCGATCGGATACCGCCGCAGGCCAATGGTCGCCATGACCGAAATCAAAATCATCAATCCGGCGAAAATCCACGCCATTGCCGCGGCAGTGCTGGCTGGCCAGTCCTCGGGCCGCACTTGATCACTCAACCCTGCAAAGGCGACAAGCTGGCCGACGAGAAAGATGCCGAGCGCCTGCCCGAATTTCTGGACCATCAGATAGCCGGCGAAGAAGACACCCTCGATCCGCGTGCCATGATCGACCTCATGCGCTTCGACGATTTCCGCAACCATCGACGAGGTGGAAATGGTTGCCACCACCAACCCGAACAGCGACAGGGTCTGCAACGACAGCAGAAGCATCATGGAAGACCATCCGCCGAGATCGGGCCACCAACCCAGATTGCGCGCGGCATAGGGCAGGAAAGCGATCGCGCCACTCGCGAGCGCGGCACCGATCGCGCTGTCGCGCTTGCCAAAGCGGCGGTGCGCATGGCCGACCGCCGCGAAAGCGCCGAAGACCGCGACGGCGAGCCCGACAGGATAGAAACGCAGCTGTGCGTCGCTGAGTTGCCAGACATAGAGCATCATATAATTGGTCGACGCGATCGTCGTCGCATAGGCGCCCGTGACGAACAGCGCGCCGGACGCCAGCGCAAGAAACGCCGGGTTGCGAAAGGCAAGCAGGATGTCGGCGAGCATCGAATGGCCGTGCGGCCTGCGCGGCGGAGGCGGCAGCGACAGGATGCGGCGTTGCTGACCGAACGCCGACGCCAGCGTCGTCAGCAAGATCATGGCGGCGCCGAACAGACCGTAGGCGGTGTAGCCGGATGTCTCGAGCAAGCCGCTGCGCGCGGGATCGTCGGAGACCAGAAAGACATTATAGGCAAGCGCGACGGCAAGCAGGCCGCCCAGCCAGCCGAACAGAAAGCGATAGCGCATCAACGCGGTGCGCTCGTCATAATCGCGCGTCAGTTCGGCGACGAGCGAGATCGACGGAATTTCGCACGCCGACACCAATATGCGCACGGCCACGACATTGAGGAACAGGCCCAACGTCGAATGTTTTGCGATATCGGGCGACACCCACAGCAGCGTCCACACGATCGCCATCGGCAGAGCGGCGCCGTAAAGCCAGGGCAGCCTCCGCCCAAGCCGGGTTCGCGTCGCATCCGACAGCCGGCCGATCATCGGATCGACGATGGCATCGACAACCATCGCGCCGATCAACACGAGCGACACGACGCGCGGATCGAAACCGAGCACCTGGTTGTAATAGATCATGAAGAAGGTGGTGAGCCCCGACTCCTTGATTCCGAGTGTTACGGCACCCACGCCATGCGCCACCTTGATGCGCGTCGGCAGCGCGCCGGGGAGAATATTGGCGCTCATTGCAGCGCGATCGTTTCGGATGCGGACAGTGCGGCGACGCGGGCTTCATGGTCGGCGCGGTTGATCGGGAAGCGCGCGAAGATCCACGTCGACAGGATCGTCGCGACGATCACGATCAAGCTGTAGCTGACGACCAGCCGGTCGACCACTTGCGGTGCAACCTCGCCGGGAACGGCTTTCGCCGGCAGGCCCGACAGGCTGATCAGCAGGCCGGTGAGGCCGATCCCTACGGCGGTGGCGCATTTCTGGACGAACATCCAGCCTGCGGCGAACACCCCCTCGGTCCGGCGCCCGGTCTCGACCTGCGACGCTTCGACGACGTCGGCGAGCATCGACTGTGCGGAGATCATCACCATCACCGCGTTGACGTTGGAAACGAGGATGAAGCCCATCAGCAGATTGCTCGAAAAGGCGGAGCCGGTTCCCGGCCAATGGCCCGAAAGGAACAGGCCGAACGGCGCCACCCAGAACGTCGTGCTGATGATCCCGCAGACCACCGCGACGCGCTTCTTGCCGAACCGGTGGTGGAGTGGCTGGACGAACACGAAGGACAGCAGGACGCTGACCATCAGCAGCCACGGCAATGCCGCGAAGGCGCCATCGGAAAAGCGCCAGACATAAAGATAGAGGAAGTTCGAGATGGTGAAGGTCATCTGCGTGCTCGAAATCGCGATCAACGAGGCGCCGAGCAGGATCAGCGCCGCCGGGTGGCGCAGAGATTCCCAAATCTCGGCAAAGGCGCGCCGGGGCGTTCCGGGTTCGGGCTTCGTCGCGGGCAGATGCGCTATGCGCCGATGCTGGCCGAGCGCGGAGATGAAGACCGTCACCGCCATGATGATCGCCCCGCACAGGCCGTAGAGCCAGTAGCCCGCAGGATTGAGCTGCCCGAACTTGTGCGTCGCGTCGGGCCGCAGGAAAACGGTGTTGGCGAGGAAGAAGACGAGCAGCCCGCCGCCCCAAGCGAAGAGGAAGCGGAAGCGGACCAGCGCGGTGCGCTCGTCATAATCGCTTGTCAGTTCGGCGACGAGCGATTGCGACGGCACTTCGCAGCACGATACCAGCGTGCGCACCAGTACCGCGACGACCACCAGATAGGCAAAGATGTGCGTATGATCGTCGGGCGGCGACCACAGCAGCATCCAGGCGAGCCCGAGCGGCAGCGGCGCGAGATAGAGCCACGGATGGCGGCGGCCCCAGCGCGTATAGGTGCGGTCCGAAAAATAGCCGATCAGCGGATCGACGAAGGCATCGGCGAGCAGCGCGAACATCAGCGCCAGCGAAACAAGGCTCGCATCGAGCCCGACCACCTGGCTGTAGAAGATCAGCAGGAAGGTCGAAAAGCCGTTGTCCTTGACCCCATAGGCGACGCTGCCGAGGCCGTGGAATAATTTGAGCCCGAGCGGCAGGCGCGCCTGCGCCGGGGTCTCGGCGGTCACGCCGCGGCTCCGGCCTTGGCCGCATCCTCCATGGCTATCAGGGCGTCGAACAGGCCGGGCGCTTCGGGATCCCAGGCGTGGCGCTGGCCGATCGTCAGACCGCCATCGACCAGCATATGGGTGCCGGTCATGAAGCTCGCCTCTTCGCTCGCCAGATAGGCGACGGCATTGGCGATATCATCGGGCTGGCCGCCGCGCGCGACCGGCTGCGCATGCGCGCTCATTTCGGCAATCACCGCCTTGGCCGCATCCTTGCTTTCGTCGGGCACGTCGAGCGAGGTGGTGAAGATATTGGTGTTGATGAAGCCGGGGCAGATCGCGTTCACGCGGATGCCATATTGGGCAAGATCGGTCGCCGCGACCTTGGTCAGATGCAGCACGCCCGCCTTGGCGACGGCATAGGCGGTCGGCGAATAGCCGGCGCCGAGTGCCGCGACGCTCGCAGTGTTGACGATCGCGGCGCCTTTGCGGCCCTTCATATGGGGCGCGGCATAGCGGATGCCCATCGCGACCGATTTGAGGACGAGGTTCATCGTCCAGTCCCATCCGTCGGGCGTGATTTCGTCGATCGGGGCGCGGTCGCCGCCTGCGGCGGCATTGTTGAACACGATGTCGATGCCGCCGCCGCGCTTCGCGGCTTCGTCCATCAGCGCTTCGATGTCCGACGCGACGGTGACGTCGCACCGGATGAATTCGATCCGGCCGTTCGACGCCGCGGCAAGCGCCTGACCGCCCGCCTCGTCGATGTCGGCGGCGAAAACATGGGCGCCTTCGCCCGCGAGTTTCAGAACGGCCGCCTTGCCGATACCCGATGCTCCGCCGGTGACGACGGCGACCTTGCCTGCGAATCGCATTTCCTGCTCTCCCGTTTTCTTTTGCCACTTAGCTTAGGCGCGTGGGAGGGCGCGTCAACGGCCCGCAATCGGACGCTACGGCGCCGTAACGGCAGCGCGGCGCAGCCAAGTTGACGCTTGCGTAAACCGGGCGACTCCCCTTAGTTTGCGCGCCAGAAGAGGAGCCCGAAAGATGAGCGATCAGGACGCTTTTCGCGCCGAAGTGCGCGCCTGGCTGGAAGCCAATTGTCCCCCCGAAATGCGCGAACCCGTCCGCGACGAGGGCGATGTGTGCTGGGGCGGCCGCAAATGGGTTTTCAAGAATGACGCCCAGAAACAATGGCTCGAAGCCTGCGCCGCAAAGGGCTACACCGTTCCCGATTGGCCGAAGGAATATGGCGGCGCCGGGCTGACCCCCGAACAGACCAAGATCCTGAAACAGGAAATGAAGCGCATCAACGCGCGCTCGCCGCTCGACAGCTTCGGCATCTGGATGCTCGGCCCCGCGCTGCTCAAATTCGGGACCGAAGAGCAGAAGGTCCATTATCTGAACCAGATCGCGCGCGGTGAAATCCGCTGGTGCCAGGGCTATTCGGAACCCGGCTCGGGCAGCGACCTCGTCTCGCTCCAGACCTTCGGCGAGGACAAGGGCGATCACTGGGTCGTCAACGGATCGAAGATCTGGACCAGCTATGCCGACAAGGCCGACTGGATCTTCTGCCTCGTCCGCACCGACAAGGCGAACAAATATCAGGGCATCACCTTCATGCTCTTCGACATGGAGAGCAAGGGCGTCACGACCAAGCCGATCCTGCTGATTTCGGGCAATTCGCCCTTCTGCGAAACCTTCTTCGACGATGTCGAAGTGCCCAAGACGCAGTTCGTCGGCGAGATCAACCGCGGCTGGGATGTCGCAAAATATCTCCTCGGCCACGAACGCGAGATGATCTCGGGCGGCGGTGCCGGCGGCGACATGGTCAGCATCGGCGGCGCCTTTGCCAAGGCGATCGGCAAGAACGACCATGGCGAACTCGACGATCCGATCCTGCGCGCCGAAATGGCGGCGTTCGACGTCGATGTCTTTGCCTATCGCGCGATGGGCGAACGCTTCATGGACATGTGGAAGACCGGCCGCGCGCACCCCGCCTCGTCGAACATGATGAAATATGTCGGGACCGAGCTCAACAAGCGCCGCCACGAACTCGTCATGTCGGGCGGTGGCAGCGAAGCGCTCGAATGGGACAGCCCCGAAACGAAGGGCGGCGCCCGCCCGCGCGCGTGGCTGCGCACCAAGGCCAATTCGATCGAAGGCGGCACGAGCGAAGTGATGCTCAACGTCATCGCCAAGCGTATCCTCGATTTGCCGGGGGCGTAACACCTCTCCCCTCCCGCTCGCGGGAGGGGCAGCGAGGCTTGCGAACTTGTTCGCTAGCCGCAGCGGGGTGGGCAGATACGACGTCGCTGGCCCACCCCTAACCCCTCCCGCAAGCGGGAGGGGAATTGGAGAGAAAAGACATGCCGCTCTATCACAATGACGATCAGGCGATGCTCAAGGACAGCGTCGCGCCCTTCGTGGCCGAACAGGCCCCCGTCTCGCACCTCCGCAAGCTTCGCGACGAGGCCGACGCCACCGGCTTCTCGCGCGACCTGTGGGCGCAGTTCACCGAAATGGGCCTGCCCGGCATGCTGGTTCCGGAGGCGCATGGCGGGCTCGGCATGGGACATATGGAAGCGGGCATCGTGCTCGAGGAAATCGGCCGCAACCTGACGCCGTCGCCCTTCCTCGCGACCAGCGTCGGCGCGGTCGCCGCGCTGGCGAAGGCGGGCGGCACGCAGGCCGGCCGCTGGCTCCCCGCCATCGCCAGCGGCGAGGCGATCGTCGCACTCGCGATCGACGAGGGCGCCAAGCACCGCCCCGACCGCATCGCGACGACGGCGACGCGCGCGGGCAACGGCTTCCGCCTCGACGGCAAGAAAAGCTTCGTCCTCCACGGCCATGTCGCCGACATGAGCATCGTCGCGGCGAAAACCGACGGCGGCATCACCCTGTTCGCGGTGCCGAAGGATGCAAAGGGGCTGACCGCCGATCCGCGCCGCCTCGTCGACTCCAGTCTTGCAAGCCATGTCACCCTCGACGGCGTCGAGGTCGATGCCGACGCAGTGATCGGCGAAGTCGATGCCGGCGGCGACATCCTCGACGCGCTGCTGGCCGCCACCCGCACCGGCGCTGCCGCCGAAATGGTCGGCGTCGGGCAGGGCGCGATGGACATGACCGTCAATTACCTCAAGGAACGCAAGCAGTTCGGCAAGCTAATCGGCGAGTTTCAGGCGCTCCAGCACCGCGCCGCGCATCTCTATGGCGAGATGGAAGTCGCGCGCGCCACGGTGATGAAGGCGCAGCAACTCCTCGACGAAGGCAGCGAAGGCGCAAAGCTGATGGTCTCGGTCGCCAAGGCCAAGGCCGGCCGCGCCGCCAACCTCGCGGTGCGCGAAGGCGTTCAGATGCACGGCGGCATCGGCATGACCGACGAATATGACATCGGCCTCTACATGAAACGCGACCGCGCGCTCGCCGAATTCATGGGCGATGTGCATTACCATATCGACCAGGTTGCCCGGATGAACGGCTACTAGAACCAGGAATTCTCAACCCCCGTTCGCCCTGAGCTTGTCGAAGGGCCGTCCTTTCTTTCGGACGTAGCGGGTAAATACGGTCCTTCCCCCGGACTTTGATCCGGGGTCAGGACGAACGGAACAAAGGATAGTCTTATGAACCTCAATGATATGTTCGGCCTCGACGGCCGCATCGCGCTCGTCACCGGCGGTTCGCGCGGCATCGGCAAGATGATCGTCGAGGGCTATCTCGCCGCCGGCTGCGCGCGCGTCTATATCTCGGCGCGCAAGACGGCGCAGATCGAGGAGGCCGTCGCCGATTTCGAAACGCGCTATCCGGGCAAGGTCATCGGTCTACCCGTCGATCTTTCGACCGTCGAAGGCTGCCGCGCGCTCGCCAAGGAACTCGAAGCACGCGAGGAAAAGCTCGACATCCTCGTCAACAATGCGGGCGCCGCCTGGGGCGAACCCTTCGAGAATTTCCCCGAAGCCGGCTGGGACAAGGTGATGGACATCAACGTCAAGTCGCCCTTCTTCCTGACCCAGGCGTTGCACAATCTGCTGAAGGCGGCGGGCACGCCCGCACAGCCGGCAAAGGTCATCAACATCGGGTCGATCGACGGCATGCGCCTCAACCCGTGGGAAACCTATAGCTATCACGCGTCGAAGGCGGCGATCCTCTATCTGACCAAGCGGATGGCGGCGCGGCTGGTGCAGGACAATATCCTCGTCACCGCAATCGCACCCGGCGCCTTCCAGTCGGACATGAATAAGGCGGCGCGCGACCATGGCGACGCAGTTGCCAAGAGCATCCCGACCAAGCGCATCGGCGTACCCGAGGATATGGCTGGCGCAGCGATCTTTCTCGCATCGAAGGCGGGCGATTATGTCGTCGGCGAAACGATCGCGGTCGACGGCGGTCTCGTCCACGGCGACCTCAAGACCAGCATCGACGCTTAGGTCGCTTCTCGCTGGCCACCCCGGACTTGATCCGGGGGTATCCCTGTCGAACCGTAAACTGGTCATGGCGAGCCGACAGGAAATTGACTCGTCGCGCGCGCAGGTGTATTATTCAAATAATGCACCAAGGAGACAGTCCATGCGTTTCGCCTTCCTGATTCCCCCGATGCTGTTGCTCGGCGCCTGCGGGCACGCCGAAGACAAGAGCGATAAGGCCGAGGTCACGGTGAATGCCGATGGCGACGGCGGCAATGTCCGGATCACCGCCGGCAAGGATGGCGGCAAGGTCAGCATCGACGGCGATCACGGCTCGATGAGCTTCAAGCTCCCCGATTTCGCCAATATCGACGTCGACAGCGATTTCGACATCGACGGGGTGAAGCTCTATCCGGGCAGCAAGATCGCAAGCATCGATGTCAATGCGAGCGACAAGGGCGGCGCCGACAAGGCGACGGTGCGCCTCGGCTTCACCTCGCCCGCCGCGCCCGCCAAGGCGGCCGACTGGATGGCCGGCGAATTTGCGAAGAAGAATATCCAGGTCCAGCGCGCCGGCGACACGCTGCGCGGGACCGACAAGGACGGCGCTGATTTCACGATCAGTTTCGAACCCGCGGGCGACGCGAGCAAGGGCGAGGTGCGGATCGTCAAGAATTGACCCCTCGTCATGGCGAGGCGCGAAGCGATGGCTTCGCCTTGCTCCTCGCCATGACGGTGTTCGGGTCTACCCGCTGTTGCGCAGCGCGGTTGCGATCGCGTTGATCGTCAACTGGATGCCCTCGGCGATGCGGGGGTCGGTTTCGCCCGCGCGGTGGCGCTTCATCAATTCGATCTGCAGCAGGTTGAGCGGCTCGATATAGGGCAGGCGCAGGCGGATCGATGCCTCGAGCGCCGGATTATTCTCAAGCAGCCGCGACTGGCCGGTGATCGTCAAAAGCCCGTCGTGGGCGCGGTGCCAGCCATCGCGGATGCGCGAAAAGATCGCCGCATGCCCGTCGACATGCCCCGCCAGTTCGGCATAGCGCGCGGCGATGCCGATGTCCGATTTCGCCAGCACCATTTCCATATTGCCCAGCAGCGCGCCGAAGAAGGGCCAGCTTTGCGCCATATCGGCGAGCAGCGCCTGGTCCGCGAACGCCGCAAAGGCTTCACCGGTGCCGTACCAGCCGGGCAGCATGGTGCGCGCCTGCGCCCAGCTGAACACCCAGGGAATCGCGCGCAGATCCTCGATCGCGGTCGATTTGGTGCGGCTCGACGGCCGCGATCCGATCTTCAGCGTCGCGATCTCGGCGATCGGCGTCATCGCGCGGAAGAAGTCCTTGAAGGCGGGCGTGTCGTAAACGAGGCCGCGATAGGCGGCGAAGGCGTCGTTCGACAGCGCGGTCATTGCGCCCGCAAAGCGCCCGGCGTCGTCCGCGCTCATCGCCTCGGGCTCGAGGCTGGCGAGCAGGCTTGCCGATACCATCGCCTCCAGATTGGTCGCGGCGCTGTCGGCGGTGCCATATTTGGCCGCGATTACTTCGCCCTGTTCGGTGATGCGGATGCGGCCCTGCACCGTCCCCGCGGGCTGCGCGCGAATCGCGGCGAAAGCGCTGCCGCCGCCGCGCCCGACCGCACCGCCGCGACCGTGGAACAGCTGCATCGCGGTATCGGCGGCCTCGAACACCGGGGTCAACGCTTCCGATGCCTGATAGAGCCCCCAGGTCGAGGTCAGATAGCCGCCATCCTTGTTCGAATCCGAATAGCCGATCATCACTTCCTGATGTCCGCGCGCGACGACATGCGGCGCAATCTCGGGCAGCGCGAAATAGGCGGCCATGATCCCCGGCGCCTCGTCGAGGTCGGCGATGGTTTCGAACAGCGGCACGACCATCAGATTGTCCTGCGCCTCGGCCGACCATAGTCCGGCTTCACGGGCGAGGACATGGACCTCGAGCAGGTCGGACAGGCTTTCGGCCTTGCTGATGATCCACTGGACGATCGCCTCGGCGCCCAGCTTGGCGCGGATCGCGGCGGCGGCGTGGACGATCGCGAGTTCGCCGGCGGTTTCCTCGCTCCATTTGTGCCACGGCGCGGCGAGCGGGCGGTTGGTCGCCAGTTCGCGGCGCAGCAGGTCGACGCGCGCCTCTTCGCCCAGGCCGAGATAATCGCCTTCGACCCCCGCGACCGCGAGCAGCTCGGCGAGCACGCGTTCATGCACCGCGCTGTTCTGCCGCATATCGAGCGTCGCGAGGTGGAAGCCGAAGACCTCGACCGCGCGGATCAGCCGCCCGAGCGCGCCGATGCCGCCAAGCTGGCCCTCGCCGCTCGCCGACAGACCCGCCGCGATGGTGACGAGGTCGCGGCGGAAATCGGCGGGGGCGGCATAGGCTTCGCCGGCCAGCGCCGACGGCCGCGGCGGCGCGCGCCCGACGATGCCGGCATAGGTTGCGCACAGCCGGGCATAAATGCCCGACAGGGCGCGGCGATAGGGCTCGTCGCTTCGGCTCGGCGCGGCATCGCCGCTCGCCGCGGCCAGCGCCTCGACCGCTTCGGGGACCGTCGCGAGCGACGATGACACCGACAGTTCGGCACCTAGCGCATGCACCGCGTCAATATAATGGCCCAGCACCGCGGCGGCGTTGCGGCTCGTCGCCATATGCAGCGTCTCGGCGGTGACGAAGGGATTGCCGTCACGGTCGCCGCCGATCCAGCTCCCGACCCGTAGGAAACTTGCCGGGCGCGCGCCCAGCTCCTGTTCCCAGCGCGCATAAAGCTTGGGGATCACGGGCACGAACACGTCGCGCAAATAGGTCAGCGCATTGTCGATCTCGTCGGCGACGAACAATTTTTCGGTGCGCAGCGGCCGCGTCTGCCACAGCAGCACGATCTGGCGGCGGATTGCCTCCTCGACGACATCGCCCTCGGCGGTTTCCTCGACGCCGGCATCGCGCAGCCGCATCAGCTCGGCGATGCGGTTCTTGTGGTCGAGCATCGACTTGCGGCGCACCTCGGTCGGGTGCGCGGTGAGCACCGGCGCGACCAGCGCCGCGTCGAGCAGCGCCGCGACCGCATCGCCATCGATGCCGTCCTGCTTCAGCCGCGCCAGCGCTGCCGCCACCGTCGCCTCGGGCTCGGCGGCGACGCCCTGCCGGTCTTCGGCCAGATTGGCGAGCATCGAAAACAGCATGAAACCGCGCACGAAAGCGATGGTATCGTCAAGGCTCAGCGCCTCCAGCCCCGGATCGATCGTCTCGGCGCCCGCGATGCCGCGATGCCGGTCGACGCTCGACGACCGGATATATTCGGTCTGCCGGAACAGCTTTTCGCCGCCATAGGCGCGAATGACGTCGCCGAGGATCCGCCCGAGATAGCGAATGTCGGGATTCTGCGAGATCTGGATCGGTGGGCCCATGGGCCAAGAGTGCTGCACCTGCGAAGGTGCAGCGTCAAGGGCAGCAGGGACGCATAGCTATGCGCGCGGCACGAAACGCGTGGTCAGGGCGTCTTCACCATCACCAGCGTCCCCAGGTCGATCCGCGGCGCACCGTCGAAGGTCACGCTGTTGCGCGTGTCGGTGATGAACATCAGCTTGCCCGAGGTATCGGTGATCCGCGCCGCCACGGCATAGCTGTGGCGCGGGTCGAGCCGGCGCTGATCGACGGTCAGCGAAAAGCCGAAGGGCACCTGCCGGCCGTCGGCGGTGAAGCTCTGGCGTGCGATCACCGACGCGGGCGCATCCATCAGGCTGACGTCGGCCAGCGTCACCTCGACCTGCGCCGTCGGCGGCAGCGCCATGCGCTCGCGATAGGTGATCGCGCCGGTCACCGACACGGGCTGCTCGGCCGGCGCGAAGCTTGCGCAGGCGGCGAGCGGGAGGGCGGCGAGGCCGATGGCGAGCGAGGCGATGGCGCGGTTCATGGCGATACTCCTGTTGACCAAATATCTGGCGACCGCCTGGCACCCTCCGGCTGAACCGGGCCTGTCAGCCCTCCAGTTCGACGTCCCAGTAAAGCCAGTCGATCCAGCTTTCGTGCAGATAGCCCGGCGGAAAGGCGCGGCCATTGTCCTGAAGCTGCCAGCTCGTCGGGCGCCACGGCTTCTGGTGCAGCGGCATATGCGCCTGCGCCGGCGTCCGCCCGCCCTTGCGCAGATTGCACGGCGCACAGGCGGTGGTGACATTTTCCCAGCTCGTCCGCCCGCCCAGCCGCCGCGGCACGACATGGTCGAAGGTCAGGTCCTTGCCCGAGCCGCAATATTGGCAGGCGAAGCGATCGCGCAGGAACAGGTTGAAGCGCGTGAAGGCGGGATATTGCGACGGTTTCACATATTGCCGCAGCGCGATGACGCTGGGGATCGGCATCGTCCGCGTCGGCGAATGGATTTCGCGCTCGTAATTCTCGACGATCGTGACGCGGTCGAGGAATACCGCCTTGACCGCGGTCTGCCACGGCCACAGGCTCAGCGGGTAATAACTCAGCGGCGTATAATCTGCATTGAGGACGAGAGCCGGACAATTATCGGGATGCCGGGCAAGATCGGGATGGAACATGGCTTGGTAACGCTGCCCCCTATGCTGCTCGGGATGGCGCGCCACTGCCTTCCTCGCGTGACACCATCATTACATGACGCATCAGAATCTGGCGTCAAGGGGGGATGTGTCGCAATATATGGAATGGATGGATTGAGAGCCCCACAGCATATGGATTCGGCCGCCACGCCATGCTGACCCGCTTCGCCCCCAGCCCGACCGGCGAACTGCACCTTGGCCACGCGTTCAGCGCGATCCTGGCGCATGATGCCGCGCGCGCCGCGGGCGGGGCGTTCCACCTCCGCATCGACGACATCGACGGCAGCCGCTCGCGCGAGGCGTTTGTCGGCGCTGCGCTCGCCGATCTCGAGTGGCTGGGCCTGACTTTCGACGGCGCGCCGGTTCGCCAGTCGCAGCATCTGGGCGATTACGCCGCCGCGCTTGCCGGTCTTCGTGCCCGCGGGCTCGTCTACCCCTGCTTCTGCACCCGCGCCGATATTGCCGCCAGCCTCGCGGCGCCGCACGGCGCACCGGCGGACGGCGCGCCGCTCTATCCCGGCACCTGCCGCCACCTCGGCGCGGCCGAGCGCGAACAGCGATTGGCGCAGGAGGCGCATTGCTGGCGGCTCGACATGGCAAGCGCGGTCGCGATTGCGGGGCCGCTCGTCTGGGAGGAGGACGCGCAGGGGCCGCGCGCCGCCGATCCCGCCGCGCATGGCGACGTCGTCCTCGCGCGCAAGGATGCCCCTGCCAGCTATCATCTCGCGAGCACGATCGACGATGCCGCGATGGGGGTGACGTTGGTGGTTCGCGGCGCCGATCTGATCGCCTCGACCGACGTCCACCGGCTGCTTCAGGCGCTGCTCGGTTTTGCGACGCCGGTCTACCGCCACCATGCGCTTGTCTGCGGCGCCGACGGCAAGCGGCTCGCCAAGCGCGACGGCGCGGCGGCGCTTGCCGCGCTGCGCGCTGCGGGCGCGGACTGGCGCGCGCTGGCCGACGATTTGCGCGCCGGGCGGCTTCCGGCTGGATATTCGCTGCAAATGCCCTAAATAGAAGACATGCAGGTGCTTCTCATCCTTGCGGTCGTTGCGTCGGCCGGCCTCGTCCTCTTCGCGCTCGCGCGCGGGCTCTTCTATTTCGCGCAGGGTCACCGCGCCGCGATGGAGGGCAATGAGCATGAAAATCAGCTCATGCAGAACCGGATGATGATGGCGCGCGTGAAGTGGCAGGCGGTGACGATCATCCTGATCGTGCTGATCGGCCTTCTCGCCGCGGGTAGCTGATCGCGGCGCGTCCGCCCGCAGCCCCTCGCTTATGGTCAAGCTCAACAAAATCTATACGCGCACCGGCGATGACGGCACGACGGGCCTCGTCGACGGGTCGCGCATCGCCAAGTCCGACGCGCTGATGGAAGCGATCGGCGACGTCGACGAGGCGAACAGCGCCCTCGGCATAGCGGTCGCGGCGTTGCCCGCGGGCGGCGAGGCGGCGGCGATGTTCGCGCGCATCCAGAACGAATTGTTCGACCTTGGCGCCGATCTCGCGACGCCCGCCGATCCGCAGCATGGCTTCGGCCCGCACGAAATGGCGCTGCGCATCGTCGCGAGCCAGATCGCGCGGCTGGAGGCGGAGATCGACGCGATGAACGACAGGCTCGCGCCGCTGTCCAGCTTCATCCTGCCCGGTGGCACCGAAGCCGCGGCGCGCCTCCACCTCGCGCGCGCGATCGCGCGCCGCGCCGAACGGGCGGCGGTCGCGGCGTCGGCGACGCGGCCGCTCAACCCGCTGGCGCTTGCCTATCTCAACCGCCTGTCCGACCATCTGTTCGTCGCGACGCGCCACCTCAACGCCGCGGCGGGCGGTGACATCCTGTGGAAGCCCGGCGCGACGCGCTAGGACCGATCGCCATATTGTTCTTCTTTTGTTCTAGACAATTCTCCGTCCTGTAACCATATTGGGGCAGGCGACGAAACCGAATCGCTCTTCGGGGGATTGTCAAACCATGGCCAGCCGAACCGATGCTTCGCCCACGACCGCTTCTTTGGCGGACGACCTGACCCGGCGCTTCACTGCGACGCGGCAGCTCTCGCTCGACCTTGTCGCGCGCCTGTCCGACGCCGACGCCAGCGTGCAGTCGATGCCCGACGCATCGCCCGCCAAATGGCATCTCGCCCATACGAGCTGGTTTTTCGAAACCTTCGTCCTGCGCGATCATTGCCCCGGCTATTCGCTATTCGATGACCGTTTCGCCTATCTGTTCAACAGCTATTATGAGGCAGAGGGGCCGCGCCACGCGCGCCCGCGCCGCGGCCTGCTGACGCGGCCGTCGCTCGATGCGGTGCGCGATTGGCGCGGACATGTCGATGCGGCGATCGTGAAGGCGCTCCCAACACTGTCGCCCGCCGCGCGCGCGCTCGTCGAGCTTGGCATCCATCATGAACAGCAGCATCAGGAACTGCTGCTCACCGACATCAAGCATCTGTTCGCGCAGAACCCGCTCGGCCCCGCCGTCTGGGACGCTTCCGACAGTGCAATCGCGAATGAAGTTGCGCAGTTTTCCGCCGATTCTTCGGCATCGTCCGCCGCGGCGGGGCCGCTGCGCTGGATCGCGGGAACGGAAGGAATCGTTGCCGTGGGGCATGAGGGCGAGGATTTCGCATTCGACTGTGAACTTCCGCGCTTTTCGGCGCTTCTTGCGCCGCATGCGCTCGCCAATCGGCCGGTAACGAACGGCGAGTGGCGCGACTTCATCGCCGACGACGGCTATCGCACCCCGTCGCTGTGGCTCAGCGACGGCTGGGCATGGGTCCAGGCCGAAGGCGTCGACGCCCCCGCCTATTGGGAGGGCGATCGCCAGTTCACCCTTGCCGGATGGCAGGCGATCGATCCCGCCGCTCCCGTGACGCACATCAGTTTTTTCGAAGCCGACGCCTTCGCCAGCTGGGCCGGGGCGCGGCTACCGACCGAATTTGAATGGGAAGCGGCGGCGGCGGGATGTGATCCGCGCGCGGGGCAGCAGCTCGATGCCGCCGGCCCGGTGCATCCGGTGGCGGCGGACGGCGCCGCATCGGACGGTGCTGCGCTTGCGGGGATGTTCGGCGGCGTCTGGGAATGGACCGGCAGCGCCTATCGCCCCTATCCCGGTTTTCGCGCCGCGCCGGGCGCGGTCGGCGAGTATAACGGCAAGTTCATGAGCGGCCAGTTCGTGCTGCGCGGTGGCAGCTGTGCGACCCCGCGCGGCCATGTTCGCGCCTCCTACCGCAATTTCTTCTACCCCCACCAGCGCTGGCAGTTCACCGGCCTGCGCCTTGCCAAGGATTTGTGATCATGGGCGTTGTTCGCCAATTGCGGCAGGTCGATGCCGATGACAGCGGCGTCGATATCGCCTTTCGCGCCGACGTTCATGCGGGATTGTCGCAGGCGCAAAAGGCGATTCCGGCGCGCTGGTTCTACGACGCGACCGGATCGGCGTTGTTCGAGGATATTACCGGGCTGCCCGAATATTATCCGACGCGCAGCGAGGTGGCGCTGCTCACGCGCCATGCGGGCGAACTGGCGGCGGCGATCGGGCCGGGCCGCGCGGTGGTCGAACTGGGATCGGGCAGCTCGACGAAGACGCCGCTGCTGCTCGATGCCATTGCCCCCGGCGCCTATGTGCCGGTGGATATTTCGGGCGATTTCCTGCGCGATAGCGCGGCCGCCCTGTCGGCGCGCTTTCCCGATCTCCCGGTCTATCCGGTCGAGGCTGACTTCACCCAGCCGGTGGCGCTCCCGCGCGAGATTTGTGGTCTCGCCAAACTCGGCTTCTTTCCGGGCTCGACGATCGGCAACATGGTGGCGCGCAGCGCGGTCGATCTGCTCCGCCATTGGCGCGGCGCGCTCGGCGACGGCGCGCTGATGCTGATCGGGGTCGACCGGATCAAGGATATCGGCACCCTCGAACGCGCTTATGACGATTCGGCGGGTGTCACCGCGGCGTTCAACCTCAACCTGCTCGAACGGATCAACCGCGAACTGGGCGGCACGATCCCGGTTGCCAATTTCGACCATCGCGCCTGCTGGGACGATGTTCATGCGCGTATCGAAATGCATCTGGTGGCGGCGTGCGACCTCGAATTCATGGTCGATGGCCGTCCTTATACGATGGCGAAGGGCGAAACGATCCACAGCGAGAACAGCCATAAATATGGGCCGCGCGACGCCAGCCTGCTCCTCCGCGCCGGAGGCTGGACGCCGATCGCGGCGTGGGACGATGTCGATCCCGCTTTCGCGCTGATCCTCGCCGAAGCGACCGAGGTGCGCGCCGCGCCCTGACGCGCGCGCGCGACTCTCGGCCTTGACGACGCTTGCCCAGTCCCTAGGGGCAGAGCTGCGATTTCCAGCGAAAGGGCATATCATGATCGTCGGCGTTATCGGGGCAGGGCAAATGGGCGCGGGGATCGCGCAGGTTTCGGCAGGCGCCGGCCACGAGGTGCTGCTGTCGGACATCGACATCGCCCGCGCCGAAGCCGGCAAGGCCGGGATCGCCAAGGCGCTCGGGCGGCTGGTCGCCAAGGACAAGATGACGCAGGGCGATGCCGACGCGCTGCTCGGCCGGATCACCCCCGTCGCCGACCACGCCGCCTTCGCCCCGGCTGCGCTGGTGATCGAGGCCGCGACCGAGCGCGAGGAGATCAAGCGCGCGATCTTCGCCAGCGTCGGCGCGCATCTTTCGGACAGCGCCATCCTCGCTTCGAACACCAGCTCGATTCCGATCACCCGACTGGCGCAGGCGGCCCCCGATCCGGCGCGCTTCATCGGCGTCCATTTCTTCAATCCGGTGCCGGTCATGGGCCTGATCGAACTGATCCGCGGCCTTGCGACCAGCGACACGACGCTTGCCAGCGTCGAAGCCTTCGGCCGCGGACTCGGCAAGGAAATCGTCCATGCCAACGACGCGCCGGGCTTCATCGTCAACCGCGTGCTGATGCCCCTGATCAACGAAGCGGTGTTCGCGCTTGGCGAAGGGGTGGCGACGATGCAGGACATCGACACCGGATGCCGGCTCGGCCTCAATCACCCGATGGGGCCGATCACGCTCGCCGATTTCATCGGGCTCGATACCTGCCTTGAAATTATTCGCGTGCTGCACAGCGGCACCGGCGATCCCAAATTCCGTCCGGCGCCGCTGCTCGTCCAATATGTCGAGGCGGGCTGGGTCGGCAAAAAGTCGGGGCGCGGCTTTTACGACTGGACCGGCGAGGCGCCGGTTCCGACGCGCTGACCCGGCGGGAGCCGAATCGGTCCTCGTTCGTTATCCCGCTGGCGCCGGTGCGGGCGCCTGCGGACAACAGGAGGACAGGGATGATGCGGAGAACATGGCTACCGCTGGCGATCATCGCCGCGCTATCGGTCAATGGTGCGGTGCAGGCGCAGGAAGGCGCGCCCGAGGATTCGACGCTGAAATCGACCGCGAACAGCGTGACCGAGCCCTTCGACGGCAAGGAAGTGCCCGACAAGCTGAAGGCGATACAGGACGACCCCTATTCGCTCGCGGGTTTGCGCAAATGTTCGGCGATCATCCGCGAGGTCAGCGAACTGAACGACGTGCTCGGCCCCGACGTCAACGAACCTGCCGACAAGAGTGCGGCGAAAAAGCGCGAGGAAACCGTCGGCCGCGTCGCGGGCACCGTCGCCGGATCGATCATTCCTTTTCGCGGCCTGATCGGCGAGGTGACGGGTGCCAACGCCGAACGTCGGCGCTATGCAGAGGCGGTCTATGCCGGCACGGTGCGTCGGGGTTTTCTGAAGGGCGTCGGGTTGCAGCGCGGTTGCAAGGCGCCGGCCCGGCCCTGACGCAAAGCCGAAGCTCCAATCGGGTGGGGGAGGGACTGAATGAAGGTCGAAAATATCCGCGCGTTCCGCGCCGAGGTTCCGCAGGCAGCGATCGATGATCTGAAAGACCGGCTGGCGCGCACGCGCTGGCCCGAAAAGGAGACCGTTGACGATTGGGACCAGGGCGTCCCTCTCGCCTATGCGCAGGAACTCGCGGCCTATTGGCGCGACGATTATGACTGGCGCACGGTCGAGGCGCGGCTCAACGCGCTGCCCAATTTTCTGGCCACCGTCGATGGCCTCGACATCCATTTCCTTCATATCCGTTCGGACAATCCGGCGGCGCGGCCGCTGGTGCTGACGCACGGCTGGCCGGGGTCGGTGCTCGAATTTCTCGACGTGATCGAGCCGTTGTCGGCCGACTATCATCTCGTGATCCCGTCGCTGCCGGGTTACGGCTTTTCGGGCAAGCCCGCGGCCGCGAAATGGAGCGTCGAACATATCGCCGCGGGCTGGGACGCGCTGATGCGCGCGCTCGGCTATGATCGCTATTTCGCGCAGGGCGGCGACTGGGGCAGCGCGGTTACCTGCGCCATCGGGATGAACCATGGCGACCATTGCGCAGGCATCCATGTCAACATGATCGTCGGCCAGCCCGACCTGGCGCTGATGGCCGATCTGACCGACGCCGAAAAGCTCTATCTCGCGCGTTTCGGCTGGTATCAGGCAAAGGATAATGGCTATTCGACGCAGCAGGCGACGCGGCCACAGACCATCGGCTATGCGCTTGCCGATTCGCCCGTCGGGCAGATGTGCTGGATCGTCGAAAAATTCCACGGCTGGACCGATTGCGGGCATCAGCCGGGCGGCCAGTCGGTCGGCGGCCATCCCGAACGCGCGCTGTCGAAGGATGCGATGCTCGACACCGTCAGCCTCTATTGGTTCACCGCCAGCGCCGCGTCGTCGGCGCGGCTCTATTGGCACAGTTTCCGCAGCTTCGCGGCGGGGGAGATCGAGGTGCCGACCGGCGGCAGCCTGTTCCCCAACGAGATCATGCGCCTGTCGCGCCGCTGGGCCGAAAAGCGCTATCGCAACATCGTCTATTGGAACGAGGTCGATCGCGGCGGCCATTTCGCGGCGTGGGAGCAGCCCGAGCTTTTCGCGCGCGAAGTCCGCGCGGCGCTGGCGCAAATGACGCTGTGATGCGTCGCTTTCGCCCCGCCTACATCGGCCGATAGACGGGGCGGCAGCTTTCGGGCGCGATGCGCGCGGCGGTGTTCCACGTCACCTCGTTGCCGTTGCGATACAGCCGCGCGCCGCTCTTGTTTTCATAGGCCTGCCCCATGTTGGTGGGCGCGGCCTTGAGCACCATGCTGCGGCGGCCATCGACACGGACGATCGCACCGTTCGCGACATAATCGACCTGCAACCGCGTGCCGCGATTGCATTCGTAAAGCGTGCCGGTGTTTTGTGGGTAGGAGGCACAGCCCGCGACGACAAGGATGGCGGCGCCCGTGGCCGTCAGCTTTGCGATTCCGATCATCTCCATTCCCCTCAATAGCCCGAACGGACGCACAGCACGTCGGCCAGATAAATGCGGCCCGAAACCGTCTCCATATGTTCGCGGGCCGATCCGTTCCAGCCGATTGAGCGGCACCATGTGTCGGCGGTCCGCGCCGCGCAGGCGGCGGTTGCCGATCCGCTCTGGCACGCGAGAACGCGATAATTTCCGGTGGCGGGCTGAGTGTGGAATTCGGCGAAATTGCCGCGCGCCGTCTGATCATTGGCGACCGGGCCGGGATTCCAGCCGCCGCCCGATCCGACGGGGCGGATCGACTGGATCTTGATGCCGCGCAGGATATTACCCAACATCGGCGTGTCGCGTTCGACCGTCCGGCAATTGCCGCGATAGCGCGTCTTCTCGCACAGCTCCCAGCGACCGCTGGTCACGCGGATCGAATTGACCGGCCACGACAGGCCCAGATCGGGCTTCGCTTCGCCAATGAACACCGCCGGCCCCTTGTAGGCGGCGTCGCGATAGATGGTCGCCTCGGGCGGACGCATCATCCTGTCTTCGGGCGATTGCGCCTGCGACGCGGCAAGGAAGCCCCCGCCGAGCGATGCGGCGGCAGCGGCGAAGAGCGACCAGCGATGGATGGATTTCATCAACAACCTCCCTGTTTGGCAAACGCGACCCGGGATTCGTTTTTCCGGGGCCGAAACTACGCCACAACAGGGGGACTTGCAAATTATCCCGCCATGGTCGCGCCTTGCGCGGCGCGACCATGGCGCGGGGTCAGGGCGCCTTCGTCGCGGCGGTATCGGCGGCAGCCGGCGGCGCAACGGGAAGCGGCGCCGCCGCAACCGGCGCGGCGGCCGGGGGCGGCGGTGTGGCGATCGGCGCGGTGAAACTGAGCATCAGACCGGCGAGCGCCGCCGACATCAGGTTCGACAGGCTGCCCGCAAGCAGCGCCTTCAGTCCCAGCCGGGCGATCATCGGCCGCTGATTGGGGGCGAGGCCGCCGGTCACCGCCATCTGGATCGCGATCGAGCTGAAATTGGCAAAGCCGCACAGCGCAAAGGTCGCGATCGCGACCGACACCATCGACATCTCCCCCTGGATTTTGCCGAGGTCGATGAAGGCGACGAATTCGTTGAGCACGACCTTGGTACCGAACAGGCCGCCCACCGCGGCGCTTTCGTCCCACGGCACGCCCATCAGCCACATCACCGGGCGGAAGATTGCTCCGATGACCGCCTGGAACGACAGATCGGGATAGCCGAACCAGCCGCCGATCCCGGCGAGCAGCCCGTTGGCGAGCGCGACGAGCGCGACGAAGGCCAGCACCATCGCGCCGACCGCGACCGCCAGCTTGACGCCGGTCTGCGCGCCCTGCGCCGCTGCCATGATGATGTTCGCCGGCTTTTCCTCGTCATGGCTTGCCTCTGGCATGATGACGGGTTCGATACCCAGATCCTTAGGGTCGTCGGGCATCATGATCTTGGCCATCAGGATGCCGCCCGGCGCCGACATGAAGCTGGCGGCGAGCAGATAGGGCAGCAGCTGTTCGCCGATCATGCTGGCATAGGCGCCGAGGATGGTCCCCGCTACCCCGGCCATGCCGACCGTCATCACCGTGAAGAGCTGCGACGGGGTAAGACCGGCGAGATAGGGACGGATGACGAGCGGGCTCTCGCTCTGGCCGACGAAGATATTCGCCGCGGCGCCCAGGCTTTCGACCTTGGTGATTCCCGTAATCTTCTGGATCGCCCCGCCGACCCATTTGATCACGAACTGCATGATGCCGAGATAATAGAGGATCGAGATGAGCGAGGCGAAGAAGATGATCACCGGCAGCGCGGCGATCGCAAAGCTGTGGCCGCCCATTTCGGGTCCGGCGAGCGGGCCGAAAATGAAGTCGGTTCCCGCCTTGGCATAACCCAGAAGATTGGCGACGCCGGTCGACATCGCCTGAATGATCGCGCGGCCCCACGGCGTACCGATCACCAGCAGCGCGAACCCGGCCTGCAACAGAAAGGCCGGCACGACGACGCGCAGGCGAATCCAGCGACGGTTCGATGAAAACAGCACGGCAATCGCAAGCAATGCAACGATGCCGAGCAGGCCGATAAGATGTCCCATAAGTGTTTTGCGTCCCCCGCAAGTTTATTGCGCCTGTCTAGCGGGCTTTGCGGATCGGGCAAGGGGGGCGGCGGAGCATTGCAGTCATCCATAACGGCAGCGATCCCGCTTGGCGGCTCCGTGACGGCTTGATAGGCAGCGCTGAAACAGGGGGAATATGATGCGGACTGGCGTTGCGGGACATGTAATTTTGGCGATATGCGCGCTGGTGCAGGCGGCCGTACCTGCGGCGGCGCAGGCGCCCGCCACGACCGCATCGACCCCCGGTCCGCCATTGCCCACGGCCGCCTTTGCGCAGCCTCCCTTTGCGGAAAATACCGAATTATCGCCCGACGGAACGCATATGGCGGGCCTGTTCGCGGTCCGTGGGGAACAGCGGATCGGCATCCTTCCCGTGCTGGGCGATCAGAGCAAATCGGTCATCATTGCCGTTCCCGACCAGACCGAAATCGATTGGCTGACCTGGGTCAACGACGATCATCTCCTCGTCGGCCTGCGGGCGTTGATGGCGGCGGAGGCCGACAATTGGTACGTTACCCGCATCATCGCCATCGACCGGACCTCGGGCAAGATCACGCGGCTGTTATGGGATCTCAAGGGCCAGAATGCGTCCGACGTCGTCTGGCTGCCCAAGGACGGCAGCAGCGAAATTCTGGTCGCGGGTCAGGACTCGATATATGACAACGCCGATTTCTGGCCCGCCGTATACCGCATCGATGTGAAGACGGGGCGCAAGAAGACCGAATTGCGGTCGCGCACCGGGGTTATGGAATGGGGCGCCGACCATCTCGGCCGGGTGCGCTACGGCATCGGCTATCGCGACGATACGACCCGGGCCACGCTGCTCTATCGTGGCGCCGGAGAAGGGGCTTTCCGGTCGATCGAGCGCGCTTCGCTACGCGATGACGAGCGGCTGACGGTGCCGATCCTCTTCGTCGACGGCACCGACAACGGGTTGGTTTACAAGGACCGGGACGATGGCAAGACCGCGATTGCCGAGGTCAATCTTGCCACCGGTGCCGAAGTCCGCACGGTCGTTGCACCCGACGCGGGCGACATATCGGGCGCCATTCGCGCGCCCGACGGATCGAAGCTACTCGGCGTTCACGTCGCCGACGATCTGAAGCCGGTGCGCTGGCTCGACCCGGCGATGGCAGCGCATCAGGATACGCTGGACGCGACGGCCCGCGCGGCGCGTGTCCGGATCGACAGCTATAGTCGCGACCTGACGAAAATGCTGGTGCGGATCAGCACCCCCGACAATCCGGGGCTGCTCTATTATTATGATTCGACGACCGGCGATTTGTCGCGTCTTGCGGCAATGAACGAACAGATCGGGGCGAAGCGCCTCTCGCGCGCCAAGCTCGTCCGGTACAAGGCGCGCGACGGGCTGGAGATCGAGGGCGTGCTGACGATGCCGCGCGGCCGAGCGGCAACCAACCTGCCGTTCATCGTGCTGCCGCACGGCGGGCCCTGGGGGCATGACGAGCTGACCTACGATTATTGGGCGCAGTTCCTCGCCGAACGGGGCTATGCGGTATTGCAGCCCAATTTCCGCGGCTCGACCGGCTATGGCGCCGATTTCGAAAAGGCGGGCGAGGGGCAACTCGGCTTTGCGATGCAGGATGACGTGACCGACGGCGTGCGCTGGGCGGTCACCGAAAAGATCGCCGACCCTAAGCGCGTGTGCATCGTCGGCGCCTCTTATGGCGGCTATGCGGCGATGTGGGGGATCGCCAAGGATCCCGACCAGTATCGCTGCGCGATCTCGATCGCCGGGGTCGCCAATCTGCGGCGCGAGGTCAATGATTTCGGCGGCACGCTGCGCGCCAATCTGTACCGGACGCAGTGGAAGCGCATGACCCCCGACTTCGCGGCGGTGTCGCCGATCAACGCCATCGACCGGATCAAGACGCCGCTGCTGCTGATCCACGGCAAGAAGGATGTGACGGTCGATCACAGCCAGTCGGCGCGCATGTATGCGGCAATGACCAAGGCTGGGAAGACGGTGGACTTCGTCTCGCTGCCGCTCGCCGATCATTATTTCACGCGCAAGGCCGACCGGCTGCTGTTGCTGCAATCGATCGAATCCTTCCTCGCCAAGTATAATCCCGCCGATTGACCGCCATCTTTCCACGCGGCGCAAAAGCGACTATCGGGCGCCGATGACCGAACCCACTTCGACCGCGCTGCCGCGCACGATCACCCCTTCGCTTTTCCTGTTCACGATCATCTATGGCGGCATGGTCGTGCTCGCCGGCGTGCTCGGGAACAAGCAGGTCGCGCTGGGCGCCGGTCTTGCGGTCGAGGCCGGGATTTTTCCGTTCCTGATCCTCGTCGCGCTGTCGAGCACAGTGTCCGAACTGCACGGACAGGCGACTGCGAACCGGCTGGTGCTGTGGGGTTTCGTGCCGCTGATCCTGTCGATCATGCTGACCTCGCTCGTCTATTTCGTCCCCGCCGCGCCCGAGATGGACCCGGCCCGGCTGGCATCGTTCGAGATGATATTGGGACAAACGCCGCGCCTGATGGCGGCGGGTATCGTCGCCTATGGCACGTCGCAGTTCCTGAACGTGACCATCTTTTCCAAACTGCGCGGCCGTGAAGGTGCGGGGACGGGGTCGACCTGGCTCGCGATCCGCGGCGCAGTCGCCAGCGCGCTCAGCCAGATCGTTGACACGCTGCTGTTCGTCACCATCGCCTTTTACGGCGTTTTTCCGATCGCCAATCTGATGGCGGGACAGATGCTGGCGAAGGTCGCGCTGTCGATCGTCGTCATTCCGGCGGTGATCACCGGCCTCGTCGCGCTCGGCCGCAGCCTCGACGCGAAGACCGCGGAATGATGACGATGACCGACCCCACGACCATGCCCGATCTGCTGACCAAGGCCGAAACGCTCGTCGAGGCGTTGCCCTATCTGCAGCGCTATGCGGGCGAAACCTTCGTCATCAAATATGGCGGCCACGCGATGGGTGATCCCGAGGCGCAGCGCGACTTTGCCGAGGATGTGGTGCTGCTGAAGGCGGTGGGGATCAATCCTGTCGTCGTCCATGGCGGCGGGCCGCAGATCGGCGCGATGCTCAAGCAGCTCGGCATCGAATCGCAGTTCGTCGGCGGGCTGCGCGTCACCGACGCCGCGACCGCGGAGGTCGCCGAAATGGTCCTGGCGGGCAAGATCAACAAGGAAATCGTCGGATGGCTCGCCGGGCTTGGCGGCCGCGCGATCGGCCTGTCGGGCAAGGACGCCAATCTGGTGCTGGCCGAAAAGGTCCACCGCACCGAGCCCGATCCCAATTCGGGGATCGAACGCCACGTCGACCTGGGCTTCGTCGGCGAACCCGTCGCGGTCGACCCGACGATCCTGCAACGGCTGGCGGCCGACAATTTCATCCCGATCGTCGCCCCCGTCGCGCTCGGCGCCGATGGCGCGACCTATAATATCAACGCCGACACCATGGCCGGGGCGATCGCCGGCGCGCTTGGCGCGCGGCGATTCTTCCTGCTGACCGACGTGGCCGGAGTGCTCGACAAGTCGGGCGCTCTGCTGACCGACCTCGACCGCCCGGCGATCGACGCGTTGAAGGCCGACGGGACGATCACCGGCGGCATGATTCCGAAGGTCGAAACCTGCGTCGCGGCGGTCGATGCGGGGGTCGATGCCGCGGTTATCCTCGACGGCCGGGTTCCGCATGCGATGCTGCTCGAAATTTTCACCGCAAGGGGTGCAGGCACGCTCATTCACCGCTAAGAGGGCCTGCAAGACCCCCCTTTACGGAGACCCGCCTTGCTTCTCATGCTCATCCAGATCGTCGACATCATCCTGACGGTCCTGTGGTGGTTCATCATTGCGCAGGCGGTGATGTCGTGGCTGATCGCCTTCAACGTCATCAACACCCACAATGACTTCGTGGCGCAGCTGTGGATGATGCTCGACCGCATCACCGAGCCGCTCTACCGGCCATTCCGGCGCATCATGCCCGATTTCGGCGGGCTCGACCTGACGCCGATGCTCGTCCTTATCCTGATCATCATCATTCAGGGGCCGGTGCTGGGCTATCTCGCGCGCCTCGCCTATTCGAGCGGAATGGCCTGATGTCCGTCGCGACCGAAGCGCGCATCATCGACGGCAAGGCGTTCGCCGCCGGGCTGCGCGCACGCATTGCCGGCGCCGTCCCGGCGTTCGAAGCCGCGACCGGCCGCGTGCCGGGGCTGGCGGTCGTGCTCGTCGGCGACGATCCGGCGAGCGCCGTCTATGTCGGCTCCAAGGGCAAGGCGACGGTCGCCGTCGGCATGGCGAGTTTCGAACATCGCCTGCCCGCGACCGCGAACCAGGAAGAGGTCGAGGCGCTGCTCGCATCGCTCAACGACGATCCTGCGGTCGACGGCATCCTGCTCCAGCTTCCGCTGCCCGGCCATCTCGACGAGCAGCGCGCGGTAGCGACGATCGATCCCGAAAAGGACGTCGACGGGCTGACCCCGGTCAGTGCCGGACGGCTCGCGCTCGGCATCCCGGGCATGGTGCCTTGCACCCCCTATGGCTGTCTGTTGCTGTTGCAGGATGTGCTCGGCGATCTTGGCGGCAAGGATGCGGTGGTGATCGGCCGCTCGATTCTGGTCGGCAAGCCGATGGCGGCGCTGCTGCTTGGCGCCAATTGCACCGTGACCATGGCGCACAGCCGCACCCGCGATCTGCCCGATCTGGTCCGCCGCGCCGATATCGTCGTGGCGGCGGTCGGCCGGCCCGAAATGGTCAAGGGCGACTGGATCAAGCCCGGCGCGGTGGTCATCGACGTCGGTATCAATCGCCTGCCGCCCGAACCGGGCGCGGCCAAGGGGCGGCTCGTCGGTGACGTCTATTATGCCGGTGCTGCGGCGGTGGCGGGCGCGATCACCCCGGTGCCCGGCGGCGTCGGCCCGATGACGATTGCCTGCCTGCTGCGCAACACGCTGGTCGCCGCGCACCGCCGCGCCGGCCTCGCCGATCCGGAGGGTTTCTGATGCGCCGACTGCTCCTTGTCGGGCTTGTGCTGACGACGCTCGCCGGTTGCGCGCCGCAGGGGCCCGATGCGCGCAAGCGCCCGCTAGCGGCGAATCCGAGCGGCTTTATCGCGGCGGAAATCGCCTTCGCGCGGCTGGCGCAGGAAAAGGGGCAATGGACGGCCTTTCGCGAAACCGCGGCGCCCGAAGCGGTGATGTTCGTGCCGCAGCGGGTCAACGCCCGCGACTGGCTGAAGACGCAAAAGGATCCGGCCGAGGCGGTGCGCTGGCAACCGCACAAGGTGTTCGTAAGCTGCGACGGCAACAGCGGCGTGACGACGGGCGCATGGCAGAAGGGGCCGGCGCAGGGATTTTTCACTACCGTGTGGTCGCGCGATCCGATGAAGGGCGACATGCGCTGGCTGCTCGATTCGGGCGATGCGCTTGCGACCCCGCGCGCGGCGCCCGACTTCATCGAATCGAAACAGGCGACCTGCACCGGCAAGCCGGGCGCCACGGTGACCGCCGCCGCGGAAGGCGACGATATGATGGTCGGCATGTCGCGCGACCAGACGCTCAACTGGACATCGATCGTACGCCCCGACGGATCGCGCAGCATCACCGTGCAACTGTGGGACGGGCACGAAATGGCGACCGTTATCGATGACCGCATCGCGGCGCCGAAACAGCCATGATCGACCTTTTCATCTCGGCCTTCGTGACGCTTTTCGTCGTCATCGATCCGCCCGGCTGCGCGCCCATCTACGCCAGCCTGACGACGGGGGCGAGCGCGGCGCAGCGGCGGTCGATGGCAATCCGCGCGACACTGATCGCCGGTTTCATCCTGATATTCTTCGCGATGTTCGGCGAGGCGCTGCTCAGTTTCTTGCACATCGATCTCGACAGTTTCCGCATTGCGGGCGGGGTCATGCTGTTCATCATCGCGATCGACATGGTGTTCGAAAAGCGTACCGAGCGCCGCGAACAGCGCGCCGAAAAGCTGATGGCGACGCCCGAGGTCGAAGATGTGTCGGTGTTCCCGATGGCGATGCCGATGCTCGCCGGGCCGGGATCGATCGCGTCGGTGATGCTGCTGGTGTCGCAGAACAGCGGGCTTGACCGCGCGCTGGTGATCTTCGGCGCGCTGCTGCTCGTGCTGCTGCTGACGCTTGCGGCGCTGCTGCTCGCCGGGCCGTTCATGCGCTTGATCGGCAACAAGGGCGAGGCCGTCATCACCCGCCTGCTCGGCGTGCTGCTCGCGGCGCTCGCGGCGCAGTTCGTCATCGACGGACTGAAAGCCAGCTTCTCGAGCCTCGCCTGACACGGAAAAGGGCGCCGCCTGCCGGCGACGCCCTTTCCATCGTCCACGGGAATGGACTTTATTGTGCGGCGGCCACGTCCGCCTGCGTCACCGGCGCGATGCGGATTTCGACGCGGCGGTTGCACTGATAGTCGGCCTGCGTGCGTTCGGGCGCGCATTTGAGCTGCGTTTCGCCATAGCCCATCGTCGCCATGCGCGCGCGGTTGACGCCGCGACCCGCCAGATAGTCGGCGACCGACGCCGCTCGCCGTTCGGACAGCCCCTGATTATAGGTTTCGCTGCCCTGCGAATCGGTGTGGCCGTATACGTCGATATAGGTGCTCGGATATTCCGACAGGGTAGAGGCGACGCTGTCGAGCGCGCCACGGAACTGCGACTTCACGACCGCGCTGTTGAGGTCGAATGTCACGTCGCCGGGCATGTTGAGCACGAGCTGGTCGCCCTGGCGTTCGACATCGATGCCGGTGCCTGCGGTGCGTTCGCGCAGCTTCTTTTCCTGCTGATCCATATAATAGCCGACGCCCGCGCCGGCGACGGCGCCGATGCCCGCGCCAAGGATCTTTTCGGTCCGGTCGTTGCGTCCGCCGACGAGATCGCCGAGCAGATAGCCGCCGAGCGCGCCGCCGATGCCGCCGATCGCGGCCTTGGAAATGCGCTGCTTGCCCGTTTCGGGGTCGGTGACGCAACCGGTCAGCGCGAGCGCGCCAAGGCTGGCGACGGCCGCGAGCTTGATCGTCCTCTTGTTCATTTCTGGCTCCCTTTTTTGGGCATCGCCGGTCCATGCGATGCCACGACCACAAGGATAACATATGATCGCGCTTTCCGTTCCGTCATTCATGCTGAACGCTGGCTGAGCGTGCCGATGTCGTCGCCATTGTGCAGCACCGCGGCTTTGGCCTATAGGACCGGCATGACCGAAGCTGACAGGGGCCGGGCGCGCCAGCGCCGTACGACCGCCCAATGACCCCTTTTCCCTGGTCGGATGTGGCGATCATCCTGATCCTTATCCTGCTCAACGGCGTTTTCGCCATGTCCGAACTCGCGATTGTTTCGGCGCGCGACCCGCGGCTTCAGGCCGCCGAGAAGCGCGGCAGCAGTGGGGCAAGGATCGCGCGCCAGCTTGCCTCCGACCCCGGCCGCTTCCTGTCGACGGTGCAAGTCGGTATCACGCTGATCGGCGTGCTGACGGGCGCCTATTCGGGGGCCAGCCTGGGCCAGCCCGTCGCCGAACGGTTGCAGGTATGGACCGGACTTGATGCCGACACCGCGCGCACGGTGGCGTTCGCCCTCGTCATCGCGCTTACGACTTATGCCTCGCTGATCGCGGGCGAGCTTGTCCCCAAACAATTTGCGCTGCGCGCACCCGAACGGATCGCGATCTTCGTCGCGCCGATGATGTTCTGGCTTGCGCGCATTGCGGCTCCGCTGGTCTGGCTGCTCAACAACAGTTCGGGTCTGGTGTTCCGCCTGCTCGGTCTCAAGCGCGAATCGGACGATCAGGTGACCGCCGAGGAACTGCATCTGATCGTCGCCGAGGCGTCGAAATCGGGCGTGATCGAGGAGAGCGAGCGCGCGATCATCTCGGGCGTCGTGCGGCTTGCCGACCGGCCGGTGCGCGAAGTGATGACGCCGCGCAAGGATGTCGACTGGATCGACATCACGCTCGACGCGAAGGGCGTGCGCGACAAGCTGCTCGAAACCCCGCACAGCCGTCTGCCGGTCGCGCGCGGGTCGGTCGACGATATCGTCGGTGTCGTCCAGGCGCGCGACATCGCGGCGGCGCTGTTCCGTGGCGACCCGATCGACCTTGAGCGGCTGATGCGCCGCGCCGCGGTCATCCACGACCAGATCGATGCGATGGACGCGCTTGCGGCGTTGCGCCTTGCCGAAGTGCCGATGCTGCTCGTTCACGACGAATATGGCCATTTCGATGGACTGGTGACGCCCGCCGACTTGATGTCGGCGATCGCGGGCGAGTTCGCGTCCGATCAGGATATCGGCAGCGAACCCTTCGTCGTCGAGCGCGAGGATGGCAGCCTGCTGATCGCCGGGTCGATGCCCGCCGACCAGATGGCCGAGCGGCTTGGGATCGAACTCGACGACGACCGCGACTATGCGACCGCCGCGGGCCACGCGCTTGCTATCCTCAAGCATTTGCCCGAGGAAGGGGAGGCGTTCACCGACCGCGGCTGGAGGTTCGAGATCGTCGATATGGATGGCCGCAAGATCGACAAGCTGCTGGTCAGCGAAGTGCGCAAGCCCAAGGTCGAAGCCGAGGGCGATTGATCGGGGCTCGCGGTCGCAACGGCCGGGGCTGAAATGGCAACTGGCCGTTTATCGGGGTCGCGTCGGTCCGACATGATGCATCACCGCTTCCGCGAGTTTTCGCTCCTCGCGGGTCGGACGGACCGGCTCGGTTTCGGGCGTCGCGTGGCGCCGTCCGAACATCGGGCGGCGGACGGGGAGCAGGGGGGCATAACGCATCGGAACACGCCTTGATCGCGCGGCCGCCCCCCGGCACCGCAATGGGTCTGGTCCCCATGACCATCCTTGCGCGCGCGGCTTGCGCGACGCTTAACGGACAGCGTTACTGGTTTCTTTGCGGTACGCTGAAGGTGCCCTTGACGCGGCCGCCCGAACCGTCGGTGATCGGATTGCCGTCGGGGCCGCGGGCAGCACCGCGACCGTCAACCGTCGCGCGGCCGCTGTTGAGATCGATCACAAGCCGCCCGCCCGACAGGCGGTTCGCGCCCTGCGTCAACTGGACATTGCCGACCATCGTGATCAGCCGCCGGTCGAGATCGTAGATCGCGACATTGCCCTTCGCCGTTTCATTGCCCTTGGTCACGGTGACGCCGCCCGTCGCGTCGAGCCGGTTCACGTCGGTGTTGCCGGCGCGGGTATAGGCGACGGTCATGCGCGGTGCGACCACCGTCAGTCCCGCCTGCGTCACGCGCACGCCGCCCGCCAGTACGACGCGGTCGGCGCGGTCCTGCACTTCGATGCTGCCCGCGTCGAAATCGACGGGGGCGTTGCTGTTGTGATTTGCGAGCGCCTGCGCGTAAGCCGCGCCGCCGCCATGCCCGCCCGCCAGAATCGCCAGGCTGGTCAGCACGAAGCTGGCGCCGGCCAGCGTCAGGCTCTTCACGGTCCAAAGCCCCTTCATTTGAGCGCTCCCTGGTTGATCCGAAGATGGGCGTTCCCCGACAGGCGGACGATCCGCTGGTCGAGGTCGGCGGTCAGTTCGTTGGCGGAAAAATTGCCGATGTTCAACGCGCCATTGACGCCGCCGGTACCGACGAGGCTGCGATTCTTGAGGTCGATGGCGACGTTGTTCGCGTCGATGCGATAGCCGTCGGCGCCCTTGACCTGCACCAGTCCCGGCACGGTCACCTTTTCGCTGTCCATGTCATATTGGCCGTTCGCGGCGGCGATCGTCGCCGGGCCGTCGGCCAGTTTGATTGCCCCGGACAGTCCGTTCATCCGCACGATCGGTTCGGCCGAGCTTTTCTGCACAGCGCTATCCGCGATGAGCGCAAAGGGTTGGCCCTTGGTATCCTGGCCGCGATATTCGGCGCGCACGACCTTCATCCGTTCCTTCGCCACTTCGACCTTGTCCTTGGCGAGCAGGAAGCTGACCTCGCTGCGCTGCGTAAAGGGCGAAAAGACGAGCACGGCCGCGACAACGCCGATAACGAGCGGCAGGCCGTAGCGCAGAATGCGCACCACGCGGTCGTGACGCGACCCGCTGGCCGCCCACAGGCGGCGCATCGTGCGGTCGATTTCGGCGCGTTCGGACACCCGCAGCGGCTCCCGTCAGCTATGCGCAAAAATGTCGACCTCGGGCCATCCGGCAAGGTCGAGCGCCGCGCGCGTCGGCAGGAAGTCGAAACAGGCCTGTGCGAGTTCGGTGCGCCCCTCACGCGCGAGGCGGGCGTCGAGCACCTCCTTCATCGCATGCAGGAAGCGCACGTCGCTCGCGGCATAGTCGCGCTGCGCCTCGCTCAGCTCGGCGGCGCCCCAGTCGCTCGACTGCTGCTGCTTCGACACATCCTGTCCCAGCAGTTCGCGGACCAGTTCCTTGAGGCCGTGGCGGTCGGTGTAGGTACGCACCAGTTTCGACGCGATTTTGGTGCAATAGACGGGGGCGGTGACGACGCCGAGCGCCTGTTGCATCGCGGCGATATCGAACCGCGCGAAATGGAACAGCTTCAGCCGGTCCGGGTCGATCAGGATCGCCTTGAGCACCGGCGCGTCATAGCGGCTGCCGGGGCCGAATCGAACCAGATGCTCGTCGCCCTTGCCGTCGCTGATCTGGACGAGGCACAGCCGGTCGCGCAGCGGGTTGAGGCCCATGGTTTCGGTGTCGATCGCGACGGGGCCGGGGCCGATCGCGCCTTCGGGCAGGTCTTCTTCGTGGAAATATACGGTCATCGGCTTGCCTTAGGCGAAGCGGAGGCGCCGCTCAATGACTGGTTTTCGCGCCGCCGCCCGCCAGCGCCAGCGCTGTAGCAAAGCTTGGAAATCCGCCGATCGCGGCTTTGAATTTTCTGTTCGCAGATGCCGTTCATATAGGTTATATATTGCGCCGTTAGCGGCACGGGGCGAGTCTGTGCCCATGGTGAACTGCGTCCCCGTCCGGCGCAAGGAGCCGGTTCAATCGGGTGTGGACGACCGAAAGCGACTACTAAGCAATGAGTTTCAACAAGGATCGCCGTGGCCATCGCGGACGCGGCAAGCGCGACGACTTCGGCAATTTTGACAGTTTCGAACCGGCACCTTACAGCGGCGACAGCTATGGCGGCGGACGCGGCGGCTTTGGCGGCGGCGGCGACCGCGGCGGTTTCGGTGATCGCGGCGGCTTCGGTGGCGGCGATCGTGGCGGTGGTTTCGGCGGTGGCGATCGCGGCGGCTTCGGCGGCGGTGGTCGTGGCGGCTTCGGTGGCGGCGGCGGTGGCGCTCGCGGTGGCATGCCGGCGCAGGTCGTCGGCGAAGGCCAGGGTCAGGTCAAATTCTTCAACCCGTCGAAGGGCTTTGGCTTCATCGCCCGCGACGATGGCGGTGAAGACGTGTTCGTGCACATCAGCGCGGTCGAACAGGCGGGGCTGCAGGGCCTGGCCTCGGGCCAGCCGCTCGGCTTCACGCTCGTCGAACGCAACGGCAAGGTGTCGGCCATCGATCTCAAGATCGAAGGCGAACCGATGCCCGTCGAGGAATTTGCCCCGCGTCCGCGCGAGGATCGTCCCGCCGCTGGCGGTGCACGCGGCCGACGTCAGCTGACCGGCGAACGCACGTCGGGCACGGTGAAATTCTTCAACACGACCAAGGGTTTCGGCTTCATTGCGCGCGATGACGGACAGGCAGATGCCTTTGTCCACATCAGCGCGGTGCAGCGCGCCGGCATGGCAGGCCTCGAAGAAGGCGACCGCGTCGCTTTCGATATCGAGGTCGATGATCGCGGCAAATTCGCCGCGGTGAATCTCCAGCCGACGCAGGACTGATTCGGCGTCCACCGGATGAACGAAGGGCGGCCCTGCAAAGGGCCGCCCTTTTTCGTTGCCCGTTTCCGCGGATCGTCAGCCTAGGGTGGCGTTCAGAAACCAGATCCGCTGCTGGGTTTCGTCGGCCCAGCCGTCGACCAGGCCGCTCGTCGCAATGTCGCCATCGGCTTCGGCTGCCGCCTTGGCGTCCTTGAGCTGCGCGAGCAGCGTCTCGTTGTCGGCGGCAAGGTTGCGCACCATCGTTTCGGCGTCGACGCTCGCCGCGTCGTCATCCTTAATCGACTGGCGGCGGCTGATGTCGCCGATCGAGCGGAGCGTCGCGGCGCCATTCTTGCGCACGCGCTCGGCGATCAGGTCGGTCGTCGCGAGAATCTGGGCCGCCTGTTCGTCGAACAGCAGATGCAGACTGCGAAAGCTGGGGCCCTTGACGTGCCAATGATAATTTTTGGTCTTCAGATAGAGTGCGAAACTGTCGGCGAGCAGCGCGTTCAGCGCATCCGCAACGGCAGGCTGATTCTTGTTGGACATGGGAAAGCCTCCTTTTTCTGCTTCCCGGCCGATATAGGGCCGCGGCGGCAAAGCTTCCCATGAAGCCTGTTCGATGCTGTGATCGATAAAATCGATTACCGGGCGCTGTAATCGGAATATCCGTCAAAGACCGAAGGCGCGCATCGCGGCATTGAGGCCCCATAGCGCGAGGATCGCGGCGCTCATCAGCCGCGCGATCCGGGCCGCGGCCTGATCGGCCAGCGTGGCGCCAAAGGCGAGGAAGGGGACCAGCGACAGCGTCCAGCCGATCAGCCCCCCCGCGGCCGCCCACAGCCCCGCCCCACTCGTCGCCGCCAGCGCGCCGATCAGGAAATGGCTGCGGTCGCCGAGTTGGGCCAGAAACAGGCGTGCCGCGAGCGATGGCAGCGGGGCTTCCTCCAGACTCTGGGCCGCCGGGCCGAGGCGCCCATGCCAGACGAGCGCGACCGCTGCACCGAGCAACGCGAAGGCGAGCAGCAACGCCACGATCCCCTGACCGATCAGCCGGTTTGCCGCCGTGCCTGCGGCCGCCGCGATGGCCGCATTGGCGATAAAGGCGGCAAAGGCGATCATGACGACGGCGCGGCGATCCCGGCGCGCCGCCAGCACCTGCGAAAGCAAACGTCCTGTGCGGCCATCGGCGTTGGCAAGCAAGACCGCGACGAGGGCAAGCATGATGGCATCCATGACGACCAGCCTACTCCAGCTTTGGCGGCGAAGAAATGGGGAGGGGGAGGCATCGCATCGCGGGGAGGCCGTTTCCGCCGGCCGCGTCCCGATTCCACATCCCGCCCGTCAATGCCAAGGCGACGTCCGCACCGCCCAATAGACGAGGTAAAGCAGCCCCGCCCACAACAGGAGGATGAAGGCCATGCCCGCGCGGCTCGAAGGGCGCTCGCTCGCTAGCTCCGCCGCTGCATGCAATTCGCGCCACAGCGGATCGGGGATCATCTGCCGGACCAGCCACAGACCCGCCGGGACGATCAGAAGATCGTCGAGCCAGCCGAGGACGGGGACGAAATCTGGGATCAGATCGATCGGCGACAACGCATAGGCGGCAACCGCGACCGCCAGCAGCCTGGCGATCAGCGGCGTCCGCTGATCGCGCGCGGCGAGCCAGGCGGCGTGCGCCTCGACGGCGAGTCGGTGGCCCAGATCGCCAATGCGTTCGGAAAGGGATTTGCCCGTCATCGCGCCGCACATTAGTCTTCCTGCATGGCTATCCAACTGAAAAGCGCACGCGTCGAGCGTTGGCCCGTCGCGGGCGAATTCGTCATCAGCCGCGGTGCAAGCGACCATGTCGATGTCGTTGTCGCCGAAGTCGAGGAGGACGGCGTCGTTGGGCGCGGCGAGGGAACGCCGATCTATTATCAGGGCGAGGACGCAGCCGGCTGCCGCGACGCCCTGTTGCGCGTCATGCCGCATCTCGCGGGGCTGGACGCAGGGGCAGCGCGGGCGGCGGTGCAGGAATTGATGGGGGCGGGTGCGGCGCGCAACGCGATCGACTGCGCGCTGTGGGATCTCGAAGCGCGCCAGCGCGGGGAGCCGCTGTGGCAGCTTGCCGGATGCGAAGCGCCGGCGCCGCGCGTCACCGCCTTCACCCTTTCGCTCGGCGGACCCGGCACGATGGCGGCGCGAACCGAGGAAGCGGTGATGGCGGGCTATCGCCTGCTCAAGATCAAGCTGGCCGGCGACGCCGAAGATCGCGCGCGCGTCGCCGCGGTGCGGGGGGCGGCGCCCGACGCCCGCCTGATCGTCGATGCGAACGAGAGTTGGGGCGCGCTCGACTTGCTCGCCGAAGCCGAGGCGCTCGCCGATCTTGGGGTCGAAATGATCGAGCAACCGGTGCCGGTGGGGACCGACGTGCTTCTCGACGGCATTTTTGCTCCGCTGCCGTTCATCGCCGATGAAAGCTGCCATGTCGCGGCTGATGCGCCGCGCATCGGGGCATTTTACGATGGCGTGAACATCAAGCTCGACAAGGCGGGCGGGCTGACCGAGGCGCTCAAGCTGGCCGATGCCGCCGACGCGGCGGGCCTGAGCATCATGGTCGGCTGCATGCTGTCGACCAGCCTGGCGATTGCCCCGGCGTTCCTGCTCGCGCAGCGGGCGCGGTGGGTCGATCTTGACGGCCCCGCCTTGCTGGCGCGCGATCGGGCCGAGGGTTTTGATTTCGCAAATGGCGAAATTGGTCCGAATTTATGATAGTAAATTATATTGACTAAATAGCCGGAGCGAGGAATATTCGGCGAATGAGCAAATCGGACACTGCCCGCCACCGCGAAATCGCCATGCCCGCGCTGCTGCGTCATGCGCGCACTATCTATGGCGGGGCGATGCGGGGGGCGCTGGATCGCGCCGGATTTGACGACATTCCTGCCAATGGCCTCTATGTGATCGGCGGCCTCGCGCTGGGGGCGGAGGAGGTGCCGCTGGGGACTCTGATCCGCGATTTGCGCATATCGAAGCAGGCGGCGGGGCAACTTGTCGATACGCTCGTCATGCGCGGCTATCTGGAGCGGCAGGTCGATCCCACCGACCGGCGCCGGCTGGTCGTGCGTCTGACCGAGCGGGGCGCGGAGGCAGCGAAGATCCAGGGCAAGGCGCGCGACGCCGTTGATGCGAAACTTGCGGCGCGGGCGAGCGCCGAGGACATCGCCGCAGCGCGGCGTGTCCTCTATGCGCTGGTAGAGATGGGGGTCGAGGCCCGCGAGCGCGAGCCGGCTTCGTCCTAGAGCGCCACCTCGGCATGGCTGCCGAGTTCGCCTTCCTTTACCGTCGATCCGGTCATCAGGCGGAACAGCCCCTTGATCCCCGCCTCTGCGGTCCAGATTTCCGCATCGTCGAGATCGAAGCGCAGCATCAACAGATCGGGATCATCCTTGCCGCCTTCGTACCAGGCTTCGACCGGCTTCGACCAATATTTGTCGATCGTCGCACGGTCGGTCACCGGGGTCAGCGTGCCGGAGACGCATGCGAACAGGTCATGCCCCTTGGCGACATATTGCGCCATCGCGCGCCCGCCGGCGGCGAGACGGCCGCTCTTGGCGTGGAAAAAATGGAAATAGCCGTCATTGTCCTTGTCGAGCTGCGCCGTCATCGGGATCGCGTGGGCATGACCGGCGTCAAGTGCGACCATCAGATAGGGATTGTCGGCGAGTTCCTTCCAGAAACGCTGTTTGATATCTTTGCTCATCGGGGAGGCTCCTTTCTGCTGGTGATGTCAGGCCAACGCGCGGAGCCGCCCCGATGTTGCGCGCTTCAGCGCGCGGGCCGCGCGGCATAGCTCACCACCTCATATTCGATGCCGTCGGGGTCGAAGAAATAGAAGCGGCGACCGGGTTCATAATCGCCGTGATTGAAGGGGCGCAAACCGGCATCGACCACTTTCGCCTCGATCGCATCGAGATCGTCGACCTGGATGCCGACATGGTTGAGCGGTTCGCCTTTCGCGAAATGCGCGTTCGCATGCAGGCCGTCGGGGCCGGTGTAGAGCGCGACATAAGCCTCGTCCGATCCGACGTGGATCGACATGCCGCCGTCGCGCGCCGGCCCCCGCCAGCGTTCGTGCCAGCCGAAGATTCGCGCCATCAGCGCGGCGCTGCGTTCGGGGTCGCTGACGGTCAGATTCACATGTTCGATAAAGGGATGCGTCACGGGCTGAAACTCCTGATTCGGGTTGACGCACACCGATATGAAAGCTCAACCAAGCTTTAGATCAAGCATATTGTGCAAAGGGGCTTTCGTGCACCGCACCGACCTTCTGCCCATCGGCGAGCTTGCCGCACGAACCGGCGTCGCAGTGTCGGCGATCCGTTTCTACGAAGCGAAGGGGCTGATCGCGTCGCTGCGCACCGCGGGCGGGCAAAGGCGCTTTCTGCGTGCGGACACTCGGCGCCTGTCGTTCATCCTCATCGCGCAGCAGATGGGGCTCAGCCTCGACGAGATCGCGGCGGAACTCGTACGCCTCCCTTCGGAGCGTACCCCCAATGCCGCCGATTGGCGCCGGATCAGCACCGGCCTGCGCGCGCGGATCGATGGGCAGATCGCGGCGCTCGAACGGACGCGCGATCTGCTCGACGGTTGTATCGGTTGCGGTTGCCTGAGCCTCAAGAAGTGCGGGCTCTATAACGCGCGCGACAAGGCGGCACAGCGCGGCGCCGGGCCGCGCTATCTGCTCGGCGACCGATCGGGCGACATTGCCGAAGCGCGATAGTGCGCATGGCGGCGGCGAATATTCGGTTGCCGCAACGGACGCGGCCGGATCGCGCCGGGCCTACATCGGTTCGGCCATCACCGCTTCGATTTCATGGTTCAGCACTTCGGCGCGGCGGCATTGCTCATGGTCGCCGCGCTCGCATTTGTCGGCCGCCTTGTCGCGCTGGCGCGAAAGCTTGCCCAGCCTCTCCTCGCGTTCGCGCATCGCCCGGCCGCGGTTGCGGTCGGCCTCGTCCTGGCTGGTGGTTGACCAGTCGACGACCTGTCCCGCGGCCTTCACCGGCGCGGTGACGACCGATTTCACGGTGCTTACACAGCCCGCCAGCAGGGGCAGCGCCAGCATCGCCCCGAACCATATCCGCATCGTCCTTCTCCTTGGCATCCGGCGTTGCACATTGCCGCAGCGATGGCCAGCGGCTTGCGGCCAAAGGTGCAGCCTTTCGGCGCTTCTGTCATATCACTGAAACAAATGGTTAAATTCACATTTACTCTCTTGGCCTAGGTCGCCCTGCATCGCTTTGCAGTCAAGAGAGACAGATGACGCTCCCCGATCCGCTATTGGCCCCCGCGACCGGACATTCGATGGCGATCGCGCACGATGCGCATCTGTCGGCGGTGATCGACATTTTCCGGGCGCAGCCGCAGTTGCGCGTCCTGACGATCGTCGATGCGGCGGGGCAGCCGGTTGGAATCGTCCGCGAACAGCGGGTGCGCGAATTGCTCTTTTGCCCCTATTGGTTTTCGCTGATGCAAAACCCGTCGATCGGGGGATCGATCGCCTCGCTCATCGATCCGTGCCAGATCGCCGATGTCGGCGAGAGCACCGCCGCGCTGCTGCGGATCGCGGCGCAATCGGCGGCGCAAGAGCTGGTGCTCGTCGATCGCGGCCGCTTCGTCGAAACGCTCGACGCAGCGCAATTGTCAAAGCTGGCGATGTTGCGCGAGATCGAGGTGGCACAGGAGCGCAGCGCGCGCGCGGCGACGGTCGAAGCAAGCGGGCGCCGCTTCGAACAGGATATCAGCGCGCTAACCGCGACGCTCGCCGAGATGGCGCGCGAGGCGGAGGCGGTGGCGCAGGGGCTGGGGATGCGCGCCGACGAGACGGGGCGCGACGCGGTGTCGGTCGCGGGCGCAACCGCCCAGACGCTCGCGGGGCTGCAGGAGCTTGGCGATCGGGGGCGCGGGCTCGCCGCCAGCATGGCGCGCATCGTCGCCGACGGCACCCGGGCGCGCGACGTCCGGCGTGACGCCCATGCGCGCGTCCGGTCGGCGAGCGGGCGGGCGACCGCGCTGCGCGAGGCGAGTCAGTCGATCGAGCATATGTTGCGCCTCATCATCGACATGGCGAGCCGCACCAACATGCTGGCGCTCAACGCCGGGATCGAGGCGGCGCGCGCGGGGGAGGCGGGGCGCGGCTTCGCCGTCGTCGCCCAGGAAGTGAAGAATCTCGCGGCGCAAACCCGCGCCGCGGCAAGCGACATTTCGCCCTTCATCAACCATATTCGCGAAATTGTCGGGCAGGTGGCCGAAGGCTTTGCCGAGGTCGAGCGCGCGATTGAGGCGAACAACGCCTTTTCGGATGCCGTCGATACGGCGGTCGACGGCCAGAGCGCGACGACCCTGCTGATCGCAAGCTATGTCGAGCAGGCGGTTGCTGCGGGGAAGGAGATCGACACGCGCGTCCATCAGATCGGCCGCGGCGCCGCGGCGGTCGGACAGGAGGCGGTGGCGCTCGGCGAATTGTCGTCGGGGCTGACGCGTGCGGCGCGATCGCTGCATCAGCGCGCGAGCCAGTTCGTCGAGACCGTCGCTTCGGCCTGAATCCCGCCGCGGGACATATGGTTTACAAAGACTTGCCGGGGGGCGCTGCTGTGATAGGTTGCTCCCGCGCCCGCGGCGCTTCCGGCCCCGGGCGGGAGGGAGGGTCCATATGACCAATATGCAAAAGGGTATGGCCGAGTTTATCGGCACATTCTGGCTTGTCTTCGGTGGTTGCGGCAGCGCGGTTCTGGCGGCGGCCTTTCCCGATGTCGGCATCGGATTGCTCGGTGTCGCGCTCGCCTTCGGCCTGACGGTCGTCACCATGGCCTATGCCATCGGCCATATCTCGGGCTGTCATCTGAACCCCGCGGTCACGGTCGGCCTGTGGGCCGGCGGCCGCTTCCAGTCGCGCGACATTCCGCTCTATGTCGTCGCGCAGGTGCTGGGCGCGATCGTTGCCGCTTTTCTTCTCTATTATATCGCAAGCGGAAATCCCGATTTCGATCTTGCGACCAAGGGCCTCGCCGCCAACGGTTTCGGCGACGGCTCGCCCGGCCATTATGACATCTGGTCGGCGCTGATTATCGAGGTCGTGCTGACCGCGGGTTTCCTGTGGGTCATCATGGGATCGACCGACGGCCGCGCGCCCGCGGGCTTCGCGCCGCTTGCCATCGGCCTGGCGCTCACGCTCATCCACCTCATCTCGATCCCGGTGACCAACACCTCGGTCAATCCGGCGCGCAGCACCGGCCCCGCGCTCGTCGTCGGCGGGCTGGCCTTTAAACAGCTCTGGCTTTTTTGGGTTGCGCCTATCGCCGGTGGGATCATCGGCGGCTGGCTCTACAAGACGCTGGGCGCCGATCGCTTTCCCAAGCCCGACATCGAGGGCGAATGACGGACGGACCGGCGGGGCGCGTCCCCGCCGGTTTCCGCCCTGCGCTTCCTATTTGAGCAGATCGAGCGCGAAGGCGCGCACATCGGCGGCCATGTCGGGGCGTTCGAGCGCGATCGCCAGATTGGCCTGGATATAGCCAGCCTTTGATCCGCAGTCGTAGCGGGCGCCGTCGAAGGTGACCGCGTGAAAGGGCTGCCGCCCGATCATCGTCGCCATGGCGTCGGTGAGCTGGATTTCGCCGCCTGCGCCCTTTTCCTGGCTTTCAAGCACGCGCATGACGTCGGGCTGAAGGATATAGCGGCCCGAGATGATAAGGTTCGACGGGGCGTCGTCGATCGCGGGCTTTTCGACAAGGCCGCGCACCTCGGTCAGGGCGCCCTCGGCGCGGCCCGGCGCGATCACGCCATAGCTCGACACCTGTTCGTGCGGCACTTCGAGCACCGAGATCAGATTGCCGCCGACCTTGTGATAGGCATCGACCATCTGCTTCATGCAGCCGGGGCTGCCGTGCATGAATTCGTCGGGCAGGAAGATCGCGAAGGGTTCGTCGCCGACGATGTCGCGCGCGCACCAGATCGCATGGCCCAGCCCCATCGGCTCCTGCTGGCGGACATAGGCGCAATTGCCGGGACCGAGCCGCGTGGGTTCCAGGACCGACAGATCCTTGCCGCGTTCGGACATCGTGCGTTCGAGTTCGAAGGCGATGTCGAAATGATCCTCGATTGCGCTCTTGCCGCGGCCGGTGACGAAGATCATCTGTTCGATCCCCGCCTCGCGTGCCTCGTCGACCGCATATTGGATCAACGGCCGGTCGACGACGGGCAGCATTTCCTTGGGGATCGCCTTGGTCGCGGGCAGGAAGCGGGTGCCGAGGCCGGCGACAGGAAAGACGGCTTTGCGGATCGGTTTCATGGCCGGGCTCTTAGCGGGGATCGCGCGGTGTGGAAAGGCACGGACCGATGGCGGTTCAGGGCGTCACGATGATGACGACGCGGCGATTGTCCTGCCGGCCTTCGGACGTGTCGTTCGGCGACAGCGGCATGGTTTCGCCGCGTCCGATAATCTGGCCGGGGGCGAATTGCATTCCGCCCGCGATCAGCGGCGCGGCAACGGCCTGGGCCCGGGCTTCGGAGAGCTTCTGGTTATAGTCGGGAGCGCCCGTCGAATCGGTGTGACCTTCGACACGCGCGCTGGGGATGCCGACCGCGATCAGGCGCCGGGCAAGCGTGCCGAGGCGTTCGGTCTGTTCGGGCTGGATCGCGCTTTCGTTGGTCGCGAACAGCAGGCGATCGGCCATCGTGAGCTGCCAGCTGTCGTCGGTGGCCGCGGGGGCGGGGATGAAGCCTTCTTCCTTCAGCACCGCGATCTGTGCGGCATTGAAGCCCTTTGGCGCCGGCATGCTCTGGCACGCTGCGAGCAATGCGGCGACGGCCAGCGCGAACAGGGTGCGAAGGTGGCGGGGGGCGGCATGGGTCATTGCAGGTCTCCGGGGGGTCGTCATTTCGAAAGCTTGCCGAGCTTGTCGGCATACATGGCGGCGTCGGCCGCGGTCAGCAGCGCGGTGGGATCGGTGCCGTCGGCAGGATGCACGGCAACCCCGATGCTGACCGACAGGCGGTAGCTGTCGCCGCCGGGCAGCGTGATCGGATCGGCGATGGCCGCGCGAAGGCGCTCGGCGAGCGAGTCGGGTTGTGCGTCATGTCCGGCCGGATCGACGATCATCACGAATTCGTCGCCGCCGATGCGCGCGGCGAAATCGCCCGGGTGAAGCAGCGCCTTGATCCGCTGCGACAGCGCCACAAGCACCGCGTCGCCGGCGGCGTGACCAAAGCCGTCATTCACCGCCTTGAAATTATCGGCATCGATGAACAGCAGCGCAAAGCGGGCGGCACCCGCAGCCAGCCGCGCCGCCAGCGCTTCGTCGAACGCCGCGCGGTTAGGCAGCGCGGTGAGCGGATCGTGGGAGGCGCGGTGGGCGAGCAGCGCCTTTTCGCTTTCCATATGCCCCTGCCAGCCCTGCAGCTCGTCGAGCAGCGCGTTGATGTCGCCGCCGAGCCGGTCGAGTTCGGCAATGCCGAGCCCCTGTACCCTTTTGTCGAAACGGCGGTGCAGCCGGACGTCGTGCGCGACGGTTGCAATCTCGCCGAGCGGCTTGACCAGCTCATATTCGAAGCGCCGGGCGAGGATGACCGTGCCGATCGCGGTAATGAGCAGGCAGGCGAGGCCGGCGAGCAGGCCAAGCCGTACATAATGGGTCAGCGTCGAACTGTCGCCCCACACCTCGATCGTCCCGATCACCGACCCGTTGCGCTGGACGGTCGTCGCAAAGGGCCGCGGAAAGAAAAAGCCCGTGAGCATCGGCATCGCATCGCCGTGCGGCGACACCCATTCGGTGAGCAGCCGTCCCTTGTCGTCGAGCACGCGCAAGCGCGCGATGCCGGGTATCCTGGTGAGCGGCTGCAGCCCCTCGCGCGCAGCCTGCGGATCGTTGAAGACGAGCGCGGGTTCGACGCCGTAGGCCGCGACCTGCGCCGCCAGTTCCATATTGCGGTCGGCATAGCCGCGCAGCGTCGTGATCCCGGCGAGCAGGATCGTGATCCCCGACAGCGCGACCGCGAGTAGCGTGACCCCGAAGTGAAAGCGCGACAGCAGCTTTTGCAGGGTCGTGCGCGCGCCGCTGCGTTCGGGGGCGGGGGACGGCGTCATCGCGGTCCTCCGTCGCTGCCGATCTTGAGCACGCGCGGATCGACGCGCACCGTGCCGCGGCCGATCGAATCGAGATTGACCGAAAAGCTGAGCCGCTGGCCCTGCGCGTTCAGGCAGAACATCGCGCCGAGGTTGCAGTTGCTGTCATCGTCGGTGACCGTGAGCACCGCCTTTCCGCGCACCCAGCCGATCAGGCGTTGCCGGTCCGCCACGGGCATCTGCCCGAGATAGAGCATGTGACAGCCCGCGCCGCCGATTGCCGCTGCGGCGCTGACGCGCCGGACGCTCACCGATCCGCGGCCGGGCAGGTCGGGCGCCGGACGTTCGGTCAGGCGCGGGGTGCCGATGACGCACATGGTGCGCGGGGCGCCCGGCGCCTCGTTCGGCCATGTCGCATAGGTCACGATGCCGCCGAGCATGCGGTTGACCGCCAGCGCCATGCCACCCGGACTGTCGTCCACGACAGTTTGCGCCGCCGCCTGCATGGCGAGCTGCGGCGCCGTCATCGACGAGCCGATCAGGAACAATGGTATCAGCACGCTGTAGCGGTCCCCACCTCGGAAGGGGGTGATCCTGCCCCCGCGAGGCGGCGTCCGCTAGAGAAAAGCGCCGCTAAGTCAAGGAAAAGTGACGCCATGCGGCCATATTGCAACAGTCGGCCGCCCGTCCTTCGATGGCTTCAGGCCTCGCGCAGCCGCTCCGAAAACCCCTTGCGCAGCTTCGCGAGCTTGGGTGGGATCACGGCCATGCAATAGGGATTGCGCTGGCCTTCGCCGTCCCAATAGTCCTGATGATAATCCTCGGCGGGATACCAGGTCGACGCCGGTTCGATGCGGGTCACGATCGGCGCGGGCCAGTCGGGCTGTGCGCGCGCGATTGCGGCCTCGGCGGCGGCCGCCTGCGTTTCGTCGAGCGGAAAGATGGCGCTGCGATACTGGGTGCCGATGTCGTTGCCCTGGCGATTGAGCTGCGTCGGATCGTGCGTCGCGAAGAACACGTCGAGCAGATCAGCGTAGGAAATGGCCGCCGGATCATATCCGATGCGGATCGCCTCGGCATGCCCCGTATCGCCGCTGCACACCTGCTTGTAGGTCGGATTGGCGACCGACCCGCCGATATAGCCGCTTTCGACGCTTTCGACGCCCGCCAGCGATTTGAATACCGCTTCGGTGCACCAGAAGCAGCCTCCGGCGAAAATGGCGGTCTCTGTCATCGCGTCGATCCTTTGATGGGGTGGAAGACGCCCAGATAGGATCGACCGCCCTCTATTCCAAGGGCGGCGGCGCGCCGATGAGCGGCGGCGCGAGCGGCTGGCCCGCTGCGCGCTGCGCCTCGATCGCCCGAACCTCCCTTTCGATCGAGGCGGCGCGGTCCTGCCATCGGGGGTGGGTTCCCGCCTGAAGCAGCGGACGGCCGGCACGTTGGCCGAAAGCGGTCCAGAAGCGGACTGCGGCGCGCGGGTCATAGCCGGCATTCGCCATCAGCCAGGGCGACAGGCGATCGGCTTCGATCTCGGTCTGTTTGAAGAGCCGGGCATTGCGCCCGAACTGCTGCAACAGTCCGCGATCGACCCCCGCGGCATCGAGCCGGGCGCGGTGCCCGAGAATATTATGCGCCAGTTCGTGCGCGATGGCCGCCGCAAGCTCGGCGTCGTCCTTTGCGAATTGCGCCAGCCCTGCGGAAATGACGACGAGCCGGCCGTCGGCGGCCCCGTCGGGGCGGTCGCGGGCATCGACGCGGAAGTCGGTCGCGCAGCCGACCACCGGTGCGATCCGCACCGGAGCCTTGCCAGTGTCGAGCATGGCCGGCCGGTCGCTCGGCAGGCCTGCAAACAGCCTTTCGAGCGCGGCGATGCGGGCATAGGCGTCGCTGCCCTCGCCCTGCGGCGGCAGGGAACCGGCCAGGCCTTGCACCAGGCTCCCCGCATGGAGCCCGGCGGCGGCGGCGGGCGAGCCCGCGGCGACCGCGGCAAGGAACGGCCTGTCGGTGCTCGCGGCGCCATAAGCAGCCTCGGCCGCCGGGCGCTGCGCGTCGGAATAGAGCCGCGGATCGCCCCACAGCCAGCCGAACTGCGGCTGGACCCGCGCGCACCATGGCGCATTGCCCGTCGTCAGGCGGTAGCCGATGGTCGCGACGCGCGCCTCGAGCGCGGCGAGCGCCGGATATGGAGAGGGCTCGGCCATCGCGGCGGCGGGGGCAGCGCTGGCAAGCAGAAGGGCGGCGGACAGGCGCAGCATGCCGCCGACTTATCAGTGGCTTTCTGTCGGAGCCATGAATTTCGCGGGGTGTCGGCGCCTCTTGCCTATCGCCCGGCAAGCGCCGATAGGGCGGGGCGATGTTGAACGCTTCGTCATCGGCCCGGCCGCTCCATCCCCGCCCCGCCGCGCTCGCGCGCTGGCTGTGGGCCGTCGCCATCCTCGTCATCATGGTCGTCGCCGTCGGCGGCATCACCCGGCTGACCGAATCGGGGCTGTCGATCACCGAATGGAAGCCCGTATCGGGCGTGCTGCCGCCGCTGACCGAGGCCGGATGGCAGGCCGAGTTCGAAAAATACAAGCAGATCCCCGAATATAAGGAGATCAACCTCGGCATGTCACTCGCGGCCTTCAAGGGCATTTTCTTCTGGGAGTGGCTGCACCGGATCCTTGGCCGTATGGTCGGCATGGCTTTGCTGGTGCCGCTTGCCTGGTATGCGTGGCGCCGCGCGATTCCGGCGCGCTATGGCTGGCGGCTGTTCGCGCTCGCCGCACTTGTCGGCCTGCAGGGCGCGATCGGTTGGTGGATGGTCGCGTCGGGACTCGAATATCGCACCGATGTCAGCCATTTCCGACTGGCGACGCACCTTCTGACCGCGCTGTTCCTGCTTGCGGGGCTCGTGTGGACGGCACGCGACCTTGCGCTGCTGGCGCGCGATCCCGGTGCGCGCCCGGCGCGCCTGACGGGCGCGGCGATTGCAGTCATCGCGATTCTGATCGTCCAGCTCCTGCTCGGCGCGTGGGTTGCCGGGCTCAATGCGGGCTATGTCGCGAGCACCTGGCCGCTGATGAATGATCATTTCGTTCCCGAAGGCATCGACTGGTCGGGTGGCACTTGGCTCGCCGTCTCCAACGATCCCTTCCTCATCCATTTCCTCCATCGCTGGTGGTCGTGGGTCGCCGCGGGCGCGTTGCTGTTGCTGGCGCGCTCGCTCGCCCGGCAAGGGGCTCGGCGCGAGGCCGGTTTGCTGCTACTGGTCGTCGCGGCGCAGATGACGCTCGGCATTCTGACGGTCGTGACCGGCGTATCGATGTGGATTGCGGTGTTGCACCAGGTGACGGGCGCCATTCTCGTCGCGACGACTGCCGCCGCGCTGCACCGCCTCGGTCGCGCAGCGGCATGATCGCTCTCGGTGCCCTGTTGCTGCTTGCGGCGCAGGCGCCGGAGCCTCCGGTTCCTTCGGAAACGCAGCAGGTTGCCGTGCTGGCCTTCGCACCGCCGCTCGATCGTCCGCTCACCTATCGCGTCGCAACGCGGCGGTTGAGCCGCGACGGCGGCTTCACCAGCTTTGCGCTCGTTTATGATTTGCGGTGGCAGCGCGTCGGGCGCGGTTATCAGTTGCTGGCGCGGATCGACCGCGTCGAGTCGGATGCGCATCCCGAAGTCGCGCGCGCGCTGCGGCTGATGATCGACCCGCTGATCGGCGAGACGCTGACCTATTTCGTCCCCGCCGACGGCAGCTCGGTCGATATGGTCGACCCCGACGGGCTGTGGCGCCGCGTCGTCGACCGGGCGCAGGCGCTTGCGGAGTCGTCGGACCGGCCCGAGGCGAAGCAGGCCGCGCAGATCATCGCCACCTTGCCGTCAGCCGAGCGCGACAAGCTGGCGAGTGCCGACATCCGCGCCCTCGTCGTGCCCGCGAACGGCGCGATCCCGAACGGCGCCGACGGTCCGATCATGACCGTCACCGTCGCCGGCCGGCGCACCATATCGGCGAGCGAGCCGCCCGCCGCCGGCGCGGCGCAGCCGATCGAGGTCGATACGCGCTGGACGATCGATCTGGCGACCGGGCTGCTCGCCGAGGAGCGCCGCCAGAGCTTCCTGGCGACCGGAAACGCCGCCGATCGCAAGCTGGTCGAGGAGCGGATCCGGGCGCTCGAACTGAGCGATCCCGGATGATGGTATCATAATACCCGTCAGCAAAGCCGCTCTCAGCTTGACTTTCGGTCTGTCTATCGCCATTGGCCCGCGTCGAAGCGCCGCTTGAGTCCCCCTCGGGTCGGGCGGTGCGGTTTGTTTTCGGGGTGGCGGGCCGTCCGGCCGGTCACTCCCGTCCATCTCTGTCAAGGAGCGTGCCATGAAGGCGCTGACCAAGACGACCCAGTCGGCGAATGCCGGTACGGTCGAAAAGAAATGGGTGCTGATCGACGCCGACGGCCTGGTCGTTGGCCGTGTCGCGTCGATCATCGCCAATATCCTGCGCGGCAAGCACAAGCCGAGCTTTACCCCGCACGTCGATTGCGGTGACAATGTCATCGTCATCAACGCCGAAAAGGTGAAGTTCACCGGCAAGAAGCTGTCCGACAAGGTCTATTACAAGCACACCGGCTATGCCGGCGGCATCAAGGAAGTCACCGCCCAGAAGGTTCTGGAAGGTCGCTTCCCCGAGCGCGTGCTCGAAAAGGCCATCGAACGCATGATCCCGCGCGGCCCGCTCGGCCGCCAGCAGATGCGCAACCTGCGCATCTTCGCCGGCAGCGAACATCCGCACGAAGGGCAGAGCCCCGAAGTGATCGACGTCGCGTCGATGAACCGCAAGAACAAGGTGGGTGCATAATGGCTGAAGAACAGACCATGACCGATCTCAAGGATCTCGCCGGCGCCGTCGAAGGCACCGTCGCTCCGGCAACCCCGACCGCTCCGCTTCGCGAAAAGCAGGTCGACAAGCAGGGCCGCGCCTATGCGACCGGTCGCCGCAAGGACGCCGTCGCCCGCGTGTGGGTCAAGCCCGGCACGGGCAAGATCACCGTCAACGGCCGCGACCAGGAAGTCTATTTCGCGCGCCCGACGCTGCGCCTCGTCATCAACCAGCCCTTCGGCCTGACCGAACGCGCCGGCCAGTATGACGTCGTCGCGACCGTCAAGGGCGGCGGCCTGTCGGGCCAGGCAGGCGCCGTTCTGCACGGCATCGCGCAGGCGCTGACCCGCTTCGAACCGGCGCTTCGCGGCACGGTCAAGGCGGCCGGCTTCCTGACCCGCGACAGCCGCGCGGTCGAGCGCAAGAAGTACGGCAAGGCGAAGGCCCGCCGCAGCTTCCAGTTCTCGAAGCGCTAAGTTTCTTCCGCCGACGGGCGGAGAAAAGGAGGGCGGTCCGGCGACGGGCCGCCCTTTTTGCGTGGTCCACGCCTGTGCCCCGGGACCGCCTCCGAAATGGCTAAATATCTGTAAACGAACATTGTCATATTCGTGACAGCGGTTATTCTGTCCCCACGTCAGTCGATCCCGACCCGGACCGGATGACACTGAATCAGGGGGTAGAAAATGCAATCTTATCCGATCTCGCGGCGTGCACGCCGCGGTGTTCTTCTCGCGTCCGTGTGCGCTGCCGGGATTTTTCAGGCGGCACCTGCTTCGGCGCAGGTCGAAGCGAGCGCGGCTCCGGTGGCAGGTGCCGGCTTTCTCGACGCCGTGGCGCCCGAACCGCAAGACGACGGTCTGAACATCACCCAGGCGGGCGCCTATACCGTCAAGGTGTCGCCCGAACCCGAAATTCTGATCGCCAACCCCGGAACGACGGTGAGTGCGCGCGATCCGAACAATGTGACGGGAATCGGCCAGATGATCATCGATCAGGGCGGTGGCTTCGTCGGCTTGTGCACCGGCACCCTGATCAATCCGCGCACGGTGATTTTTGCGGCGCACTGCGTCAATGAGGCGCCCGGTGCCGACTATGGCGCGGCGACGGGCGGGATTCCGATCGGGTTCGGCTTCGAGAACAACCTGCGTGCCAACGCGCCGGGGGAGACAGATGAATTGATCCGTTGGCTGTTCGGCGGTGCCGACGGCACGGGGCAGTATGAAACGAACACCGCGCAATCCTTCTATAACGTCAACCATGTCGCCTATAATCCCTACTCGCTCGAGCCGGATGCGCAGAGCTTCCTCTATGGCGACGTCGCGCTCGCCACGCTCGACACCCCGGCGGCCGATGTTCCCACCTGGGCGCTGCTCTTCTCGCCGCTGCCCGCAACCGACGTCACGGCGGACGGGACCGGCTATAATGTCGGCATCTACGGGTATGGCAGCGTCGGAACGGGCGAAACCGGCCAGACGGGCGGTTCCGATTTCCGTCGCCGCGCCGCCGAAAACATCCTCGGCGCGCTGACCGACCTCGAAACCTTCGAGGGTTTTCTGTTCGGCGGAGCCCCCAATGGGCTGACCCAGAATCTCTATTTCCTCGACTTCGACGATCCGCGCCGCGGCTTTTCGGGCGCAAGCGTGTTCGATTTCAACGCGTTCCGCGACAATGCGCGCACCGCAGAGGACGGCACGCCGACCGAAGGCATCACCGCTCCCGGCGATTCAGGCGGGCCGCTGATTTTGCAGAATTTTTCGAAGCAGTTGGTGATTGGCGTGTTGTCGGGCGGCTATTCGCGCTTCTTCAACGGCCAAGCGCCCTATAGCTATGGCGCCGTCAGCTTTTATCAGCCGCTTTACCTCTATTGGGACTGGATCGCGGAGAACAATCCCTATCACTATGTCGGGACGAAGGCCGGAAACGGACAGTGGACCGATGCCAATCATTGGGTCTCGACGCTCGATCCCGCCTATATGATCCTGTCCGGCGGTCAGCCCGTCAACGGGATTCCGACGACGCCGGGCGAACAGATTTTCGGGACCGACGGGGACTTCGGGCAAATCTGCTATCAGACGACGGGCCTTAACGACTGTTACGACACGGCGACGGGCGTCGAAACGGTGACGGGCGATCCGATCGGGACGGCTGGCAATAACGCCGGTCAGGGGCAGGTCACGGCCGCCGGGGGGTTCATCGACGGAATTGCACCCGAAGCGCAGGCCGATGGGACAGGGACGGTTCTGCCGTCCGCCACGCTGACCAACGGACTGCCGGGCGCGACGGGTTTCGTGCCCGACAATTCGGACCCCGACCATCTGGCGGGCACCGCGGCGCGTTATTTCGACGTGACGCTGGCAGCGGCGGGAACGACCACGCTTTCGGGCGCCGATATCACCATCGATCGTCTGACCATCGGGGCCGCCGACGCGGGACTGGTGATCGCAAGCGGCGCCTCGCTCACCACGCTGATGAACACGACGCAATTTGCCGGGCTCAATCAGGTCGACGGAACGTTGACCACGATCGGCGACTATAGCTTGATGGGCGGCGGCCTGCTGGGCTCGGGGCGGATCAACGCGCCCTATCTGACCAGCGTCACCGGCCAGATCGCGCCCGGGACGACCACGACCGTCGGGACGCTGACCGTCGGTGGCAATCTGGTGCTTGCATCGGGCAGCCAGCTGTTCGTCAATCTGGGCGACGGCACGTCGGATCTGCTGTCGGTGGTTGCGAACGGCACGTCGCTCGGCACGGCCGACCTTGGCGGCACGGTGATTTTCTCGCCGGCCAGCGGCTATTCGGTCAAGGCGGGCGATGAATATGTCTTCCTGACCGCGGAAGGTGGAATTACAGGGACATTCGACAATGTCGCCAATATTTCCGCAATCCTGACGCCCACGCTGACTTACGGTCCCGCGTCGGTCACGGTGGCGATCGACGCCGGTCTCTACGAAGATGTAGTCAGCGGCGCGTCGCCCGTTCAGCAGGCCTATGCGCAACTGCTCGACGATTCGCGCGGTGCGGCAGGTCTTTCGGGACTTTACGGCCCGCTCGACATGCAAAGCGCAGCAACGATCCAGGCGACGCTCGACAGCTGGGCGCCGCGGACGGAAACGCTGCGCGGTTCGCTTGCGACCGTCGCCGTCGACAATATGGCGCGCTTTACCCGCGACCGGCTCCAGCGGCTCGATGAAGCCAGCATGGGTGGAACGCTGGCCTATATCGGCCGGCCCATGCAGCTTGCTGCGCTCAACATGACGGCGGCGGGTGCCGACGGCGCTGCGGTGCGCAGCGATTCGGCGCCGATGGCGGTCGAACAGGGCAAGCTGCCCGACGACATGAGCGGCTTCCTTGCCGGCGGCTATCTGGACGGCGACAGCCGTGCGATGGCTACGGCGGTTCCGGCGGCCGGCCGCGATCAATTCGACGGCTTCTACCTTGCGGGCGGCGTTGAAAAGGCGGTCGGCGACGGCAGTCTGGTCGGCTTCTCGCTCAGCTACACCGACGTCAAGGGTAACACCGCGGTCGTCGGCCAGTCGGCGAAGGGCACGCTGGTCCAGGGTACGCTCTATGGCAAGACACGCTTCGCGGGCGGTGTCGAGCTTGCCGCGCAGGCCAGCGCCGGTGCCTTCGGATCGAAGACCACACGCATCGCCGATCTGGTCGGCACGCCTTATACGCTGACCGGCGAAGACAGTTCGCTTGTCGTGTCGGGCGAGGTCAGCCTGGCAAAGATGTTCGATGCCGGTTCGATGGAAGTCGGTCCGCGCGCGGCACTGCGCGCCACGCATATCGGCTTCTCCAAATATAAGGAAACGGGCGGTGTTCCGGCGCTCGTCTATGATCGCGACAGCGTGGACAGCGTGCAGGCGCGCGCCGGGCTCGCCCTGTCGGGTAAGGCCGGCAGCAGGATTCAGCCTTATCTGAACGCCGATTATGTGCATGAATTCAAGGATGCGCCGGCGGCTTTCGGAGCGAATTTCGTCGGCGGGCTCGGCCCCAATGCGATCTTCGGTTTGGCGGGTACTGACAAGGATTGGGCCGAAGTCGGCGCCGGCCTGACGCTGTCGACCGGCAATGTCGATCTCTCGATCGGCGCCGACACGACGATCGGTCGCAAGGACGTGTCGAACCAGAGCTATCGCGGTTCGGTGACTTTCCACTTCTGACGCGCACCGCGTCGGCGATGCAGAGGGGGCGGTCCGGCGACGGGCCGCCCTTTTTGCGTGGTGCTTTCTAAGCGCCGACTGCAACATCGGGCGATGGCGGCGCGTTGGCTTGGCAACAGCATCGAAGGAGAAAGCCCATGCCGAACGCCGCATCGCTCACCGGTCGCCAGATATTGATCATGGCGACCGATGGTTTCGAACAGTCCGAACTCGAAGTGCCGTTGAAACAGCTTGAGGACGCAGGCGCCGACGTAAGCATCGCGTCGCTGCGGACGGACGACATTCGTGGCTGGGATGGCAGCGACTGGGGCGACAAGGTCGCGGTCGATCGTCTTATCACGGACGTCGATGTCGAAGATTATGACGCGCTGGTGCTGCCGGGCGGGCAGATCAATCCCGATCTGCTGCGCGTAGAGGACGCGGCGATCGACCTGATCCGCGCCTTCGCCAAAGCGGGTAAGCCGGTCGCCGCCATCTGCCATGCGCCGTGGCTTCTGATCGAGGCCGGATTGGCCGAGGGCCGGCGGATGACCGGTTACAAGTCGATCCGTACCGACATCGATAACGCTGGCGCAAAGCTGCTCGACGAGGCGGTGGTCGTTGATCGCGGGATCATCACGAGCCGCTGCCCCGACGACCTCGACGCCTTTTGTGCTGCGATCGTCGAGGCGGTGGTCGACAGCCGCGTCGCCACCTAGAGAAGGTCGAGGCTGCCGAGCGCGATCGCCTGCCGCGCGGGGCGCTCGGCCATCACCGCGAACATTTCGTCGCCGCGTTCGGTGCGCTCGACATTCATCGATGCGAACACCGCCATGAAATATCCGCTCAGCGCGCCGACGCGATAATCGTCCCACAATTCCGCTTCGTCGGGTTCGACGCCGCGCGCGCGCAACGCGGCAATCCAGGCGTCGAAGGCGGCGCGATCGGCGGCCGCGCGTTCGGCGGGATCGGCGATGCTCGTTCCCACCAGATAGGCGATGTCGGTCGCGCCGCTGCCACGGCCCAATGTCTGCCAGTCGACCAGCCAGCAACGCGCTCCGTCGGGGGCGAAGAGGATATTGTCGATGCGCAGGTCGCCGTGAACGATCGTGCGCGCGGCCGGCGTGCGCGTCAGATAGGCGTCGAGACGATCGACGATCCCGGCGCCGAGATCGAGCGCGTCGCGGTCGAGCCGACCCGCGTAGCGCTCGCGAAACCCCTCATAGAGTCCGGGAAACAGCGCGCGGACGAGTTGGCTTGTGTCGCGGTTCAGCCATGGCAGCGCGTCCGCGCGGGCGTCGTTCCATAACAGCGCGTGCAGCCCCGCCGCGGCGTCGATGCACGGCGCGAGCCCGGCAAGACCGAGGCCGGCGAGCTGGTCGCCCTGCCGTGCCGGCGCGAGGTCGGAGAGGAGCAGGATGAAGTCGACGTCATTGTCCGCAATATCGGCATGGTAGCAGTGCGGCGCCGCGACGCCGCTGCCCGCTGCCAGTTCGCGATACCAGCTCACCTCCTTGACATAGGTGGCGGTGAGCGCCGCGATATTGCGGCTTGCCTCGTCATGGCTCGGGCATTTTGCGACGATCGTTGGGGGCAGCCCGGTGCCGTCCGCCCAATCGAGCGTAAGGCGAAAGCTGTCGCACATCTGCCCGGTGCCGATGGCGGCAGCGCTAAAGCCTTTGAGCGCGCCCTTGGGCTGACCCAGCTTGTCGGCGATCCAGTCGGCCGTCATCGCCTCCGGCGCGGTCGGAAAGCTCATGCAGCGGGATCCATCAGGCCGGTCAATCCGGTCGGGCTGTGCGGTCCGACGAACAATTGTTCGAGCACCCCGACGCCGTGGTGGGTCCGTCCGCCATCGATCAGTTCCGCAGTCACGAAAGCCTGGATGTGCATCGCCAGCGGATTGCCCCAGCCGCGCTCGGCCTCGGTCAGCCGGTCATGCGCGACGGCAAGCTCGGCGCCATGATCGAGCCCGTGGCCCCAGACGGGATGCGTGTAGCCGAGCCCGCTCATCGCGAACACCGGACCCGCCGGGGTCAGGGCCAGCGCGCGGCCGCCGCCGAGATCGGCGGTCATTCGTGCGATGCGGCGCGTCCCTCTCTGCCAGTCGATGGCAAAGCCGGGCGCATCGAAATGGCGTTCGGTCCCGTCGTCGCCGCTGATCACGCCGCGCCGGTTCCATGGCGCGCCGACACCATCGTCGTTGCTGTGGAAGAAGAGCGATGCGGCGTCGAAATTGCAGGGCGTCCAGAGCCAGAAGAACTGGTTGAAATTGCCCTCGGGCGGCGGCTGCGGTTCGGCGGCACCGACCGGCCGCACCCCCCAGCTCCGGTCGCGGGTACCCGTCCACCCCGCGCCAAGATCGGTGCGCGCGCCGTCAACCGAAAGCCATCCCGACCAGCGGCCGTTCTGCGTCATCCGCGTATAGTCCATGAACAGGCGCGTGCCGTTGCGGCGGATGAAGCGCGGCTCCTCGATCGGAAAATGCCGCCCGGTGAACGTCAGTTCGGCGGCCAGCGGTCCATCGCCGGCGGCGATCCGCAGCGTCACTTTTTGCAGCGGATCGTCGATCGCGATGGCGATGGGGCCGACCGACAGGTCGAGCCGTTCGCCGCCCGAACGACGGCTGGCGCGCAGATTATGCTGCACCCCCTCGGCGATCACGCAAAAGCTGGCATCGACGATGCCGAGCTGGGGGTAAAACCCCATCGCGGCGGCGAAAAAGACGCTGCCGTCCGCGCTGTAGCCGTTGAAGAAATAGCGGTCGTAGAAGTTGCGGTCGGTCCCGGCGAACGCAATCGGCTCGCTGGTCTGGTGCAACGGATAATCGTCGCCTTTTGTCAGCATGATCCTCATCCCGTTTTTATGTGCAACCTAACGGGACGCGGCACTGCGTCAATCCCGATGCGTCAATGGACGGGCGGATCGGTTGGCGGCACCGCGCCGACGGGGGCGATGGGCTCGCCGGGTTCGCGGGGCGGCCGTGCGTCGGGCGGTATCGCGTCGATCAGCATGTCGGGAGTCGGCACCCGCGCCAGATTGCGGACGCGGACCGAAATCTCCCCGCCGCGGATACGCAATTCGTTGAAGCTCGGCGGCGTCGACCGGATCCGGCGCGACAGGGTGCCGGCGCCGATCATGCGGATCGGGCCTGCGGGGGTGTCGGCAATCAGATCGAAGGCGTCATGGACATGCCCGGTCAGTACGGCGGCGACGCCGCGATCGGCAAGGGCGGCAAGTGCCGCCGCGCCGCCGCGGGTCAGCGCGCGCCCCTTGGTCCCCGCTTCGACGAGCGGGTGGTGCGCCGTCACCAGCACCTGCGTCCCGCGCGGCAGGGCGTCGATCGCCGCGAGTGTGCGGGCAAGCGCCTTGCGCGTCACCCAGCCTTTCGACCAGTCGAGCCGCCATTGCGCCCGCGCCGTGGTCTTCAGCGGAACGACGGCCAGATTGCGAAAGTCGAGCTCGCGTTCGACCAGCGCCTCGATCCGCCGAATCCGGCGATAAGGGTGCAGGAACCGCGCGACGGGGTTGAAATAAGGCAGGTCGTGGTTGCCGACTTCGACCGTCACAGGCAGGTCGAGCGCCATGATCCAATCGCACGCGGCGGCGAATTCGCGGCTCCGCGCCCGCATCGTCAGATCGCCGGTTATCAACACCGCGTCGGGCTGTTCGCGGCGAACGCATTCGCGGAACCAGGCGAGCGCTTCGCGATCTTCGAGCCCGAAGTGCAGGTCGCTGATGTGGAACAGGCGCATCAGGCGGTCGCGATGAAGTCGAGCGCGCTCTGCCCGATCGAGAAGCGGGCGGGCGAGGGGATTTCGGCCAGTTCGCCGTCATATTCGAGCGCGATGATGCGATCGCTTTCGAGAATGATTGTTTCCGCGGTCGCGACGCGCTCGTGCGGACCATCGCGAAAATCGCCGCCGAGCCATGCGAGCCCGTGACGCAGCACATCGCCCGTGGCGTCCGCCACTATGCCGTCGGCGGTAATGCCTTCCCGGGTCGGGGTCAGGATGATCGCCGGGTAGGCGGCGTCCGATCCCGCGACCTGCACCCCGGGGGCGTTGAGCATTTCCTCGAGCGCATCGGGCGCTTCGCGGCTCGCTTCGATCAGCCCCTGGCTGCGCATCGTTTCGCGGACCTCGGCCCAGCGTGTCGCCGGCCCCGCGACGACTGTGATGAACGCTTCGCGCGCCGCCGACCGGATGGTCGGGACCGGGGCGCGCCGCCCGCCGCTCACCAGCGCGCGCTCCAGAATGGCGGGGGCCGGATGGTCGCCATGCAAATGTTTCGACAGGAGGTTCAGCGTGCCACCGGGCAGCGGCAACAGCGGGCCGTGCCAGCCTTCGCAACCGGTCGCTGCGGCGTTGATCGTCCCGTCGCCGGTCCACACGATCAGCAGATCGATGGCGCTTGCGCGCAGCGCGGCGGCGTCGGGCAGATCGTCCTTCGGCAGGATGAAGCTTTCCGCAACGGACGCGCCAGCGGCTGCGCACGCGTCGATCAATTGGCGATGGATGCTCTCGTCATAGCTGCCGCTCCGGTCGTTGCAGATCAGGGCGGGGCGCGAAAAGGGGCTGGTCATGCCCGCCCAACGCACGACGCGCGAAAAGGTAACGCGCACGGCGCTTGTTCGCGCTCGCCGACGGCTGTAGGGCGCGGAGACGGGCCGGGTCGCGGGGTGAGGCATGGCGGATCGGACGGTCAGGGAACAGCGGCGGTTGATCAAATTCCTTCTTCTCATCGGCTTGCTCGTGCTGCTGTTCGGCGGCGGAGCCAGGGCGATCGTTGCGGGCGGCGCCAAGTCGCTCGACCTTGCCGACAAGCTGCTCGGCAGCGGCAGGGGCGCGCGCCTGCTCCTTGCGGACCAGCCCTATGGCCGCGGCGTGCGGCAATCGCTCGATATCTGGGTGCCCGAACAGGCGCAGGCGGGCGACCGGCTGCCGGT